>CAZDRL010000001.1:0-72973 GCA_964508035.1 uncultured Desulfuromonas sp.
CTTATTTAACTGGCGGAGGAGGTAGGATTCGCCTACTTCCTCGCCAACCTCACGTTGGCTCCTGCGTAGACTCCCCTACGCTTGCTGACGCGGACGTCCTGTCCGCTTCTCCGACATTAAGTCGGCGCTGCGCTCCGCTTCGAATCCTGCATGCTTATGTGCTTATTTAACTGGCGGAGGAGGTAGGATTCGAACCCACGGTACTTTCGTACAACGGTTTTCAAGACCGCCGCCTTCAGCCACTCGGCCACTCCTCCGCTATTTCTGTTTTAATTGTTACGTGTCTCTATACTCGCAAGCCCACCCATATAGGGGCGCAGCGCTTCCGGAATTTCTACACTGCCATCTTCGCGCTGGTAGTTCTCGAGAACCGCAAGCAATGTGCGCCCAACTGCAAGACCAGAACCGTTGAGGGTGTGGAGAAATTCCGGTTTACTTCCCGCCTCAGGACGATAGCGAATCCCCGCGCGACGCGCCTGGAAGTCACCAAAGTCGGAACAGGAGGATATCTCGCGATACGTTTCCTGCGCTGGGAGCCACACTTCGATATCGTAAGTACGCCGAGCAGAAAACCCGATATCTGCGGTACACAAATCAACTACCCTGTAGGGTAGCTTCAGCAACTGTAGCACTTTTTCGGCATCTGCAAGCAGACACTGCAACTCACGTTCAGCGCTCTGTGGGGTGACAAATTTCACCAGCTCAACCTTATTGAATTGATGCTGGCGAATCAGCCCACGAGTATCGCGCCCATGTGCGCCCGCCTCTTTGCGAAAACACGGCGTATAAGCGGTGTAGCGCAAAGGGAGCTCTGCGGCGGCCAAAATTTCATCCCGGTGAATATTGGTCAGCGGGACTTCGGCCGTGGGGATCAGAAAATAATCTGGCCCCTCGACGTGGAACAGGTCGTCCTCAAACTTGGGTAACTGCCCCGTTCCCGTCATGGAGGCTCTGTTTACCATAAAAGGAGGAAGCATTTCAACATATTTATGTTGTTCTGTATGCAGATCGAGCATGAAGTTTATCAGGGCGCGTTCGAGGCGTGCTCCGGCACCTTTATACAGAACAAAACGCGCACCGGTAAGCTTTCCGGCACGGTCAAAATCCAGAATATCCAGCTCTTCTCCCACATCCCAATGCGCCTTAGGCACAAAGGAAAAGTTGGGAATTTCCCCCCAGCTACGCAGAACAACGTTGTCATCTTCGCTCGCCCCTGAGGGGCATTCGGGCGCGGGGAGATTGGGGACAGTCATGAGGAGTTGCTCGAGCTTTTCGTTAACCTGCCGCAGCTCTTCGTCCAACTCTTTGATCCGGGTGGAGACCTGCTTCATGGCCGCGATCTCATCCTGCACCTGAGTTTTGTCCCTGGTTTGACCAATGACAGCGGAAACCCGGTTTTTTTCGGCCTTCAGGGTTTCGCTCTCACCTAACAGTTCTCGCCTGGAGGCATCCAGGTGGCGGAAAGCCGAAAGGTCGATGTCGCTGCCGCGGGTAGCGAGACGCTGCTCGGCAGCATCAAGGTTGTCGCGTAAATATCTGAGATCGAGCATGGTTTAACGTTCCTTGTTGGAAACTTTTCAGCGGGAATTGCATGGTACTCGTATTTAAGATCAGGTGCGGCGCATACATCTAGCACTTCTGCCCTTGAGCGTCAACCGCTTTTCAGCCGATCTTGTGTGTTGGGTAAGAGTGATGTTCAAGCAAAATGGATGGCGCGTCTTACACATAGTGGTTATATCTCCACCTGAAACGGGCATTGCCAATTCAGAAACAATCGAAAGACATATTTATTCTGCAGAGAGCTTCCCATTAATCCACCAATCACTTTTTCCGTCAAACCACCACATGCTGGAATCGGTATCCCAGATGGTGGCAGCCAGTTCCAGCGCAAGTTCGGTGCGCAGCCGTTTTCGCGCAATGGAATACCACTTGTCGGCGTAGCGATTTCCAAGGTCTTTATGTTCCTTGAGCGACAATATCAACTCAAGCTGATCTGCGTCATGGGCGATGTAGGCCTCTATACTCTGCGTCTGTGCAAGTTCCGCCAGTGTCGCTTGGTACTCCTCCCCAAAAGGGACGGTTTGGGCCAAATCGCGCACAGCTCTGTGTTCATCTGCACTTACATACTTCTTGTTTACGTAGTTGAGATCTCCCGTGCGTGCTTCGGGCACATCGTGAAACAAGCACATCAACACCACCTTAGCGCTGTCTGCTTCAGGGGTCATGCGTGCGAGAGCGTATCCCACCATGGCGGTGCGGTAGGAATGTTCCGCCACCGACTCAGCTCCCGAACCGAGAAACTGAAACCCACTGCGGGGGGTTTTTTTCAACATGCCTATTTCAAAAAAGAAATTGGCTAGGGCGCGCTTTGATGGCACATGATCCTCCACTCTCTGGACATGCAATGGATAAATACGGGTAATTGTTGATCCGAACTTGGGATATCGCCAATTTCTGAACAATTTCTTGGCTTAAAACAGACCCATGCAACGTGCTAAACCAGCAACTCATTTACATTCAGTCCCTGAACGCTGCCAGCAAGTCTGGGCCGAGCACCTGCCGCTGCCAGTTACGCATCCCGTCAATCTGCTCCAGCTCGGAGCTATGGCGTGGCTGCAGATACGCAACCTGCATGAGGATACTATTATTGACCAGTATGCCTGGATCAAGTTCTAGTTCTTGCGCCTTTTTGCTGCGCCAGTGCCTAAGACGTTTGAAGCGCTCCTCTGCTGCCGGATCTACCTCACGTCTACGACGCTGTGGCGGCACGGGCAACTCCTGTTGCGGCCGCTCCAGCGCGCTTACCACACTCTCCAGGATTACCTCTGCATAACGCTGACGGAGTTTCGCCGGCACCTCTGCTACACTATCTAACTGTGCTTCCGAGCGGGGCATAGCGGTGGCCAGCGCCAGCAGGGCTTTATTCGACATCACCTTATACACCGGATAATCGCGTTTTTGTGCCTGGGCGTTGCGCCAGAGGAGGAGCTGTTCTAGCGTTTCGAGCTGGCGTGGATTCAACGTTGCTGCTCCCTTCACCTGCAGAGATGCCGCCCCCTGCTGGGGGGAAAACCGTACCTGCTCCAGTAAGCGAAATTCCTCTTCCGCCCACCACAGGCGCTCTTTCTCCTTCAGCTTGTGGCACAGGATGCCCATCAGATCTTCAAGATAACGCGTATCTTCTGCGGCGTAGTGCCGCATCTCCGCAGAGAGAGGACGCTTAGACCAGTCCGCCCGCTGATACCGCTTATCCATCTCCACGCTAAAATATTTGTGCAGAATATCCCCCAGCCCAACGCGGGGTTCGCCCAGCAGTTGTGCTGCTGTCATGGTATCGAAGAGCCCGCGAATCTGAAACGAAAAGTCGCGCGCGAGACAGCGGATATCGTAGTCTGCGGCGTGGAAAATCTTGCAGATATCCACATTGGCCAGTGGTTCGTGCAGCGGGCTCAGATCTGCCCCAGCTAAAGGGTCGAGCAATGCCGCCTCTTTCCCCCAGCTAAACTGAAGCAGGCACACCTTTTCCTGGTAGGAGTGCATCGAATCCCCTTCAAGATCAACCGCGATAACAGAGTGACTACTTAAAGAACGAGCGAGATCGGCAACTTCAGCCGACGTGGTAAGAAGTGGGGTTTGAGACATACAAAGACCTTTATTGGGGACGTAAAGTGCGAATGAAATTTTGACCAGGGTAGAGTTGGTATCTTTAGGGCAGCAAGAGTGTCACGCCAGCACCTGCAGAACTGCATCCATCTGTTCGGGGGTGCCGATGGAGATCCGCACCCCGTGGCACAGCTGGACGCTGGTGAAATAGCGCACCAGAATTTTGTGCTCTTTGAGCAGGGAATAAACCCGCTCCCCATTTTGATCCGGCGGGATGGCAAATACAAAGTTGGCCTGCGACGGCAGAACACGATACCCGCGCTGTTCTAAGGCCGCGCTGAACTTATCTCGCGTTGTGCATATCTGTGCTACATGCTCCTGCAACCAAACCTGATCCTGCAGCGCCGCTTCGGCGGCGACGAGGGCAAGACGGTCGAGATGGTAGTGATCACGGATTTTATCCAGCGCTGCCACCACCTGCGGGTGTGCTACTGCAACTCCGAGGCGCATCCCCGCGAGGGCATAGCTCTTGGAGAAGGTGCGCGTCACTACTAGATTGGGAAACTGATGCACCATGTCAATGGCACTGGTGGAGGCGAAATCGGCGTACGCCTCGTCCACCACCAGCATCCCGCTGCAGCGACGTGCCAGATCGGCAATGCTCTCGCGGGAAAAGGAGAACCCCAGCGGCGCATTGGGACTAGTGAGAAAAAACAGCTTCCCATCATAGTGTGTCGGGAAGTCAGCGAGGTTGAAATCTTCATCCAGGGTAAAACGGTGTGTCCGTGCACCTTGAATCTCCACCAGCGTGGCGTAGTACGAATAAGATGGCTCCACAAAAGCCACTTCATCTCCCGGGTCGGCAAACGCACGGATCAAATTATTAAGCAATTCATCCGACCCATTCGCCATCACCACCCACTCTGGCGGATACCCGTACAGTTGAGCCGCAATAGAGCGTGCCTTCACACTGCCAGCATCGGGATAGAGGCGCAGACTTTCCCCTATTTTTCCCACCTCCGCCAGAATTGCAGTTCTTACCTGTGGCGAGGGGGGGTAGGGATTTTCATTGGTATTGAGCTTGATCCAGCTGGCCGCATCCGGAGGCTGGAACCCCGGCACATACCCATCCATAGCAGCAATGTTGGCGCGCAGGGGCAATTGTGGTTGAGACATCAGCGTTGGTCCTTGTTAGGGTTTTACAGGGGAGGATACTAATCCATCCCCACACATAAATATCGAGATAATTCAGCAAAACCGCACCTGAGAAAGGTAGCTTGTACCGTTTGATCCAAAGGGGAAATTTAAGACAAGATGGAGGGCAAGTCAAAGTTTATGTGTAAAAACAAGGCGCGGCAAGGTGTGGACGCCCTCCTGCGGATATCTCTCTTTGGGGTTCGTGATACTCCCACGTTCCTGTAAACACCACCGCTGTAGCATAAAACCGTCAGTGCGGACTTGATCTGCACTCTCGCCTCCTGCGTCAGTGACTGAATCAAGACCATCAAGATCAAGACCGCCGGGTTGCGCCCCGGCTGCCGCCACTCACCTATATCACTGCGATACAATTTCAGCCTTACGCCCCAACCTCACCTTCAAGGAGATCCTGAATCAAGTTCAGGATGGCGTGCTGGGTTTGGTGCGGCAGTGTCACGTGCGCAGGCAGAGGGAAAGCGTCAGTGGCATCATATAATGCCCGCCACTTTTTTCTTTAATAATGTTCGAGCACTGCATATTTGGTGGTGCGCCGCACTGGAGTGAAGCCCGCGGCGCGAATCAGGTGGATGATCTCGGGCTGCGACATGCGGAACGATACCCCTGCAGCGGCAACAACGTTTTCTTCAAGCATGGTGCCGCCCATGTCGTTGGCACCAAAACGCAACGCCACTTGCGCCATGCGTGCCCCTTGCGTGACCCAGCTCGCCTGAATATTAGGAACATTATCTAACACCAGCCGGGAGAGCGCCACTACGCGCAGGTAGTCGGTGCCGGTAGCGCCGTGGCGAATTTCGTGCCCAAGTTCGGTGTTGTCGGGCTGGTAGCTCCAACTGATAAACGCGGTAAATCCGCCACTACGCGCTTGAATCTCGCGCACACGCAACAGATGCTCCACCAGTTGTTCCGGAGTTTCGCCACAGCCAAACATCAAGGTGGCAGTGGTTTTCATCCCCAGTTCATGTGCGGTTTCCATCACTTCGGCCCATTTGCGCCAGCCGATTTTATTTGGGGAGATATGACGCCGTACCGCATCTACCAGCACTTCGGCACCCCCTCCGGGGATCGATTCAAGCCCGGCAGCCTGGAGGCGCTGAATACATGCACGTAGACTGATCCCCGCGTGCGCGGCAAGGTGCACCACCTCTGCCGGAGAGAGGGAGTGGATCTGCACTGTAGGAAAACGGCGGCGCAGCAGAGCAAATAGCTGCTCGAACCAGCTTAGGGGCAGCTCAGGATGGATCCCCCCTTGCATCAGCAGCTGGGTGCCACCACACGCCACCAGCTCTTCCACTTTGGCGCAGATCTGTGCCGCGCTGAGTACATACCCCTCGGGGTCTGAGATATCGCGATAGAAGGCACAGAAGCGGCACTGGCACCTGCAGATATTGGTGTAGTTGACATTGCGATCCACCACAAACCCCACCTCCCCTGCGGGATGGAGATGTTTACGCCGCGCATCCGCCATCTTTCCAAGATGGAGCAGGTCAACATTGCGGTACAGATACAGCGCCTGAGCACGGGTCAGTGGTGTCCCTTGCCTTAAAGCATCTTGAATCAGCTCAAGTTCAGACATCTTGTCAGTACACCTGCAGATCTTGGTACAGAGTGTCGCGTTCTACCGGGATACGCCCAGCGCTGCGGATCTGGCGAATAATCTCTTCCTTCCCGAGAGCCTGAGGCGAATCTGCCCCCGCATCGTGACCGATTTTCTCCTCCACCACGGTGCCGTCCAGATCATTAACCCCGAAGCACAGTGCCACTTGCGCCACCTTAAGCCCTAACATTACCCAGTACGCCTTGATGTGTTGGAAATTGTCCAGATAGATGCGACTGATGGCAAGGGTTTTGAGGCAATCAATCCCGTCCGGGCCGTGTTCCACCTTGATGTTGCTGTTTTGGGTCTGAAACGCAAGAGGGATGAAGGCCTGAAACCCACCGGTGCGATCCTGCAACTCCCGCAAGCGCCGCATATGATCGACACGGTGGGCATAGGTTTCAACGTGCCCGAAGAGCATGGTGGCGTTACTTTTTAGCCCACCAGCATGGATCTTTTCGGTAACCTCGAGCCAGCGCTGCGCCGAGATTTTTTCTGGGCAGATTTGACTGCGAACCCCTGCATCAAAGATCTCCGCACCTCCCCCGGGGGTGGAATCAAGACCGAGGCGCTTAAGTTCGCTGATAACCTCTTCCACCTCTAGGCCACTGATGCGGGCAAAATAGTCGATCTCCACCGCCGTGAAGGCTTTAATTTTAATGGTGGGATTGTTGGCCTTGATGGTGGCCATCAGGCGCAGGTAAAACTCAAACGGCAACTCTGGGTGCAGCCCCCCCACCATGTGAAGCTCTGTCGCGCCGGCGACATTGGCCTCGGCAGCCTTATCCAGCACCTGGCTCAAGTTGTAGGTGTAGGCGTCGGGCTCGTTTCCCTCGCGGCAAAAGGCACAAAAACGGCAGTGATTAACACACACATTGGTGTAGTTGATATGGCGGTTGACGTTAAAAAACACCCTCAAACCGTTTTTTTTGCGGTTTGCCAGATCGGCCAGCTCTCCAATAGCGAGCAGATCGTCAGACTCAAACAGCTGTAGCGCTTCAGCATCGCTGATACGGGTGTCTGTTTCTATTTTAGTGCGTATCTGTTCAAACAGTGACTTCATGTTAATTTCTCATTTCTATGCACGGATAAAACATCCAATCAGGCATCTGGAAGTGTATCACCCCAACGACGTGTCAAGTGGTGCGGTATGTGGAGTTGATCCAACACGCGGCTCACTATGAAATCGATCAGATCCTGCACTTGATTAACCCCATGATAAAATGCGGGCATCGCGGGGAGGATTGTAGCTCCTGCTTCACTTAACGTAAGGAGATTACGCAGATGGATACTGTGGAGCGGGGTCTCACGGGGCACCAGAATCAGGCGCCGCCGCTCCTTGAGCATCACATCTGCGGCGCGTTCAATCAAGGTATTGCTCACTCCGGCGGCCAGGCGGCCTACAATCCCCATGGATGCAGGGATCACCACCATAGCGTCAGCTGCGGCAGAACCACTTGCAACTGGAGCCATAAAATCATGTTCGGCGTAGCAGTGCAACTGTCCGCCACGTGGTTGGTAGTATTGACATAGCTCACGGTGAAGTTCGGCAGGAGCGTCCGCCCAGCCAAGAGCCATCCCTGCAGGGAACGAACCCCCTTGTTGTTCCAGGCGTAACACCTGCCGTCCTGCCGCAGAGGTCAGGAGCGAAACCTCACATCCACTCGCGAGAAGATGCTGAAGCAAAGCGACAGCATATCCCGCCCCGGAAGCGCCACAAATTGCTATGACTACGTGAACGTTACACGGCACACGTTCTTGCGGGGTTGCGGAAGGCGTCATCCCAGCACCACATCTGCGAGGACAAACGCAAACAAAATAATACTTATATAGCCATTCATGGTGAAAAACGCCGCATCCAAACGACTTAAATCATCGGGTTTCACCAAGCGGTGTTCGTACACCAATAGCGCAGCCACAACCGCGACCCCCACCAGATATAGCCACCCCAGCCCAGCACTGAGCCACACTAACAGCAGCAGCAACACCATCCCAGCGTGGAACCAGCGCACCAGAAGACAGGACTTTTCTGCTCCAAGACGCGCCGGGATTGAGTGCAACCCCTGGTCACGGTCAAACTCCAGATCCTGCAGAGAGTAAAAAATATCGAATCCAGCCACCCACAGCAACACTGCCAATCCAAGCAGAACTATCGAGATATGGATATCGCCACGGAGCGCGATCCATGCCCCTATGGGCGCTGCAGCAAGACACAACCCCAGAATCAAATGAGCGTAAATGGTGAACCGTTTGGCATAGGCGTACAGTACCAGAAAAAACAGCACTACAAAGGAGAGATAAAAGCACAGCGGATTGAGCATCCACGCCGCAACTTCAAACATCAGCACTGAAATGGTTACAAAAACCCACGCCTCGACCAGAGATACCTTCCCTGCGGGGATATGGCGCTCCTCAGTGCGCGGGTTCTGCGCATCAATGCGTGCATCAATAATGCGGTTGAGTCCCATAGCGGCAGAACGCGCCCCCACCATGGCGACACATATCCACAACAGTTGTGTCAGCGACGGGAGCTGTGCACTCGCATCTGCGGCCAACACCACCCCGATAAGGGCAAACGGGAATGCAAACACGGTATGCGAGAACTTTATCATCTCCAGCAGCGCCTTGATCTTAGCTCCGATCCGCTGGGGCAGCGGAGGCTGGGCAATACCTGCAGACATATCTATCAATTCCTTTCTCTACCAAGGAGCCAAAGGTGATGGCGCCGCAATTAGACCGCGTATCCAGATTTTTTTACCGATACATGGCAGTGCGAATTTATACACCCACACCTGCAATAGAATCAAGTTCTTTGCCCGCCAGCGGCAACGCAGCAGGCGACAGCGAGTCCTTCGGATTGCAGAATTAATTATTATTTGCAATAAAATAATACAGTGTTATATTTGTGGACAATTAAGGAGGCATCCAATGTTTTTCATTCTGTTTCTGACTCTGGTTTTGAGTCTGTTCTGGCTGTTGCTGTCGTGGCAGTTTACTCCGTTTGTGCTCAGCTGCGGAGTCGCTTCTGTCGCGCTAACCCTGTATTTGGCACAACGGATGCGGGTGGTGGATGCCGAGTCTCAGCCTCTGCATCTTTCGGCACGCATTGTGTGGTACTGGCTCTGGCTTGCCAAGGAGGTGGCTCTGTCCAACTGGGATGTAACGCGCCATATCTGGAGCAGAAAAAAGCGCATAAACCCTAGAGTCATTCAACTAAAAACACCGATGAAAACACCGTTTGGATTAATGCTGTACGCTAACTCCATAACCCTCACCCCCGGCACGGTGTGTATCGACATCAAGGATGGTCAAGCAACGGCGCACGCCCTTACTGATGTTGCTGCTGCGGGTCTTGAGTCTGGAGAGATGGGGGAAAAAATTTGCAGGCTGGGGTTATGACTGAAATGGCGGAGCTTATGAACAGTGTATATGCCGGAGCCAGCCTGGCATTGCTCGCGGTGATGGGAACCACAATTGTGCGAGCTATTTTGGGGCCAAGCGCGTTTGACAGAGTGTTGGCAGCCAACATGTTTGGCACCAAGACCGTGCTCCTGATCTCGCTGCTGGGGTTTTTGAGTGGACGCCCTGACTTTCTCGATATCGCCCTGGTTTATGCGCTGGTAAATTTTCTAAGTACCATCGCAGTACTGCGCTTTTTTGAAGGGCGCCCCCACGCTGAACTACAACAAAGCCCTGACGCAGACCCCGATGTAAACCATAGCACACCGACTACGGCCATGGAGGAGTAAATGGAAACGTTTCTTATCTTGGCTTCAACCCTGTGCATCAGTATTGGGGTGTTTCTAGGGATTACCGGAGCGGTGGGAATTTTCAGAATGCCGAATTTCTTTACCCGCCTCCACGCTGCCAGTGTTACCGACTCCGGGTGTGCGTCTATGGTGTTATTTGGGCTGATGCTCCAATCCGGCTTCACCATCGCCACTGTTAAGTTGTGTTTTATCCTGTTTTTCCTTTTGATCAGCAGTCCGACGGCAGGCCACGCCCTGAGCAAGACCGCGCTCAGCTGTGGCGCACAGCCGACCCCTCTACCCCGTGAGGAGCGCTGATGGAACTAATTATCGACATCACGTTACTGACATTTCTGGGGCTGACAGCCCTCGCGATCAACCGTATCGACAAGTTGTTTTGCGTCATCATGCTTTCGGGTATCTACAGCCTGCTGTGTGCGTCGCTGTTTGTCACGATGGACGCGGTAGATGTGGCCTTTACCGAGGCTGCAGTAGGCACCGGGATAGCCACAGTCCTACTGTTGAGCACCATTGGTGCAACTGCAACCGAACAACGCAGTGCCCCACATCGTCCTCTATTCGCGCTGTTGGTGGTATGTGTCACGGGGGGAATTCTGGTGTATGGCACCATGGATATGCCCGCCTTTGGTGATCCCAACGCGCCAATCCACCAACATGTAGCGCCACGCTATGTGCAGCAATCGCAACATGAGATTGGCTCTGACAATATCGTCACTTCTATTCTGTCGAGCTATCGCGGCTTCGACACTCTGGGAGAGACTGTGGTTATTTTCACTGCTGGACTGGCCGTGGTGGGGCTTATCGGCTTCAGAGGGATGCAAAAGTTCGGTGATCGGCAGCGTGCCGCCGGGGTAACGCAAAATGAGATGGAACAACATCTGGTGCTGCGCATTGTGATCAAAATGTTTATCCCGCTTATTCTGCTGTTTGCCCTGTATGTGCAGTTTCATGGCGACTTTGGCCCGGGCGGAGGATTTCAGGCGGGGGTTATTTTTGCCAGCGCCTTTATCTTTTACACTCTGATGTCTGGGCTGGATGCCGCCATGCGGGTGGTGTCACCGCGCACCCTGAGCTACATCGCCGCTCTGGGGGTGCTGTTGTATGGCGGAGTGGGGATAGCAACCATGCTTATGGGGGGGAATTACCTTGCCTACAATGTCCTGCGCCACGATCCGCTGCACGGACAACACCTGGGGATTTTTCTGATAGAGGTTGGAGTCGGCACCACTGTGTTCTCTGTAATGGTACTGATCTTCTTTGCATTCAGCTCCAGAAAGGGGTTGCGACAGTGACCAGAAAGGGGTGGCGCCAGTGAATATAGGAGCGCACTACAATTACTGGGTGGCTATTTTCCTGATGATGACTGGATTCTATGTCGTGATCACCCACGGGAACCTGATCAAAAAGTTGGTTGGCTTGAACCTGTTTACCACCTCGGTATTCATCCTCTACATCTCGCTGGCCAAGGTGAAAGGGGGGACTGCCCCCATCTTCGTGCCAGGGGTTGAGATATATTCCAATCCGCTCCCCCATGTTCTTATCCTCACCGCTATCGTGGTGGGGGTGGCTACCACAGCGGTAGGGCTGGCGCTGGTGCTCCTGATCTATGATCGTTACGGCACTATCGAGGAAGATGAAATTCGCCTGAAGGATGACTCACTATGAACCATTTGGCTGTAATTCAGGTTATTATCCCCCTCCTCAGTGCACCGCTATGCCTCTTACTGCGCTGGCGCACTGGCGCATGGCTGATTGCCCTGGTGGCAACCTGGGCCACTTTTGGTGTGAGTATAGTGCTGTTTCGCACCGTCGCGCTTCATGGCGCTATCACCTACGATATGGGGGGCTGGCCCGCACCCTGGGGGATCAACTACCACATTGACTCCCTTAGTGCGCTTGTTGCCCTGATTGTATGTGGCATCGCAGCTTTGACCCTGGCATATGCACATAAAAGTGCAAAACATGAGGTGCGCCCCGAAAGCTTACGCGCATTTTATGCTCTTCTTCTGATCTGTCAAGCTGGCTTGCTCGGGATCGCACTCACTGGCGACGCCTTTAACATGTACGTGTTCCTGGAAATCTCCTCCCTGTCTGCGTATGCGCTTATCGGGCTGGGGCAGCGCCGCAGGGCTCTGCGCGCAGCGTTCCAGTACCTGATTATGGGCACCATCGGTGCAACCTTTATCCTCATCGGTATCGGCCTGCTCTATAGCCTTACCGGCACCCTTAACATCCAGGACCTGGCAGCGCGCGTTGTGCTAATTCCCGAATCTGCCTACGGACATCGCACCTTAATAACCGCATTTGCATTTCTGACCGTAGGGTTCAGCCTCAAGCTTGCCCTGTTCCCTTTACACCTGTGGCTCCCCAACGCCTACACCTACGCTCCCTCGGTGGTTACCATCTTCCTCGCAGCTACAGCCACCAAGGTTGCAGTGTATATGTTGTTGCGCTTTTCGTTCTGCATTTTGGGAAAACGCTTTGTATTTGAGCAGCTTACTCTAGGCAACATCCTCCTGATCCCCTCCCTGGCCGCTATCCTGATAGCATCCCTGGTGGCGATATTTCAATACGACATCAAGCGGATGCTCGCCTATTCCAGTATTGGACAGATTGGTTATATGACTCTGGGGATCAGCCTTAACTCCCACGCAGGGCTGAGCGCGGGAATCCTGCACATGTTCAACCATGCCCTGATGAAAGGCGCGTTGTTCATGGTGATGGGCGCAGTAGCATACCGCACCGGATCGGTATATTTGAGTGACTTCCGAGGTTTGGGACGCCGCATGCCCTGGACCATGGCCGCCTTTGTGATCGGGGGGATGAGTCTGATGGGTATCCCTTTGACGGCGGGCTTTATCAGCAAGTGGTTGCTGGTGGAAGCCACTCTTGAAGCGGGGTGGTGGCCGGTAACAGGCGTGGTTCTGGTTGGATCCCTGCTGGCGGTGATCTATATCTGGCGCATAATTGAAACGGCATATTTCAACCCGCGTCACGAGATTGAACACGGCACGGAAGAGGCACCCTTAAGCCTGATGCTTCCCATGTGGGCTCTTATTGGTGCGAATATATACTTCGGTATTAACACTACCATCCCGCTGCAGATGGCTAAACGTGCTGCTACCATGCTTATTAGCGGAGGGACCCTATGAACAGTATGGTTCTAATGCAGCTGTGTATTCTGGTTCCGCTGGTTGGAGCACTGCTGATCGGCCTGAGCTCACGCGCGCCCAATATCCGCGAGGGGGTAACCCTGATGAGCGCGGCACTCCTTTTTGCCGTGGTGTGCGGACTGTACTTAAATCCCGCCGCACTCACTGCTGGCGCTCTGGTTCTAGCGGAACCGATTGCTGGTATCGCAATCAAGCTTGAGCTGGAACCGCTGGGACTATTATTTGCAGGGATTGCCAGCCTGCTGTGGCTTATCACATCCCTGTACACCATCGGATATATGCGCGCCAACAATGAACAGCACCAAACTCGCCTGTATATCTGCTTTGCCATCGCTCTTGCGAGCACCATGGGGATAGCGCTGGCAGGAAACCTATTTACCCTGTTTATCTTTTACGAGACTCTGACCCTTTCCACCTATCCGCTGGTGGCGCACAATGAGGACGAAGACGCCGTCATTGGAGGACGTTATTACCTCGGGATCCTGGTATCCACTTCGATAGGGCTGCTGCTCCCGGCGATAATCTGGGTGTGGTACGTAGGCTCCAGCATCGACTTTGTTCCCGGCGGGGTGTTGCCACTCGACATGCCGTCTGCGAGCGTGTGGGTTTTACTGTTTCTTTTTGCCTTCGGGATCGGCAAAGCTGCATTGATGCCGATTCACCGCTGGCTCCCAGAAGCGATGGTGGCCCCCACCCCGGTCAGCGCTCTGCTCCATGCCGTTGCAGTGGTAAAGGCGGGGGTATTTTGCCTGCTTAAAGTAGTAGTGTACATCTTCGGCAGCGAAATCTTGCTCCAATCCGGCGCAAACATACTCCTGATCGGGCTTGCGTCGGTCACCATTGTGGCTGCCTCTTTGATTGCACTTCGGCAAGACAATCTTAAGCGCCGTCTAGCCTACTCTACCGTGAGTCAGCTCTCGTATATCACCCTTGCAGGTGCGATTCTCACCCCCGTATCTACAACCGCAGCCATGCTGCATATTACTGCGCACGCCTTTGGCAAGATCACTCTGTTCTTTGGTGCTGGCGCCATATATACGGCAGCGAATAAAACCCGCGTAAGTGAACTAAACGGGATCGGCAAACGGATGCCGTGGACTATGGGTGCTTTTGCCATTGCTACCCTGTCGATGATTGGGGTGCCTCCCGCAGGTGGGTTTATCTCAAAGTGGTATCTGTTCCAGGGGATATGGACCTCTGAATATGGGATGCTCCTGCTGGTTTTGCTTCTCAGCACTCTGCTTAACTGCGCGTACTTCATCCCCATTGTGCATACGGCGTTTTTTCGCCCTGAAACCTACACCCCGGAATACACCCCCGCGCAGACACATGGTGAGGCGCCCTGGACCATGGTTTTAGCGCTGTGTATCACGGCGACACTGTCGATAGTATTATTTTGCTACCCTGACACTGTCGTTCAACTGGCGCGGCTGCTTCATGGAGGTGGATAAATGCAAGTAGATAACCATGCCCAACCTGCCCCTAAATCCAGATGCAACTTCATTATTTGCGCAGTAGCGCTTCTATTGTTAGGGGGCGATCTCATTTTCACGCCCCATGCGCCCCTGCATCATTTGCCTCAAATCGGGATCTATATGCTTGTAACTCTGGTAGGAGTTGGTTCTGCGCTGGGACTAACCTTAGCGCTAAGGCAGCTGCTGCGCCGCCGGGAGGATTACTATGAACGCTGATATTCTCTTGGTTCCCGGAATTATACTAAGTGGTGTGGGACTGGTATTGGCCTTAATGCCTACATGGTTGCGGAAGGCATGCGTTGTGCTGCTGCCACCGCTGCTGCTGATACATATCTGGACCCTGCCCCACACCGAGATCAATATCTTATGGTTGGAACACTCGCTGACCCTGCTGCGCCTGAACAGCTCCGGGATGCTGTTTGCAAGTGTATTCCTGGTAGCGCTGTGGGGCGGAGGGCTATTTGCCCTGCAGGATGCAGCCCCGCGCGAACTGGGAGCAGCGTTTATATATGCAGGGGGGGCCATTGGCATCTGCCTGTGTGGCGACTGGATCACGCTGTTCTGCTTCTGGGAACTAATGGCGCTCTCTTCTACCCTCATCGTCTGGTGCGGTGGACAACCCGACTCTAAGCGTGCAGGACTGCGCTATCTCCTGATTCATTTAGCTGGGGGGGTATTACTCCTCGCCGGGATAAGCGCACTCGCGGCGACAGGCACACGCCTGGAGCTGGGACCACTACAGCCTGAAGGATATGCCTACTGGTTTATTCTGGCGGGAATACTCTTCAACGCCGGGGCCCCTCCGTTTTCGTTCTGGGTCGCGGATGCATATCCGCAGGCAAGCCCCTCGGGGATGGTATTTCTCTCTGCCTTCACCACTAAAACAGCCGTGTTTGTCCTTCTGGCAGCGTTTGCAGGAGAGGCGCTGCTGATCCCCCTTGGGATATATATGGCACTCTACGGCATTGTGTATGCCCTGCTTGAACATGACATCCGCCGCATTCTGGCCTACAGCATCGTGAACCAAGTGGGCTTCATGCTCGTAGCGGTCGGAGTGGGCACGAGTGCTACCCTTAACGGGGCACATGCACATGCAGCAGCCCATATTTTATACAAGATGGCGCTGCTAATGGGAGCTGGTACTATCCTGCGTCAGATGGGTACAACCAGCGCCCTGAAACTGGGCGGGAAGTTGTGGCGGCGCATGCCTAAAACCACCATCTGTATCCTTATCGGGGCTGCAGCAAGCATGGGGGTGCCATTTACCTCTAGCTTCATCACCAAATCGGTAGTGCTGACGGGGCTGGCAGACGCTGATTTGGGCCTCATCTGGACTCTGATGTTAGTATGTTCCGCGGCAGTAGTGTTTAATGCAGGGGGCCGTTTTCCGTGGCTGGCTTTGTTTGCCCCAGCGCCGCATGCAAGCGCAAAAGATGAGTTAGACCCGAATTTAGACCCGCAAGGGATAACCTTGGGCGCCATGGCTGGCACCGCACTGTTATGTCTGGTGTTTGGGTGGGTACCTGGCTGGTTCTACCAACTGCTCCCCTATCCTGCCACATACCACCCCTACTCTGGCGGACACCTCCTAGAGCAAGTGCAAATTCTAGCCGTGGCAGGAACACTGTTCTGGCTTACGCGCCGCTACTTCTACCCGCAACGTGGAATCACGCTCGATACTGATTGGGTGTTGCGGGTGGCATTATTACAAGGGTGGATGTTTTTTCAGCACCTCTTGACTTCCAGCTATTTCAGGTTTACGCAAATGGAGGTTAACTCACGCATGCGCAGCTACATGCTCCTGTTCAGCCTCCACGGCCCGCGGGGCATTCTGGCACGCTCTTGGTACACTGGGAGCATCGCCCTCTGGGTGGCACTTATTCTTGCAAGTTACATTTTAATGTATAATTTCAGCGCACATGCACCACTTAACACCCTGCTCCGGTTCTTGCTCCAGAGTTGAGCACTTAAGTATCCAATAGAGATACACCAGTTACACAAACACCAACGGCCGCTGTCTACATTGTACTTAGCAGACAGCGGCCGTTGGTGTTATCAGTTACATGAAGTATCGAAATCAGTGCGTGATGTTTCCTAGTACTTAAGGATCACATTATCCAGAGTGCGCTTGGGCAGGTGATAGTTGCCTTGATCATCATGCCAGCCATAAGCGTCTTTACCTGGCCCTTGCGGTTCAATGATTATCTTCTCACCCGGCTTGCCAATTGCAACAACCAAAAGTATTTCATAGCGCGTCGGTAGATCCAAAGCTTCACGCAGCTTACGCCGTTGAATTTTAGCAGCAATACATCCACCCAGCCCTTTATGGGTTGCACCGAGAAGAATAGACTGGGCCGCTATACCCTGATCTGCCACGTAGCTGCTGCAAATTGTTTTGTCCCCAAGGATAATGATGTAACCAGTTGGCTTAACACCTTTGATTGGACCGCGCCAACCACGTAGATATCCCTGCCATGAGATAGTTTCAAAAATTTGCTCGTTGCGTTTTTCATCACTGGAGACGATGTAACGCAGCGGTTGTTGATTCAAGTTGCTTGTAGAAGGTGCAAGGCGAGCATAATCAACCAACTCCCTCAGAATATCGTCTGTTACCTTTTCTGCCTCTACAAAATAGTGATAGTTACGAGTACGCTCAATTAATCCCTTGAAGTCACATGCGTCAATTCCTGTCATACCAAACACCTTTCTAGTCAGCTAAATTCATTCAACGCTTAAAACACATGAGTGTAGTCATTATTCACAATGATTCAATGCCGGCTGACACTCGACCAAATTAAAACACATCCTCTATACTTACAACAATAGAATAGTGTTTGTTTTTCACAAAATAAGTGATTTTTACATATTTCGCAACATGAATATCAAAATGTAAGAGGTACTACATCTTTAACTGTCGGTTTCTTGAAATAGATCAATCAAACTCGTATCTATATCTATATTTCCAAAAAGTTAAAAAGTCCAGAACCGATTTTAAATATCTCTGTGTATATCTCGATACATCATTCGTTAATATATTAACTATAGCACAGATTCAACCTAGAACACTTTCATTTTAAGTATGGGGTAAAGTTTTTTATTGGCGCAGTTTAGAACATCGTTTTGGCATTATTGGTTGCGCAAAACTCTGCGTTTGCCCTGGTAGCGCCACGCGACTCCGTCAACTACCCGCATTCCCGACTTTAGAACATGAAAACTATGATTATGCAGATTCATGCAGTACCAATAAACAAGCTTAGGGTCGGATATATCTGCGGTTTGGTCGAGTAGAATCAGTGTGTGTGCCCTGCTTAAAAGGGAGTGCTGTTGAATGGTATGTTTTATAACTCCCCACTCTTTAAAACTCCTCGGTGCTTGCACTTGAAGCAACAATACAGGCAAATACGAAGTTTCTGCAGGACAAACAAGATGGAGCAGGCAAGGCAATTCCCGCTGAATAAATACAAACAAAAGCTTCCATACCGTAGCTCCAAGCATCGCGTTTTCTGTTGGAGGTGGACCCACTACAGTAACAGGCATAATGGCGGCTTCACGCACACGGATAGAGTCAACCTGCATTACTGGGCATAGGGCAGAATCGGTATAATATCCCGTATGGTTCGCAAAACTGCCTTCAGGGTGAAGTTTTACTGAATCGACATAGCCCTCCAGAATAATCTCAGCGCAGAGTGGAGCAGGAAGACCGGCAGCGTTAAGCTCTATGCTCTGGGCGCGGTTACGCACAAAGCCCCAGAAAGCTAGTTCATTTCCTATGTCCGGCAATGGAAATAGCGATGCAAAAGTAAGAGCTGGATCTACCCCAAGCGCAACTGATATCGGCATTCTTTCGTCTCGGTCTGCGTAGGCGCGCCATCTGGCATAGGCACGCGAACCGGGGCGCCAGTTAAGGGTAAGACTTCGGGGGGAGATTGGACTTAAGCGATAGACTCCGGCATTGATATCACCGGTTGCATATGCGCGCGTAAACACCGTAGGCAACGAAAAATATGGTCTACTATCACCCGCCCAACAACGAAGCTGCGGTAATGCATACAGGCTATTCAGTTCCATGAATTCAAATCTGCGCTCAGAAGCAGTAACCTGGGCACAAGTGAACTCTTGCCGGATATAAGCACAAAAGTTTTTCCAGCTCTCGATCCTTGATGGCATTTCTTGCATGCGTTTAACGAGCGGCACGTTGGCATGCGACAGCACGCTGTCAATACGCTTGTTAGTGCCAAACAGGTTAGCTACTAGCGAAAAAGAACTCCCCTCTATCTTATGAAACAACATAATGGGAACAGATGAGTTCTCTTGTTTGTGGGCACAGAGCAGAGCACTAAGAAATGCATCAGCATCCACTGGGGTGTGAATATCGACAACTTCAGAGGACAACCTACATTGATGGATGAATTCGCGTAATGACATAAAAAAAGCCCCGATATTATCACCGGGGCTCCTGTAATTGCTACATTATGGAAAGGCTTAAAACAACGCCTGGCGTGCCAGCGCCATGAAAGCACTTGGCACGATACCCAGAAGAAGTATACCTACAACAGAAATCACCGCACACAAAGTTGCACCTGGTTTAAGTTGCACCCACTCAAACTCCTCTTCTGGAGCACGGAAATACATATACACCATAACACGCAGGTAGTAGTAGAGAGAGACCGCAGAGTTCAACACGCCAAGTACAGCAAGCCACACATATCCGGCATTTAATGCCCCTGCAAAGATATAGAACTTGCCAGTAAATCCTGCGGACGGCGGTATACCCATAAGGGAAAACAGACAGATGCACATAAGTACGGCTAAGACTGGACGTTTGTAACCAAAGCCGGAGAAACCCTCAAGAGTAAGATTCTCCTCTCCTACTTTGCCAGCCAAGACTAAAATCGCAAATGCGCCAAGATTCATAAGGGTATATGCAACCATATAAAACAATACTGCGGAGACCCCTATGGCGTTTGAAGCAACTAGCCCCACTAAAGCATAGCCTGCATGAGCGATAGATGAGTACGCCAGCATCCGCTTCAGATTGGTCTGTTTCAGCGCAATAAAGTTACCTACAACCATAGTAAGCACTGCCAGGACCCACAGCAACCCAACCCATGAAGAGTGCAAGGTGCCCAACCCAATCAAGAAAACACGCATGAACGCAGCAAATGCGGCAGCTTTCGGACCAGCACTCATAAATGCAGTGATAGGTGTCGGTGATCCTTCATACACATCTGGAGTCCACATATGGAACGGAACAACCGCAATCTTGAACAAAAACCCAGTTGCAAGCAACAGCATTCCCGCAATACAGATCGGATCTGCCAACAAATGGTGATTCATTGTTAATTGATTACCGATATCTGCGACATTGGTAGTTCCGGTAACTGCATAAATAAGAGCAATACCAAAGAGCAGGAATCCGGTGGAGAAAGAGCCCAAGAGAAAGTATTTGAGCCCAGCCTCGTTGGATTTCAGCTGATCGCGGAAGAACCCTGCAAGCACATACAGAGCAACCGACATCACCTCGAGACCAAGAAAAATGGTCATCATATCTGTACCTGACGCCATCAGCATAGCGCCAACCGTACTAAAGAGGATCAGGGTATAGTACTCACTAACAGGATAACCTTCGCGCTTCAGATATGCGTCTGACATCAAAATGGTAAGTGCGGCAGCCAGCAAAAAGACAAAGTGAAAGAAAACCGCATAATTATCCAGCGCCACCTGACCTGCAAATCCAAATTGAGGATTATTCCATCCTGCATAGGTAACGACTGCGGTAGCCCCCAAGCCAACCATACTTAGCAGGGCCGCATATAAAGTTGAACCCCGTTTAAGAAACGCATTTAACAGCAACAATGCCATGCCAAAGCAGGACAGAACCAGGGAAGGCATAATGGCGGCAAAATTTACATTCTGCATTGCCGTTTGCACCAGATTTTCCATGAATTGCTCCTTAGAAGCGACTTATCTCGTTTATTCTCGTGAACTGTTTACGCAATCAGTGATGATACCCGGATCCATCCTGCTGATGGTAATTACCTGCTGCGCCGCTTGCATCGTCCTGTGGGCACGCACTGTGCTCACCATATCCATACCCAGTCACCTGTGGCTCAACAGTAATCTGATAGATTGCCTGATTAACCGCGGGTTCCATTTTCTCGAGGAAGGTATTGGGATATACACCGATCCAGAAGATAAAGATAAGCAGCGGTAGCATAACGCAAACTTCACGAACCGACAGATCTTTAAGATTCTGGTTTTTGGGATTATCCAGCTTTCCGAACATGACACGCTGGAACATCCACAACATATAGACAGCAGCCAAAATTACACCGGAAGTGGCAAATACTGCAAACCAACGCAAATCACTTTCAAATGCCCCGAGGAGAATCATAAATTCCCCCACGAACCCATTAAGCGCTGGCAGACCAATGGATGAAAGGGTAACAATCATAAAGATTACTGCAAACACCGGCATCTGCTTGGACAGCCCACCGAACTCACTAATAAGCCGGGTATGGCGGCGTTCATAGAGGAACCCAACGATGAGGAATAGAGCACCGGTTGATATCCCGTGGTTGATCATCTGTAGGATGGAGCCACTTACCCCGATACTGTTAAGTGCAAAAAGACCAAGCATGACAAAGCCCAAGTGCGACACGGATGAGTACGCAACCAGCTTTTTAACATCTTTCTGCATCATAGCTACAAGGGCACCATAGATAATCCCAATCACACTTAATGCCGCCAGCCAGGGAAGGAACGACTGCAAGGCATCAGGAAACAATGGCATCGCAAAACGGAGGTAGCCGTATGTCCCCATTTTGAGCATTACTGCCGCCAGGATTACAGAACCAGCTGTAGGTGCTTCGGTGTGTGCATCGGGCAACCAAGTGTGCACTGGAAACATGGGAACTTTGATAGCGAAACTGAAAGCAAATGCAAGAAACAACCATTTTTGCATTTCAGGATGCATGCTCAGATTGTAAAAATCTGTGATGCTAAATCCATTTGCTCCTGCACCGCTCTGTACTGCGAAATAGTACAGATAAATGATCGCCACCAACATCAGTAAAGAACCAACTGCGGTATAAATGAAAAACTTAACCGCAGCATAAATCCGATTGGATCCACCCCAGATGCCAATCATGAAATACATGGGGATCAGCATCAGTTCCCAGAAAATGTAGAACAGAAACAGGTCGAGGGAAATAAATGCTCCAAGCATAGCTGTCTCGAGCAGGAGCATAAGTGCCATAAAGCCTTTTACGTTTTTATCTACAGCGTTCCAAGTAGACAAAACGGTAATTGGCATTATGAATGTTGTCAGCATCACCAGCCAAAGGCTGATACCGTCGATGCCAACACTATAATTCATATGGAAGTAATCCCCAACACTGATCCAGGGTACAAACTCGGTGTAGTGCATCGCGGCCGAGGTTTTGAACACAGGATCTAGGGCAAGCGGCAGACTGATTATAAAGGTAATCAGAGTGACGACCAGAGTTGCAATTTTCAGTAAACCACCATTCTCTCGCGGCAGCATCAGCACAATCAGCATGCCCAACAGGGGGAAGAATGTCATCAGGCTGAGAATATGTTCTGACATTAGAAATTACTCCTTCTATATAAGATACCAGTCACAGCCGTCATTACTGAAACACGCAGATGGCAATGATCAAAACTACACCTATCACCATGCTCATGGCATAACTGTGGGTATACCCGGTCTGGGTATGGCGTAGCAACTCTCCAGTACCCCGGATACAGCGAGCCACCCCATTAACAATTCCGTCTACAATTCGAACATCAAAAAACTTCCATAACATGGTTCCAAGACGCTTGGTTGAATTTACAAATAGCGCGTCGTAGAGCTCATCTACATACCATTTATTGTAGACCGCGCGGTGCAAGCGGCTGAAGCTTGCACAAAAGCGCGCGGGGATCTGAGGATTCTTACAGTACATCAACCATGCAAGGCCAATCCCCACCAAGCCTACCCCTACTGAGACTCCAATAGTGCCAAACTCGGTACTAGCTGCGCCGTGTGCTTCAATCTGATGCAAGCTCTGGGTCTGCGCAAATACCGGGGCGAGGAAATTCTGAATGTAGTTAGGAATATGCCCCACCAAATCTCCAATGACATGGGGGATGCCGATCAAGCCACCAAAGGTAGCCAACACAGCCAGAACCATGAGGGGGAATGTCATAACCAGTGGTGATTCGGGGATGTGATCCTTGGCACGAACGTCGGTTTTCTGCGTACCAAAGAAGGTCATGAAAACCAGGCGGAACATATAGAAGGCAGTCATGCCTGCAGCAGCTGTCCCGACTAACCACAGAACCCAGTGACCGTGCGTAGAGGCAAAGGCCCACCACAGAATCTCGTCTTTGGAGAAAAATGCGGAGAAGAATGGTAAACCGCAAATCGCCAGGGTAGAAAGGAAAAAGGTAATAAATGTGATGGGCATCTTCTTGCGAAGTCCACCCATGTTGCGCATATCCTGTGGATCATGCTGCAAGTGTGCCTGATGGTAAGCATGGTGCATACCATGGATTACAGAGCCCGAACCCAGGAAGAGGCACGCCTTGAAAAAAGCGTGAGTAAGAAGATGGAAAATCCCCGCGGTAAAGGCTCCTACCCCCATTGCCAGGAACATGTATCCTAACTGGGAGACAGTCGAATAGGCTAATACGCGTTTAATATCATTCTGTGCAAACCCGATAGTTGCAGCGAAAATTGCCGTTGCTGCACCTACAATGGCTATCACCAGCATGGTATCAGGTGCCATGGCAAACAGCCCATTCATGCGCCCGATCATGTAAACACCTGCGGTAACCATTGTAGCCGCATGGATAAGAGCTGAAACTGGCGTTGGCCCTTCCATCGCGTCAGGAAGCCAAGTATACAGCGGTATCTGCGCAGACTTACCGGTAGCGCCAAGGAAAAAGCACAGAGTGATGACGGTTACAAGGATACCCCCACTCTCTAAAGTCCCTGCGTTAGCAGCAATTTCAGTGAAGTTGATAGTCCACACCCCGTTCTGCCCTAATCCCCAGAACAGCGCAAACATACCAAGCAGAAAGCCAAAGTCGCCTACGCGATTGACTACAAATGCTTTTTTACCCGCATCGCTGGCACTGCGCTTCTCATAGTAGTACCCGATAAGGAGATAGGAGCACAGACCAACACCTTCCCAGCCCACAAACATAACAAGGGCGTTGTTACCCAATACCAAAATGAGCATGGCAAAAGTAAACAGATTCAGGTAGGCGAAGAAACGTGCAAACCCATCTTCTCCATGCATATATCCGATGGAGTACAAATGAATCAGAGTTGAGAGACCAGTAACATTGAGAATCATCAAAGCAGACAGTGGATCGAGCAGGAACCCCCAATCGATACTCAGCGGGCCCATAGAGATCCAACTGGCTACTATGGTTTCATGAGTTTTAACGTCGTCGCCCAACAGGCGGACAAAATAAATACATGAAACGATGAAAGAGGCAAAAATTGCCAGGGTACCAATGGTACCAATGATCTTCTCATTCTTGATTTTCCTGCCCAGCAGCCCGTTTATCAGAAAGCCCAGTAGGGGGAAAAACGGTATGAGCCATAAATTGTCGTACATCTATATCTCCTCTTGACGGACCTTTAAGCGATCACACATGACCTTCTTACAATTTCAACAGGTTGAAGTCCTCGACATCGATTGACTCGCGATTGCGATAAAATGCAATCATCAGCGCGAGACCGACTGCAGCCTCTGCCGCTGCAACTGTCATGACAAGGAGTACAAAGATCTGCCCATCTAAATTGCCCAGATGACTCGATAGTGCAATGAAGGTCAAATTGACTGCATTAAGCATCAATTCTATGCACATAAACACGACAATGGCGTTGCGGCGTGTCAACACGCCGATAGTGCCAAGGCTAAACAAAATCGCGCTCACAACCATATAGTGCTGTACTGAAACAATCATACCTGCCCCCTACACTTCTTGCTTTGCCAGGATTATTGCACCCACAATAGCCACCAGCAACAGGATCGAAGCTATCTCAAACGGCAGCATAAAATCAGTGAACAGTGCGGTACCTATTAATTCGGTGTGCCCAACTGACTCAACAACCTCTGGACTGATCCCCCCCTGGGTGGGGCTGACTGAACCCTGTTTAATGATAATAAGAATCTGAAATAACATCAGCCCACTCGCAACCACAGCACCGGATACTGCATGCCGAAAGCGAACGACCACCGTAGAACCGAGGTTTAACAGCATTATCACAAAGATTATGAGAACCATGATGGCTCCGGCATAGACCATTATCTGGATGGCTGCCATAAAAGGCGCATGCAAGGTAACATAAAAAATCGCAAGACAGAAAAAGGTCATAACCAGCGATATGCCGCTATTAATCGGATTTCTGCACGTAATAACCAAAACACCTGAGGTTATTGCGACAAACGCTACAACATAAAAAAACAACTGCTGCAGTATCTCCATTGAAGTGGCTCCTCTTTCCTTTATTTAAGCAAACGCTCTTTAGTGAAGCAGAAATCTTCACGGACGAGATTTGCAAGCTCATACTCTCCGGTCATCTCAATTGCTTCCACTGGACAGGCTTCTACACAGTAACCACAGAAGATACAGCGCAACATATCGATCTGATATACCGTAGGGTATTTGTTGCCATTCTCATCTTCATCTGCCTCAATCGTTATACACTTCGCAGGGCACGCAGTGGCACACAGATAACAGGCAACACACTTTTCCCGGTTTTGATCGGGCACGAGACGATGAAGGCCACGATAACGTTCAGACGCCTTATACTTAACCTTTGGATACTCCTCTGTCGTGGAGTGACCCGGCAATAAATGCCTGATAGTTATACTTAAGCCCTGAATAAATCCTTTAATCATGGGTCGGTCCTTTAGATTATGGGAATGCTATAAAATGATTACGGCCGCAGTAATAACGATATTCAACAGCGCTAGCGGCAAGAACACCTTCCAGCCCATAAACATCAGCTGATCGTATCTGACACGCGGAAGCGTGGCACGCATCCAAATAAGTACGAACATGAAGAAGAAGATCTTCAGCAGCAGATTAATTACGCCGGGGAACGGACCCGCAGGACCACCTAGAAACAACGTTGAAATAACTGCAGCTACCACAACCATGTTGGCATATTCTGCCATGAAAAACAGTGCGTATTTCATGGAAGAGTATTCTGTGCAAAACCCGGATACCAGCTCGGTTTCAGCCTCTGGCAGGTCAAACGGGGTCCGATTGATTTCGGCAACAGATGTTATGAAGAACACGCAAAACGCGAGCGGCTGGGAAAAGATATACCAGTTAAACACTGACCCCGATTGCGCTTCAACAATTCCACGCAGGCTCAGGGTTTCTGCGAGCATGAACACAGCTACTATTGAAATCCCAGCTGCTAACTCATACGAAATAACCTGCGCCGCAGCACGAATTCCACCTAACAGAGAATACTTATTGTTGGAAGCCCAGCCAGCAAGAACGATGCCGTACACTCCCAACCCTTCCATAGCGAGAATGAACAAAATTCCTACGTTCAGATCAGCTATTTGCAATGGGACGGTATACCCACCGATGATCACGTCCCCGCCAAGCGGCAACACTGCTACCGTTATAAATGCGGGAACCAGAATCATCATTGGAGCCAGAACAAACGCCACCTTACTCGCTTGCGATGGAATAATATCTTCTTTGAAGAACAGTTTCAGCCCATCAGCTATGGGCTGCAACAACCCCAAAGGGCCTGTCATTGTAGGACCAAGACGCGTCTGCATATGCCCGATTATCTTACGTTCGGCATATGTGGCATAAGCTACAATGAGCAATAGCACAACAAACACCGACAGTATTTTCCCAAGCATTACTGCTATAAATAGAATCGGGTCATTCGAGAGGCTAAGCATTTCTGGCATGATTTTCCTCTTTCCTTCATTGCTTTTCCACCGGCATCCCGGCAGAGCATTTATTCAACTAAACCTGAAGTCCAGGCACAGGCCAGGATCAGCGGTCAATCTCTCCGAGAACAATGTCCAGGGTACCGATAAGAGCAACTACGTCTGCAATCATTGTCCCCTCTATCATCTGAGGTAGTGCCTGCAGGTTTACAAATGAGGGTGGCCGAATCTTCATGCGGTAGGGGTTGGCGCTGCCATCGGACACCATGTAGTAGCCCAGCTCACCTTTTGGCGCTTCGATCCCCTGGTAAATTTCGCCCGGTTCTGGCTTAAAGCCGTCTGTCACGATCTTGAAGTGGTGAATAAGCCCCTCGATGGAATTCAACACATCTTTTTTAGGTGGCAAACACACCGCTGGAGTGTCGGCTAGAATCGGTCCCTCTTCCAGCTTATCCAAACACTGCTGAATTATCTTGCATGACTCGCGCATCTCATCCAGACGTGCAGTATAACGATCGAAGGTATCTCCACCCTCGCGAGTTATTACCTTAAAGTCATACTCCTCGTACCCTGAATATGGATTATCACGGCGCAAATCCCAATCAACCCCACTGGCGCGCAACGAAGGTCCAGTCAAGCCAATATCGATAGCATCTTCAGCGGAAATACATCCAATCCCGCGGGTACGCTTCTGCCAGATTTTATTCCCAGTCAAAAGCCCCTCGTAGGTTTCTAGATGCCCAGGCATCGCATCAATAAATGCCTTTACATCCTGCTCGAAACCTGCAGGAAGATCTTCCGACAATCCCCCCACACGAAAATAGTTGGAGGTCATCCGCGCGCCAGAGATTTTCTCGTACATATCCATGATCAGCTCGCGCTCACGGAAACAGTAGAGAAAAACTGTCATTGCACCGATATCAAGGGCATGGGTTGCAAGCCACACTAAATGGCTCTTAATGCGGGTAACTTCAGTCATCATGACTCGCACAACCTTGGCCCGCTGTGGGATTTCGTCGGTAATGCCGAGCAGCTTTTCTACAGCTAGTACATAACCGAGGTTATTGCTCATAGGCGCCAGATAGTCGAGACGGTCTGTCAAGGGAAGTGCGCGATGATAGCTGCGATTTTCTGCCAGCTTTTCCACGCCACGGTGCAAAAACCCGACATGGGGAACCGCTTTAACCACCGTCTCTCCATCAAGTTCGAGGATCAACTGCAGAACCCCATGAGTGGATGGGTGCTGGGGACCCATATTTACTGTCATTATCTTTTTTGTTGCCATATATAAGCCTCGCTTCAGTCGATGGTTGCTTTAACTCAGGAAAGACGCCCCTGATAAGGCTCCCGATCCGGTCCCTGCAACGGGTAGTCCTTACGTAGCGGGTATCCCTCCCAATCAGCAGGCATCAGGATGCGGCGCAGATCCGGATGATCATTAAACACAATACCAAACATATCCCAGCACTCGCGTTCTGGCCAGTTAGCGGTTGACCACACCCCGGAAACTGTATCGATGCAGCAATCATCTTCACTAACTGCCGCCTTAACACGCAAACGTTCCTTGGTTTCTATGTTGTACAAATTGTACACCACCATAAAACGCGGCTCTGTCCCTAGATAGTCAACCCCACACAGGTCGCAGAGAAAATTGTACCCTGCACTGTCTTTCAGATATGTACAGACCGCTACAATGTCTTCTTTATTAACGGTCACAGTAATCTCGCCACGATGTTCAACGATGCCAACCACCGCGGCGGGAAACTCCTGCTTAAGCTTTGCAACAACTGCCTGGCTCATACTTATTCCCTATAGAGTTATATATGGTTTGCGCAAGACGCTTTGTTCTCGTTCGCCCGTGAGGCAAGCCTAACCCGGCACAACCTCGCCCACGCCAATAGCGGCACCAAAGCTGTTTTTCTCCCGCATGATCTTTTCCTGTAACAGGATCAATGCATAGAGCAGACCCTCTGGGCGGGGTGGACAGCCGGGGATATACACATCTACCGGCAACGCTTCGTCAATTCCCTGCACTACACTGTAGGTATCAAATATGCCGCCAGAAGAGGCGCAAGCGCCCATGGCAACAACATACTTAGGCTCCGGCATCTGCTCGTACAGCACTTGAATGACAGGCAGCATCTTGTATGTCACTGTACCAGCGATAATCATGACATCCGCCTGGCGCGGTGAAGCGCGAAACAGAACTCCAAAGCGGTCAAGATCGTAGCGCGCAGCACCAGTTGCCATCATTTCAATAGCACAGCATGCGAGCCCAAACGTCATAGGCCACATCGAACGTGAACGCGACCAGTTAACTATTTTGTCCAGAGATGCAGTGATAATATTGTCACCAAGCACATTGGTATCCATCTGTTGTGGTGCCGCTGTACTGGCGCCCCTCTGCTGCTCGACTACCATTCCAGCGCTCCTTTTTTCCACTCGTAAGCCAGACCTACAATCAAGACAAACACGAAAAAGCCCATAACTCCGGCTCCATACATGCCCAGCTGCTTAAACACCACAGCCCATGGATAAAGAAATACCACCTCTATATCGAACACAATAAATGTCATTGCCACCAGATAGAACTTGACAGAAAAACGGTCGCGCGAAGTTCCGATCAGAGGCATTCCACATTCGTAAGGGGCAAGCTTCACCTCACTGGGCTTTTTAGGCCCGAAGACAAACGACAAGGCCACCGCCCCCAGCGCAAACGCCAGCGCTAAGGCTATGAGGACGAGTATCGGCAGATAGCTCTCAAGCATGTAACAGCTCCTCCATCCAGGGGTTAACTTATATAACTCAGCACCGCCTGAGCAAGCAGCTACAGCGGTTTCAGCGTCGTGCAAGTTAGGTTAAATACGCTGCTTTGTCAAGGGAAAAATACAGTATACTGTATGCAGTTTTCTGCATACTTACTTCTTTTATTTCAACAACTTACGTCCTGAGCAACCTTTGAAAAATGCCTCTAAAACGGGATTCCGCCCCGGCCAGCATTGCCAGAATTAACGGTACAAAAACCGTGTTTCACACCCAAGAAAAGTTCCGTTCACCTAGACTACTCGGCTACCTTCTCTTCTGGTGGATGCATATACCGCGTAACTGCAGCTCGAATTGCTGTGGCAGAAAGGTTGGAGCAGTGCATCTTTTCCGAGGGCAAGCCACCAAGAGCTTCAGCCACTTTCTCATCGGTAACCTCAAGCGCATCTGCGAGAGTCTTGCCCTTAACCATAGTGCTTGCCATGGAGGTGGTTGCAATTGCCGCGGCGCATCCATAAACCTTATATTTAACATCGGTAATCACATTGTCTTCAATTTTAAGGAAAATGAGAATCGCATCACCGCAGCCAGGATCTCCAACTTTTACCACTACATTCGGGTTTTCTAGCGTTCCAACATTGCGCGGATTGGAAAAATGCTCTACAACTGCATCGGTGTACATATCTGAACCTTTCCTTTCATTTTATATCCGGACAATTAAAATACGACAAACCGTGCGATAATACCTTCCAGACAAACATAAAACAACCGCGCACACGCTTAACCTTTGATTTAATATTTTTCGCCCGCCGTCAACCACCCTTTTATTTCAAGACTTTCCTGACCACATGAAACCATATACAACAGAAATTCAAGACTACATACGCCAAGAAATTAAAGATGCGAACGGCAACGAGGTGTTCTTTGTCGCCACACTGAAATCTGAGGAGGAGATCTCCTCTATCCGCGTTGTGGCGCGCGGACATAAAAGTGCGGTTCCTGCAATATTGGAGGCCTGCCGTAAGGCTGACTTGGTTATCCACAACCACCCATCTGGCAAACTCACCCCCTCCGATGCTGACCTGGAAATAGCAGCACAGCTTGGAGAGGGAGGCGTGGCCTTCCATATCACCGACAACAACGTCGAACATTTCTACAGAGTCACAGAAATTCACAAGCGCGCAGAATCTATCCCCGCTGATTACGCTAGAATCTCCACCTTGCTCGGTCCGGAGGGCCCTTTGGCGCGCAGCATCCCTAGCTACGAACAGCGTCCAGAACAACTGCAGATGGCATTCACCGTTGCAGAGGCCTTTGACACGGAACGGATTGCCACAATTGAAGCCGGGACTGGTACCGGCAAAAGTCTGGCATATTTGATTCCAGCTCTGCTCTGGGCTCTCGACCACGGCGAGACCGTTATCGTCTCCACCAACACCATCAACCTGCAAGAACAGCTTATCCGCAAAGATCTGCCGCTTCTCAAGCGTGCCTTTCCTGAGCCCTTCCGCGCAGTTCTGGTTAAAGGGCGGTCCAACTATCTGTGTCACCGACGCCTGCGTCAGGCACTACAGGAGACAGACCTGTTCAGCGTCAATGCCGCAGCTAACCTCAGGGACATCCGCGAGTGGGCCGAGATCAGCACCAACGGGAGTCGAGACGAACTCAGCTGCACTCCCGAACCCCAGGTATGGAACGAGGTGTGCTGTGAAATGGACCAATGTCCGCGCGTACGTTGCAGCCACTATTCAGCGTGTTTTTTTCACAAGGCTCGCCGCAAAGCAGCTCAGGCCGACATCATGATTTCCAATCATGCGTTACTGCTTGCAGATTTGGCGGTGCGCGCCGAAACTGACAACTACAGCAGTACCGCAGTCCTCCCCCCCTACGCACGCATCATCTTTGATGAAGCACATCATCTCGAAGATGCCGCAACAAACAGCTTCGCCATCCGCCTGAGTCGTTTCAGTTTTGCTGGAGTCCTTAACCGATTGGTTCATCCACGCAAACCTCAGCGTGGGCACCTGGCCCGCTGGGCGCAGATACTGGCGCAGGAGCTGCCTGATACAGAAGAAGTGCTTTACGAACAACTTCATACCTTACTGGATGAGGCGGGGAGCCTGTGCCGCGAACTACAGCAGCGCAACGCGGAAATATTTGATCTCCTTACTACCACGATAGAGCCTGGCGGTGCGCCAGACCCAAAGCACTCAACCCCATTAAGAGTAACTCCTGAACATAAAACTGATCCAGCATGGCAACTTTTCACCACAGAGCTGCCTGCCATTAGCCGAACTGCACTAAAAATAAGCTCCATTATTAAGCGTATCTTTAAGGTGGGAGAAAACCTGCCTGACAGCGTAAGCGAAAAAATGGCTGCAGCAACCACCGATCTAAGCGGACTCAACAATCGCCTTACGCTCTTGGCGCAGGAGCTGGATGTGTTTCTGTCTGTACGAAAAGACTTGTGCACCTGGATTGACCTCCGCAAGGGAAGTGGGCGCCAGCACCGCACGGTAATGTGGCTCAATGCCGCTCCCATAGAAACAGCGCCCATCCTGCATCAACATATCTATGAACGGTTTAAGTCGGTGGTGATGACCAGCGCAACCCTGAGCGTAAACCGTAGCTTCAACTATTTTCACCAGCGCAGCGGTGTTACTCTCTGCGCTCCGGAACGCCGCCTGGAACTGCAACTCGACTCCCCTTTCGACTTCGAGCGTCAAGCGCTTATTGCCGTACCTACAGATATCCCCGCGCCGGGGAGTCCGAACTACACTGAAGCTATTGCACCCATCATAGAGCGCAACGTGGTGACCGCCGGCGGCAACACATTTGTCCTGTTTACGGCCTATAGCATGCTGCAACAGTTGTTTCAGGCGCTCGAACCCGCTATGTTTGCACAGGGGATAACCTGTTTGCGCCAAGGGCAGACATCAAGGCACCACCTGCTGCAACGCTATATCAACGCCGACAACCAGGTATTATTTGGCACTGACTCTTTCTGGGAAGGGGTGGATGTGCCGGGGAGCAATCTGGAGATAGTGATCATTACCCGTCTCCCCTTTCGTGTCCCCACTGAGCCTATCCAGGTTGCACGTAGCGAAGCTCTCGAGCAGGCAGGCAAAGATCCATTTATGCACTTTACCGTGCCCCAAGCGGTAATAAAACTGAAACAGGGGTTTGGGCGCCTCATACGCCATCGTGACGACCGTGGTGTGGTTATAATCCTCGACAACCGGGTTAGCACCAAAGGGTACGGACGCATATTTCTCAATTCTCTGCCTCCAGCCCGCAGAGTGATCGCACCCCAGAGCACTATTGAAACGGCAGTGAAGGATTTTTTCGCTCCGCGCCAAGGAGCTGAATCAACCTCAACCGAGTAACCCAACACATACAGCAAGAGCAATTGCACACATATGACAAAAACCTCTACAGCTCACCCTCTCTTTAGGTAGGCAACAAGCACTGTACCCGCTCACTCAACTCCTCAGGAGATATCAAGACACGGCCTCTTGGGCTATTGGCGACACCTGTTCAGTGACCATTTTGAGGGGGCAGAAAAAATCTCACCTTCTCATTCCACAAGAATGGTTATAGTATGAGTGGCCGAAGCACATGCGGCACCGCTGCACACTAAGTGCAAAACTTAAATATGAAAAACCTAAAAATTCATATAAAGTTATCTTTTAAATAAGCGCTTCTACATAAATCTCAAGCCAATATCAGGATCGGCACCATATGAAATCAATGCTCGAACTACACCGCGCAAAGCGTATTATTACCGTAATCGCAATCATTCTGACTTTTTTCTCCACCGCGCATGCCGCAGTCTTCCAGGAGAAAGAGCTTGATCCACAGCGGGCAAAACTCCTCGGCTTCATTGTCTCACAGCACCTGGTCAGGCAACACTATAACCACTCCCCCTTGGATGACGACCTGTCGCGTGCAGCATTTGATCTGTATATCAAGCAACTCGACAACCAGAAGCGCTTCCTGCTGCGCGAAGATGTGCAAATGTTGGGAGCGTATAAAACCTATATCGACAATGAAATCCGCCGCGGGAATATTCACCTGCCTACCTACAGCGCTAGAATCATGGAGAAACGGATCCCTGTTCTGGCGAAGATGGTGGAAGAGTTACTCGAAGAGCAGTTTGACTTCAACCGCGTGGAGACTCTGGAAACCGACGCAGAAAAGCTTGACTTCTGCAACAACATGGATGAACTGCGCGAACGCTGGAGAAAAACCCTGAAATACCAGACCGCAAACACCTACCTGGACCTCAAAGAGGAACAAAAACAAAAAGCTGAAAATCACGACAGCTCAGAATCTGACAACGAAATCACTTCTGACACCACCGACTCAGAGCTATGGAGCAAGGCATACACCAAGGTAGCAGAACGCTATCGACACCTGTTTGCGCGCATGGGCAAGGTGTCGGAAAACGACTTTTTCAATCGCTATCTTAACTCCATTGCTAACGCCTACGACCCGCATAGCACTTATATGCCCCCTGAAGCTAAAGAGGATTTCGACATTCACATGCGTGGATCTCTGGAGGGGATCGGCGCAGTCTTGCGCGAAGATGGAGGTTTTATTAAAGTTGTGCGCCTGATCCCAGGAGGAGCAGCGCAGCAACAGGGGATTCTAGCCAGCGAAGATACGATCCTTAAAGTCAGCGAAGGTGTAGATGGAGAACCGGTTGACATTACCGATACCCGCATTCGTGATGCCGTAAGCCTGATTCGAGGTCCAAAGGGGACAACAGTCAAGCTCCACATAAAAAAGCCGGATGGTACCCGCCAAAACATCTCTATCAAACGCGATGTGGTTCAAATCAAGGATGCGTTTGTCAAATCAGCACTGGTGAAAGGGCCCAACGATACCCCCTACGGCTACATCAAAATTCCAAGTTTCTATCGCGACTTCCTTAACAGCAACGGCAAGGGGCGCAATGTTACTGACGATACCAAGATTGCGCTGGAAGAGCTAAAAGCTCAAGGGATTGCCGGTCTCATTATTGACCTGCGCAATAACGGCGGTGGTTCACTCGGCGATGCGGTAGACACCACTGGACTGTTTATAGACCAAGGGCCGGTAGTACAAGTCAAAGACAGCAACAACGATATTCAGGTGATGGAAGATAAAGACGGAAAATCGGTTTACACCGGTCCTGTAGTGGTTCTGGTCAACAATTTCAGCGCCTCAGCCTCCGAAATTCTTGCTGGCGCCCTTCAGGATTATCGGCGCGCTGTAATTGTGGGGAGTGAACACACCCACGGCAAGGGGACGGTACAGGCGATGATCAACATTGATACCAATCTACCCATGCGCAACCTGAGCAAATACAAACCTCTAGGCGCAATCAAGGTGACGGTACAAAAATTTTATCGTGTAAGCGGTGGGTCCACCCAGTATCGCGGCATTGAACCGGACATCGTTCTTCCTGACCGTTTTGCCGCAATTGAAAGCGGGGAGCGCTACATGGATTATTCCCTGCCCTGGGATACCATCCCCAGTACTCTGTATACTCCAGCAACCGACTCCCTCCCACTCCAAGAACTGGCACAACGCAGCGCTGAGCGGGTAAAAAACAACAGTGACTTTCAAAAAATTTCGAAGCTGGAAGAAAAAACCCGGCAACGGATGGCCAATACCGAGCAGAAACTGCTCCTTAAAAACATCATTGCAGAACGTAAAGATTTACAGGATGATGAAAACAAAAGTCTGGCTCATGGCGGTATGGGTGAACTCGACGACTCAGAGGGGGAAGACAAGTGGCAGGAAAAGCTGCAGGAAGATCCCTACGTGATTGAGTCCAGCCATATCCTTAATGATCTGGTTGAACTTTTGCACTAATTTTTCATATGAGCTTGCCCCTTCGAGCCTAAAGGAAGGGGCAAAGTTTTTTTAAGAAATCATAGACATGCAGAATTCCTGCACGTCAGCATACAATGCAATTATCTTATTGGTGGGGGTGTTATGGCGGAACATACAATTTTAATCTCTGCAACAGCGCAAAAACTTCTGCATTTTGACTACGCCTTTGCCGCGCGCGAAAACTTCAACCTGATTGTGGCTCAGGATAGCGCGGATCTATTCATCACAGCCCGCGCACAACTTCCAGACATAATCTACATCACGCCGAACGACTCAGAGGCACACACTACAGAAAAATGCTGCGGCCTGCGCTTGAAAGACGATCCAGCCACTAAGGATATCCCGATTATCGCCATCCTGGATGGAAACAACAAGTCCGACTTGAAACACTGCCAAATACACCGCCCAGACGACATTCTCTTTACCCCCCTGAGCAGCCATCTGTTTCTGGCCTCTGCACGCCGCATTCTTGGCTTACCCCACCGCTCCTTCGATCGAGTCCAAACCAGTCTACGCGTCTATTTTGGCCCAAACCGTAACAATCTGCGCCCAGCATGTTCTTACAACCTGAGCACTGGCGGCATTTTCATTGCGACCGAAACCGAAATCGCGCTAAATACTCAATTAACGGTCAAGCTCGATATCCCCGATACTGAAAAACCCATCATCTGCGAAAGTGTTGTCAGTTGGATAAACCATAGAAACACTCCAGATGAACCCGACATCCCAGCAGGGATTGGCTTGCAGTTTCTTTCTCTAAATGCTGCCGATCTTTTCGCCATTCATAATTTCATAAACAAACACCGCAACAACACCTGATGCGCTGATTTCATCTTGCCTTAACCTAATAAAAAGGCGGGAACTATTGACACAAAGGGTTAGAACATCGTATTACTTACTCTCGCGAAATACTGTATACACTTTGGCATTCCAAGAGTGAAACTTCGTGGAATTTTATAGAACCTGGTTTAATATATCAGGCTCATGCAATACCGTGTCCGCAGTGGACATACTGCCGGGACGGTCTTGTTATTTGTAATTCAAATTAGGGGAGGTTACACATGGTATGTATTAGAATGGTCAGGGCAGGCCCAGCGACATGCAATAGCGCGACAATCAACTACGTCTCTTCTATCTCAACGGCTGTCAGATGACAGGTCCGGTGCGAAAAGTTGAACACGGATTGATTTACAACCCTTACAAGGAAAGTGCATTGAGATGATTAAAATTAACAAGGGGCTGGACCTGCCGATAAGCGGCGTTCCAGAACAGAAGATTTCTGATGCTCCCGCAGTAAAGTCTGTGGCCCTTATCGGCCCAGACTATGCCGGTATGAAGCCGAGCATGGCGGTTAAGGTAGGAGACAAGGTTAACCTTGGCCAAGTGCTGTTCACCGACAAGAAAAATGAAGGGGTGAAATATACAGCTCCCGGTGCAGGCAAAGTAGTTGCCATCAACCGCGGTGCACGGCGTGTGCTGCAGTCAGTAGTTATAGAGCTTAGCAGCAAAGAGGAAGAGGAAACCTTCGCTTCCTATAAAGAGCAAGACCTCGAAAGCCTTGCGCGCGATAAAGTTGTTACCAATCTAGTGGACTCGGGGATGTGGCCAGCGTTACGCTCCCGCCCCTACAATAAAGCGCCCGCCATTGAGAGCGAACCAAAGTCCATTTTTGTAACAGCTATGGACACCAACCCTCTGGCAGCCAAAGCAGAAATGCTTATCAAGAATGAAGAACAAGCATTTGCCAACGGCCTCAAAGTACTGACCCGCCTCACCCAAGGTCCGGTATATGTATGCCAGAAGCCCAATGTGATCATGCCCCAGGTAAAAGGGATTAACTACGAAGAGTTTGATGGACCCCATCCGGCAGGACTTCCCGGAACTCACATCCACTTCCTCGACCCTGTTACTATTGATACCTGTGTCTGGCACATTAACTACCAGGATGTGATTGCCTACGGCAAATTCTTCACCAGCGGCAAAATCCCAACTGAACGGATTGTCGCCTTCGGTGGTCCAGGAGTAAAAGAGCCGCGCCTTTTGCGTACGCGCATGGGGGCAAACCTTGACGAACTCACGGCGTCACAGCTCAATGATGGGGAGCAGCGCGTTATCTCAGGCTCGGTACTCAGCGGCACCAATGCTGAAGGTCCTTTGGCTTTTCTGGGACGCTACCATCTGCAGATCTCAGTTCTGCCAGAAAAACGTGAGCGTGAACTTTTTGCTTCACTCACTCCTGGAGAGGATCGCTTCTCCATCAAGCGCGTGTTTATGAATGCCTTCACTGGCGGACCCACTGCGGACATGAACACCAGCACCTACGGAATTCCCGGGAACATGCTGACCATCGGCTCGTTTGAGAAGGTGATGCCTCTTGATATCCTCCCCAACTACCTGTTGCGTGCCCTATGTGCCGGTGATAGCGATGAAGCGCAGAAACTTGGCTGCCTAGAGCTGGCAGAAGAGGATCTGGCGTTGTGCACATATGCATGCCCCGGCAAAAACGACTTTGGCGTGGCATTGCGTGACGCACTAACCATCATTGAGAAAGAGGGATAAGCCGTGAAATTACTCGACGATATGAAACCTCACTTTGAAGAGGGCGGGAAGTGGGAAAAATACTCCGCCGTCTATGATGCTTTAGATACCACCCTGTATTCACCGGCAACTGTTACCGAGGGTTCAGTTCATATACGCGACAGTATCAATCACAAGCGTGTAATGAGCATCATCATGCTGGCTCTGTTGCCGTGTATCCTGATGGCCATGTGGAACAGCGGTTTTCAGGCAAACCTGACCCTGGCGCAGATGGAAGGTGGCGAAGCCCTGCGCGGCTTGAGCAACCACACCTCTATTTGGGCAAACATGCTTAAAGGTGCAGGGATCTTCCTGCCAGTGCTGATTGTCGTGCTGATTACTCAGGGAATATGGGTTGCGATATTCGCTTCCATGCGCCAGCGCCCTATCGATGCAGGTTTCCTGGTAACTGCAATGCTGATCACACTCATCATGCCCCCCACTGTTCCCCTGTGGCAGGTAGTGCTTGCTACATCTTTCGGAGTAGTGATTGGGCGTGAGATATACGGTGGTATCGGGATGAACTTCCTGAACCCCGCGCTGGTAGCCTGGGTGTTTCTTGCCATGGCATACCCTGCATCAATGTCTGGCGATGCAGTATGGACCGCGGTAGACGGCTACACTGGTGCTACCCCGCTGACAATGGCAATGACAGACGGAGTTTCCAGCCTTAGCAGTGCTGGCATAACCTGGAAGTCAGCCTTTCTAGGGACCATCCCCGGGAGCATGGGAGAAACCTCTGCCCTGGCCTGCCTGCTTGGTGCCACTGTTCTTCTTATTACTGGTGTAGCCAGCTGGCGCATCATCGCATCGATCTTCATCGGTGTAGTAGCGATCTCTTCAATTCTGTGTCTGTATGACCCTAGCGCAATGAATCCGGCCTGGCACCTAGCGCTCGGTGGCCTTGCTTTCGGCATGGTGTTTTTGGCTACAGACCACTCCTCAGCGGCTATGACCGTTAAAGGGCAGTGGATCTACGGCCTTCTCATCGGCTCTCTGGTAGTGCTGGTGCGTGTTTTCAACCCCATGATGCCTGAGTGCGCAGGGATGATCATCCTGTTCGGCAACGTTGCCGCACCGCTTATTGATCGCCTTGTCGTGAACGCACATATCAAGAAAAGGATGTTGCGCCATGTCTAATGATTCAATTCTAAAAACATTTCTGGTCACGTTCCTGCTGTGCCTAGTCTGCTCTGTGCTGGTTTGCTTGGCGGCTCTGGTACGGATCGATCGGGAAGCCTACAATCAGTTGCTTGAAACCCGCGCAACGGTTCTTGCTGCCGGTGGTTACGAAGAACAACTGAACAGTGGAGCTTCCGAGGATGAACTTTTCAGCAACTTTGAAATGAAGATGGTTAACATCAATACCGGTGAATTCACTACCGAGATCAACGTGGAAGAATTCAACCCTAGAGACATTCAAAGAGATCCAGATATGCTGGAAGCTATCCCCGCCGCAGCAGATGTTGCAGACCTTAAACAGCGCCCTAAATTTGCGCGTGTGTTTATCGACAACACTAATGGGCAAGTTGTCCTCCCCGTCAACGGCCCGGGAATGTGGGGCCCTATGTACGCCTATATTGGGGTGCAAAGTGATGGCACAACTGTAAGCGGACTGAAGTTCTACCAGCATTCCGAGACTCCAGGACTGGGCGCAGAAATTGAGAGACCCAAATTTCGCAATCAGTTTATAGGCAAAAAACTTTACAACGACTCTGGTGGCCTTGCCATTAACGTCGTGAAAAGCGGCAGATACGATGCCGGCGCAGATAATGCGATTCACACCATTGATGGCCTTGCAGGTTCGACCATTACCGGCGACAAAGTCCAGAACCTAGTAAGGTACTGGTTCAGCGACCATGGCTACGGTAAATTCCTGGCTAACTACACTAAGAGCAAGGAGTAACAATTATGTCTAAAGCAAAAGACGCATTGCTGGATCCGTTGTTTAACAACAACCCAATTGCCCTCCAAATTCTGGGCATCTGTTCAGCTCTTGCAGTTACCAATAAAATGTCCACAGCACTGACTATGTCAATCGCGGTTATCCTGGTAATTTCATGTTCCAACGCCGCCGTCAGTGCTATCCGCAATCACATTCCTAACAGCATCCGTATAATCGTCCAGATGACCATCATCGCGACCCTGGTTATCATTGTAGACCAGATGCTCAAAGCATATGCATACGAGATGAGTAAGCAGCTCTCAGTATACGTTGGCTTGATCATCACCAACTGTATCGTTATGGGACGTGCAGAAGCATACGCTATGAAAAATCCGGTGTATGAGAGTTTGCTTGATGGCATCGGTAACGGCTTAGGGTATTCCCTGATCCTGCTTATTGTTGCATTCTTACGTGAACTGTTCGGTTCAGGCTCATTCTTTGGCCTCACCATCCTCAACCCAGTCAATAACGATGGGTGGTATGTAACCAACGGTTTGATGCTGCTAGCGCCCAGTGCTTTCTTTTTGATCGGTTTCATCATCTGGGCACTGCGTACCTGGAAGCCTGAACTCCAAGAATAGGATAGAATGTCATGGCACATTATTTCACTATATTTTTCGATTCTGTCTTTGTCGACAACATCGCCCTGACCTTTTTCCTGGGCATGTGTACTTTTATTGCGGTATCGAAAAAAGTTGATACCGCGATAATGCTTGGTATCGCAGTTGTCGCCGTTGAACTAATTACCGTCCCAGTAAACAACATTCTTTACAATGTACTCCTCAAAGAGGGGGCACTGGCATGGGCCGGATATCCAGAGCTGGATCTGAGCTTTCTGGGACTCATAACCTACATTGGGGTTATCGCAGCCATAGTCCAGATTCTTGAAATGTTTCTGGATAAGTACTTTCCTGCACTCTACAACGCTCTGGGGATTTTCCTCCCCCTGATCACTGTAAACTGCGCGATCCTGGGTGCATCTTTGTTCATGGTAGAGCGCGATTACAACTTTGCTGAAAGTACCGTATATGGTATCGGGGTAGGTGTCGGCTTCGGCGTTGCACTAGCGCTACTAGCTGGCATCCGGGAAAAACTGGTATACAGCGACATGCCGAAAGCACTGCGTGGGGTAGGAGCTACCTTTATCATCGTAGGTCTGATGGCGATGTCATTTCAGGCATTTTCCGGCTTGCAGTTTTAATGCAGTTATAATCTGAATAAAGGATTGATACTATGGACTTGATAATAGTTGGATCCATCATGTTTACTGGGATCATACTTGTTCTGGTTGCGCTTATTCTGGCAGCCCGCAAGCAATTGGTCCCAAGTGGTGAGATCAAATTTGAAATTAATGACGACCCGGACCTGACTCTCATATCCAGACCTGGGGGGAAACTTCTCGGTGCTCTGGCTGAACACGGGATCTTCATCCCTTCAGCGTGCGGCGGCGGTGGCACCTGTGCCCAGTGCCATATCCACGTGTACGAAGGTGGCGGTGAAATTCTCCCCACTGAAACTGGCCTGATCTCCAAACGTGAAGCCCGCGAGGGTTTACGCCTGGCGTGTCAGGTTGGCGTGAAGGAGGATATGAAGCTCGGGATCGCGCCAGAGATCTTCAACGTCAAGAAGTGGGATTGTACTGTGCGCCACAATATAGGGGTTGCTACCTTTATTAAGGAGCTCGTAGTCGACCTGCCTGAGGGGGAGAACTGCGATTTCCGCGCAGGTGGCTATATCCAGATCGAAGCGCCCCCCCACGAACTCTCCTACTCTGAGTTCGACATTGAAGACAAATTCAAAGCGGACTGGGATGAGTTTAACCTGTGGCGCTACAAGTCCGTAGTTAAAGAGCCGACTATGCGCGCATACTCCATGGCTAACTATCCGGACGAAAAGGGGATCATCATGCTCAACGTGCGGGTGTGCCCTCCGCCTCCCAATGCGCCGGATGCACCTCCGGGGCAGATGTCATCCTACATTTTCAACCTCAAACCCGGTGACAAGGTTACCATTTCTGGCCCCTACGGTGAGTTCTTTGCGCGCGAAACCGACAACGAGATGGTATTTATCGGTGGTGGTGCAGGGATGGCGCCAATGCGTTCCCATATCTGGGATCAACTCCTGCGCCTCAATACGAAGCGCAAGATCACCTACTGGTACGGGGCACGGAGTCTCAAAGAGATGTTCTATGTGGATGAACTCAATGAACTGCAGGACAAGTTTCCCAACTTTAAATGGTACGTTGCTCTCTCCGATCCACTCCCGGAAGACAACTGGGACGGGCCGACTGGATTTATCCATACTGTTCTGTACGATATGTACATTAAAGACCACGAAGCTCCCGAAGATTGCGAGTACTACATGTGTGGTCCCCCTATGATGGCAGACGCCGTTACCAATATGTTGCTTGAACAGGGCGTGGAACGCGAAAACATCATGTTTGACGACTTTGGTGGCTAAATTGTTGCTCTAGTCTTTTATTACGCATGTGGAGCCGGAACACTTCTGTTCCGGCTTCACTGCATCTGAAATGCAATTCCAGCTTCAGGAGGTAACTATGTCATTCGGCCAGGCCAAACAAATTCTTCAGTATGCACAAAATTTCCACAAGTTCACTAGCGAATATTTCAAAAAACTCTCTGACAGCACCGAGCAACCGCGCATGAAGCTCCTGCTTGACTACATGTCGCGCCACGAAAAACATCTTGAAAGGGTGTTAAAAGAGTACGAATCTAACACCAAAAGCAAAGCGTTGGATACTTGGCTTCAGTTTTCCAGCGAATGTTCCGTATTTAAGCCGGTTGAAGAAATTTCATACACGGATGATCTTACCCCAGAGAAGGTTTTTGAAATTGCAGCGCAAATTGATCAATGCATGATCAACTCTTACACCACCGTAATCAATCGCACCACCAATCCTGAGATCCGGGAACTGTTTGAGAACCTGCTCAAGCTCGAAGAGCAGGAAAAACACGTACGTGCACGTACAGCCTTGGGATTATTGGACATGTAATTGCTCCTGCACACCACGACCCAAATCGTGCTAGAATGGCCGCGTCACATCGACGTGGCCATTTTTCTGTCTACACTCACTGTGTGAAATATCGCTTAACAACGTGCAGGAGCGCGCATGAAACGTCCCCTCATAGCCCTGGTGATTCTGTTCCTTGCCAGCATAACTTTGCCCCACCTCTTCAACGCAACCAATGAAACCGACCGGCACAAGCACCGAAAGCCGGTAACTATTTCAGGGCGCACAATGGGGACCTTTTACAATGTGAGCGTTATCCCCTTTAACAACAAAACCCTCAAGCGAGATCAACTGCAGCAGCAAATCGATGCGCGTCTGCAGGAGATAAACCAACGCATGAGCACCTACATCGCTAACTCGGAGTTAAGCAGGATCAATCAGGCACAAGCGCACAAGTGGGTGGAGATAAGTGAGGAGACTGCTGCAGTTATCGGCACGGCCCAACAGATCAGTACCATCACTGATGGTGCGTTTGATATCACCGTGGGGAATATCGTCAACCTGTGGGGATTTGGCCCTGATATAAACCTGTATGCGATACCGGATGATGCCAGAATTCAGTCTACCCTTGCCCTGTCGGGTTACCAGAAATTGGAAGTGCAATTTGACCCTCCCAGAGCAAAGAAACACAATGACTCTTTATATCTGGACTTGTCTGGAATCGCAAAAGGATATGGGGTGGATCAGATTGCGGAGTTGCTTATAAAACTTGGCTACCAAAATCATCTGGTGGAGATCGGTGGAGAAATACGCACCGGAGGGGAAAAGGGGCCAGGCGACCCGTGGAGCATCGGCATAGAACGCCCCCAAAGCAAGGGCCGGAGTGTACAGACGATAATCCGTCCCTCTACCACCATATCCATGGCCACTTCGGGGGATTATCGCAATTACTTCGAGCTACAAGGTAAGCGCTACTCCCATACCATTGACCCTACCACCGGATACCCTATCACGCACAAACTTGTTGCGGTTTCGGTCCTGCATGACTCCTGTATGCTCGCGGATGCTTACGCTACTGCTTTTATGGTGATGGGACCAGAGCAAACCATGGACTTTGCCAAACAGCATAAGCTAGCAGTATATATGCTGGTAAAAAGCGACCAGGAATTTCTTCCTCTCAGTACGCCAGAGTTCCAAAAACTTATTTCATCTGCGCATAAAAAGTGATAGCGTTAAAAATAGCGTGGGATAACACTTCATCATTTTTGGAGCTTTTGGCTACGGAGGTTTTTTCTGTGGAGGTTTCTTCCACGGCCCACATAGCGCATTTTATCCAGACAAAACTTGAGGTTTAATAATGCTTAAATTATTCATTCCAGCCATAACCATATTCATGCTTGCGTTTGCCGGCCTTTCGGTTGGAATTATGTTTAAACGGAAGGGGATCACCGGCACCTGTAGCAGCAGCGAAGGCGCAAAACTAGCAGGAATCAGCTGCAGCTGCGGGCGCGATGAAGGGGAGGATGTTGCTCAGTGTGACAACGATTTTGCGGTGGAGGTGATCTGCCCCGAGGAAGACCCTGAAGGATATGCGGACCTGCTTGAACAGGTCAGTAAGCGTGGCTAAACTCAACACTTGGCGACTTAAATACTCTCCCCGAACGCAGGAAACATCTTCTCCCCGCTTACAGGCTATCGCATCCATCCACCACTTTGCGGAATGGAGCAGGAGAGATCACCACTTTATTTCTTCCATTCTTCTTTGCCGCGTACAGCGCTGCATCTGCGCGCGCCACCATCTGAACCTCATCTTCTAAATCAGGGTAAAACGTGCTCACCCCGATACTGACAGTGAGCATTATCGCTGGATGTTTCCCCTTAATGTCTGCAGGGAGCATAGTGCGCCCTTCAATCCATAACCGCATGCGCTCTGCCAGAACGACAGCTCCTTCGCTTTCAGTATATGGGAGCAGAACCACAACCTCCTCCCCTCCGTAGCGAAATACCGAGTCAAAGTCCCGCACTGAACCTTGAATCACTTTTGCCAGAGCACACAACACCTCATCGCCGAGTTGATGTCCATAGGTATCATTCAACTGCTTGAAGTGATCCACATCTAACAGCAAAAGGGATAGAGCCTGACCATACCGTCGCGCTTTAGCGGCCTCCTGGCGTAGACATTTGTCCAGATGGCGACGATTATATATACCCATGAGTGGATCGGTAATATTTTCATGTTCAAGGTGACATAAGCGCTGGACGTCATCGGCGGTGCGCGCCGACAAACTGCATACCACCAGCACAAAAATTGCCCCGAAACAAAACACCGCTGGAACCACCATATCGACCCAGCTTTGCGCTGAACTCCAAAAAAACCACGCATATAGCAGGTAACCAATAAAAAAGAACGTGATTAAGCCAGATAAAAACACCCATGCTGTTCGACTTATGCTGTTGGGCAAGCGTCGATATAAATAACGAATGGGTGCAAGGGACAATATAAATATTGCTGCCCCAAACAAAACCAGAAAATTTGCCAACACTCCCACCGCTGTATTCCTCCACCCAATTTAAACGTTGGGGCTAGCGCTACACACCATTACCGGGATACCTATGTCATAACCTTGTTACAGTGCATATTAACAGGCTTATTGATATCAGCGTTGCATTCATCCCTTTTTTTTGCCACAATTCTGCCATGCAGCACAATAGAACAATGTTCCACTTGTTCTACAAAGACAGATTAACGCTTAAGCCTACCAGATACAGGAGATAATAATGAGCATAAAAGTACCCGCACGTGAATTAACCACCCGCATGCAGGCATTGCGGAAGCGGATGGATCAGGATCATCCGGAGTGGGAGCTTCTTGCCATCTTCAGCAAGGTAAATCAGTTCTATTTTACTGGCACCATGCAGGATGCGGTGTTGCTGATCCCCAGAGAGCGGGACGCAAGCTACTGGGTACGCCGCAGCCTCCAACGTGCACAGGAGGAGTCGGAATTCCCCACGATCCGCCAAATGGGGAGTTTCCGCGATGCGGCCGCCACTTTTGCTACTCTCCCCCAAGTTATTCACGTGGAGGGGGAACGTCTGCCGCTCTCAGCTTTTCAGCGCTTCAATAAGCACTTTAAAAGCACCAGTGCGGCGCCGGCGGACCTGTCTATTTCAGCGGTGCGTGCAGTGAAGTCTGAATATGAACTTCAGCGCATGCGCAAAGCGGGAACTATCCACCAACGCATTCTAGAGCAGCGCGTGCCGGAGTTGCTCCGCGCTGGGATCAGCGAAGCCCAGTTTGCGAGCGAACTATACCCTGTGATGGTAGCTGAAGGGCACCACGGCATTGCGCGTTTTGGGATGTACGACACCGAGATGCTCATCGGACATCTGTGTTTTGGCGAAAGTTCGATCTACCCCACCTACTTCGACGGACCCGGTGGTCACTACGGCATGAGCCCAGCAGTGCCTCTGCTTGGAAGCCGCACACACTTGCTGCACGCAGGAGATCTGGTGTTTGTAGATGTATGTTGCGGCGTAGACGGCTACAACACCGACAAAACCATGACCTATGTATTTGATGGCGAACTCCCGCAGGAAGCGGTGGATATCCACAAACGTTGCGTGGAGATCCAGGATGAAACCGCAGCGATGCTAAAGCCAGGCGCGGTGCCGGCGCAGATCTTTGCGAAGATAATAGATAAACTTGAACCTGAATTTATGCAGAACTTTATGGGCTTTGGCGAACGACAGGCGAACTTTCTCGGGCATGGAATTGGGCTGCATGTGGACGAATGGCCTGTGATTGCAAAGGGGTTTGATGAGCCTTTGCAGGAAAACATGGTGATCGCAATTGAGCCTAAAAAAGGTCTCGCCGGGATTGGGATGGTGGGAACGGAAAATACATTTTTGGTCACCCCTACGGGGGGGGAGAGCCTCACTGGAAATCACCCTGGATTACTGGCAGTTAAGGGGTAGACGTAAGAGCCCAAAGACGTGAGTAACTATTCAACATCCACTGACGGTTGGGGCTTGTGGTACCCGTGGAAAGGGCATCTGGCGCCATGGACGGCGACAGGAGAACGCCCGCGGACGGTGCAGAGTGCCCCCTGGAATGGATCTGAGCAGCTTACGTAACGGTAACAATGCTACCCGTTTATTACCCCGAGCTCCGTCACACGCGCACTGATGAGGTGCGTTGGGGTGCAGTCAAAATAGAGGTTACGCTGCGCACGCGCCGGTACTGCGGTATGCCCCAGTTCTGCCACATCCAGCGCCTCTATCTCAAGTTCAGCGCGCGTTAAGAGGCACTCTTTGAAACTCTCATGGCAGAAGTACACAGGGACATTGACAGCATGCGCAGCAAGGGCAAGGAGATAGCTCCCCGCTTTATTCACCACAGTTCCATCCGCCAGCACTGCATCTGCGCCGAGAAGGGCAAGATCTGCGCGGGAGACAAACAGCCCCAGTTGCGCCTCAGTGATAAGAGTCACATGAAAACCGCACTCCAGCAGGTATTGCGCCACCCCTACCCCTTCGTTGAGAGGGCGCGATTCAGCCACAATGAAACGCACAGACTTAGGCACACGGGCAAAGGTGGCGTTGAGGGTGGAACTGCTGCTCAGCGTGATGATGGTATGTTGCGGGCCGATTATCTGCGCCATATGGGTTGCAGCTTGCGCGCATGCCGCGTGTGATGCTTCAATCATCCGCGCCGCATGGTCTGCCATGAATACTGCTGCAGAGACAGACGCCAACACCTCTTCCCCGCCCTTTTGCACCAAAGAGCACACCCGCCTGAGCTCGGCGCGCCATCGCTCCACCTGGGTCGCAACCACCGCCATACTGGGGCGCACTTGAGCTAAAGCGGTGCAGCGCTGTTCCATGGTGGCACAGAATTGCTCCTCGCTCGCACCCTCCAGCGCCAGAGCACTGGCGCGCAACAAAGCCAGCGCCTGACGTGCTAGCTCGCTGGCGCCGCTGCTCCGATCTGAGCGCAGGGTGGCGCTCTTCTCCAAAAACTCAGTTTCCTCCATGCTGTTCCTGCTCCAGACAGGTCTCCAAGGTTTCCACCAGCCCGGGAACCGTGGCAAAGTGCCTCAACTCCTGCGGCTCCACCCAGCGCCAGTCCTGGTGTTCCCAATCGGTTTTAATCTGCGGAGCATCGGGCGTAACTTCAAACAGAAACGGGTAGATGCGCCAGTGACGTTTAATGGCATGATCGATAATCTCGATCGGTTCGACGCGGGTCACCAAACGCAGATGCTCCGCCAGCAGGCCAGTTTCCTCCTCTATCTCCACATATGCGCGTTCTAAGGGCGTATCCCCTTCCAGATGTCCACTCACTGCAGCCCAACAGCCCTGATAGGTTCCCACATCGGCACTGCGCTGCAACAACAGTATGTTGCCTTTATGGCGTAAAAATGCAGTTATAACCTCGACTATCTGCATACGCATACCCCACTTTTCAACCCACATTAAACTGGCAGATACGAGCAGCACCCGACAGTTGCACATACTTGTATTGCATACTATATACTACGAGAGAAGGTCGTTTAGGCAGATCAGAGTCCACCATTTTGCGTTCAGATGTAACCTTGAGCTAACGTGCTTGCTGGCGCAGGCTGGTGAGCAAGCGTTGTTTTTGCACTGCATAAGCATAACATTCTTGCACACTATGCACCCAGGTACATTCTGACACATTTTCATGCGCGCATGCGTACCTTGTATTGAACTTTTTTTAGGTTATACTGGGCTGGTGAAGATTGGCTGGATGAAGATCCTTGCCCCCGGTTTCCCTTCTCGAGCATAAATGGGGAGACCTGTGTTGCAAACCTTGGTTTGACAACAAAACTTATGCTCTAATTTACGTGGGGATAACGTACAATGGAGACAGAATGTCGCCCTTTGTACCCTGAAACTATAGATTGAACCTATGTTGGCCTCTAAACCTTGAGGTTAACAAAAAAGGTGGATTAAATGCCCGAAGAGAAACAGAACCCAGCCCCGCACACCATGGCGGCACCGGATTCACGTCACAACCCGCCGCAACACTACGCTGGCAAGGTGATGTCGGTGCGTGGTAGCGTGGTGGATATACACTTCACCCACGCTCTGCCGCCAATCAACACCTTGGTATACGGCATGGACGGACGTGTGGTGACAGAGGTGATGACTCAACTGAGTGAAACCCATGTACGCACCATGGCGCTGACCCCAACCCAGGGGCTGGCGCGCGGGATGGAGATGACCCATACCGGTGCAGCCCTGCAGGCGCCAGTGGGCGATGCGATCCTGTCCCGCATGTTCGATGTGTTCGGCAACACCATCGACAACGGTCCCCCCCTGGGTAACCTCGAACGGCGCAGTGTGCATCAACACCCGCCGCCGCTGGAACAACGCTCCACCCATGCGGAAATTTTCACCACCGGGATCAAAGCGATCGACGTGCTGATGCCACTTGAACGTGGAGGGAAGACCGGTCTCTTCGGCGGTGCCGGGGTGGGGAAAACCGTACTCCTCAGCGAAATCATCCACAATATGGCCGGAGATCACGGTGGCACCAGTCTGTTCTGCGGCATTGGAGAACGGAGCCGCGAGGGGGAAGAGCTCTACCGTGAGATGAAGGAAGCGGGGGTACTAGAGCATATGACGATGGTATTCGGGCAGATGAACGAACCGCCCGGCAGCCGGTTCCGCGTTGGGCATGTGGCAATAACCATGGCCGAATACTTTCGCGATACCCAACACCGCGACGTGTTGCTTCTGATCGACAATATCTTCCGCTTTATCCAGGCCGGGTCCGAAATCTCCGGCATGATGGGACGGATGCCGTCGCGCCTGGGATATCAGCCCACCATGGGTACCGAACTGGCGCAACTGCAGGAGCGCATCGCCAACACCGCCAACGGCGCGATCACCTCCATCCAGGCAGTATATGTTCCGGCAGATGATTTCACCGACCCGGCGGCAGTACATACTTTTTCGCATCTCTCCGCCTCCATCGTGCTGTCGCGCAAACGCGCCAGCGAGGGGCTGTATCCGGCGGTTGATCCGCTCCAGTCCAACTCAAAGATGGCAACCCCGGGCGTTATTGGCGCGCGCCATCATCAAATTGCGCGCGATGTACGCCAGACTCTGGCGCAGTACGAAGAAGTTAAAGATATTATCGCCATGCTCGGGATAGAACAGCTTGCGCGCGAAGACCGGGCCACGGTGCATCGAGCGCGACGGCTGGAGCGTTTCCTGACGCAGCCTTTCGTCACCACGGAGCAGTTCAGCAATATGGAAGGGCGCCTGGTTTCTCTCGAAGATGCCCTGACGGGGTGCGAAAAAATCTTAGCCGGAGAGTTTGACACCTGCCCGGAACGGGCACTGTATATGGTTGGCACTATTGAGGAAGCGCGTGAAAAATGGCAACAGCTGGAGGCGGAAGGTCGAGACAACGCACAATCAGACCCCGCCGGGGAGAATGGATAATGAAGCTTCAAGTGGTACTCCCGACGCGGATTTTCCTGCAGAGGGACAATCTCAGCCACATGAGTATCGACACCCCTGCGGGTAACCTGGGGTTTCTCCCGCAGCGGCTGGACTGCGTTGTTCCAGTCAGTCCCGGCATCCTTACCTGCCGGAGCGCCGACACAGAGACAGAGGAGTTTATCGCCGTGGATACAGGGCTTTTGATAAAAACCGGAAAACAGATAGTCGTTTCTGTTCACCATGCGGTTGCCAGCGCTAATCTGGCAGAGCTGGAGCAGATCATCCACGCCGAATTTGAGCAGCTAAGTGAGCAGGAAAAAATGGTGCGCTCCATCAGCGCCGGAATAGAAACTAAACTTGTCCGCCGTTTTATCGAGTTGCGCCGTGACTACTAAAAAAGAGATGACCACCAAAGAAGAGAAAAAACATCCCCGCCGCACAGATCCGGAAGTGGATGAAGCCACCGAGCGCAGCGCCAATGAACACGGCACTGCTAAACACAGCTCCTATGGGGAAACGGTTGGCACCCGGGCACGGCGTAAGGAACAAGCGCGCGCCAACCCCGCCCGTCCGCTGTGGAGCGGGTTCAGTCTGTTCGGCATTGTAGGTTGGTCGGTAAGTGTCCCTACGCTCCTTGGGATAACCCTTGGGGTTTGGCTCGACCGCAACTATGCCGCGCCCTACTCCTGGACGTTGACCATGCTAACGGTAGGGTTGGTGCTGGGCTGTTTCAATGCCTGGCGCTGGATTTCGCACGAAGAACGCAATATCCACAACAATGACTCTGCAGAGGAAGATCAACACGGTGAATAGCCTGCTTGAGCTTGCGGATCATCTGGCACATGAAATGGCAACCAACACTGCAATAAGTGGAGCCGTGCTCGCGCTGAGCGGCGGCACCATCCTCGGGCTGATTTTTTTCGGCGGCCTGTATTGGACTGCGCGGCGCGCCCCATTTACTTTGCGCCCGGGGTTGTGGTTCAGCCTCAGTTTCGGCGCCCGTTTTGTCCTCCTCGCTGCGGGGCTGTACCTCGCCGGACGCAGCGGTATCCTCAACCTGCTGGGGTGTGCCGCTGGAATTGCGCTGGGACGCTTTACGGTACGCCGCCTGGTGCGCGCACCGCAGTAGCACCTGCTGCAGAACAGGCAACAGGATGGTCAAAGTACCGCGGCGATAAATCTACCCAAAGCCAGCCACACCCAAACCTAACGCAAAGACAAGGGCTAGAGGGAGCATCTAATATGGATCTAAGTTCCGATTCCGTCATTTTATGGCAGTATGGTTGGGTAAAACTCAATCTCACCATAGTCACCACCTGGGGGTTGATGCTCTTACTGGCAGTGGGGGCATGGCTTATCACCAGAAGTATGTATGCCGGCACTGCGCCAGATACCGACGCACACAACAGGCAACGCAGTCGCATGCAGAATGTTTTAGAAATTATTGTCATAACCATTGTGGAACAACTGGAAGAGGTGGGGCTGCATCCAGCACGTGCCTACATCGGTTTCATCGGCACTTTGTTTTTATTTGTCGCGCTGGCGAATCTCGGCGTTATCATCCCCGGCTATCAACCCCCGACGGGTTCGTTGTCGACCACTGCCGCTCTGGCGATTGCGGTATTTGTGGCGGTCCCGCTGAATGGAATTCGTACCCACGGCCTGAAGAGCTATCTGGCCTCGTATCTGCAACCGGTGTGGATCATGCTCCCCTTCAATCTTATTGGGGAGTTCTCCCGCACCCTGGCCCTTGCGGTGCGCCTATTTGGCAATATGATGAGCGCGAGCATGATCGGTGCCATTTTACTTATTGTCGCACCCCTGTTTTTCCCGCTGCTCCTCAACATCCTTGGTCTACTTACAGGGACGATTCAAGCATATATCTTTGCCATACTGGCCACGGTATATCTTGCCGCCGCCATCAGTACCCAGAAACATCCTTAATAAATATCACAGGAGGATACATGGAAGCACATATCTGGATTTCACTAGTCTCTATCTTTACCGCTGGCATCACCATCGCCATCGGCTCTATTGGCTCTGCCCTGGGTCAAGGGCGCGCCGTCAGCACCGCACTGAGCGCGTTAGCACAACAACCCGATGCCGCCTCCACCATCACGCGTACCCTGTTTGTGGGGCTGGCAATGGTGGAATCCACCGCCATCTACTGCTTTGTGGTGTCGATGATTGTGCTGTTTGCCAACCCGTTCTGGAACCAGGTAACTGCCGCCTTGGGAGGTTAGTCCCATGTTAATTGACAGCTTCACAATAGTCGCCCAACTAATCAACTTTTTGATTCTGGTGTGGCTGCTCAAGCGCTTTTTGTACCAGCCGGTACTGCGCGCTATCGATGCGCGCGAACACCGGCTGCAGGCACAACAGCAGCAGGCGCAGCAGGAGCAGAAACAGGCACGCGAACTCAAACTGCAGCTAAAACAGGAACTCCAGGAACTGCAACAGCAGCGCGACACCCTGCTTGAACAAGCGCGCAGCGAGGTGAAGATACACAAAGACCGGGGGCTGGAGCAGGCACGCGCTGAAATTGATGCGCAAAAACAGCAATGGCACCTACAACTGCAACTTGAACAACAGAACCTGCAGGGGGCGCTGCGTGACTGCGCCCTCACCCAGTTGCATCGCGGAGTCAGTCGGGCCTTGCACGATCTGGCGGAAGTGAAGCTGGAAACACAACTACTCAACCACTTCAGTGCACGGCTGCACCAACTCCCTGACACAGAGCGACAGGAGCTGGGGCGCATCAATGCCGCGGCCAGCGGCGCACCCGTAATTAAAACCAGTTTCCCCCTGGAGGAATCCATGCAAGACCAGCTACGCACCGCTCTGGATAGTGTGCTGGAGAATTCTGCACCCAGCTTTGAACACGAACCCGATATGGGCTGTGGGATAGAGCTACACTGGGAAGACTACCGCCTGGGCTGGAGTCTGGACACCTATCTGGAGCAGATGAAACAAGAATTGCGCCGGCAAATGGACGAAATAAGCGCGCCAGAATCAGTTGAAGCTCCAGCACCGCAGGAGGGTTTGGCGTGAGCAAAAGTGCAGACAACAAGAACATCAAAACTTCCGCCAACACCTCACCAGCGGAACAAGCGCCATCGGCGGCGCAACCCCCTATATGGCTGGAGCAAGCCTGCTCCAGCTTTGCACATACGCAAACCACGCCGGATCTTCACCTGGAAGAGATAGGACGTATCACCACCGTTGGCACCGGCATTGCTATGGTCAGCGGTCTGCCCGGTGTCGGCTTTGAAGAGATGCTCGACTTCGGCCACGGCGTCAAAGGGATCGCCTTCAATGTCGACCCTGATGAAATTGGAGCAGTACTGCTGGGAGGCAACGAGCGCCTCCACGCCGGTGATGCGGTAAAGCGGAGCGGCAAAGTGATGGAAGTGCCTGTGGGTGATGCTCTGCTCGGACGGGTGATCAATCCTCTGGGGGTGCCACTGGATGGGGGCACATCCCTGCATGGTCTCAAACAGCGCCCCATCGAACGTCCGGCACCGCCAATTATGGATCGCGCCCCTGTTACTACTCCGCTCCAGACCGGGATCAAGGCTATCGACGCCCTGGTTCCCATCGGGCGCGGCCAGCGCGAGCTGATCCTCGGAGATCGACAAACGGGGAAATCGACCATCGGTGTCGATACCATAATCAACCAGAAACACCACAATGTGCGCTGTGTATACTGCGCCATTGGGCAGCGCGCTGCTGCGGTGGCACGGGTTATAGCCGCCCTCAAGGAACACGGCGCCATGGAATACACCACCGTGGTGGTGACCGAGGGGAGTGACCCCCCCGGTATGGCATATATCGCCCCCTACGCCGCTACCACCATCGCTGAGGAGTTTATGCACCAAGGGGAAGATGTTCTCATTGTCTATGATGATCTGACTCACCATGCGCGCGCGTACCGTGAGCTCTCGCTGCTGTTACGCCGTCCACCGGGTCGGGAGGCGTTCCCCGGCGATATCTTCTATCTGCACTCGCGCCTGCTGGAACGCTCCACCCATCTGAAGCCCGAACGTGGAGGCGGCTCCTTAACGGCGCTACCCATTGTCGAAACAGAGGCGCAAAACCTGGCGGCGTATATCCCCACCAACCTGATCTCCATAACCGACGGCCAGATATACCTGTCGCCGCGTCTGTTTGAGAAGGGGCAACTGCCCGCCATCGATGTCGGCACTTCGGTATCGCGAGTCGGGGGACAGGCGCAGCACCCAGCGTATCGTGCCATTGTTGGATCGCTAAAACTTGCTTATGCCCAGTTCGAAGAGTTGGAAAACTTCGCGCGTTTTGGCACTCGGCTGGACAAAAGTACGCGCGACAGCATCACCCACGGACATCGGATTCGAGCGTGCTTGCAACAACACGAACACCAGACCTTTTCCACCTTAGAACAGATAGCGATCCTGCAAGCACTAGATAACGGATTGTTCGATTCCATCGCGCTGGAACAGATGAACTCTGCGCAAGAACAAGTGCGTCAGGCAATCCGCAGCATCATCAAAAATCTTACGCCGGAAGAGACAGAAACAGCGCTGCAGGACGGCGAACACACCAGCACCCATCTTAAGCAGATCAAAGAGAAGGCGGAACAGGCACTGCAACAACTTGACAGGGCAGGAGACAGTGACGCTGACGAAGAGATTAAAAAGCGTGCAGATCAGGGTGCAGGTGGAGAGCAGGCATGAGCGACTCTCTGCTTAAAATCAGGCGCCAACTCAGCAGCATAAATAGTCTGGGCAGCGTGGTCAAAACCATGAAGGCGCTGGCGGCCTCCAATATCGGTCAATATGAAGATGCGGTTCAGTCGCTGCAACACTACACCAGCAGCGTGGAACTCGGGCTGGCGGCGTATCTGCGCCAAGGAGCGGGGGCAGCACAGCTGTTCGAATCCCATAGTCTGCGTCCGGAACAGCCGGTAATGGTGCTAGTTGTCGGTTCAGATCAGGGGATGGTGGGTGCCTTCAACCAGAAACTCGGCTCCAAAGTGGCGGCGGCGCTCGCGGATGAATCGCGCCCACTCCACCTGCTGAGCATGGGAGAGCGGATGCGCGATGAGCTTTATACCCACGGTTTCACGGTGCAGCGCCATTTTGTAACTCCCACCACTGTCGAGGCGGTCACCCCCGCCTGTATTGAGGTGCTGTTAGAGTACAGCAAGCTGCCGCAAGCGAACCCGGCACTGCTGGTAGGCTACAACCAGCTGGAAGCTGGGGCGAGCTATACCCCCAGAATCGAGCAGATCCTCCCCTTAGAGCAGGCATGGCACCAGCGCCTGAAACTGCGCACTTGGCCCACCCCCGCCCTGCCAGAGATGTGGTGCTCCGCAGAGGCGTGCCTGCAGGCGTTAGTGCACGAATATATGTTTATCTCCCTGTTTCGGGCGTGTGCCGAATCGCTGGCGAGTGAAAACAGCGCCCGCCTCGCCGCAATGCAACGTGCGGAAAAAAACATCGAAGAACAGCTCGAATCTATGCAGGGATTATATCACCGCAAACGGCAAGACGACATCGATGCAGAGCTCTTCGATGTGACCTACTCCCTAAGTAGCGAAGCGTGAGAACCTACTCTCCTCGCGCTATTTTTTCCAGGACAGCATCAATATCATCAGTCTTGCCCAGAACAATCAGCACATCGCTATCTTTGATTTTATAATCAGCAGATGGGTTGGGGATAAAAGCATCGGTAAGTACATCCTTGATCGCAATAACGGTGATGTAATATTTATTCCGCAGATCGAGCTCTTTCAGACTTTTGCCGCGCAACCCTTTTGCCGCCGCCATCTCGGAGAGAGAGTACTCCTCTGCTAAGGGGATATACTCTAAAATATTAGGACTACTGATGTTGCGCGCCACCCGGATCGCCATATCTTTTTCGGGATAGATAACGTCGGTAGCACCAATGCGTTCCAGAATGCGCCCGTGATCTTCGTTGATCGCCTTCACTAAAATCCGCGGCACCTCAAGTTCCTTTAAGTACAGGGTAATCAACGTGGTTAGATGAGAGTGTGATCCGGTAGAAACCACCACAGCGTCCATATCTCTGAAACCCTGCGCTTCAAGAAATTCTTTGTTCGCCGCATCGCCCACAAGCGCAAAAGAACTTAGGTCCTTGACCGCCTGAATCTTCTCTTTATTGAGGTCGATGGTGGTTACTTCGTGTCCTTCCGCGTACAGGGCAGAAGCTACATGATAGCCAAAGTGTCCCATTCCGATAATTCCGAATCTACGTTTTTTCTTCATCTGTACCTCCAGCTATCAGCCGATCATTATATTTTCTTCTGCATAGCGTGGCGCAAAGCGGTTGACGCGTCCTGCAATGGCAAATGCCATAGTAAGCATCCCCACGCGCCCCACGAACATTAAGCCTATTACGATAATTTTACCCGCATGGTTAAGTTCCGCCGTCGCGCCCATCGAAAGTCCAACGGTGGCAAAGGCGGAAAACGCCTCGAAGGTGTAGCTCAAAAACTCACGCGACCCCTCGTGAGCTACATCTGGGGTATGTGCACACATAAGGCAAAAAATCGCCAGTGCCACAAGGGTAATAGCAAGTATCGTCAGGGCTAAAGCCTTGGTTATCGCCTCATCGGGAATGGTACGCCGGAACAGGGTTACATGACTACTGCCGCGCAGGCGACTATAGAAAACCGCAAAAAAAAGTGCCATGCTCGTAGTTTTAATCCCCCCACCGGCAGAACCCGGCGAGGCACCGACAAACATCAGAAAAATCATGAAAAACAACGTCGGAGCGCGAAACTGCGTCAAGTCGAGGGTGTTAAACCCTGCGGTACGCGCAGTAACCGACTGAAACAGCGAAGTCCAGAACCCTTCCAGAAACGACAGACCCGCAAGAGTATTGTCCTGCTCGAGCCACGCAATCATCAAAGTGCCGTACACAATCAGAAACGCACTTGCGCACAGAACTATTTTGCTGTGAAGAGAGATCCGCACCGGTTTGCGTGGGCTTTTGCGCCACTGTCTCGCCGCTCCAAGGAGTTCACGCAGGACCAAAAAGCCAATTCCGCCGAGGATTATCAGGGTGATGAGGGTGGCATTGAGCAAGCTGTTGGCGCTAAATTGCACCATACTGTCGCTGAAGAGGGAGAACCCCGCATTGCAAAAAGCCGAGATAGAGTGAAAGATGGCGCTATAGATCCCTACCCACAGCCCAAGTTTCGGCACCAGAACCCATGCCAACACCACCGCTCCCAGCGCTTCAATTGCCAAGGTCAGCATAACAACACTGTGTATAAGTTCGCGCCAGGTACTGATGGGGGAATGCATCAGGGTTTCGTTGATTTTCCACCGCCCGCGCGTGCTCACCCCCATGCGCAGATAGACAAACAAGTACACGGAAAAAGTCATGATTCCCAACCCTCCGATCTGGATCAGGATCAAAACCACCATCTGTCCGAACAGGGTAAGTTTAGTGCCAGTATCCACCACAACCAGACCGGTGACACACTGCGCCGAGGTGGCGGTAAAGAGGGCGTCCAGGAAAGAGAGAGGGGCGCCATGGGCTGCGAACGGAGTTCTAAGCAACAACGCTCCGCAGAGAATTGCGATAAAATAGTATAACACCAGAGTTTGCGGGATGGAGAGCTGGTGGAATTTTTGGCGCAAAACTGAGGTGCTATTTTCCATTGAACATCACCTTTAAAGAGAGGTGGTTGTGTGGTGGGTAAAAACCTACTCTGGCGCCAGCGATGAGGCAAGGTTTTTTATATACGTATGGGTAGAAACAATAGTGGATAGCGCCGGAGGTGAAAGTATCAGTCGACAAACTCGCGCGCTATCTGATCAAACTGGCAATGGATGCGCTCAAAACAGCGCAATAATCTAGGGTCAAAATCCTCCGGCCGGGTGCGGTCATCGCCGTGGAGGATAATATCCACTGCCTTATCATGGCTGAATGCCTTTTTATACGGGCGTTCGCTGATAAGCGCATCATATACATCCGCTACCGCCATCAAACGCGCCCCCAGCGGAATCTCCTCACCTTTAAAGCCATTAGGGTATCCGCTTCCATCCCATTTTTCGTGGTGACAGCACGCAATCTGTTCCGCAATTTTCAATAGCGGGTTATCCCCGACAATCATCTCAGTTTTGCGGATAATGTCTGCGCCAAAGGTGGTGTGATCTTTTATTATTTCGAACTCTTCCTTAGTCAGTGGTCCGGGCTTTAAGAGGACGTGATCCGGCACGGCGACTTTACCGATATCGTGCAGGGGGGCGGCCTGTTCCAGCATGGAGATGGTGTTACGTGAGAGTTTCTCCGGCAGTTCTTGCGCCACCGCATGTGCAAGGACCTTCACATACGCCTTGGTGCGCTGGATATGGGACCCGGTTTCAGGGTCACGTCGCTCCGCCATGATCGCCATGCTTGCAATGATCGCCTCTTGGGCATGACGTAGCTGTTCGGTCTTTTTTTCCACCTTTTCCTGCAGGTGGTCGCGGTATTCCTTGAGTTTCAGATGGGTATGCACCCGTGCGCGGATGATGGAGGGACTAAAGGGTTTGACAATGTAATCATCCGCCCCGAGGCGCAACCCTTTCTCCTGATCTTCGTCATCGTCCATAGCGGTGAGAAACAAAATCTTGATCCCACTGGTGCGTTCACTCGCCTTCAGGCGGCGACACACCTCATAGCCATCCATGCGCGGCATCATAATATCTAGGAGGATCAGATCGGGGAGTTCGCTCGCCGTCTCGATCAAATCCAATGCTGTCTGACCATCAAGGGCAACGCGCAGATCGTAGTCATCCCCCAGAGCTGCCACCAAAGTATCAATATTGAAATCGTTATCATCTACAATTAAAATTTGCTTTTTGACATCCAAAACTTCCGGAGCATATTTTTCAGAAAGCGCGTAGTCCTCAGCGCAACAATTTCGAAGTTCAGCTGGTTTTTGCTCGCGGCGGCGCGCAGCAGATTTTTTTCTTTTCCACATATCGATCAATCCCCTCAAAGCGATATACATCTAGCTTGCGTGGCTCCTCAACTCGTCATTTAAGTACTTATGCGCTTTGCTGTTGCCGGCTACTCTGGCGCTACATCCTGCCCTGCGCCTGTTTCCACCAGCGTCTCAACTTGAGACTGCAGGCGGTGGAAGATCTCCAGCGCCTCAGGATACCTATACTTATCTATCAAATTCACCAGTTTGTCCACTTCTGATGCGACCACCCTCGGCCAGTGTTTTTCCGCCAGCGAAGCGGCTATGGCACTGCAGGGCCGCGGACGCGAATGGGTCAGGGGGTGTTCCAGTTTGCGCAGCAACTCCAGCAGTTGCGCTTTATCTCCACGGTCAAGCTGCCGTTTTGGTTGTTTGTCCTCTGGGACCGACATTGCATCCACAGCACGCATGCTAGTGCTCTGTTCCGAGGTGTCTGGAGTCAAATCGAGGTCAAAATAGAAGGTGCTTCCGGCCCCCACTCCACTTTCCACTTTGACCTCACTTCCGAGAATCGCAGCAAGTTTACGTGCCACACTCAACCCCAGGCCAGCGCCTTCATATTCACGTGCACGTGAGGTATCACACTGATAAAAGGGCTCAAATATGCGCTCATGTTGTTCCGGCGCGATCCCGATGCCGTGATCAGTGACGGCGAAACGGAGAGTATAGGAAGCAGTGGTGCTGTGTTCAGCGCGTGACGCTGGAGTTACATCTTGCACTCTCAAACTCACTTCTGCATCGCGACTGAATTTAATCGCATTTTCCACTAATTGACGCAGGATCGCGCCAATTTTTTCGCTGTCGCCGTTAAAGCGCGCGGGCAGATCCTCATCCCAGCTGCAGCGCAGCTCCAGCCCGCGTTCGCGTGCCTTTGTCTCAAACTCTGCTGCCATGCCGGCAAGTAGGGCTGGAGGGCGAAATGGAACGACCTGTTTTTGGGTCCGTTCCTCTGTGTCGAGTCCGGCAAGAAGGAGCACCTCCTCGAGAAGATGAGTCAAACGGCGTGCCGCTTCCGTGATCTGTTTCAGCCCATGTGCGTGGATAGCGTCAAGTTTCTGTTCTGCAAGCTTGTGGCTCATGGCGTTAATAATATTTAAGGGGGTGCGCAATTCATGATTCAGATTGCGAAACAACTCCTCTTTGACGCGTGCAGTTTCAATTGCACTCAGGCGCTCTACTTCTCGCAAATCAGAATGCATCAGCAACGCCGCTGCCCCGGCATGCGCCTTGGCGATAATCTGCTCTTTGGTTCCAAACCCGCGTGCACCATTAACAAGGACCAGAAGCCCAAGGGAGCTAGCGCCAACCTTTATGGGAACCAAAATTCCGTTGTCAATTCCCGGGTGCCCCTCAGGCAAAAAAGGGATGATCTCCCTGGTAAAATCAGAGCGCTCAAGGATATGCTCTCTTCCCGCATCCATAATCTGAATCAAAAAGTTATCGGCCCTGCGCAAAGAGAGATACCCCTGCTGCATGAGTTGATTGCGTGCCTGGGCGTAGGGGTCGCCACTTTGTGCCGTGGACCACGCCATGTCAGAAAGTGCCAGGACTCGAAGTGTCCCATCTGCTTGGCGCGCGCTGAGAAACATCCCCATCTCCGCATCAAGCTGCGCTACCGCATCGCGGAGTTGCTCCTGCAGAATGTGGTGCAGTTGGAGGTGTGGCTGCTGTTCCACCTGCCTGAGACTACTTACAGCCTCAAGAGCCTTGCCGCTAACGCGCTCTAGCTGGCGCTGATATTCGAGTTCATCTCTTAGTTTGGTACTCACCAGGTACAACCCTAGGTAGATACACCCCTCGAGGGCAAAGAACAGAAACACTCCATACCTGATAAGACTGGCCAGGGTGTCCTGATACTGCGCAATTCTGCTACTGATATCCTGCCACACTACTACGCGCCCAACCGCCGGAATTTTCCAGTTTTGCTGGGACGCAAAGTCATCCAAGGGCAGAACGGCAGCATTGTAGGATGCTTCTGCGCTGCTAAAGCGAAAGTTCTGCGCCCGGGAAAGGCCGACGTTAAAATCAGCGCGCGGTAAAAAAGACTCTATCTGTGCTGATGTTGTAGCACTCATTTGCAGACGCATACCCGCAGAGGTGGTAATGAAGGGCGTGCTAGTAGACGCTGCATACGTTTTTGTCACCATATCGCGCTTGAGGGAAGCATCAAATACGAAGGCCGCAGCGTTGAGCCAGGGGCGACTGCTGTGCAACTCTTGCAATAGAGTATCGATAGGAGTGCCAAACTCCACCACGCCAATGCATTTCTCCGCTCCATTTTCACCTGCAGGAGCAAAAATAGGCGCAGCACCGCGCACACCGGCAAAATAACGTCCTACTTCAAAACCGCTGAACGCTTTTTCTTCCCGCCCCACTGCTACAATCATGGGACGCACCTCATCAAGACGGTCTCCCATCTCTTCTGGGGTGTGAAAACGTAAAAAACTCAGCGCCCCTGGCGTGAGATGGAAATGGAGGGTGACAATATTGAAATCGCGCGCGAGGTGTTCAATACCGGAGGACAAATGGGTATAGAGCTTCTGGCGGATGGCAGCGGCGCGCACGCCTCCTGCTCCACCACCTTCCTCCGCCACTGCTTTAGCGCCTGCAGCTATCAGGTGCTGGATGTGGGCATCGTTGGCGGTAAACAGAGCAAACTGCAACATGCGCTCGCGAACCGATTTAAGTTCAGCATAGAAAGCGTAGCTGTAGTTTTCTGTCAGGGACAAAAGCTCATGCTGCAGACGCCGTTTTTCGGCATTGGAATACCAGCACACATAAGAAACTATCGATACAATTACCGCAACTGTGAGGAGTAAAAAGGTCTTTAAGCGCACACCCATAGCGTCACCTATCCTCTGCATAACATATAACTTTTGCCCAGCGCGTAACGCTCCACAAAAGTCTTCTCCTGCTCACAACAATCCATCAATGTATTCGGCAGCTTGCTTGTATTGATATCCTTGCACCAGATGCTCAAGGTGCTGGAGTTGTTCCCGCTGCAACTCAGTCATGTTGCATTGGCGCAACTGTGCTAACTGAGCTTTAACCTTGTGGAGTTGCAGTTTCTGCAGCGGCAGTTGCAACGTCTGCAAACTCTGATCCCATGCTGGCGCAGCCTCAGGCGGGGTGTGCTCTGCATCACATACTGACTGAGTATTCATTTCAAACATACGCTGGTCTAGATTTTCAAGTTGTTGTAGTAGCTCATCCAAGTGGTGCTTTACATGCGGCAGCGCGGCGGGAGACTCCTCTCGTTGCAACTGCTGCTCCAACTTTTTCGCGGCGCCCTGCAATGACACGGCCCCGAGGCTCGCAGCAATCCCCTTCAGGGAGTGCACTTGGATCAGCGCTGCCTCTCTATCCTTGGCTGCGAAACATCTGCGCAAGTCACTGGAGAAGTCGGCAAATCTGTGTTTAAACTTGTTCAGTAAATTCAAATATATATCGTATTTTCCCATAGCACGTCTCATCCCGGCGCGCACATCCAACGCCGGCAGCGCTGCTTGCAGATCTGAATCTCTCTTGTTTTTCACGCTACTATTCTGCTGTTCAAACACGAATGTATCCTCGCAGTTATGGGCGCAAAGCGCGGCTGGCAGAGTTCTCCTGCCCGCAGTGCGTTACGCCGCGCTAAACAACCGCAGCAACGCACTTAGATCCAGCGCCTCAGTTGCCTATGGCTTTACCTCACAATTATGCTAGAATGCTGTTTTAGTTCCACCTTACCTTACCTGCCAGGCGTGTTTTTTAATGTTGGAGCAGGAGACAATTACGCCGCTGTAGTGTAACCCATCCTTAGAAGAGATGCGAGGACAATGCCAGCCCCGCGCTACACGCATTATGCGCAGTGCCTACTCTTCGTTTTATGCTTTATCCCAGCAGAGCATAACCCCTGCTGGATGCGTGGCTGCCATTGAACCAAGGCGTTACGCAACCGGTCTACACCTTTTGAAACCGAACCTGAAATTGTGAAAACCTCAAACAACCAAGAAGGAGACTTTATGCAACGCCACCCTACTCTGCTAACCCCACAACATACCGCCCTGCTGATTGTCGATGTTCAGGAGCGCCTGGTTAAAGCGATGCCGAACCACATTGAGGTAGAGGAGTCTATCGCCACTCTACAGCAAGGGATGGATATTCTCTCTCTCCCCACCCTGATCACCGAACAGTATCCCCGCGGCCTGGGCGCTACTATCGAAAGTATTCGCACCCGCAGCCCGAAGGCGACTATCGTAGAGAAAATCTCGTTTAGCTGTTGTGGTGAGAGCTCTTTTGCCCCTGCGTTAGAGAAACTCGGAGCCAAGCAGGTAGTCGTTACCGGGATGGAAACCCATGTGTGTGTCATGCAGACGGTTTTCGACCTGCTTCACGCCGGATATCAGGTCCATGTGCCCATCAAAGCCACATGCTCACGCAGCGATGCCAACCGCGACAACGCCTTGCAGCGCATGCAACAGGCTGGTGCCATCATCACCAATGTGGAATCGGTGCTGTTTGAACTCCTGCGTGAAGCAGGAAGTGCTGAGTTTAAGGCGATTTCCAAGTTGATCGTATAGCATTTTCTTCCAGGCTTGAATATCCGCCCAGATAGATATTAGCTGTTGAGATGCGCGCAGAAAACGTCTAGGATTGCCCCTGCATCTTCAGCAGAGCAAATATTCTCTGCTACCCCATCAACATGGGGTAGCGGAGTCAAGCCTTTACCTCCATACACACACCGTTGAACACAACAAACCGTGACGGTGTTACAGATTGAGTACATGAATACCAATTCCATATTTGAATTAAAGGCGCGTTCTCACAAGGTTCTGAGCTTGCGCATACTCAAAGGAGATTCCACCACTATTCTCAGTCGGTTGCGTAACCACCTGGGGGACCCAGGGGGGTTATTCAAGGACAGCCTCCTAGTGGTTGATCTGAGCAGCCTTGAAGCCGCACACAGCTCAATAAATTTTGACGCTCTGTGCGGAATGCTGCGTGAATACGGGCTGATCCCTTTCGGCCTGCATGGTGGAAATCCAAAACATGTGCAGGATGCTGCAGAAGCAGGGCTTCAACCCGTTCCGGCAGCGTTCGCAAGCGCAACCCAGAACGTTGCTCCAGCGCAGGCAAAACCAGAACCTCCCGTGGCTGCAACCCCAGCGCAGGAGATCCCTGAGCATATCTCGGAATCAGGGAATAAAACCATAACCAAAACAGTACACTCTGGTCAGCGTATTGTCGCCGCCGGAGATCTGACCATTCTCGCCTCGGTAAATTCCGGCGCAGAGGTTATTGCGGGGGGAAATATCCACATTTACGGTACCCTGCGCGGTCGAGCGCTAGCTGGCGGGACGAGAAACACTGAAGCAAGCATCTTCTGCCTTGACCTGGAGCCAGAACTGATCGCGGTCGCGGGGGAGTATCTGGTAAACGACGAGATCGACGCTGAAGTATTTGGCTCAACGGCTACAATCACCCTCGCAGGGGGAGAGCTCAATATTGCCCGACTTGGTGCCTTCACTCCTGCCTAAGGCAGCTGCAACATCAGGTATCAATGGAAAGCTAACGCACAAAACCAAGGAGAACAACAATGGCAAAAGTCATTGCGGTAACATCTGGGAAAGGTGGGGTAGGGAAAACCACAACCAGCGCGGCTATTGCCGCCGGGCTGGCGAAACGGGGCTTCAAAACAGTAGTTATCGACTTTGATGTCGGGCTGCGAAACCTTGATCTCATCATGGGATGCGAGCGCCGCGTGGTTTACGACCTCCTTAATGTCATTCACAATGAAGGTTCCCTCAATCAGGCTCTGATCAAAGACAAACGCCTGGACAACCTTTTCATCCTCCCCGCCTCGCAGACCAGAGACAAGGATGCCCTAAAACTCGAGGGGGTTGAGCGGGTGCTGAACGAGTTGCGTGAACGCTTTGAGTATATCGTGTGCGACTCTCCAGCCGGGATTGAAACGGGTGCCATCGCTGCCATGTACTACGCAGACGAAGCCCTAATTGTAACCAATCCTGAAGTATCCTCTGTGCGTGACTCAGATCGGATTGTCGGCATGCTCGGGAGCAAAACCTACCGCGCTGAAAACGAGCTGGAACCGGTGAAGGAATACCTTATCCTGACGCGCTATGACCCATATCGGGTAGAAACCGGGGAGATGCTCAGTGCAGCGGATGTGCAGGAGATCCTTGCAATTCCGTTTCTGGGTGTGATACCTGAATCGCAGGCGGTACTCGAAGCCTCTAACTCTGGGATTCCAGTAACGCTGGATGAAGAGAGTGACGCGGGTAGCGCCTACATGGATGTGGTGGATAGATTTTTGGGCGAAGAGCGTCCCCATCGCTTTATGCAGACCGCTAAAAAAGGGTTCTTTTCCCGCTTATTCAGGGGTTGATTTATGAGATTTCTAGATTTTTTCCGTTCGTCTAAACAGGGTACCGCTTCCATTGCCAAGGAGCGCCTGCAGATTATAGTAGCGCATGAACGGCGTAAAACCGATACGCCAGACTTTCTTCCCATGCTGCAGCAGGACATTCTTACCGTGGTCAGAAAATATATCCACATCTCTGAAGATCAGATCAAACTCTCCCTCGACAGCAGTGGTGATGTAGAAGTGCTCGAACTTAACATCAGCCTGGCAGAAAACGACGAGGACTGAGAAACCAACGCAGCTTTGCTACTCAACCGCGGGCGGCGCCCGTTATACTCCAGCGCCGCCCGCAGCTGTTTTGCTGCATAAAGTTTAGCCAATAAGCTTTGTGACGGCACGGCACAGCTAAGGTTAACGCTCCCACCGCCTGCACCTAAACGCTGGCACCCTTACTCTCAAGCTTCGCCTGATACATGCGCCGGTCCGCCACCTTAAAAAGCTCAAGTTCACTGCTACCGTCTTCAGGCCAGGTGGCATAGCCGCCACTCGCCCCTAAGCGGATCTCCTGCCCCAAGACATTAAAAGGCTCTGCAAACACAGCCATGGTACGCTCCAACAAGTGGCGGATGTTGTTCCCGTCTGCGCCAGGAAGGAAGATCACAAACTCATCTCCACCCCAACGGCAGGCAGTATCACACTCTCGCAAGGTTTTGCTAAAGCGCCGCGCCACTTTCACCAGCAGCTTGTCTCCTGCAGCGTGACCATATGTATCGTTAACAGGCTTGAAGTCATTGAGGTCAAACACCAGGATACCAAAGGACTTCATTCCGGGTTCTTCCAGCGCATGGCGTACTAGCGCCGTAAAGTAAAGGCGATTTGCCACTCCAGTAAGGGGATCAGTGTGCGCCATATTCAGTAGTTTCTGTTCCCGCTCTTTGCGCTCAGTAATGTCGATGGCAAAGTGTAGATACAGATCATCATTTTCCCCTTCCACCGGACGCCAGCTGATCATATCCCAACTACCGTCTTCACGTTGTTGCTCCACCACATGCGCACGGCGGCGTTCATCTTCAGGGATATATTTAGCATAAGGGCTCGGTTCCCCCACGTTGATTCCCATATCGCGCGCGCGTTGATTCGCACTTACAACCGTGTGCGTGGAGTAGCGTGCCAATACCGCCGGATACGGGAGCGCATCCAGGAGCACTTGCTGAAACTTCTGTGACTTCTGCAGCTTACGGAGCGTCCACTCTTCGCGTTTTTTATGTTCTGCGCTCAATAGGGCAAAGCCCAAGTCGTCGCGTAATTGTTCAAGCAGTTCAATGCGTGAGTCGTTAAAGTAATTGGGTGTGGATGCATACACCTTAAACACCCCCACCACTTCGGTACCAATAAAGATAGGCATTGACGCTGCCGAACCAATACCAGCTTTTTCTGCCTCCTTCAGCCAGGGAGTCAAACGTATATCATGCATAAAGTCATTGGTGACTGCAGTTTTCTGCTCGCGCACTGCTTTCCCCGTAAGGCCACGCCCCAGCTGAACTTCAGGGTCGATGCTGACGTCGATAGCGTTAATGTACGCACACCCTTTTTCATCTCCATATACCGCAGCATGACTCAGGGCTGAACTCTCTGCGTCGATTAGAGCAACACTGGCGAGATGAAACTTCCCATATTCCACCGCAATGCGACACAAGTTCGCGTAAAGTTGTTGCGGATCATCGGCACGCAACATAGCCTGATTTGCAGCACTCAGAGCGCTGTAGAGGTTGTTGCTCTGTTCCAGATCATGTTGGAGAGCCTGCCGATATTTAAGGTGCTGACGCAATCGCGCCGCCCCAACATGCATAGCACCCGCCCCCAGCGCCCAGATTGCAAAACACATCACATTGAACGCAACCGCCCTGGTTTTAAGCATCGCCTGAATAGGTTCTAGCGGAACACGAATTGAGAGGGCAGCGGGCTGGCGAATGTTCTCATACCCCGGATGGCAGGGCAGACAACGCTCGGTTTTCTCCATCACATGCAGTTCGCGGTATTCTGTGCGCCCTTTGGGACCTTGTGTCTTTTCACGCACTATATCGTGACCACTCTGCAACAAGGGGAATTTATCTTTTTCCCAAGTATCCAGCATGTTGCGCGGGTTCAGAGGGACAGGGCTCACTAGGCGGCTGTGAACACCTTCGTCGGAAAGCAAGGCCTGGATCTGACTTAGAACCTGGGCCGAAGAAAGTACCGGAGTCGACTCCCCTTCCTGTCCTCTAATCTCTAGCCCCTTCTGATGTAAAACCCACTCGCGGATTGTATTGGTGCGATCTCTTTCAAGTAGCGCTGCCTGACGTGCTAACGCATCAACTTCATGCTGGGTTTCTACAACATTAAACAACAGCGCCCCCAGCGCCAGCAGCAGCCAAGCACTCTGGAGCAAATGGTAAAAATGGCGAAAATAACCAAGCTCAGTATTAAATTTCATCGCAACATTCCGTCAGTGAGCACAACACATGAAAAATCGAGCCATTATGCTATATACTTTACTGCAGGTAAATAGCGTGAGATATTAAGTTTTTGGGATTAAGCACCCATGTTGTATGCTTTATGCATTATATTTCTCTGCATTTTCGTTTCGAAATACGCAGGTATTCAATCACCCAGTACAGGAGGTCTATATGTTCAGATCAATCAGGCTCAGACTAACCAGTCTATGTGCACTCATGTTATTACTTACCCTCAGTGCATGCAGTGAAGACAAACAACAACAGCAAACTCAAGCTGAGCAACAACAGGAGGCTAGTGCTGCTGCCGCGGTAGAAAAAGCACAACAGAAAGCCACTGAGGCGCTTGAAAAAGCGAAGGCGAGTGTGGAAGAGGCAAAACAGGCTGTGGAAAAAACTGTGGATAATGCAGTGAAACAAGGCGCAGTCGCGGTTGAAGATGCCAAAAAAGAGCTGACGCAGGCAAGCGCAGCGGTGCGGGATCAAGCAAGCGCAACCACTCAGCAGGTAGTTGAGAAAACCAAGGCAGCAACCGCGCCCGCAGCAGAAAAAGCCAATCTACTTGTGGCCTCTTCGTCGCAAAAGCTCAATGAATTGACCTCGAAAGTCCAAGGGATCGATTCAGCTGACACTGCCACCGCTTCGACCGTGCAGAAAGGCGCTAAAGTTGTAGTGCCAGAGACCATCGCCTTGGAGAATAAGTTCGGCACAGTAACCCTGACCCACAAGTTTCACGGTGAAACCTACGGCTGCACCACCTGCCACGGGGACAGCACCCCTGGACCCTTTGAGTTGACTAAAGATCTGGCCCATTCAACCATGTGCAAGGACTGCCACAAGAGCTCTGGCGGCCCGGTAGGATGCAGCGAGTGCCATATCAAGTGACCTGTGGATAGCTCAGGTTAAAACATACAAAAAGGCGCGGCAAGATTTGATACTTTCCGCGCCTTTTTATGTACCATCAAGCCTTAGAGGTCTCTATCTATACCTTCCAGATCCGCGATTTCCCCTGATCAATATTCCAGCCACTTTCCCACAGAATCTCGATCAGTTCTTCCACGTTGTGGGCGCGTCCCTTTTCTGTGTGTTCCACAATGTCGCGCGGATTGGCACCCATTTCGGCCCAGAAAAAGCTCGCTCCACCGAGAGCGGCGAGAGTGCAGGGCTCATGCGTGCAGTTGGCTAGCGTTGAATGTGGCATAGCAAGACGGGTGATCGCCACAATCTGAGCTTGCCGCACCTCTGGGATCGTCCCCATAACCCCCATAGGTGTATCGGGGATCGGGATCCGGCGAGCCGCACCGCTGAACACCGGATTAATGCTCGCGGTATAGCAGATCAGTTCGGCGATCTCACGGTTATTGTGCTCCGGTCCGATTGGTTCTATACAGGTGCCTACCTGAAGCCCCGCAGCGAGGAACTTTTCAATACTGCTGCGCCGTTGTTCCGGTGGGATGCCAGTATCCTCCCCTTCACCCAAACGCAGAGCATGATACACCCCACTTACCCCAGCTTGCTTAATCTCATCCGCATGGTCGGCGCAATTATCTCCCACATTTAAAATTAAAGGGGTATGCGGCTTGAGCGCGGCGCGCAACGCGGGCAGATAAGGAGCCACCTTGGCATAGGGGAAGTTGGCGGTCGTCATTGCCAGAATGGCGTGACATCCACCTTCTTCAAAGCTCTTTGCCATGGCGACTGCCTCTTCGATACTCAACTCAGAAGAGTTGCTAAACACTCCGTTGCTCGCAGCAAAAGAGCAGAACTTACACTCCTCAGGGCAGGGGGAGAGATTCAAGGCCAGTTGTCCGTGAATCTCAGCTTCGTTGTCCTGCAGTTTTCGCGACAGTTCACTGGCTACCCCTATCATGCGACAGGCAGCATCGCTGTAAGGTTCGTACGAAAGTAAATGCTGGATTTCTTTCTGGGTAAGGCGCTCATCTTCACGCGCTTTGGCAAGCAGATAATCGATCATATCGTTCTAATCCTCCATTGTGGGCAAGTCCTGCATAGCATTCCAAACAATACACCGGTTAATATACCACCATAAGGTAAGAAAAGCGGCGCAAAGTGTCAAATAACTTATCGCTATTCTAATAAATGGCACAACAATAACCTCTTTTTACCCATCCAATTTCTCGCGGGTGGGTCGGGTGCATCGTTCCACCGCGATGGCAGTGAAATCCTGCGCATGGATCCTGCCGCAACGATCTATCCGCAGCAGAAAATGGATCTCAGAATCCACCCCCCACCGGGACGCGCCAAAGCGAAGTGATCTGTCGTGTCGCTACCCATCAAGAAGTGGCGTGTTTCAATAGTAAAGGGATTCTCAACTACGCCCTGCTCCAGCGCCCTGGAAGCGTGACGGAGTCAATGAGTCTAGTAGGGGCAATTCATGAATTACCTCTATGGTTTTTTTAAGCATTGCGCCGCTTTGCGCGTTTGCGCGCCTTTGCGGTCAAAAAAGCCTCAATCTGGTGGATCTGACGTTTTGCACCTGGAGTCAAACGTTCTTCTTGGCGGTAGAGTAAAAGAAAGCGCAGGCGCTGAGTGCGGGTCAGCACGGAGCGGGCAACTGAATCCAAACAGCCAAGATCCTTTATCGCTCCGCGCCGCTGCAAGCCACCGTACCAGCGGCGTCCAAGCGGGCAGTCAAAGAAATAAACTTTAGGGTCAGCATCTCCCTGCACCAAAATATTGCGCCACTTAAGATCCCAGTGCACAAAATTATCCCGATGCAGACGCCGGGTGTAGTCAGCTACCTGCCGCATCACCGTCATGGTCCAATGGTGCTGGGCAAAACGCGCTGGCTTTTCACGCGCCAAAGTCGCGAGATCTTTAGACCCCTGCACCTCTTCTGTAACCAGTACTTCCAAGGGTTTCCCGGTCTGTGCCCCCCTACCGTACGCCACTAGACGTGGAGTGGAGATTCCGAGAGATGCAAAGTACAGCAGATTTTCCCACTCCCCTTGCGCGCGGCTGCGCCCCATAAAACGGCGCAAGAGCCTGCCCCCGCTCCAGTACTGTTTGATATAGTACACTCCGGTATCTGTTGCGGTGCGGGTAACATTACTCAGTTTGTCGGCGGAAACCTCTTCTCCACCCAGGTCTACACAAGTCCGCACCTGGCCAAATATCTCCTGCTCATGCGTGTGTCCCGAAAAACACCAAAACTCTTTGTTGCGATTCATCTTCATTAGCATAATCGTTTATAGCTCACAGGTTTATCGACACATCAGCCTTGAGCGCGCATAACCCCCTTAAAAGGTGTTTCCCTTTATACAATTAACACAGAAGGGAGAGTAACTATAGGCAATCGATCCACTTAGAGTCAACTCTGTGGCTAAAACCCAGCCAAATACCAGTTTTAAGCGGGATCACAGGACAAGTAAAAATATGACAAGTATAACACGCAACGCTACCGGGAGTGGAAGCTTGCACTTGCGCTTAAAACGCATATCTTATAACATAAACAAATTTAGAACGTGCGCCCTAAAAACAGTCACAAAACAGGCTAGTTAAGACACATCTAGAACCTGTTTGCAATACAGTAAACTCTCTGGTAAAGCTACTAAAGTTAAATAGAATGGGAGCATGAGGAGAACGGCAGCGGCTCCCCTTACCCAGCAGCCAGCAAACCTGAAACCAGCAAACCTGAAACCAGCAAACCTGAAACTATACACGTAAGAATGCTGCCACCACTCTGATCAGATCCCGAGCTAAGCATAGGTTTGGGCGTTTAACCTTCAATCACAAATCGTATGAATTGATCTTTTATGCAAAAAATTACCCCCCCAGAATATCAATCCCTGATTAAATCGTGTCAGGTGATCGAAAAAGACGCTTACGGTGAAAAAGTTTTGCTAAATCCCGAGGGGATGTTTGTCAAGATTTTCCGGCGGAAGCGGTTTCTTACCAGCGCATTGGTATATCCCTACGCACATCGCTTCAAGCGCAATGCGGCAAAACTACACGCCCGCAAGATCCCCACAGTTTCTGTTTACAAGTGCGCGCACTGTCCAGAACCAGCGCGCGACCTGGTGTGGTATAAGCCGGTAGAAGGACAAACTTTACGCGAGTATTGCACACATCAAAATCCAGGTTTAATCATGGAAGATCTTGGTGCTTTTGTCGCCCACCTCCACAAGGCTGGAGTGCTGTTTCGGTCCCTACATTGGGGCAACATTATTGTACAACCAGACTCCAGCTTTGCCCTGATAGACATAGCTGATATGCGCTGGAGCAAACGTCCGCTGAACTCCTCTCAACGCCAGAGAAACTTTCGTCACTTTTTGCGTTACAAGTGTGACCAGGAACAATTCAGTGCACATATCCGAAAATTTTGTGCTGGTTATGCTGCAACTAGCGGCATTGGAGCGCAAACGTGCCAGGAGTGGGGCGAGCAGGTTATCCATTTGTAAAATACAACGCTCTTATTCGAGAGCAACAACAGATACAAATCAGGCAACATACACAGGGTCAATCCGCCTCAACTCAGACCAACGGCAGATAGCTACACTAAACGACAAAGCCCGCCCCTATCACACGATAGGGGCGGGCTTTTTGTTGCACCTTGTTCTAGCTGGACGCTAGCTTATGCTTCGTCGTTGTGCACTTTGTAGAGCAGTTCTCTAATCTCAGCAGAAGGCTCCTTGGTCATCAAAGATACAATGATCATAGTAGTCAGTACCAGCGGAACCCCCAGAATTGCACTTGAGGTAAAAGGTACATAGTAGGCGAAGAG
>CAZDRL010000001.1:73073-96177 GCA_964508035.1 uncultured Desulfuromonas sp.
GGCAGGAAGAAGGTGATAACAATAACCACGTATTGAACCTGCATGTTTTTGGTAGCCCCGAGCATCCCCGAGATAAGAACATACGCCAAGACAACACCAGTACCAACGATAACTGACATCTCGTAGTTGATGCCGAAGATCCAGTTAAACATCATACCGATCCCCTTATACTGACCAACAGCATACACAAAGGAGATCAGGATAACGATCAGTGCCGACATCAGGCGCGCGGTGGTAGAGTAGTAGCGATCGCCAATGAAGTCCGGGGCAGTATATTTGCCATAGCGCCGAACCTGTCCAGCCATGAGCACCAAGAGCAAAATATAGCCCCCAGTCCAGCCGACAATATACGCCATCGCTGAGTAACCCTTGAGGTAGATGAGACCAGCCATACCAAGGTATGAGGCGGCAGACATCCAGTTAGACGCAATTGCCATACCACCACCGAGCTGCCCTACTCCACGCCCTGCGGCCCAGTAATCCTCGGTATCTTTCGCCTTGGAGAATACCCCAACCAAGATGAACAGCACCAACAAACTGATCATCAAAATCGCGGGAAATACACGAACCTCTCCCTCGTTGATACTAAGGTTTTCTTTCGCGAATACATCGCTTGCCATCATAATAAAGAACAGAGACAAGCCTAGCTGCATAACTCTTTTCATATTCATAGTCTCCCTTCTTTACTTGGAATGTTTGGCTTCGAGTTTGTCAATAAACTTGCAGTACCACCAGCACAGGAAGATATACAACAATATACAGAACTGCGCCGAATACCAGTAGTGGAACGGGAAGCCCAGGAACCGTGTTTCGGTCAAAAAGCTTTTACCTGCCACCTGGGTCACCACTTCACCGGTGCTAAGGGTTATCTCTGTCGTCACATTGGGATCACCCATAACAACAAGCAATAACAGAAAACCGTAGGTGGCCACGGCCCATATAATAAGAATGAGCCTTTTCATCTTGACGTCTTCGACCATGAAGTCGCCTACTGGCCTAAAAAAGTTAATATTCAGATCTTTTTCCATACCCATACCTCCTTGTAGTCAAGTCTTCAGGCAACCAATCCATCCAACTTATTTATCGTATCTTAACTGTAATCGTGCTCTACATTTCAAAAGTTGATGATGTAGCCCCCTTTCCAGATAAAATTAAACCTCGTTTTAAACTTGGCTGAACCAAAATCTGTGGATCAGCGCGGATACCTGTTAATTATGGAATATAGAGAGCGACGTTTGCGCCCAGCGCTCTCTTTGTGGTCAGAATAGTAGGCAAAAACAAAGCATATAAGCGCTCCCAGGGTAATAACTCCGCCCATCATGTAGTACAACGTATCAACCATAAGCCCACCTCGTTACCGTTATGGGTCGACAATGCCCGACCTCAGAATATAAACATCGTTCTGCTTCTAAAAACTTATGCCATAGCGTACTTAAACGAGTCAAGTAAAATGTCGTTATAAAACTGCAGGTGGCACAGATATTTTTCCCGTCAAAAGATATTTTGCCTTATTGTTTTATTGTACGACCTGAAAACAAAACTCTTGTTTTTCAGGTACTTGCCCAACTTTATGTGTCCACTTCCTCCCTTTATCATATTTAGTAAAATAAAACACAACATCTTTATCATATGATATGCAAAATAAATCCCAAATAAAACGCAAGTTGCCAAAACGCCGCACGCACAGAACGCGGTTAAAACATGAAGCCGATACCAAGTATTGCAGGAAATACCCTCTTTGCAAGGAGATGAGTCCGATTTTTTCGCCAATGTAAAGGAAACCTCCTGTATACAGAGGGAGCTAGAAATGCTCTATTCCCTTTTTAAAACGGCGTTAAAGGAAGGTTGAAGCAGTGGCATTGGAGACTGTGTCAGGGCAGCGATATAGATACAGGTATGGAGGAGATTTATCGAGGTGAAAGCGCGTTGGTGGTGCAGCGTGAAACCACCACCAGCGTAACCCACGAAAGGGGCAGAGCTATTAGAGCTGGGTTGTTGAGCGGCAGGGGAGCTTCGCTGGCAAGCAAGCCATAGCGCACGTACATTTCAGGGGAGAGTAGAATAAGGGTGAGGGCGCTGCTCATCCCTACGAGCATGGAGGCAACAACCCCCTTGCTGGTGGCTCCTTGCCAGAACAGGGCCATGAGAAGCGCGGGGAGGTTGGTAGCGGCAGCGAGGGCAAATGCCCAACCTGCGAGATACGACACATTCATCCCCTCGAACACAATTCCGAGATAGATTGCAATGCATCCCACCACTACCGCAGACAAACGCGCAACCACCACTTTTTCTGTCGCACTCATATGGATCCCCATGAGGCGATCCATAATGTCGTGCGCCACCGCTCCAGAGGTTGCGAGGATCAGACCGCTTACGGTGCCAAGCACCGCGGTAAATGCCACGGCACTCACAATAGCAAACAACACGGTGCCGAAGGAACGCGCGAGCAGAGGTACCGCCATATTGGTGTCCATGATGTTGAGAAAACCACTCCCCATGGCACCAAAACCGAGGAATAGACTCAAAAGATAGAAAAAACCAATGCCGCCTATGGCCACAACCGTAGATTTACGTGCTGCTGCCTGGCTGGGAACGGTGTAGTAGCGGATCAAAATATGTGGCAGGGCAGCGGTCCCACACACCAATGCCAACATTAAGGAGATAAAATCGAGACGCGCACGCCAGCCTCCCGCATCAAGGCGGAACATCCCCCCCGATTTAAACATATCTGCAGCAGCAACGGTGCGCTGGTAAAACACCTGCATCTGTCCCTTGTCTGAGATGTAGGTGGCGTGGGGCCAGATATTCACCTTGCTTGAGTACATGGTGCGCAAAAATTCCAGCGCCCCCAAGGCTCCAGTATACGGAACCTGTTCCCCCCGGTGCACAATCTCCTCCATGGTTCCCACCAGAAACACCCGCCCTGAGGCTGCGGGCGCCCCATTGTAGTGCAATGTTCCATCAGCGAAACGCTCAATGTACTGGGTCTGGCGCAGTAATAGCTGGGTGGCGCTATGTTTTTCTGCATACCATGGAGAGGTCTCACCCGCGTGGACTACATTCACAAAGCCTCTGGCATACGCTGGTGCCGTAGCCCAGTGCGGGGCAAGGTGGTACTCCGGTGTGCGCAGCACGTAGTCAGTGCCCTGATTTTCCATCTCAAGAGTCTGCACTGGGCGATGGTCGCGATGTTGCATATGCTCGGGAAGCATAATACCGCGCTGCAACATGAACAGGGTTAAAATTACTGAAACTACGAGAATCAACACCCCCTTGACAAACTGCACATAGGTGGTGGCTACCATCCCCGAGGTTGCGACAATGATGGTCACCACAACCCCCACAATCAATACTCCGATATAGTGGGGGATCCCAAACAGTGGAGTTACCAGTGAGCCGATCCCAACCATTTGCGGAATCAGGTAAAACACCGACACCACAATGGTGCACAGGGAAGCAACAAAACGTAGTCCGCGTGAATTAAAGGTGGAGTCTATCGCATCGGTAAAAGTGAAGTAGCCCTTGCGCCGTAGCGGCTCGGCAACCATAAACAGGGCCACGATCCAGCCGGAGAGGAATCCGACCGAGTACAGAAAACCATCGTATCCAAGGGTGGCAATCATGCCGCTGATCCCGAGGAAGGAGGCGGCAGAGATGTAGTCACCGATAAAGGCGACGCCATTTATCCCCCAGTGGATGCGCCCCCCGGCGGCAAAATACCCGGCCGGGGTGGTAGCTCCGCGCACTAACTGAATCGACACCCCCACCACGATGGCCACAACGCTCAGAAACAGAATTACCGCGAGCTGTGATTGCTCATACAGCATGCTTAATTCCCCCCTTGCGCGCAGGCGCAAAAACCCTCACCTTTGACATCAGCTTTTCAACAGCGGAGCAAGGCGTTTCTCCGCGCGCGAACACAACAGGTGGTACGTTAACGCCATCAGCACCGCAAAAAGCATCATCGCCACGCCACCAATCAGCCCTAAACTTACGCCACTACAGGGGATACCTGGCACCGCCGGAAAAAAAACATGTATCGCGACATACAGAGCATAAACCCCCAAATATATCCCCACCATTCTCTGGCCAATACGGCGCTTGGCCTGAATCAACGCTGGGGTTATTCCTTTGATATCTGTCTTCAATATCTCCTCCAGGACCAGGTGCGCGAGTGCGTCGCCCCAGCCTCCATTCTGGCCGCCTCCCATGGCGCAGGGCGCTGCCTGGAATGTGTGTACCAGGTGTTGCGTAAGAGTTATTTCACAACACTCTCGTTAGACAAAGGGGGTATCAGCTTCCGCGTGCACCTCTGCTGGGTAGCGCAGCGTTTCGAGCACTTCTGTATCAAGATTGTGATGCTTGACATAGTCGTTCTCCAGCTCCTCTACATAAAAACGATCTAGACCACTATTGTCCAGAAAATCTTCGCGCAGAGGAACATTTTTTTCTGCAAAGACCCGGGGGAACAACTCATTAAGGTAAAAATTCTCTTTTTCGATGTTCAACATCACCTCACGGAACAATTTCTCCGGCACATTATCTTCGATTAGATTTTTATTCCGCAGTGCCGCACTGATTTCGATTTTAAGCAGCAGATATGCGTAGCGGTGCAGATGACAGGTGTAGGTTTTGTGTATCCGCTGTTTGGCCTGGTGCAAAATCTCATTATACAGCTGTTCACGCTGCGAGATTTCGTGCAGATGGTCACACAAGGCGTGTAGATTTTCACCACCAGCCAGATCAGCGCGGAGAGATTCAACCTTCTGGCGCCCAAACCTTCCCACAAAGCGATTGCGCAACAGATCGTCAAACAACATCGTATGGGGCAACCCCTGATCAAGGCGCGCAAGAATGCGGTAACGCCGCTGTATTTCGCGCATAACAGGCGTCTCAATACGCACTCCGGGCATAAACGCAATGTTATTGATCTGTCCCACGCAGTATTCGTAGTGCTCCAGATAGTTGAGAACCGACGTGAGCTGCTCAATGATCCCCACATCTGCTCCGGCATACACCCTTTCATCACATTGACGGCTCACCTCCAGCAGAATTTGGTCAAAGGTGTGATCACGATTGAGCATAGCGCGGCGTTTGTTGTGCAACAGATGGATGATGTCCTCGCGGGTGATACGGAAATTCAGGTGGTGGTGCTCCTGGAGGAGACCAAAAAAAATCTCCCGCGTTTCCGCAATGTAGTCGCGCGGAAGTTCCACCATTTTTTCATACCCTAGACAGCGATCTAGAGGCTCAAACAGCGCGACTGGAATTTTGTTCCGCAACGCTAAGGTTTTAAGGCGATTTAGACGTGCATTTTCCTGCGGAGAGATACTGTTGCGATGGTAGCACTCTACCAGAATATTGCGGTACTCATCCACAATGGCGCGGTTGTCGCGGTGCGCGTACATCTCCGCAATGCGGATCCGCTTCTGCTGGTTTTCCTCCACACCTAGACGCTGAGCCAGATTTTGGATATGGAGATATTCGTCGTCGGGGATGGAGCGGTACTTGAAATACAGACTGCGGAACAGATCGGCGTACGCTTTGTGTTTTTTATTGATGAGACGCACCAGATAAAAATGGCTGCGATGTCCGAGGAAGCTGAAGAGTTCATCTACCAAACGTGCGTCGTCGGGGTCTCCAACCCGTGGAGTACGCTTAAGAGAACGCCCGAGCAGACCGAGAATATTTTCTTGCTGGGTTTTGAGCGCACCATACACCGACCCGGTTAGAAAGAAAAAACAGTTGCTGTATGCGTGTCCTTCGGTAAAGATCTGATCGTAGGGGATACGGCCGGAGGTTTCGTTGGAAAAACACAACTCCCCATCGGGTTGAATCACGGCACCAAACAACACCAGACGGTTTGCCACCTCCTTTTTGATCAGATCTGCCACGGGCTGCTCCACCCCATACATATACGCGCAGAAGCTGCCGCCATTGCCCCAGTGGGTCAGACCGGTACGGTCGAGAACAATTTCGCTACCGGGGGCAAAAACCCGCAACCCATTTTCCTGGGTTTCATAAAAATATGCTTGCCCGGCATCACCGGCGGCGACGGTGACAAAGTATTCGATGCTGTCGTCAATATGTCCGTGCAGGCGCAGCTCTTGATGCATTGATTTCTCACCTCTGTGCAGTACTGACATCTTCAAGCGCAACCTTCAGGCTCAGATGCATACCGTCATAAGCCAGTTCCACCCCGGCAGGCAGGTGGTGGCGGTGGTGTGTATAGTCAACATCGTGACTTAAATGGGTCAGAATAATGCGCTTCGCTCCAAGCTCTCGCCCGATCTCGATAGCCGCATCAACAGTTAAGTGGCTCACGTGGGGTCTAAAGCGCAATCCATCAATAATCAACACTTCCAGATTGAGCAGTTTTGCTGCTGCCGCTGCAGGGATATCGCTGCAATCGGTAAGGTATGCCAGGCCTCCAAAGCGATACCCCAGCACAGTTCCATGCCCATGTTGCAGCTCGACCGGCACAATACGCAGTCCGAACAGATCAAAGGCGTCATCTATGATGTTGGATTGTAGACGCGGGCAGAAACCATCCACAGCATTACGCTTAAATGCATACGCAAAAGAGTGTTCCAACCGACTCACGGTGTCTCGCGCACCGTAGATACCGATCTCTGCCCCGCTGACAGCGTTAAAGGGGCGCAGATCGTCAATGCCGTGGACATGATCTGCATGGGTATGGGTATAGATAACCCCATCTACGCGCTTCACCCCCTCACGCAGACACTGGGCGCGCAAATCTGGGCCTGTATCCACCAGCACGACGCGGTTGTTCCACGCCAGCATGAGGCTAGAGCGGGTGCGCTGGTTGCGCGGATCCGCCGAAGTGCAGACCGAACAATCACATCCCAGCACCGGAACACCAGTGCTGGTTCCGCAGCCAAGAATGGTTATTTTCAGTTTTGTTTCGGTGTACACTGCTGTTCCCTTTGCAATTATACGCTTATCTCCCTACAAAAACGCTCCAACTCTAACATACATTGATGCCAACATTATAACTACGTATTCTCCTCTTCGGTGACAACCATATTTCTCCCCCCATCTTTGGCACGGTAGAGGGCACGATCCGCCCGTTGAAATACCGCAGCGCCACTGTCATCATCAGCATGGACGCTGGCGACCCCGAAACTTGCACTCTGGGGTGGAACTGGAGAGAAATCAAGCTGGGTGATCTCGTGACGCAAATCCTGCGCCAGCGCCGCAGCCTCAGCCAGGGTTGTCTCCGGGAGTATCAGCATAAACTCCTCTCCGCCCCAGCGTCCGACGATGTCGCTTTTTCGCATGCGCTGGCGCAGGGTGTCAGCGATGCCGCACAGTACCCGATCCCCAGTATGATGCCCGAAGGTATCGTTTACCTTCTTGAAGTGGTCAATGTCGATAAGAACGATCGAAAGCGCGCCTGAGTAGCGCTGCTGACGCTCACGTTCGTAGGCAAAGCTGGTTTCAATTTTTAGTCGGTTATACAGTCCCGTAAGCGGATCTGTGATTGAGAGGCGTTTAAGTTCGAGCGACTTTTCTTCCAACTCCTGATGTGCCAAGAGTAGTTCGCGGTGCAGTTGGGCCAGATACCGGTTGCGCCATATAAACCCTGCGAGTAAAAGAACCGCTCCAAGACCAGACAGCGCCACAATCCATACATTTACCCCAGGACGATAGGAAACCGTAACCCAGCGGTTATACAGGCGCGGCCCCTCGTTTGGACCGAGGGCGACAATAGCGCGATCAAGGATATCCCGCAGGAGCGGATCATCCTTGCGGACCCCAAGCCCCAGATCCAGAGTGATGTTAACTCCCCCCGAGATCTTCACATCGCTGAGTCCCTGGGTTCGAATCGCTTCACCAATCGCAGCAACGGTGCCAATAAAGCCGTAAAGCTCACCGCTCTGTACCTTGCGTACCCCCTCTGCAACTGTTTCAACCTCAACTAAATCCATGCTGGGGTAGCGGCGCCGAAACTCTTCTGTGGTCGCATGTCCACGCGTCGAGCCCAGACGTCGACCGCTCATCTGGCGAAGATCTTCAATAAAAATCTCTTCCCCCCGAGTTGCCACCACTATGTGAAGATGGAGAAAGGGACGGGTAAAGTTGAGATATTCGCGCCCCTGGGTGGTGGGGGCCACCAGAGAGAGGATATCACACTCCCCAGCCTGGGCTTTTTCCAACGTTTCTAACCATGATGTCGTGAGGAGCACGCGCACAGGGATGGGGAGTTGCTCTTCCAACAGCGCAATATAATCTGCCCCTAATCCTGTATAGTTCCCCTGTGGATCTATACCCCCCAGCGGCATCCAGCCTGGATCCACACACAGACGCAACTCTCTCAGATCCTCCAGGTGGCGACGCTCCCCCACACTCAAACTCAGAGAATTTGGCGCCGCAATGGGATCAATAAACCAGCGCCGCCGCAGCTCTGCTAAGGTATGGGGATCTATGGATTCAAGCCCTTTCTGCAGTGCGGATGCAAGCAATGGCATGTCGATACGCACTCCGTACCCTTCCATCGTGGCACGAAAATAAGGTGAACCCAGGATGGGGCGCGCATCGAGTCCGAGCATTTGGCGTTTACGAATGTGATAGGTGAGAACCGGATTGCTCGACAGCACCGCATCCACACGCCCCGCAGCGAGCCCTTCGAGCGCAGCTACATGGTCAGAAAATGTGACTATATTTATGTTGGGATAATGCCGCGCCAGGACATTCTCGTGCCAGTAACCTTTGATCACCCCCACATTGCGTCCCGCAAAGTCTTCCAGCTTTGTACTGCGCCGCTCCTCAACACGTGTCGCCATGCCGGTGTAGGTGGTTAAAAACGGGGTGGTAAAATGGGCAAATTCGCGCCGCGCCGGAGTATCAATCATAGAGAGGACAATATCGACCCCCCCGCGTTTCAGTTGAGACATCCCCTCTTCCCAACTCTGGTCGGTTACATACTCCACCTCAATACCGAGACGCTGCGCAAGGATGTTGGTGAGATCCACGCCAAAACCGCGCGCTAAGCCCTGCTCTACATACACAAAGGGATGATAACCCCGCTCTACGTGGACCCTGAAACGGTTGTGGAGGTGAAGAAATTCGCGCTCTGCCACACTGAGGTCGAGGCTGGCGGAATTCTCTGCTGGCGCTTCTAGGGGGGTGGCATAAACAGGCACCGGACACAGAAGAAGCGCTGCTCCCACCCACAAGGCAACTACAAGCGAATACAAAACCTGAACACTACGAAACAAGCAACGATACCAGCGGCAGAGGTCAGCAAAGGGCTTAGTTGCGGCACAAATGCTGGCACATATAATGGCGTGTACATGACGCATACAGAGTCCATCCTGAGGGAGAAAAAACCTGAAAAGTCAGTGAGATGAATGGTACTTTAGCACATAATTAACGCGCTGGCTTGCGTCCTCGCCCCTTTTTGCGTTTCGGTATCCGCCCTTTAACAGAGGACGCAGACTGCCCTTTTTCCGCGCCTCCGGTAATCTGCTGAAATTGATCTTCACGCCCAAGGCGCCGCAGCGCTTCGCGCACCAGTGGGTGCTGCTCCGGTTGATGTGCAAGGAGAAGCGCTTTTTGCAGGCGCCGTTCATGCGCATCATGGCACACGGCAACCTCCTCGTTGCGCAAAGGATCTATACCGGTGTAGTACATGCAGGTAGCCAGGCTGCCGGGCGTGGGGGTAAACTCCTGCACTTGCTCCACTTCCAGGCGGTTTCGGCGTAGAGCCAGCGCAGTGGTGCACATATCTTCGAGGGTGCTGCCAGGGTGTCCCGCCATCAGATACGGTACCACCCCACAACGTTGCCCCAGACGGCGCTGGGTGGTATGAAACTCCCGCAGAAACTCCTCAAACAGCTCCGGTGCAGGTTTGCGCATGTGGTTGAGCAATCCGGGGCTCATAGCTTCAGGCGCAACCTTCAGGAGCCCGCCGATATGGTGCAGGAACAGCTCCTGACGGTATGCGGGTTGACGCGCAAGGAGATCGTAACGAACTCCCGAGGCGACATACACATGCTTCACCCCATCAATATCGCGCAGGCGGCGCAACAGCGCCACCGCACCGCTGTCGTCGAGATCGAGGTTGGCGCAAATTTGCGGATGAAGGCAACTTTCGCGTTTACAGAGCTGACACCGTGCTGTATCGCGCACTGCGGTGGCGTACATATTCGCGGTGGGGCCACCTACATCGGTTATAGTCCCACCAAAGGCAGGGTCGTGGGCGATACTCTCCACCTCGGCAAGCACCGATTCGGGCGAACGCGACTGCACCAGGCGTCCCTGATGGGCACTGATGGCGCAAAAAGCACACCCTCCCTGGCAGCCACGATGACTGGTGACAGACCAGCGTATCTGTTCAAACGCAGGGATCGCTTCGGTATATGTGGGATGGGGGCGACGCGTAAAGGGGAGGGCATATATTTTATCGAGCTCCTGCTGTTTCAGCGCCGGAGCGGGGGGATTTACCACCACATAGCGCCCCGCGTGCTCTTGCACCAGACGTTGGTGTCCACTGCGCTGCACCTGGGCGAATGCAGCAGCATACGCGCCACGATCGTGTTCTAAGGCGGCAAACGGGGGCAGCTGTTCCCCACTCACGGGCACCGGGCTGAGCCATGCAGTTCCCGCCACCCGAGTGAGCGCCTCAATACGGCGACCACTGTCGAGCTGGGTCACCACTTCGAGCAGCGCTTTCTCCCCCATCCCGTACACCAGCACATCGGCCTTACTATCCACCAGGATAGAGCGCCGCACCTTATTGCTCCAGTAATCGTAGTGCGCCAGACGGCGCAGGCTGGCCTCAATGCCTCCAATAATTACCGGTACCCCTTTCAGCGCCCCTTTTACTGCAGCGGTGTACGCAATTATAGCGCGGTTGGGGCGCGCTCCCGCGCGTCCACCGGGGGTATAGGCGTCATCGTTGCGCACCTTTTTTGCCGCGGTGTAGTGGTTGACCATGGAATCCATCGCTCCAGAGGAGATCGCCACACACAGGCGCGGGCGTCCCATAACCTGAAACGCAGCCGGAGTGCGCCAGTCGGGCTGCGCAATGATGCCGACGCGCCACCCTTTTGCTTCGAGCACTCGCGCCAGCAGCGGCACACCAAAGGAGGGGTGGTCCACATATGCATCTCCAGAGATAAACAGCACATCAAGTTGATCCCAACCGCGCGCATCCATCTCTGCGCGCGTGGTGGGGATAAAACTACCCGCTTGCGCGAAGGTATCTGGGTTGGTTTTATTCATGCCGAAGAGCCTCAATGGGGTCAAGGCGCGCTGCACGCAACGCCGGGTACAATCCAAAACCGATCCCAACCCCCATGCTGATCAGCAGCGCAAGAACCAGACTGGACATACTTACCAGGGTTTCAAGACCGGTAAAACGGGTAATGATCCAGGGGAGCAACAGCCCCAACCCGATTCCAAGCCCCCCGCCACAGCCAGCCAGCACCAGGGTTTCAGTGAGAAACTGGCGCAGGATATGTTGCCGTTTAGCACCAATAGCGCGCCGAATTCCTATCTCGCGCGTACGTTCAGTCACCGATGCGAGCATGATATTCATAATACCGATACCTCCTACGAGCAGACTTATCCCCGCAATGGTGCCGAGCACAATATTGAAGGTACGTTGAGTCTGCTCCGCCTGACGCAACAGAGCCAGCGGCACATAGATCTCTACATCCTTTTTTTTATGGAAGCGCTCCACCAGCCCCTCAAGCACTGCCGCCGCAGGCTCAACCTGGGTTTCATCCGCAAGTTGCACCAGTATCTGCTGCAATTCCACCTTCTCGCGCACTGTGGTGCCCCCCACGTGCTGCAGACGCACATCTCCGACATTGCGCCGGAAAGTGGTTGCCGGGATATACACATCATAGGCTTGATCCGGGGCCTTGCCCGCGCTCCCCCCCCCACTGTTGCGCACCACCCCAACCACGGTGTAGGAGGATCCTCCAACGCGGATATGTTCCCCCAGCACTGCGCGCGCAGGGAGGAGACGACGCGCCACCTGTTCCGTAATTACCGCCACTCTACTGCCACGCTCTTGATCCAGGTCGCTCAGATAGCGCCCTGCCACCAGTGATCTGGGCACCAGAGCAAACCAATCTGGCGTGGTTCCCACCAGGCGCACTTCACGGCGCTGTTGCGCTGCGGTTGCCTGTTCGGCCCGAAACTTCACCGGCACTACCCGGATAAGATGGGGCAAAGTGGCGCGGATGCGCGCCGCATCGGCGTAGGTTATACCATACACGTTGAGAAACGCGCGCCTCTGGCTCGACTTTTCCTCCGCTACATCCTTGGTGGAATTCAGCACCACAACATCACTGCCAAACTGACGAATCTGCTCCAAAGCCTGCTGCCCCGCGCCGCGCCCCACGGCAAGCATCGCAATTACACTTGCAACTCCGAACACCATCCCCAACACGGTCAACAACGAACGGAGCGCATGGAGGCGCAGGTTTTTTACTCCGGAAAGCAGATCTTTGTGGAAGCCCAACAGTAGCGCTCTAAACATAGAGTTCCTCTATAATGGCACCATCGCGTAACTCTATTCTATGGCTACAGGTTTGCCCCAGGACGTGGTCATGGGTCACCATTACCAACGTTTTACCCAAGTCAAGCTGCTGCAGCAGGAGCTCCATTATCTGCATACTGGTGCGCGTATCGAGGTTTCCGGTGGGTTCATCTGCAAGAATAATCGCTGGATCATTAGCAAGGGCACGCGCGATGGCAACACGCTGCTGTTGTCCGCCAGAGAGCTCTGTGGGGCGGTGAGTGCGGCGTTCATACAGCCCCACCATGTGTGCTAACTCCTCTGCACGCTGGCGCGCGGTGCGCGCCTCGGTATGCATATAAAACAGAGGGAGTTCGATGTTCTCCAGCACGTTGAGCTGCGGCAGGAGATTGAAACTTTGAAAAACAAACCCAAAGGTTCGCAGGCGCACCTCGCTCAGGGCAGCATCATCCATATGGGTAATATCTGCCTCTTGCAGTTTGTACACTCCGGTATCCAGCCGATCCAGACATCCCAGAATATTTAGAAGGGTGCTCTTCCCCGAACCACTCGCACCCAGAATCGCCCAACTCTGCGCCGCATAGATCTGCAGGCTGATGTCACGCAGCGCATGCACCGCTCCCCCGCCATGGGCGTAGGTGCGCCCGGCGTGTTTCAGCTCTATGAGCGGCGTGCCCTTCATTCAGCGCCCCTGTGCCAGAGGCGGATTGAGCAACACACGTTCATGTTCCTCTACCCCTGCGCGAAGCTGCACATGGTGGGCATTTGCAGCGCCAATCTGCACGGGAACACGCACTGGTGTGCCATCGCCCCCCGCTGTGTACACATACGCGTGCCCTTGCTCCAGCACCACGGCCTGCAGCGGAACAAACAGCACATCTTCAAGTTCAGAATGGACAATCTCCACCGCGCAGTTCATGCCGGAACGCAGTTGTTCATGTTCATGCTCTAGACTGATATCCACACTGAAGAGTTTCAGATCTGGATTCAGCCATGCGCTGGTAGCATCGGGCAATACACCAATATTAATGACCCTGCCGCTGAAGATCTCCTGCGGCAGGGCGTCAACCCGTACGATCGCCCGTTGTCCCACACGCACCTGCTGCAGGTCTGATTCGTGAATCTTGGTTTCCACTGCTTTGGCTTTGGACGAAGGGAGATAGATCAACTCCTGCCGTTCACGCACCTCTTGCCCTGTGTCCAGGGGCTCGACATTGCCGCGCCAACTTGCCTTGGTGGAAGTGGCATATACCACCATCCCCTCCTGCGGGGCACGAATCTGGGTTTTGCTGATTTCGGTTTTTATTTTCTCCAGACGGGTGCGACTCTGTTCTAACACCGCTTCCCTCGCCTTCAAACTCGCCTGCGCCTGCACCACATTCGCGCCAGCCTTGCGTTTGATCCGCTCCAACGCCATTGCGGTGCGTTTCACTTCCGCGCGTAACTCCTTGATCCGGCGTGGGTAATCGTACTCGCGCAGTAATTCAAGCCTTCCCCGGCTCAGATCCAGATCCAGGCGTGCCTTCTGCGCCGCCAAAGCATCGGCCTGGAGTTCGGTCTGGGAGAGAAATTTCTCTTCAAACAACACCTCCGACCACGAATGGCGCTCTTCGGCGCGTCGCAACTCTTCCTGACTTACGGCGATGCGCGCCCGCGCTTCATCCACTGCGGCGGGGTACTCCCCTTTTTCATATTTCTCTAAATCTACATGGGAAAATTCCAGCGCCAGTTGCGCCTGTTCCACATCACTTGCCGCTTGGTTTTTCACCACTTCGAGATTTTCGCGTGCCTGCACATAGTCAGCCGCATCATTCTGCACCCGAATCTGCTGTTCCACTAGCCGATCTTCCAGCGCACTCGCGTCGAGCTCTATGAGGAGATCCCCCTGCTGCACCATGGACCCCTCTTTCACGAGCGAAAGGATGGTGGTGCGCCCTTCCATGGTGTTACTGATAACCACCTGATCACTCGGCTTGATGGTGCCATCGGTGAGCACATTGATGGTTAAATCTCCCCGCTTTACCGCCACACTCACCCGTTGTCCGTGTGGAGTACGCTCCTCAAACCTAGGCCACAGCCACAGCGTCACACCCGCCAGCAACAGCAGCAAAGCACCACTAAGGAGACGATAATTGCGCCACCATGACGGAGAAGAAGAGGTGGCATGTGGGGAGGTTCGGGTCACGCGTAACTATCCTTTCGCATCTTGTGTGCCATTGTTTTGTTGAATATAGGGAACGCGAAGCACGCCATGGTGATCAAGCTCAAGCTCGCCGGTATCGCGCTTAAGACGCAGTGCCGCAATCAGATACTCAACCTGTGCTGCCACCAGGGCATTGTCCGCCGCAACCAAGGCGTCCTGCGCTTCGAGAAGATCGCGCATCTGAATCCGCCCCGCCTTCAGGAACAGCCCTGTGCTTGCGACGCGGCGTTTTGCCACTTTTACCGCCTGCTGTTGAATGCGGATGGTCTCGAGTGCCTCGCGCATCTGCCCCCAGGCATTGCGCACCTGATACTTTATCTCATCTTCCAATCCGGCGTGGTGGCGCAGTTGCTGCTCACGCGCCAGGATCGCGCGCCGCAGCGCGACCGTTTCAGCATGGCGCTCAAAGGGGAGATCAAGGCTCAGCAATGCCGAGTAGCGCCCACGGTGCGGGCGGAGCTTTGCATCCTCTAACTCCGCCTGTGCCAAGCTGCGCCGCTCCCCTGCACTGCCACGTCCAAGCAGAGTTGCCTCGGCGCGCAGGGCATCCACAGCCACCATAATAGCACGTTCACTATCTTCCATACGTGCGTTGCTCACCCGAAGGTCGCGCCGCTGTCCCAGTGCCGTGGCAAGTAAGGCGCGCGGTGGGTCTTGATCGCTATAGGTGGAATCATCTCCCGCCGGGGTGGCGCTAATCACCTCCTGCAGGTGCTTTAGTTCTGCATCGTCCAGACGCACCTCGGCATCGGGCGGCAACCCGAGCAAAATCCGAAAACGATCAAGGCGCTGGCGACTGTTCTGCCGTGCGCCCACCCAACTGCGGCGTGCACGCAATTCATCCTGTAACGCCTGATCCACCTGAATCCCCGGCAAACGCCCAGCCTCCGCCATCCGCGTAGCGCGCTGCCGCGCTTCTATTAGGCGCGCATAGTTATCGCGCGCAGTGCGCACCTGGTTGTTGGTCTCCAACACCTGCATATAGTTCGTTGCCACCTCAACTGCAAACATGCGGCGGTAGCGCTCGAATTCCCACATGGCATAGCGCAGATTCCGCTCCGCCTGTGTCAGAGGTTCTGTCACAATATCTGCGCCTGAGCCACGTAACAGGGGGATGCTGATGCTGGTATCTGCAACAATGCCGCGCGAAACTACGCGCTCTCCACTCAGGAGCTGCACCAGGTCCAGCCCCGCCGCAAGGGTAAAAGAGGCCCCGCTCTTAAACAGCTGCCCCAACCCGCCGGTGGCGGTGTGGGTCAATCCTGTGCGGCGCTGCGCCGTGCTGTTATCTGTACTCCACAGGGTGGAGAGCACCCCCTCCCACGTGGTGCGAAAACGCTCCTCCTCTAGATCGAGTCCAAGGGCGGCGTTGAACACCCGTTCCTTTTGGGTCTGAAACTCGCGACTATACTGCGCCGCGACCTGCAGGGCATCCACCAGCGAGAACACCAGTGCGCCAGCGTCTTTTCCTGCGTCAGAGCTCCCTGCGGTGTCAGCTTCGCCAGCAGAAGGGAAATATTCTCCCCGCGGCTCCGCCCCCCACCCCTGCTCCCCGAGCAGGCGCTGTCGCAAAATATGGCGCGTACTGGTCAGGTTGCGGTACAGCGGGTTTTGCATATCCGCGCCGCTTTCCCACCCCTGCTCTTCCACAGCGCGCTGCGCGGCTGCATCCACGGTCTCAAGACGACTCAGCGCGCTCTGGCAGGCACACGTACACAGCAATGCACCCACTAATCCCACGCGCACCAACACCTGCAAAGCCGAAGAACGCTTTGTCCTTAAACCAGAGCGAAAAAATGGTAGAGCGAACCTGCTCAAAAGTGCATACCTGTCAGGGACGTTGATAGATGCATGAATTGATGCATTATTGGATATCCTGGGCATAGATTGACCCTGAAAAAAGCGTACTGCAGAATGCGAAATTGCCAATTTGGTTGAGGTTACCACAGCGTAGGCGGCGATGGATAAAACCTGACTTCTGTTTGCTATTGTGCCTGTTCCCTTAAGCCTCGAAAAGAATTATTTATTTACCCATCTAAGCAATATAGCGCGAACAGAGGGTAAACAGCGCGCGGGGCACAGAAATTCTCAAGCCAAACTTGACACTTGCCCTGTTCCCTGAAAAAATGCCGCGGTTGCTTATGTTCTTCTGTCCACATATACTAACCGACCATGCCTAATATTTTGGCCGAACATTTTAACTTTAATATCTTATACACCTCTAAACCTACCTAAGGAGACCCCTACATGCGCAACACCATCAACATCGGCACCAGACGCAGCAAGCTGGCACTATGGCAGGCATACTATGTCCAAGACCTGCTCAAAAAAGCTGGAATGGACACCAACATTGTCGAAATAGAGACCAAGGGTGACAAAATTCTGGATGTATCCATTGCCAAGATAGGGAGCAAGGGGGTTTTTACTGAAGAGTTGGAGGAGCAGCTCCGCAACGGCGACATAGATATCGCGGTGCACAGCGCCAAGGATATGCAGTCGGAGCTGCCCGCAGGCTTTGAAATTATCGCCTTCACGGTGCGTGAACAGATCAATGATGTGGTGGTGAGTCGGGATAAAAATCTACGCCTGGCCGATAGCAGCCGTTCCATTACGGTGGGGTCATCGTCAGTGCGCCGTCGCGCTATGCTTAAAGCCTACTACCCCCACATCAAGGTGGTGGAGATGCGGGGTAACCTGCAGACTAGAATCAGAAAGATGGACGCGGGGGACTGTGATGCGATTCTTCTCGCGTATGCAGGGGTACACCGCATGGGATATAATGATCTGATTGCTGAAGTTCTGCCGGAAGATCATTTCATCCCTCCCGTAGGGCAGGGTAGCGTCGCCATCGAGGTTTCCGCCAATCTCGATGCACAAAAGCGCGAGCAGATCCGCAATGCCGTCAACCACCCCGCCACCGAATACCGCCTCAATGCAGAGCGCGCATTTTTAAAGACCCTCAAGGGGGGATGCAGTATCCCCGCATTCTGCGCCGCAGATTACACCGACAGCGGCGAACTCAAAGTCCATGGCGGGATTATCAGTCTCGATGGAGAGCAAAAGATTTTCAACGAGTTGCGCGGTCCCAAAGAGGACGCCGCGGCTTTAGGGCACAAGCTTGCACAGCTGACCCTGGACCAGGGGGGGGCACAGATTCTGGCGCAGATTCACGCCGCACGTGACGCAGAAGAAAAATAAGAAAAACAGGGATAAGGGACCAGACACCTGTGGCTATCCAGAAACTCCGGATAGCCACAGGTGTTTTAGCTTGTGAAAAAGAATTACAGCGCGGGGGATTGATTTCCTTCGCTGTCATCGCCCGCCCCGCCCAGATATGTCCAGATATGTTTTATGGGGTTAGGTTTTATGGAGTTGGGAAATAATTAAATCCGCCACCTCGTCCTGGGTGGCGTTGGGCTCGCAGATAGTCACCTCTGCATAGGTGCGGTAGAGCTGCCCCCGCTCGATATACAGCTCTTCAAAACTCTGCTCTGGCGCGCACGCGATGCCACGGGTATCAAAATCGTGGATGCGGCGGCAGATATCAGCATAGGGAAGATCGAGATACACGATGGTGGAGATGCGTTGCAGGTGCTCCATAGCGCGCGCACTGTACACCGCACTCCCCCCCGTAGCGATAACGCTATGTTCAACGTGGAGGCGGAGGATCTCCTGCTCTTCGAGCTGACGCAACTTTTTGTAGCCGTCACTCTCCAGAATCTGCTGCAGCGAGCGCCCCTGCCGCGCCTGAATCAGGATATCGGTATCCACAAAAGTGAGCGAAAGCTTCTTTGCCAGCACCACCCCAACGGTGCTCTTGCCCGCGCCGGGCATACCGATAAGGGTGATATTCCTTTCGGGTGGAGGACCCGCCACCCGCCTATTCATCGCTTCACTTTCCGCTAACCTGTTGATATTTTATCTCACCGAAAAGCTCGTCAAAGATTTCGGCCACCGTTTCGATGCGCTCTGCTTTCCACGCGTTGGTACCACAGAAGATAAGACCTGTGTCCCGATCTCCTTTTTGCGCCCGATCAAGGGCATGCACAATACAGAAGCGCTCACCGGTATCGCGGTAGGCACATTTTTTTAGACATCCGGAGGGACAGCGAATTCCCTTGTCCACATCATGTGCGCGTATTTGCTCGATATTCGCTTTCAGCGCCCGGCCCGGAAGGCCGGCGGGGCTCATAACCAAACCTATATCTTCCTGGCTACAGTCAAGATATGCCTGCTTGAACGCTGGAGCGGCATCGCACTCTTTGGTGCACACAAAGCGGCTCGCCATCTGCACCCCATCTGCACCCTGCTCCAAGGCATATTCCACGTCGGCGCGATCCCAGATCCCCCCCGCAGCAATGATAGGGATATCTGCATCCCACTTCTCGCGGAAGTACTCTTTCACCGCGCGCACGGTGGCGTACTGGTCGTAGGTACCGGAACCGATGTTTTCGAGCTTTTCCCCCAAGTGTCCCCCTGCAGTATCGGGATCTTCCACCACTACCGCATCAGGTAGACGCTGATAGCTTTTATGCCACTTGCGTGCAATCAACTCGGCGGCTTTACACGAAGAGACAATAGGGATCAGCGCCACATCTGGATAATCTGCTGTAAGTAAAGGCAGATTCATGGGGAGTCCGGCACCGGAGACAATAACCTTCGCCCCCCCTTCGCAGCTGGCACGTACTATGTCATTGTAGTTACTCACCGCCACCATGCAGTTGGTACCAATAATCCCATCAGGGGCAATTTCATACGCTTTGCGCAATTCGTCTTTAAGCGCTTCGGCATCGGCTTTAAAGAAATTTTTGCCCGTATAGCGACTACTGTTAAGGGCCAAACCGGCAGTGGCTATGAGGCCAACACCGCCACACAGTGCCACGTGCCCCGCAAGATTGGCCGCAGAGATGCGTACTCCCATGCCTCCCTGAATAATGGGAAAGGGGATCTGGTATTTTCCTATGGTCAATGGCATCATAACTTCATACTCCTTGGCACTGTTTACTGAATAGACTGAATAGTTTAACTGCGACCTGGCTGCACTGAACACAGGGTTAAGCGTGAATAAGCCGGACGATATCTTAGCTATATCTGTTTACGATCGCTTCAGAATGGTAACAAATGTTGAGGCAAGCCGATGTAATACTTATGTAAAACTTGAACACAGGAGCGGATCAGAGTGAACTATACTCTTTATGCAAAACCTGACCGACCTATGGAAACACATTGCGATAGAGATCCGCACAGCAGGTGGTGTTTGCAGGGTTTATTAACCCGCTAAGCGCCCACTAAGCGCAAATATTTACTCCACCATACGCCCCCACGGGAGATTTCGATGAAGTTACAAAAACCGGCACTCAGCCCTCTGCTGGCTTTTATTGCGATTCAATGTTGCTGGATCGCGATCGTGGTTTTCTGGATCTACTGGTTTCTCGGGAGCCATCATAAATTTCGCAGCGCCACAGAAGAATACGGCCCTGAACTGTTCAGCCCCAGTATCGACTGGATTATTCTGATTGAGGGGCTTTTGCTGTTACTTGTAATACTGGGCGGAGTCTACGTTATCTTTCTCTACTGGCGGCGCCAACTCGCCCTCAATCGGGAGCAGCGCTACTTTATCTCCCAAGTCACGCATGAGCTGAAATCCCCAGTGGCATCGCTGCAACTGCATCTGGAAACTATTCAGCGCCATCACCCCGCGGACGCGCAACTGGATGAGTTTGTCTCCATCATGATCAGCGACACCCAACGCCTGGATGAGCTCATTACCAAGATGCTCACAGCTAACCGCTTGGAGCAGAGTAAATGGCGCCTTGTGTTACGTCCGTGTGATCTGTCAGAATTTGTCACCGAGTATGTGAACGAATGGGGCAAACAGCAACATGAAGCGTTGGAACTCAGTGTCAGCATCGATCCACAAATTTATGTTCGTTTAGATCCAGATACATTCGGTATTGTGTTGCGCAATCTGCTGGAAAACTCACTCAAATACTCCAACCCGCCAGCGCAAATCCATGTTAGCCTGCGGCGCGAAGGCAACTTTGCGGTTTTGGAAGTGCGCGACCAGGGGCGCGGAATTCCGACGGAAGAGCAACGCCGCGTATTCCGCATGTTCTACCGCCGTCCTCAGGGGGAATACAACGTCAAGGGGACTGGTCTCGGATTGTTTATTGTCAAAGCTCTGGTTAAACGCCACAAAGCACAGATTCGCCTCGACAGTGCCGGACGCGACCGCGGGTGTAGCGTCACCATCAAGCTCCCAGCGCTTGAAACCCACGCAGACTAGGGAGAAAAAGGGAGAAACAGATGGCAAATAAACACATTTTACTTGTTGAGGATGAAAGCCACATCGCCAAGGGGATTCTATTTAATCTAACCCGGGAAAACTACACTGTGGTACACGTAGAAAACGCCAAGGATGCCCTGGAACAGCTGCGCCAGCAACATTTTGACTTGGTAATTCTGGATCGGATGCTCCCCGACTCATCTGACGGGCTTGATGTGTGTACCCAGATCCGCGCGCTGGACCAGCAACTCCCGATACTGATGCTAACCGCTATGGGGCGTGAGCAGGATAAAGTGGACGGCCTGAGTAGTGGTGCGGATGACTACCTTACCAAGCCGTTCAACCTTTCGGAACTGCTCTTGCGCGTAAGTGGGATGTTGCGCCGCGCGGAGTGGTATCGCGCCAAACCCACCGCTGCAGTCTTTGAACTCGGTCAGTGGCGCATCAATCTCGCCACTGGAGAGGCCACCAACCCATCAACCACCTTTGTCCTTACCGAATTAGAGTTGCGCATCTTGCGCCTCTTCATTGAGCACCAGGGTGAGGTGTTGTCACGCGCATTTTTACTTAAAGCGGTGTGGGGGATGGCACCGAACACCGAAACCCGCACCCTGGACAATTTCATCGTGCGACTGCGCAAATACTTTGAACTTGACCCCGCCCACCCACGCCATTTTACAACTGTACGCGGCAAGGGGTATCGGTTTAAGCCCTAAAAAACGTACGCCGTGGCGCAATGAAGCATCCTCCCTATAATTTACGGCAACAGCATTAACCGGAGCACAAAATATCCCCTGCGGGGGTGTTACACTGCTTTCCCACCCTGGGAATGCAAAATACATCCCACTGCACCCACTATCTTCAGGGTTTTTTGCCTAGCCTCTCCAGCTGATGTTTTTCCGCAAGCATCACAATTGACACAGCGTTCTATTTCTGCAACTATCCGCGTTAGACATGTAGCTGCGAGCTTCAGAGCAGTTACGCTTTATATTTATGCATTCAACTACAGGAGGTTTATTACATGAAAGCCGTATTAATGGATGGATTCGGCGGTTCGGAAGTGCTCTCGGTGGGCGAGATTGACAAACCCACCCCCAAAGCCAACGAAGTCCTGATAAAGGTAGCCGCAACAAGTATCAACCGCCCTGATCTGGTGCAGCGCGCTGGCAACTACCCGCCCCCGCCGGGTGATTCTGAGATCCTTGGTCTCGAAGTCGCCGGAATTATAGAGGAGGTTGGTTCTGATGTTAGTGGCTGGAATCCCGGAGATCGAGTAATAGCCTTGGTTGGCGGTGGGGGCTACGCTGAGTACGCCGTGGCATATGCTGTCCACGTAATGCCAATCCCGGAAAGTATGAGTTTTTCCGAAGCTGCGTGCGTGTGCGAAAGCTATATCACTGCGTTCCTGAATGTGTTCATGCTTGGCGAACTCCAGGATGGGCAAACTGCGATCTTCCACGGCGGTGGGGGCGGAGTTAATACTGCAGCGCTTCAGCTGGCTGAAGCGCTGACTCCGAACGCAAAACTGATCGTAACTGCCAGCCCGAAAAAAATCGAGCGCGTCAAAAAGCTCGGGGCTGATCTGGTGATTGACTACACCAAAACTCCAGACTTTGCCGATATAGTGAAGGAATTCACAGCTAAAAAAGGGGTAGACGTCATTCTGGACCATGTGGGCGCTAAATACTTAAGCCCTAACATGAAATCCCTGGGCTACAAGGGGAAGCTTATCATTATTGGGGTTATCAGCGGCATCAAGGCGGAGCTGAACCTGGCGCTGATGATGGTTAAACGTCAGCAGATTATTGGCTCAGTGCTGCGTTCGCGCCCGGTGGAGGAAAAAGGGGAAATTATTGCGGAATTCGCGCGCCGCGCCCTGCCGAAGTTTGCGGACCGCACCATTGTCCCCATCATTGAGCGTGAATTCAGCATTGATGAGGTGGTAGAAGCGCATCAGATGATGGAAGAAGATAGGCACTTCGGCAAGATTGTTCTTAAAATTGCAGATCTGTAACGCGCTACCCGCAGACTGATGCTGAAAGAGGGGGCGCGACCATAGCGGAGCGTCCCCCTCCATAGCGGAGCGTCCCCCTCCATA
>CAZDRL010000001.1:96277-139151 GCA_964508035.1 uncultured Desulfuromonas sp.
GGGGGCGCGACCATAGCGGAGCGTCCCCCTCCATAGCGGAGCGTCCCCCTCCATACGTTCGGGGGTTCACGTCTCGTGTGCTCCTAAAACCTGCGGCACTGTTCACCAAGAGGTTGCGGGGCCCATTTTAAATTAAAACTGGAGCGGTGCTGGGGCAACCCCGTTCGGCAGCAGCACCCACATACGTCCCGGGTATTTCATTGCTCCAGCATGCCAGCCTGCATCATCGCCCACTCCCCAGAAAAAATCTCCCCGCACGCGCCCTTTAATAGCACCGCCAGTATCCTGCGCCACCATGAGTTGCTGCAGCGGCTTGTCTACCCGGGGCCAGCGCGTAGCAATAAACACCGGTGCCCCCAGAGGAACATAGCGCCGATCCACCGCGAGACTGCGGCGCGAAGTCAAGGGCACCCCTTGGGCTCCGGGTGGAGTAGGTTCATCCATAGGCTGCGGAGTAAAAAATACGTAGCTGGGATTTTCGTTGAGGAGGGTATCGACTTTATGCGGATTTTGCTCCCCCCAACGCGCAATGTTCTGCATTGACATCTGATCGCGGGTCATTTCATTGCGCTCAAGCAATAGCTTGCCGATGGAGCGATACGGATGCCCATTCTGATCTGCATAGTTGATCATCACCTTGCTCCCATCCGCAAGATTTACCCGCCCAGAGCCTTGAATATGCAGAAAAAACAACTCTACCGGATCACGCACCCAGAACAGGGGATCAGCATCAATGCGCGCATGATCCGATTCAATTGCGGCACGATCCCAATACGGCACCACCCGTGTCCCCTCGACCCGTCCCCGCAGACGATATTTACCCAGTTCTGGATACACCTCAGACAGATCGATCACCAGCATATCCTTGGGGCGGGAGAATATAGGGTAGCGATAGGTGCTATCGGGTTCACGACTTGCGTCGATATCGGGAACATAATATCCGGTTATGGTCCCCTCTTGGCTCCCGTCAGCGTTTTGCAGTTGCCAGGGGGTGAAATAGCGCTCGAAGAAGATGCGCGCTGCGTCTGAATCGTATGCGACAGTGGCGGCTCGTGCACACACCTCCACCCACTCATCCCTATACCGCAGCGCGGTACAGCTACGCTGAAACGCCGCCAACGCTTCCATATGGTGGTCCTCCTCCCATCCAGGGATATTGTCCCAGCTACTCTGAAATGCCACGGGAGCATCTTCCACCACTGTAGGCGGAGGGATTGGCGCACAGCCCCCGAGGTAGAGCAGGCCCACGGCCAGCAGTACAATTCCCACATAGGTTGTTCCCTTTGAAGAAGTTTTATTTGCAATCAACTGTGTAATATCCTTTTTCATCATTGTAATCCCCAACCTGCAGCCATCCATCCACTAACAACAGGGGCTTATGGTGTCCAACGGCAGGGTGCCTGGCTCACGGATAGAGCCAGGCAAGCCTCAGGATGAGTTTATGCGTCCCTGAAGCTGGGCATCATAGCTCCATCCTCCTAGTAGATAGAGCCGTGGTGCCCAACGGAAGGGTGTCTGGCTCACGGATAGAGCCAGTCAAGCCTCAGGACGAGTTTATGCGTCCCTGGAGTTGGGTATCATGGCTCCATCCCCCCCTCACTATCCCGCTGGTGCCTCCCTTTCTATCCCTACATCATATCCAGCGGATCTACATCCACCATCAAACTCACCCGCGTCGGCAACGCCCCCTGCAACTCGGGCACCCGTTCCAGCACCTGGCGCAGGAGATAGCGCTGCGGTGCTTTGAGAAGCACCTGCACCCGAAAGCGGTTGCGCAAGCGAAACAGCGGACAAGGAGCGGGACCGAGCACTTCCACCTCGGAGTGGTGCTGAAGCTGCCTGACTAAACGCTCTGCACTCCTCTCCACCTCGGTGCGATTCAGACCCGAGCACACCATGTTCACCAGATAGCCATAGGGGGGGTAGCCGAGCATTTCGCGCATCGGCAACTCCTGCCGACAAAACGCATGGTAGTCGTGCTGAAGCGCACACTCAAGCACCGGATTATCCGGCGTCCGGGTCTGCACCAGCACCCGCCCCGGCATGGAGCCGCGTCCGGCGCGTCCCGCCACCTGCGCCAAGAGCGAGAAACAGCGCTCCGCTGCCCGAAAATCGGGGAAGTTCAGGGCCGCATCTGCATCGATCACTCCCACCAGGGTTACCCCGGAAAAGTCATGCCCTTTAGCAATCATCTGCGTCCCCACCAAAATATCCACCGCGCGGCTTTCCATCTGTTCCATCAAGCGCTGTTGCGACCCCTTGGCGCGGGTTGAGTCGCGGTCCATGCGTGCAATATTTGCCGCAGGGAAATGTTCTTGCAGGGTTTGTTCCAGTTGTTCGGTCCCCACCCCTTGAGGTTCGATAGTGCTCCCGCCACAGGTGGGACATGCCTCTTTGGGGGGCTGGTTATAGTCACAGTAATTGCACTTCAGCACCGTCTGACTCCGATACCAAGTGAGGGTGATATCGCAGTTGGGGCAGCGAAAGGTGGTGCCACACTCGCGGCAGATCAGATAAGGGGAATAGCCGCGCCGATTCAGGAGTAGGAGCGCCTGCTCCCCCGCATCCAGCGTCTGTTCCAGCGCCGCAAGCAACTGCTCTCCCAACACACAGGGTTGCTTGACCCCACTCAGGTCGACCACCTCCACCACCGGCATAGGGCGCGCCATAGCACGCTGGGTGAGATTCAGAAGAGTCATGTGTCCATCACGTGCACGCACAAAACTTGTCAGAGCCGGGGTCGCACTTCCAAGTACTACCGGAATCTGCAACATATGTGCGCGCAGCAGGGCAAGATCGCGCGCATGATAACGCAACCCTTCCCCCTGCTTGTAACTTTCATCGTGTTCCTCATCCACCACCACCATACCGAGACGCTGCAGAGGGGCAAAAACCGCGGAGCGTGCCCCGATCACGATATCGATCCGGTTGTGATTTATCTCGCGCCAAATGTCATGGCGTTCCGCGACACTCATGCCGGAATGGAGGATCCCAATGCGGATTTGCTGCTGTTCGAAACGAGCACGGAAGCGCTTTACGAGTTGAGGGGTGAGGGAGATCTCCGGTACCAGCACCAATGCCTGCTGCTTCAAAACCTGCACCACGTGGGCAATGGCATGGAGATATACCTCGGTTTTTCCGCTCCCGGTAACCCCATGAAGTAAAAACGGAGCAAACGCAGCGTTTTCCCCAGTACAGGCACAAATTGCCTCTACGGCAGAACGCTGCTCCGGCGCAAGGGTTGGAGCTACATCCGACGCAACCTCTAACCCTGCAAAGGGGTCGCGGCTGGTGCTACTCACGTGACGTTGCACTAACCCCTTCTCCTCCAGACGTTTTAGAGATGCATGGGGCTGCGAAAAACTGGCGCGAATATCCTCCATATACGCCTCACCGCGGATGCGGATAAAGTCAAGCAACGCCTGTTGTTTCGCGCCGCGCACCTCGCTTCCGCTTCCGCTGAGGCGGTAGGATACTTCCTGTTTTTCCGCTGGAGCTTGCTGTTGTGTGAGCCCGGCGGGAAGCGCGGTCTTCAGGGTCAGCCCAAGGGGATGAACATAATACGCACTTACCCGCTGCATAAAGGCAACACTGGCAGGATCGAGAGCCGCAACCTCCGGATCCAGACACGCGTGCACCGCTTTAAGCTCCCACTTCTGTGGCTGTGGCGGATGAAGTGCAAGCACGACGCCGATAACAGTGCGCCGCCCCAAGGGAACCTGCACCCGCACCCCGGGACGCAAGAGTGCTTCAAGCTCCGGCGGGATCGCATAGCTTAAGGGATGCGGGAGCGGTGCAAACACCGCAACTTCGGCAACTGTTTGCTCCAGCGCAGGGGTGGAAGAGTTGGTATCACTCACGCGCGCGTTCCCCCTGGCTGAAGTGCTGGCGTGTGAGGCGTACTACCAACCCCGACAAACCGACAAGGCCGATAAGATTGGGAATTGCCATAGCGCCGTTCATGGTGTCGGAGATATCCCACACAAAGCCCACCTTCTGCAGCGCACCCCAAGTGATAACGCTGCAGAACAGAAAACGGTATGGAGTGCGCGCCTTGATGCCAAAAACATACTCGATGCACTGTTCACCATAGTACGCCCATCCCAACATGGTGGAATATGCAAACACCACCAGCCCCAAGGTGACAAATATCGCCCCGAACCCGGGGATGGCGGTTTCAAATGCCAGCGCCGTAAGGGCACTTGATTGCTCCCCGCCATCCCAAACGCCGGAGGTGAGAATTACCAGAGCTGTGAGGCTACACACAATGATGGTATCAAAGAACACCCCCGTCATGGCGACAAGACCCTGACGCACCGGACTATTGGTGCGGGCAGCGGCGTGGGCGATGGGGGCACTCCCAAGACCAGCTTCGTTGGAAAACACCCCACGCGCTACCCCAAAACGGATCGCCATCGCTACGCTAGCGCCGGCAAAACCGCCACTTCCTGCCGCAGGGGTGAAAGCATGGGTAAAAATCATCTTCAGCGCTGCGGGGACAGCTTCAATATTGAGCCCCAGGGCTATGAGGGCTGTAATCACATACACCAGCGCCATCACCGGCACCATTTTTTCCGTTACGCGCCCAATCCGGCGGATACCGCCGAGGATAACCAGGGCACACAGGAGCCCCAAAGCTACTCCGGTGAATACAGGCGGCACAGCGAATGTCGCTGCCAACGCCACCGCCACTGAATTAGACTGCACCATACTCCCGATCCCAAACGCGGCAATACTCCCCATGAGAGCAAAGAGCATCCCCAGCCACGGCAACCCCAACCCCTCGCTGAGGTAACGCATGGGTCCGCCTTGCATAGTGCCATCAGAAAGATGGCGCCGAAAGTGAACTGCCAGCACCGCCTCGGCAAATTTGGTGGCCATGCCAAACACTGCACACACCCACATCCAGAAGATGGCACCAGGGCCACCTAAATACAGTGCCGTTGCCACTCCAGCAATATTGCCCGTGCCGATGGTGGCGGCAAGCGCCGTAGTTAGAGCCTGAAACGAGGAGATATCCCCGGCAGCACAGCAGCTCTCGCGACCACTGAATACCAGACGCAACCCTTCGGGCAGACGTCGAAGTTGAATTCCTCTTAGGCGCAGGGTCAAGAGCACCCCGGTTCCCACCAACAACACCAGCATCACCGGACCCCACACAAAACTGTTGGTATATCCGATAAACTCCTGCAATTCTGTCATCTAACCTCTTTTGTATTAACGGTAACTATTTAAGTCTCTGTTGCTTGTCCGGGCTTGTAGATCGGAGTTTGCGCCACCCACGGGAAAGAGGCGTGTCGCCTGCACTGTTATCCCAGGGCAACGCTTACTCGCTCGGCTGGGATACTAGCATAATCTGAGGTTGAAACAGCAGGTGAATTAAACTGTGTTACACACAGCGTTCTTTGATACTTTGTCGCGTTGAATTCAGGTCAGCCATGTGGTAGGTTCAGGCGCTTTAACCACCTTATATTGTCTCCTTGGAGCATCAACTCCGCAGCGACTGGAACCAACTGCCATGACTCAACGCGTTATCGAAATAACCTCGCCGGTATTTCTTGATCCATCAACCCTGCCTCAGATCAACACCTTTCACTCCCTGTTCAGACACAAGCGGCCTCTGGCGCTGGAGATTGGCTGTGGTACTGGTGACTTTATTGTTCAGCGGGCGCGCCAGTTCCCTGAAATAAACTTTATCGCCATCGACATCTACAACAAAGGGTGCTTTAAAACGTGCAAACTGGTGGAACGTTACAACCTCGACAACGTCAGGGTTATCCGCGTAGAAGCCCGCCATCTGCTCAGCCACTTTGCCCCTACTGAAACGCTGTGCGCGATATATATCAACTGCCCTGATCCCTGGCCGAAGAAACGCCATCGGCGGCGGCGTCTAGCAAGCCAGCGTTTTCTGACTCAGTTGGCGCACTTTCTCGAACCTGACGGGGAACTATACTTTTCCACCGATGTCGAGGATTATGCTGTAGAGGTCGCCATGACGCTGGAAGAGATGCCTCACTTTGTCAATCGCTTGCACGCGCCACTGACCTACGCGCTCGATAACTATCCCTCCTCGCGCTACATGCAACGTTTCAAAGAGCAGGGGTTGCCAATCCACTACATCCACCATCAGCGTAATCCCGCTTTTGCCCTGCAGCGCGCCCATATGCCGGAGTTAGAACTCAGCTTTCGCTGCCGCCAAGAACTTGAACTGAACCCACACGCGAGGCTGGCATGCAACAATATCTGACGCACACATTTCCCGGCACCGGCGGGGAGATTAAACACACTCCAGAGGATTTCTACGTCGAAGAGATCCCTGCGTATCTGCCCAGCGGCAATGGAGACCACCTGTATGTATGGGTTGAAAAACGCAACTGCAGCACCATGCATGTAGTGCAACAACTTATACAACGTCTGAAGATCAAAAACAGAGATATCGGCTACGCCGGACTCAAGGACAATCGCGCCACCACCAGACAGTGGTTTTCAGTGGATGGTAGCGATGAAGCAACGCTACACGCGCTGGAGCTTGGACCAGACATTCAGATCCTTAAGATCCAAAGGCACACCAACAAACTGCGCCTCGGACATCTGCACGGCAACCGCTTCAAAATAAAGATCCGTGGAGTAGAGCCCACCGCTTCCGCACGCGCTCTCGACATTATTCACGTCCTTCAACATACTGGCATCCCAAATTTTTTCGGCCCCCAGCGCTACGGCAGCAGAGGCAACAACCACATCATTGGCAAGGCAATTCTGCGCGCCGACTTTGACGCTGCGCTCTACGAGATTATCGGTGATCCTGCCACCATCACCAACCAACACTGGCACACTGCAGCCGTGGCCTTTAAACATGGAGATCTGGAGCAGGCCATTCGGGTAATGCCGCGCCGGATGCGCGATGAACGACGTCTGCTGCAGGCTCTACATGGCGGTGCTAGCGCAAAAAAAGCGGTGTTGAGTATAAATAAAAATATCCTGCGCCTTTATCTGAGCGCATACCAGTCTGAAGTATTTGACCGCCAGGTGCAGATGCGCCTTGACTCCCTTGACGTTCTTCTTCCCGGCGATATTGCATATATCCACGCAAGTGGCGCGTGTTTTCGGGTGGAAGATCCGCATCAAGAGCAAAAACGCGCAGATCAATTAGACATAAGCCCAACCGGACTGATGCCCGGGAAGAAAGCTATGCTTGCCCGGGGACAGACGGGAATATTGGAAGCAGCACTGCTGGACAAGGAGGGGCTGACTGACGAACAGTATGGCGCCCTGAATGGACTGCAACTCAGCGCAGAACGTCGTCCGCTACGGGTACATGCACCGGGACTTAACTGCACTGCTCCGGAAGATGGCAGCCTGCAGGTGGAGTTCGCACTACCCGCCGGGAGCTATGCTACGAGTCTGCTTAGGGAGATAGTAAAATCTACATAACCATATGTGAAGTAAAACAGTATCACAGCATACATATATATACAGTCTATATATGCTGAAGTTCTCACTTAACTCTCTTGCTTATCTCACATTGAAAGCTCTGCGCTATAACACCATACTTTCCATTTTTGTCCGTCAAAAGACAGAGTTGGGACGCTAAAACATATTGCATACGAAATTTGTACTAATCATCTTGACAATTATAGAACGTCATTTTATATTTTCATCCAGGTTTTGCTTCACCGCATAAAATGAAGCTGAAGATGCCGGAACAAACGCCGGATATTCCACGACATAAGCTCGGGAATTTAGCTAGGCAGGGTGCATGCACCTTTTACACATATCGCAATTTCTATCACGAATTCTTGCCCCCTTGGAACGGGTCTAACACGCAAACGTTTAAGCGCTTTAAGTCTATGCACACTATGCCAGACACCATGGCAGACCTGTGCTGCTGACAACCATATAAAACACAAACCACGCACCTGCAATTTGGAAGGCGGCACACATAACTTCGCTGTCTCAAAAGAGGACAATCCATATGCCCGTTAAAAAACAAAAATCTGAGTATATTATTCAGGCAGTATCCCACGCTCTGGACCTGCTCGAGCAGTTTCATGACGACATTGATGAACTGGGGGTTACGGAACTAAGCAAGAGGCTTAAACTGCATAAAAACAACGTGTTCCGGCTCCTTGCAACGCTAGAATCGCGTGGGTATATCGAGCAAAACAAAGCAACAGAAAACTACCGCCTGGGCTTAAAAGCGCTGGAACTGGGGCAGACCTTCATTCATCAGATGGGGCTCTTGCGTCAGGCCAAACTGGCACTGGAGCAGCTGGTAGAAAATTGCAACGAAACTGCATATGTCGCTATATTTAAAGAAAATCACGTGGTTTACTTAGATGTGGTGGAAACCAGTCAGACGGTGCGTGTGGTTTCGCGCGTGGGCTCACGCCTGCCGGCGTACTGCACCGCTTCCGGCAAGGTACATCTGGCGTATATGTCAGAGGAAGACCTGGACAGTTCGTTGCCGCGGAAGTTTACCGCCTACACCGACACCACCATAACCACCCTCGACCAACTCAAGGAAGAGCTTAAACAGGTGGCGGAACAAGGCTATGCTATTGATGATGAGGAGATGGACGACGCGGTGCGCTGTGTCGCTGCCCCCATACGGGACTATACGCGCCGCATTGTGGGTGCCATTAGCCTCTCCGGTCCCTCTATGCGTTTTAGCGAAGAGCGCATACAAAAAGAACTGGTGCCCTTGGTAATGCAGGCTGCCAACACCTTATCAACACGGCTGGGCTACAACCAGTAAGCTACACGCTGGCGATGCCTGTATTACTCAGCGCCAAGAGGCATCAGCTCGGTGTGCCACAGGGTATTAATCTGCTCTCTGAGCGCAGCTAAATCGGCAGAGTTATCGACAACATAGTCGGATAACTCTGCCTTTTTGTATTGCGGCATCTGTGCCTCTACGCGCGCCCGCGCCTCTGCCGCGCTGCAGCCATCACGCGCCTGCACACGCTCCAACTGAAGTGCTGGATCCACAGTTATGCATAGCACCTTATCCACCCGGCCCTGGGCGTTGGCTTCAAACAGCAGGGGAGCCTCGTACACCACTACCGGATACTTTTGTGCGGCGTGCTTTAAACGCTGTTGCGACACCTGTGCAATAGCTGGATGCATCACCGCCTCCAAGCGTGCGCGTGCGTTCGGGTCGGCAAATACAATGGCACCAAGACGCTGCCGATCCAAGGTGTTACCCTGAGTTAAAATATGTGCTCCAAACATCTGCACCAGCTGTGCAAGCACCTCCGACCCGGGCTCTACCACCTCACGCGCTATCTGATCTGCACTGATCACATACGCACCTAATTCTTGCAGCAGTGCAGTTACAGTGCTTTTACCGCTCGCAATCCCACCTGTCACCCCGAGTATCAATTGAACCTCCTGTTTCACGCAAAAATGTACTTTCCAACAGACGCAGAAGTGCTACACTGAGCGGCACCCGTGCAAGGACATAACCTACCAATAACACGCTACTTATTCCATACCATTATTGACACCAATACTGCGGCATGCTAGCGTTTACCTTTTGTTATACAGCTTCGATTATGCTACTGCCTGGCACGACACCATGACTGGAAAGTAACCCGCTGAAGGGAGGGTACTTTCTGCGAAAGGATCCTTTCGCAGAAAGTACCTAAATACAATGGCTATTGCAGCAACGTCGCAATTCGTGAGGTTTTGCGCCGCCATCAAGGGAGGAACAAACATGCAATACACGCGCTCAAATGAACTCTTTTCTCAGGCTAGAAAACTTATCCCGGGCGGGGTCAACAGTCCGGTACGCGCATTCAAATCGGTGGGACGTAACCCCATTTTCATTGAAAAAGCCGCCGGTTCCAAAATATATGATGCTGATGGGAACTGCTACATCGACTACGTAGGTTCCTGGGGACCTATGATCTTGGGGCACAGTCACCCCAAAGTGGTGGAAGCTATCAAAAGCGCAGCAGAACGTGGATCATCTTTTGGTGCCCCCACCTCTTCCGAAGTTGAACTCGCACAGATGGTGTGCGACGCCTACAGCGCCATTGAAAAGGTGCGCATGGTTTCTTCCGGCACGGAAGCGACTATGAGCGCCATTCGCCTTGCACGCGGCTGCACCGGACGCGACAAGATTCTGAAGTTTGATGGCTGCTATCACGGTCACGGCGACTCCCTGCTGGTTAAAGCGGGCAGTGGTGCTGCCACTTTTGGCGTCCCCACCTCACCAGGGATTCCGGCCGATTTCGCTAAACATACCCTCACCGCTACCTACAACGATCTCGAAGAGGTTAAGCAACTCCTTGACGCCAACACAGGGGAGGTGGCGTGTATCATCCTTGAAGCGATCGCAGGCAATATGGGGTGTGTTCCCCCAGAGCCGGGATTCTTGGAGGGGTTACGTACCTTGTGCGACAAAGAGGGAATAATCCTCATCATTGATGAGGTGATGTCAGGCTTCCGCGTTGCCTACGGCGGAGCGCAAGAGCGCTTCAACGTCAAAGCCGACCTGGTGTGTCTGGGCAAGATTATCGGCGGCGGACTACCGGTAGGTGCATTCGGCGGCAAGAAAGAGCTTATGGATCAACTCTCTCCTGAAGGTGGAGTGTACCAGGCCGGAACCCTGTCTGGAAACCCTCTGGCGATGCACGCAGGGATAGCCACGCTGAAACTGTTGCAAGAAGACGGTTTCTACGCTCAGATAGAGGAGAAGAGCACCTACCTGGGAAAAGGTCTGCGTGATGCCGCATCCCTAGCCTCCCTCCCCACCTGCGCTCAGGGCGTTGGGGGAATGTTCTGCACCTATTTCTGCGCTGGACCGGTTAAGAATTTCGCCGATGCGAGTAAAAGTGATACAGAGGCGTTTTCCCGCTATTTCTGCGCCATGCTCGACCAAGGGATCAACCTCGCCCCCTCGCAGTTTGAAGCTGGCTTCATGAGCATTGCCCACAGCCGCGAAGACCTAGATAAAACCATTGAGGCTGCGCAGAAAGCATTTAAGTCTCTGTAACCTCATGATAACACTGACATAACAGCAGAAGAGCCGAGCTTGCATATATGGATCTATGCACGCTCGGCTCTTTGCTAATTAGGCTTGCTCAATTGCACCTACTAAATATATGCTGCAGCAGGCATTCTTTTTATTCCAAACCGCGTCCAACGGAGCAGGTGGCATGCACACATTTCAGGACCCCCAGCTTGAACAGGCTCTAGTGAGTCTCAGTCGCCTATTAAAAGCGGCAAGCTACTACCCTGAAGCCCACCCAGCAGTAAATAAAGCGACAGAGGAAACAACTCAAAAACTAAGGGATTATATCGCGCAAAACGCAAAAGAGGTTATCACCCTTACCCTAAAACGCCAGGGTTTTTTACAGGATGAGAAGTGGCTCAACCCAACAAACCAAGTTCTCGCTCAACTCGCACAGCGTTTTTTTCAGCATAAAATTAAAAGTTTGGCGATATTCGAAGATCTGCAGGAACCACACCTCCTGACTCTGATTCACTGTCTCGCCCAGGATCCACAACAACTGGAGAGCAAAGGGGGCGCAGCACGCACCTTAGAGCAAGCCCGGGTGACCAGCATCTTCTTGAATCAGATCGACCTTAGTGGCATAAGTTCGGCTAGGCGCAAACACCTCTCCGAAGGCGTGCTGCAGGGAGAGGCAGACTCTGCCCGCCTATCCCAGGGACGCAACGGTTTTGGCTCTGGGGAACAAGTTGCCAGGATAGACCGCAGAGAGCAGAACAAAGCCCTGGCGCTATTGTTGCAAGAGGCCCAACGCATGATCAAACTGGGGCGCGAAGAGCAGTTATCTGAATTCAAGGGATGCCTAGGCACCATCCAGCAGCGGCTCAATGCTATCCTTGCGACACCTCAACACCACTCTGACGCTCTACAGGCCATAGCTACCTTGGACAACTGGATAAACACCACCACCTACCCAGCATCCCACCTTGCGGTGTGCACACAGTGTCTGCGCCAACTGGATCCTGATAAACTGGTGGCAATGTTCATCGGCACAGTCGGCAAAGAGAGTCAGTGGCGCGCCCTAGCTTTACGTACGCTTAAGCTCCAGGCTCCCAATTCCTACCCCATAGTGTGGGAAAAGCTTATCGTCGAATCCAGCCCCAAGGCACGCCGCTTCCTTACCACTGTGATGACGGCCTTTGACCCCGCCGCAGATCGAATCATGCTTGAACATCTGAAGGATTCTCGCTGGTACGTGGTACGCAATGCGCTGAACATTTTAAGCTCCAGACGTAATCCCGAATATATCGAAGCGTTTAAGGCACAACTGCTCCACAGTGATACGCGCGTAGCCAAAGAAGCTCTTACCGCTCTTGCCGCCATCCGGCACGATAATGCTACAGATGTTATATTGGAATATCTTTCCATGCCGAAGTGTCCACTGCCAGAACTTGCGATTCTCGCCCTTGGAGCGCAACAGGATCTGCACGCCATCCCGTTGCTGAGTCGGATTGTGCTGCAGAGCGATCCCCTGCTGCAACAGAAAAAAATCCGCTTAAAGGCTATTGAAGCCTTAGGCGAGATCCGCAGCCGAGACGCGAACCCGGCTCTGATTGCTGTAATAAAAAAGAGAAAAATTATTAAGCGCAGAGAGTATCAGGAGTTGCGCCTCGCTGCGATTAACGCTCTAGGCAAAACGGCAGGAAAACAAGAACTCGAGCTGTTGCAACGCATGAGCACCAGTCATGATGTCAACGTTGCCCAGGGTGCAAAACAGGCTCTTCAAAGTGGACAAAAGGAGTAACCCGCATGGCTGATCCAATCCAGGATTTTCTCCACAGTTTCAATGCTTACCATCGAAGCCTACACCTATATCCAAGTCAGCATCCCTCCTGTCGGGCCATGGCAGGGCGCTACTGGGAAGCACTTCAGAAACTGACCCAACTTCAGCAGCACATCAAAGTCGGGATTTTGGACGACACCCTGTTCATCAATGATCAGCTCTGCAGCGTCTCCAATCCAGCCGCTGCAGCGATGCTCTCGATAATCCGCTCTCTGAATATTGAAGGGTTCGAAATCCAGCGATTTATTCAGGAAAAGAAGGCTCTCACCTTTGTAGAGTTACTTCACAGCGGTGCGTTTGACGCCGGAGGCTTTGAAACCATCCTCCACCGCCACGGAATAGACACCATTCGATCCCTCGACAGCAAGGAGGAGAAATATGGTGACCAGCAGGCACGCAAGGTATATTCCGGAATAATTCAAACAGTTGCCGAAACCTGCGCCCTTATAGAAAACAACCACATCCCCTCGAAAGCAAAACTCTTTGATGCCGCAGAAAATATCACGCGCGAGTTGACCCGCGCGCCTTACGCATTTCTGGCCCTCACCATGATTAAAGACTATGATGACTACACCTACTGCCACTCGGTCAATGTTGCGGTGCTTGCCATCGCCATTGCACGCGTATGCAATTTAAGTCAGCATGAGATCCAAACCCTGGGAGTTGGCGCGCTGATGCACGACTTGGGCAAGCTACGGATAGACGCGGCGATTATTAAAAAACCCGGACCCCTTAGCCCACAGGAGTTTGAAGAGATTAAGCGCCATCCTGAACTTGGAGTACAGATAGCGAACCAAATGGATGATGTCGAGCCGGAAATAATCGACATTATTCGTGGTCACCATTTATATTACGATAAATCTGGATATCCACAGATAGAGTTTAGTGCCTCAAGCCATCTTTATGTGGATATCGCCAGTGTTGCTGACACCTACGATGCCCTTACAACCCTGCGCGCCTACCGGACCCCCAACTCACCCAGAGTAGCCCTTCAGAGGCTACAAGACATTGCCGGATCGCAGCTCAATCCTGAATATGTTCAGGCGTTAACCCAGATCCTGGGGACATACCCAGTAGGAACCTTGGTACGTTTGGTGGGTAACGAGATAGGCTTGATCGTGGATGGGGATATGGAAAATATGGAGCGGGGTATTATCCGCATCCTGCGTGACAGCAACGGCAATGCGGTTGACTCTCCGCGGTTACAAGAACTGGAAAGTAAAAGCACCCATATCGCCGGTGAAGTGGACCCCATCCTGCACAATATTAATATCAGCGAATGGATTTAGACTCTGTAGCTCTAGCAAGAAGAACTGCAAAAAAAATCAGCACAGCCGTCCCAACATACGGACAGCGCTTAGACGCACTGCGGGGCAGGGGTGAGTAACCGCACCCACCCCTGCATCCACTCCTCCCTCATCTCCAATTTCTCCCAGAGCATCCAGGGATGCGCAAACCAGTTCCGTGTTTTCTGAGCGACACATTGCATGCAGATATGGCACCAGGCGTTTATCCTTAAACTGAGACAGAGCGCGTGCGGCATGTACTGCTACCGCTGGGCTTGAATCTTTTAGGCAGCGCACCAATGCGGCAAGGGCACTTTTATCTTGCCGCGCCCCCACCGTCTGCACTGCCACCGCACGGACATCTTGGTCCTGATCCTGGAGCAACTCCACCAACAACGCTCCCGCCTGCGGGGCGCGGATACGTCCCAGAGCGTAAACCGCAGCTACACGTTGGCTTCGCTCTTCACTCTGAAGCGCATCTTGAAGCGTGGAGATATCTGCACATGTATCTAGATGCTCAAGCGCCTCACTTGCTGCCTGGCGCACCTCGGCATCACCATCCTGTAATGCCATAAGTAAAGCCTCCCGCTGTTTATCCTGCACTACAAGCCTCCTCGCCCTTTTTTAGTCATCCCCTTTTACATCGAGCCCTTTATCCAGCTCTATCACCTTGATCAGGTTGGTAGAACCGCGCTGCCATAAAGGGGTTCCAGCGGTTACTACAATACAGTCACTCAGGTGCGCCACCCGAGTGCGTAAACTCCAGCGTCGCGCCGTAACAAACAGCGCATCAGCGTTGTCGAGCACATCCACTTTCACTGGCCGTACGCCCCAGATTAAATTCAACTGGCGACATATTCGTGCATCGGGGCTCATGGCTACCACCACACATCTAGGGCGAAAACGTGCTACACAGCGCGCAGTAAACCCAGATTGAGTATACGCCAGAATCGCCGCGGCATGTAGATCGTTGGCAAGCCAGCCGCATGCCCTCCCAATGGCGCGCGCAACTTCGGTTTCGTCTGCCACATCCACAGTTTCCATATCCAGGGTGGTGTGCACATGGGGCTCTGTTGCACGTGCGATCCTATCCAGCATCTGTGCCGCCTCTACGGGATATTCTCCCGACGCAGTTTCATCAGAGAGCATCAGGGCATCGGTGCCATCGTAGATAGCATTGGCTACATCGGTGGCTTCAGCGCGGGTGGGACGGGGACTCGCCACCATACTGGAAAGCATCTGGGTCGCGGTGATGGTAAATTTGCCGCGGAGACGCGCCTTTTTGATCAACTTTTTCTGAATTACCGGTACCGTTTCCAGCGGGACCTCTACCCCGAGATCACCACGCGCGATCATAACCCCATCCACACACGCAAGAATAGCATCAAACGCCTCCACCGCCTGCGGCTTTTCTATCTTAGCGATTAGTTTAGGGGTATACGGCGCCGCATCCAACATGGCACGGATATCGTCCAAATCTGCGGCACTGCGCACAAAAGAGAGCGCCACAGCATCCACCCCCTCCTCCAATCCAAAGCGCAAATCATCGCGATCCTTGTGGGTAAACGCGGGGATGCTCAGATCACTGCACGGCATATTAACCCCTTTGCGCCGATACGCAATTCCGCCGTTAATCACGCGACACACCACCTTAAATCGATCTATTTGTTCCACCCGTAATTCCATGAGACCGTCAGCGAGCATAATAGCGGCACCGACACTCACATCTGCGTGCAGGTGAGGATAGTCCACCGGAATAGCACCTTCTGCTTCATGCTCTGAAGCGCTCAGAGTCACAAGTTCGCCCTGGTTCAGGCGTACTCCCTGCTCCGGCAACATCCCCAGGCGGATCTTTGGACCACATAGATCTTGCAGAATAGCTACCGGCTCCCCCAAGCGCGCCGCGACGCGCCGGATATCCTCAATTAAGGCATGGTGGGAAGCATGATCGCCGTGGGAAAAGTTCAAACGCGCTACGTTCATCCCAGCACGGATCAGTGCTTCAAGGGTTTCTTCAGAAGCGGATGCTGGTCCGATGGTGCATACTATTTTCGTTGATCGCATAGCAATCTCCTTTTGTTCCGGAGTTGAGGGTCTCATCAGGTCAAAGTATAAGTGTACTCTAAATTGTCGAGGCAGGGGAGTGTGGAAAGATTAAATTAACACGAAAATGTACCGCCGCCCCTGTATAGATGAGATAAAAACCCAGCGGATTGGGGCATAGATTCAACCGGGACCTCACGAATAGACACAGCAGCATTGAGAGCAGAAGAATTTTCATGGTTCTGGCTTCTGTCGCGCTATCAAGATTCAGCACCGAAAAACACACTGCGCTTCTACGCATACTTGATCTTAATTACCATCAATCGAGGCGCAGCAAATAAAAGCGGGCAAAATGAACAACATCACGTTCACCCATCCCACAGAACTTAACTTGCTAATTATGGCGCCCTGCGTTTAAGCAATTCTCGGATTTCGGTACCAGGCTTTATAGGACAGCAGTGAGAACTTCGTGCTAATCGTCCTTGGAGGTATGGCAGGTAAAGCACCCCGTATTAACATCTCCGCTACTATGGGCATTCATGCTGTTATAGTCCCAACGTAGCATGTCCGGATATGGGCTGGCATGAGCCATATGGCACGAGAGGCAGGTTACTACGTCAGCACCGGGAGTAACGATGCTAGAAGGTGAATTGGGTATTGTTGTACGCCCTACTGGCGCCTCGACGCTGTAAGACGTATAGTGTTGATACTCACCACGATTTGGCAACACAATATCGCTGGGATGGCGGATAAAGGCTGAGCCAATGTCTGAACCAATGCCGTCGCTGGCACCTGTAGACAGAGTATGAAAGTTGCCATGACATGTAGCGCAAAACCCGCTGATTGTCTGGCTTTCTGGTGCGATTGACCCGCGCGGACCGTTGTGGCAGGTAGTGCAGTGTTCCAGCGTCATGGGAGTTGTAGCTGCGTAATATTCGTTGTGGCTTTCGGCATTGACGTTTTGCCATCTATCCACCTGATTCTCGTAGCCTTTTACACCCACCAGAAACCGGTAGCTATTTTCAACCCTGTCCGCCACATCGAGTCTACCATCTACATTACCATGATGAGCACCCGACATGGCGGGAACCCCGCTGGGGCCTAAGTAATTGCGGTAACCATGGCAGCCGTTTGCACCAGCACAGGTCAGATTTGAGGCGTTGACGATATAATCTTCATGAAAAGCCTTCCTGATACCCCCGGGCAGGACATGGCTCAGGGTTTGTTCACGAAATGCCTCTCCAAGGTCTACAACATTGTGGCCATGGCTTTCGGAAGCATCCCCTTTCATGCCGGTAATATAAGCGAAGTTGCCTGCTGCAAGGTCCCCACTTCCATCCGCATGCATCACTTGGGGGATCTGGCTACCATTAACTTCAAGAATTTTGACACTACCACCCTGACCATGACAACCCAAGCAGTCGCTGCGCAACAGGTTTGGTTGCAAAGCCGTGCCACTGTCAAATTGCATGCTGGCGTCATTCTGACTGTTATGCATGGTATGGCAGTTACTGCAATCTCCAGTAACTTTTGCCGAGACTGGGTTGGCCAGCGTTAGTATAGCAAAAAGCAACGCCATCCTGCCGAGTCGAACGAACGCTCGAACTTCACTTTCCAGATATGGGTCATTTGCTTTAGACTCAGCCATACCCCACTCCATAACATAAGAGGTTAAAGACTAAATGTGTCACTCTAGCATCATTTAGCCAAATGCCCACATTAGCACAGCGGAGTCAAGAAATTATTTACACTGTGAAAAACAAAAAAGCCCGCTAAGAAGCGGGCTTATGGACGATATTTAACAGTTTATGTCGTGGTAGGTCTCAGAACGGGATCTCATCATCCGGATTAAATGAGGGTTCGGGTGGCGCTGTCGGGCTCTGTACCCGTGCCCCGGAATCAGAATAGTTATTGCTCTGATAGGAATCTTGTCGCCCGTAGTCAGAGCGACTATTGTCATTGCGACTGCCACCCTGCCCCTGCGCGTGACTGCTGTCGTCCCCGGCGCGTCCGAGCATCTGCATGCTATCCGCTATAATTTCGGTAGTGTAGCGATCAACGCCGTTTTTATCCTGCCATTTTCTGGTCTGCAGTTTCCCCTCAACGTAAACTTGCTTGCCTTTATGCAAATATTTGCCGCATATTTCCGCAAGCTGGCGCCAAGCTACAATATTGTGCCACTCAGTTCTCTCCTGCCTGTTTCCGTCACGATCTTTGAAACTTTCGCTTGTTGCCAAAGAAAAATTGACCACCGCAGTACCCGACGGGGTGTAGCGCAACTCAGGGTCTTTACCCAGATTTCCTACCAAAATCACTTTATTTACTGACACTATGACCTCCAATACTCAAACAGTATAAATATATGGGACATTTACTGTGCACATCCAACTGCTACAACTCCAGCAGATAAGGTAACCATACTACATGTTCACCCCATTATGTAAAAGGGCTATTTGTACATAAGGACTACAAGTAAAAAGGATCCAATATGCAAGGGGGGGGAAGTGCAGCACCAAGAGTTGGTTTAGAAGATACACTAAGGGAAACTGACACCTTCTTTCGCCGTCCAAGGCAGACAGGTAGCGTACAGAAGTGCACTTAATTGGCAAGACAACAACATAGATAACCAAAGGGGCGATTTGCATATACTGCAAATCGCCCCTTTGGTTTATTGGTAGCGGGGGAAGGATTTGAACCTCCGACCTTCGGGTTATGAGCCCGACGAGCTACCAAGCTGCTCCACCCCGCGTCATTAATGCTTTTCCCTGCGTCAGCAGGAGAATGTAGTTTGTAACAGAGGCGCGCATACTTGTCAAGCAAAGCCTCGATTTTATTTACGGTGTATCTACAAAACTCTTGAGCCGCTTGGCGCGACTGGGGTGGCGCAACTTACGCAACGCCTTGGCCTCAATCTGACGGATACGCTCGCGTGTAACGCTAAAATCCTGCCCCACCTCTTCAAGCGTATGATCTGATTTCTCTCCGATACCGAAGCGCATACGGAGCACCTTTTCTTCCCGTGGGCTTAAAGATGAAAGCACCTCCGCAGTCTGGGCAGACAAATTGCCCTTAATCGCTTCTTCAAGCGGAGAGACTGCCCCTTTGTCTTCGATAAAATCGCCCAGGGAGGAGTCTTCCTCTTCACCGATGGGGGTCTCAAGGCTGATAGGCTCTTTAGCAATTTTCAGTACGCGGCGCACCTTTTCAAGTGGCAGATCCATGCGCTCGGCAATCTCTTCTGGTACTGGCTCACGCCCGAGTTCCTGCACTAGTTGTCGGCTGGTACGAATCAGCTTGTTAATAGTTTCAATCATATGCACTGGAATGCGGATGGTGCGCGCTTGGTCCGCAATAGCACGGGTGATCGCCTGCCTGATCCACCAGGTTGCATAGGTAGAAAACTTATATCCGCGTTGATACTCAAATTTATCCACTGCCTTCATGAGGCCGATGTTGCCCTCTTGAATAAGGTCGAGAAACTGCAGTCCGCGATTAGTGTATTTTTTGGCAATTGAAACCACCAGGCGCAGATTTGCTTCTACCAGTTCGGTCTCGGCTGTTTTAGCCTGGTACTCACCCCGAAGCACCTCTTTCATCGCCTCAATCAGCCCTTCAGAGCTGAAACCGCTTTCATCTTCAACTTTCTTGAAACGGCGCTGCGCCCCCTTGAGACGTTTCTCAATATTCAGCAGATCTTCAACGCTGACTCCAAGCTCCTGCGCCACAACTGCAGCTTCAGCATCACTTTTATGCATACGGCGCAAGTGACTGCGGATCTCTTTATGGGTCAATCCCAGCTTCTTTTCGCATGCAGCCACCTCTCTACGGCTCTTCTGCACCTGTTTTGCAAGTTCCTTGAAGCGCGTAGTTACCCGCTTGATCACCTTTTCTTTCAGATGCAGTTGCCGGATGGTTTCGTACAACTCCGGCTTGATCGCGGCAATCTCATCCTGAAGTTTCTGCCGCTCTTCTGCAGATTTGGTTGCTTCGATGCGCACCTTTATTTCGTCAATATACTCTTTTTTGCGCCTCACTTCAGCAATCAGCTCTGCTGTCTTAGCCCGCTGAGCCTCCATCTCCTCAAGCGAAGTTTCTTCTTCCTCCGTATTTGCGTCATGGGTGATATCAGCAACGGAGGTTTTCCCCGCTTCGAGTTTTTTCCCCAGGCGCACTATTTCGTCGAGAGCAAGCGGGGTGCACATAACTACCTTGGTGACAAGATTCTCACCCGCTTCTATCCGCTTCGCTATCTCCACCTCTCCCTCACGGGTGAGGAGCGCCACTTGCCCCATTTCGCGCAGATACATGCGCACCGGATCACTGGTGCGCCCGATAACACCTGCTTCAAGAGCGGGTGCATCATCTTCTTCGTCGGAGTCGGAGCGACTCGAACTAGTACTCTTTGACGCATTGTCTTTGACGCTGGATTCAACAATCTCTATGTCCATCTCACCAAACAAAGTCATCAGATCTTCAATTTGTTTAGTTCCAACCATATCATCAGGAAGAGCTTCGTTCACCTCATCGTAGGTCAGAAAGCCCTTTTCCTTCCCCGTTTCAATGAGCTGCTGAAAGTCTTCTTCTTTTGTTTTTTTTGCCATAGTGCGCATCTCCTGTTCATCGGCATCGCGCCGATCTGTTTTATGCGGTGATACTAATCTTTTAGCGTTTGATTTGGCGATTAATCGTCATCAACTCATGCAGACACTCGTTCTGCATCTGGATATTGCCGTTGCGTTCGGCTTCGCACATCTGTGCATGCAGTTGCGCTCTGCGCTGCTTGAGTTGATTGCGATTCACCGCTGCACGGCAATCGCTAAAAACCTTTTCGATAACCTCTTCGGCGAACTGGCCTCCATCCACCAGTGCAGCCGTTAAAATTTCTTGAACTTCACTGTCTTCACACTGGTTCAATAGCCAGTGCCCGGGCTCTTGCTCCTGCATATATGCTCGGTTTATGAGCTCCGCGCAGTCGCGACACTTAGGGTGGGAAAATAGATTTTCCAACCCCGCAGCCACCACCTCCGTAGCCACCAGACGACGCTCGGTCATAAGGGCAAGCAACATCTTCTGTGCTTTAAGATCGTTATCTTCTCCTGCCCCCCTGGCTACTGGGCGTCTTACTTCTCGGTGCGTAGCTGCCACCTGCCGTTGCGGCACTGCCGCAGCAGGTTGAGAAGGTTTCTGCTCCCTTTGAGTTTGCTCCTCTTTAATCTGTTCCATCTGTCGCTGTAACACTGCAGTGTCTACACCGGTGTGCTTGGCGAGTTCCTGCAGATGTAAGTTCAGCTCTATCTCATCCGGAATCTTCGCTACAACAGTAAGAATCTCCGCAATGGCGCGTGCCTGTGCTTCAACCTGATCACCGTGGGTTTTCAGGTTCTCCTGCATGTAGTATCCCAGCGCCGAACGCGCGCGTTCAAGGCGTGCAGCAAAGGCCTCACGTCCATGTTGAACCAGAAAAGAATCTGGATCTTCCCCTGGTTCAAGGTTTAAAACTTGAACCTGCAAACTGGCCTCGAGCAATACTGGTAGAGCCCTGAAACACGCAGCTTGTCCCGCTTTGTCCTGATCAAAAAGGAGCACAACCGTATCTGCGTAGCGCTTCAGCAACGCTGCGTGCCCCGCTGTCAAAGAGGTGCCGCATGTTGCCACGACATTTTCTATCCCCGCCTGTACCAAGGCGAGATGATCGAAATACCCCTCCACCACGACAACTTGACGCTGCCGCCGCATGGAGTTTTTAGCATCGTACAACCCATATAGAGTTCTCCCCTTGTGGTAGAGTTCCGACTCCGGGGAGTTGATATACTTGGGCAGGCTGTTATCCAGCACCCGTCCACCGAACGCCACCACATGTCCATGCGGATCCTGCACTGGAAACAACAGGCGGCGACGAAACATATCGTAGGTGCGTCCATCGTCACTGCGACGTAACAGCCCCAAGGCGACAGCCTTATCTTCATCAACCTGCGCCTGCCGGAGATGGGTACACAACCTGTCCCACTGGGGCGGGGCGAAACCTAACTGAAAGCGGCGCACCATCTCCCCGCTATAGCCACGGCGGCGCAGATACGCGCGCGCTGCTGCACCTTCAGGCTCCTGCAGGAGGATATGATGGTAGAAATCTACCGCTACCTGCACTATACGTTGGAGACGTTCGCGCTCCTCACGTTGTTGCTGCCGTTGTGGCGAAAGCTGTTCCGCTTCGATCTCAATTCCAACCCGTCCTGCTAATCTATGCACGGCTGCAGCAAAACCCAACCCCTCAATACGCATTAAAAAATTAAATACGTTGCCCCCAGCACCACATCCGAAGCAGTAAAAAAACTGTTTGCTGCTGTTGACGCTGAACGAGGGGGTCTTTTCTCCGTGAAACGGGCACAGGCCAAAGTGATTATCCCCTGACTGCTTAAGATTGACGTACTCGCCCACCACCCTGACAATGTCGCTCTGTTCGCGAATCTGCTCAATGGTCTCAGCGGGAATTCTGCCTCCCATTATCCCCTCCTGTGTCCGGGGTGTTCTCCCAGCTGAATCAGCGTAACCGCATCGCCACCATGGGCGTTATCGGCTGCATGAAAGGCACTCACTGCGCGGTGCTTCCCCAGCATTTCATGAATAGCACGTCGCAGAACGCCGCCGCCGCGTCCATGAACCACCTGCAGATCGCGCCAGTTGTGGAGCAGAGCATCATCGATAAAACGTTCCACCCTGGGGACAGCATCCTCCACTCTCATCCCCACCACATTCAGATCGGGGTTAAAACTTGCCCGCTCTATCCCAATGCGGCTGTGGTGCACCTTGGATCCTTTCGTCTGCACAAAACGGCGCGGTTCGCACGCTTCCAGAGCATGTATGGGTAAGCGCAGCTTTTTCCCCTGGACGCTTAAGTCAACCTGTTCCCCTTTGACTTTTTCCACCACCGCCTCCGTCCCAAGCGAGGGGATCTTAACAATCTCCTGGGGGTGCAACTCGCGCGGGGGGCGGAGAGAACGGAGCGCACGCCGCGGCTCGTATGCTTGCGCACTTTGATGCACTTCGCGCATCAGAGCTGCTTCTTCGCGTCCACTCGCTGGTTGCTGCTGCAGCTCTTTGGCACGCTTCAACAACGTGCGTACCTTCGCACGCGCCTCATTTACAATCTCCCGTGCCTGATCCTGTGCTTTAAGGCGCATGGCATCGCGGCGTTGCTCAAACTCATGGAGTAACTTGCGCCGTTTTTCCCGTTCCTGCTTTGCCTGCTGTAACAGTTGGTGGGTTTCGTCACGTTGCGCCTCTAGTTCTGCGTACACCTGGTTCAACCGTTCCACCACTGCGAGGCCATCGCGCTCCTCACTTCCCAAGTAGTCATGCGCGCGCCGAATAACCTCAGGCGGCAGTCCAAACATCTCCGCAATGGTGAGAGCACTGCTGCTCCCTGGTACCCCGTAGTGGAGGCGATAGGTTGGGGTCATGGTTACAGGATCGAACTCAACCGCTGCATTTTCTACCCGCTCGTGCAGAAACGCATAACCTTTTATGCTTTTCAAATGGGTCGTTACCACGGTACGTGCCCCACGTTCACGCAGCTGATCCAGCACTGCCAGGGCAAGAGCACCCCCTTCTGCGGGGTCGGTGCCTGTGCCCACTTCATCCATAAGCACCAGCGACTGCGCATCTGCATGTTGCAGTATTTCTCTGGTGCGCTCCAGGTGACCGGAAAAGGTGGACAAATCCCCCTCTATGCTTTGCTCATCGCCAATATCGGCAAAAACCTTGCGGAACAGATACACCTTGCTGCGTGGGTCGCACGGCACCGGAATCCCCGCGGAAACCATGAGAAAAAGGAGCCCCACGGTTTTCAGCGCCACGGTTTTCCCCCCCGTGTTGGAACCACTAATGATAAGGGTGTCGTGTTGCTGTCCCAAGCGTAAATCTACTGGAATGGTGCTGTGTTCACGCACACTGCCATCCTGGTTCAGCAACAGCAGGGGGTGGCGCGCCTGAAGCAGGTCGATCTGGGGCGTAGTCGCAAGCTGGGGCACCTTCGCATCGGTGAGACGGATAAAGCGCCCCATGGCGCACCTGGCATCAAGGCGCGAGAGGATTACCTGATTCTGGCGCAATACCTCTGTTTCGCTGCGCACTTTATCGGTGAGCGCTTCCAGAATCCGCGCAATCTCGCGCTGCTCTTCACGCCGCATACTCTGGAGGTTGTTGTTATCCTCCAAAACCTGCTCCGGTTCCACAAACAGCGTCTGTCCGCTGGCCGACTCATCGTGTATAAATCCTTTTATCTGTCCACGATGATCCGCCTTTACCGGAACCACATAGCGTCCATTGCGCTCAGTAATAATCTGATCTTGAAACGCTCCTGCCAGGGAGCGGTTCTGCAACATGCGCTCCAGCGTATGCCGCACCTTACGCCGCACATCCCGTTGCTGTTGGCGCAGATCTGCGAGCTGCCAAGAGGCGGTGTCCAATATCTCGGCCTTCGAGTCAATGCTCCGCTCAATACTGCGACCTAACTCATCAGGAACCCGCAGCCCTGTCGCAAGTTGCGTCAACTGCGGTGCGAGCTCTACCTGATTAAAGTATTCCGCACACGCTCTTGCGGCTGCAATGCTCTCCCCTATCTCTAGCAACTCCTGCGGGGTTAAGCGCGACCCCGGCTTGCCCGCCTGGTGCAAAGCTGCAGTCAGATCATGCGCACCCCCTAAGGGAGCAGAGCCTTTGTGTTCTAACAGTTCCGCTGCCTGCTCTGCCTCGTGCAGGGAGAGTTCCACCTCGCGCGGAGGCTGGAACGGCTGCAAGCGTTCCAAGCGGGCGCGCCCGGGAGCAGTAACGCTCATGCGCGCGAGAAGCATCACTATTTTGTCAAACTCCAGAATTTTCAGAGTCTGAGTAAGCATGGAGTTATTGTTTCTGATATCAGGTTACCTGTTGAAAGAGTTTCTGGCTGTGTCTGACTAAACTGCCCCCGAACTCTACGAAAGGTGGGCGGAGTTTGGATGCCGCAAAGGTTGATTCCACGACACGCGGCAGAGCACTGTTGGAGATGCCGTACAGAACAAGTGCCAGAATAAGCACCCCCTGCATGAGGCTGAAAAGAGCACCCAGGACGCGGTTAAGTCCTCCCATAAACAGGAGTGTAACAAACCTGGATAGAATCGCACCTGCCAGAGAGAAAAAGACCATGGTCAACACAAACAATAAAATCAGGATCACCACTACACATAGCTGCAGTGGAAGGTTGAGCCAGGCGCTGACCCGCTCAGCAAGGGGGGCATAAAAGGTAAACGCAATAACCGTCGCAGCTACCAGACCTACAAGAGAGCACACCTCTTTCAGCAGTCCGCGCAGGGTTCCCTTCAACGTGAAAAGGAGTAAAATCGCCAAGATTGCAATGTCGAGGATATTCATTACTGTCCCTCTAGCCTAAATATTGTGCCCACATTCAACCCCGGAACCTACGCCCGCATTAGGGCTGAATAAATACCGCAATAACTACTGCGCCAGGCGCTGCTTCACCATCTCGCTGATTACACGCCCTTCGGCGCGTCCGCGCGTAGCGGCGCTTACCTGCTTCATCACCTTACCCATATCCTGCATGGAGGTAGCACCCAACTCGGTTACCGCCTGTTCTACAACCTCGCGCACTTCATTTTCTGTGAGAGGGGTGGGCATAAACTCCTGCAGAATGACAATCTCTGCTTCCTCTTTTGCCGCCAGCTCTTCTCTGCCCCCCTCGCGATAGACCTGCGCAGCATCGCGACGTTGCTTCACCTGAGTAGCCAGCAGGGAGATGATCTCATCGTCTTCAAGTTCTTTTTTCGCCTCTATCTCGGCATTTTTTATAGCGCTGCGGAGCATGCGAATCACCCCGAGGCGTTCGCTCTGCCTGTTGCGCATCGCTTCTTTCATGGCGCTGTTCAGTTCCGTCTGGATGCTCATGCTTAAAATTTCCTTTTGATTGCGCACCAAGGCATGATGTGGCCTAGTGCATTTATTTCTATTGCGAATACTTGCAGCGATTATCCAGCTTTAGCTGGCGCTCAAGGCTTGTGCCATCCAGGCAAAGGGCGCCTGACCCCACCGCTGGCGGCGGGCGAACGTCCATGGACGGCGCAAAGGGTCTCTTGGGATGGGGGTATAAGCCTTTGCTGTATAAATATCATTTCTCGACGCGGGATTCTTTCTCGTTGATACCCGAGATGCCGAAACGGCGCCGCAGTTCTGCATAGACACGCTCCGGAGGGAGGTCATAGTAGCCCAGCAGAATCAGGACATGGAAAAACAGATCTGCAACTTCGTAGATCACCTCTTCGCCATTCCCACCCTTGCCCGCGACTGCTGTTTCCGTAGCTTCTTCCCCAATTTTACTCAGGATCTTATCCAGCCCTTTGTCAAACAGCGAGCACACATACGAACGCTCTTCCGGGTTACGGCGCCGCTCCTGAATTACATGGTACACCGCATCCAGGATATCTTTTTGCGCGTAGATTGCGGTGGCATCCACTTCCGGCTCCCCTTCAATTTGGGGGCGCTCTCCATCCCACACGGAGTAGAAACACGACTTACGCCCGGTGTGGCATGCCATCCCCACCTGCTCCACCTGCAGCAACAGGGTATCGCCATCACAGTCATAGCTAATTTCGCGCACATGCTGCACATGTCCGGAAGATTCCCCTTTCATCCACTGCTTCGCGCGCGAGCGACTATAGTAATGAGCCTTACCGGTGCGCAGGGTGTTCTCCACCGCTTCCGCATCCATATACGCCAGCATCAGCACTTCGCCGCTTTCCACATCCTGGGCAATGCATGGAAGAAGTCCGTTGGTATCAAATTTAAGCTGCTGTACCAACCCCGTATGTTGTTGTGTCATCCTTGAATTCCTATTCTTGCACCAGTGGGCGCACTGCAACCCCGTGCTGGCGTAGATACTCTTTACATTCAGCTATAGTGTATTCCTGAAAGTGGAAGATACTGGCCGCCAGGGCTGCACTCGCCCCCCCTTTGGTTAAGCCATCCTTGATGTGCTCCAGGTTTCCCACTCCACCCGAGGCGATTACCGGAATTTGTACCGCATCGCTCACTGCCCGAGTCAGCTCCAGGTCATAGCCGTTTTTAGTCCCATCACAGTCCATAGAGGTGAGGAGAATCTCCCCGGCGCCGTTGCGCTGCATACGCTGCGCCCACTCGATAACATCGAAACCGGTGGCGTTGCGCCCCCCATGGGTGTACACTTCCCACCGCTGTGTCTCACTCTCAGAGACGCGGCGCGCATCAATCGCCACCACAATACATTGGGATCCAAAGCGCTGCGCCGCGCGCGTCACAAACTCAGGATCGTGCACTGCCGCAGTGTTGATGGAAACTTTATCTGCCCCAACGTTGAGAAGATTGCGGATATCTTCAGTGGTGCTTATCCCCCCCCCCACAGTTACCGGCATAAACACTGCGGCGGTAGTGCGTGCTACCACATCCAGGATCGTGCTCCGGTTTTCATTCGAAGCGGTAATGTCGAGAAATGCGAGTTCGTCTGCCCCCTGGGCATCGTAGGCAATCGCTGCCTCTACCGGGTCCCCGGCATCGCGTAAGCCGACAAATTGCACTCCTTTGACCACACGCCCATCCTTAACATCCAGACAGGGGATAATCCGTTTACTCAACATGAGCTTTTTTCTCCCTATGAAGTGGTCCCTTGTGCACATGCAATGGCTGCTTTTAAATCAAGAGCACCGCTGTAAATTGCCTTCCCAGTTATAACCCCGCACACTCCGCGCTGTTCCAGAGGAAGCAAATTGCGAATATCCTCCATACTTGACACCCCGCCAGATGCGATCACGGGGATGGTGACGGCGTCTGCCAATGCGCCAGTAGCTTCGAAGTTAGGTCCCTGCATCATCCCATCGCGGGCAATATCGGTGTAAATAATAGCGGCAACTCCCATCCCTTCGAGTTCCTGTGCCATATCCACCGCTTTTTTCTCGGTGACTTCGGCCCAACCGCGCACTGCCACCAGACCCTCTTTGGCATCAATCCCCACCACAATCTGGCCTGGGAACCTGGCACATGCCTGCCGCACCAACTCTGGGTTTTCTTTTGCCACTGTACCCAGAATCACGCGCGAAATACCGAGTTCAAGATACGCCTCAATCGTAGCGAGATCGCGGATACCACCTCCGAGCTGAGTAGGGATCTTGAGCGCCTGCACAATCGCCTGAATTGCGGCGCGATTGCGTGGTACACCATCAAAGGCACCATCCAGATCGACAATATGGAGCATTTGTGCCCCTGCTTCCTGCCAGATAAGCGCCTGTGCCGCCGGATCGGTAGAATACACGGTGTCCCGATCCATCAGCCCCTGCTCTAAACGCACACAGTGCCCCTGTTTCAGATCAATTGCGGGAATTACTAACATTATATCTCTCCAGAAAACCATTTAGCTTGTTTATAAAGTCAGGCAGAGCTGGGGATTATGACTCCACCCCCCTCAATGGTTAATAGTTACCAAAATTCTTAAGTATTTTAAGCCCGACAGCCTGACTTTTCTCAGGATGAAACTGGGTTGCCAGCACGTTTTCGTGCCAGATAGCGGAGCAAAAGCGCATTCCGTAATCGGTGGTAGTGAGAATATCCTCTGCTCGCTGCGGTAGCACCCGGTATGAATGGACAAAATACACATAGCTGCCGTTCTCCACCCCGCGCAGCAGCGGACATTCGCGCGCTGCTTGAATCTGATTCCACCCCATATGGGGTATCTTCAGCGACTCACCTTCCACCTGCATATCAGGAGGGAAATGCTCCACAGTACCGGGGATAACCCCAAGTCCGGCGTGGGCACCAAACTCTTCGCTGCGTTCAAACAGCACCTGCAAGCCCAGACATATCCCCAAGAAGGGGCGTCCGCTGGCGATATGTGCCTGTATCGGTTCGACAAATCCACCCTGGTGCAAATTGGCAATGCAGTCACCAAAAGCTCCAACTCCGGGGAGCACCAGGCGTTCGGCATGCTCTACTTTGCGCGCATCATCTGTCACTTCAGCACTAAGCCCCAGATGTTCAAACGCCTTATGGACGCTGCGCAGGTTTCCCATACCGTAGTCGACAATGGTAATCATCGCGACTATTCAAGCCTCCCTTTGGTGGACATCACCCCTTCAACCCGTGGGTCCAGAGTTATAGCCTGCCCGATGGCACGTCCTAGTGCTTTGAAAATCGCCTCGATAATGTGGTGCAGATTGTCCCCGTATTCAAGGTTGACGTGAAGGTTTGCTCCAGCGTGGTTGCAGAATCCGACCAGAAATTCCTCCACCAGTTCAACATCAAAGGTGCCCACTTTCGCCTTGGGCATGTCAACCCGATACACCAGATGGGGACGTCCGGAAAAATCCAGGTCCATGCGCACCAGACTCTCATGCATGGGGATAGAAACGCTGCCATAGCGATGGATACCCGCCTTATCGCCCAGTGCTTGGCGAAAACACTCACCCATACATATTCCCAGATCCTCCACCGTATGGTGGTCATCTATATGGGTGTCGCCATTGGCCTGCACCGTCAGGCTGAACATCCCGTGCCGACTCATGAGGGTAAGCATGTGATCCATAAACCCAACTCCAGTTTCAATCGGCTCTGGGATGTTGCGGTCTAGATCGAGTTTCATCTTTATACGGGTTTCTGCCGTTGAGCGTTCGATAGTAGCTATTCGCGCCATTGTAATCTCCTTGTACAGGGTTACCCCTTAAGCGTTGTCCTCATCCAGACGCAGGGACACCGCACGCGCATGCGCATCGAGCCCTTCCATTTTGGCGATCTGGAGTGCGGCACCACCGAGGCGCTGCAGTCCCGCCTTGGAGCAGTAGATGAGGCTCGACTTCTTGACAAAATCGTCCAGCGAAAGTGGAGAGAAGAAACGTGCACTCCCACCGGTAGGGAGGGTGTGATTGGGCCCAGCCACATAGTCTCCCAGTGTTTCCGGGGTGTTATGCCCCATAAAGATCGCCCCTGCATGTCTAATCAGAGGGAGAAGTTCATATGGACTGTCAACCGCAAGTTCGAGATGCTCGGTGGCAATACGGTTGCACAATTCCGCCGCCTGCTCTATCTGGTCTGCAACGATGATGGCACCGTAGTTATCGATGGAGGCGCGCGCAATAGCATGACGCGAAATCAATTGCAGTTGACGCTCCACCTCCGCCTGCACCTGCTGCGCCATTTTTTCATCCGTAGTCACCAGGACCGAGGATGCAAGTTCATCATGCTCTGCCTGAGAGAGCAGGTCTGCAGCTAGATGCGCGGGATTTCCACTGCCATCGTTGATAATGAGGATCTCACTCGGTCCTGCAATCATGTCGATATCCACCTGACCAAACACCATCTTCTTCGCCATGGCGACATAGATATTGCCGGGGCCGGTGATTTTATCTACGCGTGGAACACTTTGCGTTCCGTACGCCAGCGCCGCTACCGCCTGGGCGCCACCGAGGGGGAAGATGCGGGTCACCCCTGCCAGATGTGCGGCTGCGAGAACATGCGGGTTAATTTCGCCGTCCGGCATCGGGACCACCATGATAATCTCTTTTACCCCCGCTACGCGCGCAGGGACTGCATTCATCAGCACCGAAGATGGGTATGCCGCCTTGCCACCGGGGACATAGATCCCCACCCGGTCGAGGGGACGCACCAACTGCCCGAGTTGGATATCATCCTCGTCAGTGCACATCCAAGTCTCCTCTTTTTGGCGGCGGTGGTAGACTCCTATCCGTTCTGCGGCTAGCTCCAGCGCCGCAAGATCATCTTTGTTGACCTGTGCGCGTGCCGTATCAATCTGCGCTGGGGTAAGTTCCATCCCGAAGGTGCTCAAATCAAGGCGATCAAAGCGCTGGGTGTACTCCTGCAGAGCCTCATCCCCCCGCGCCCGTACGTCCGCGATAATTGTACTTACTGTCTCTTCAATCCCCGCGGGGATCTCTTCTGCGCGCTGCTCTATGGGACGAAACTGCGCTTCAAAGTCTGCATCACTAAATCGAATCAGGCGAATCATAAACCATACCCTTTCTGTGCGGTGCTGGTGGATTTTGCTTCAGCACGCCCCGTATCAGGTTGAAATTTTTGGACTCGAAGCGACAACAGCTTCTAGATCATCAATGATCCGACGAATTTTCTTGTGTTTGGTCTTCATACTCGCGCGATTTACGATCAGGCGTGTGGTGATTTCGGCAATAGTATCAACCTCAACCATCCCATTATCGCGCAGGGTCGCTCCGGTAGAAACCAAATCGACAATGCGCTCAGTCAGCCCTACTAAAGGGGCCAGCTCAATGGAGCCGTAAAGCTTGATTAGCTCTACCTGGATACCGCGTGAACTGAAATACTTTTCGGTTATATTGGGATACTTGGTCGCAACTCGGATATTGGACCAGCGGGTGGGGTCATCTTTTTCTTCCAGATCACGGGGTTCTGCCACCACGAGGCGGCAATAACCAAAATTGAGATCCAAAGGCTCGTACAGATCTTTCTCCTGCTCCAGCAGGGTATCCTTGCCCACCACCCCAATATCAGCACAGCCGTACTCAACGTAAGTGGGAACATCGGTCGCGCGCACGGCGATGAAACGATAGCCCGCAGCGCGATTTTCAAACACCAGCTTCCGGTTTTTCTCTTCCATCTCAGGACAGGTGATCCCTATCTGGCCAAACAGCTCCATGGAATCCTGCATAATACGCCCTTTAGGCAGGGCAAAGGTGATAAAGTCGCTCATGCTGCTCCTCGTCTCGTTTAGGTGGGGGATTAACGCACACGTCGAATATCTGCACCCAGTTGACTCAGTTTTTCCTCCAGCCGCTCATAACCCCGATCCAGATGATAAACACGTGAAATCTCGGTAGTATTTTCCGCTGCCAGTGCTGCAAGCACTAGGGATGCACTCGCGCGCAGATCTGTGGCCATCACTGGAGCACCGAGCAGATCCACCTTGCCGTCGATAGTCGCCTGGCGCCCTTCAACCCGGATCCTGCCTCCGAGACGCTGCAGTTCACTCACATGCATAAAGCGATTTTCAAACACATTTTCGCTAATGATGCTGGTCCCTTGCGCTTGGGTCAGGAGTGCCATGAACTGCGCCTGCATGTCGGTAGGAAAACCGGGGTGGGGGCTGGTCTTGATCTGCACTGGCTGCAACGGAGTAGCACACTTAACCCGAATCCCTTCGGGTACACAGTGTACCTCGGCTCCACTCTGGCGCAACTTGCTTATCACCGCTTCCAGATGTTCCGCCTCTGCACCGCGAACCAATACATCTCCATGGGTGATGGCAGCTGCGACCATAAAGGTTCCAGCTTCGATGCGGTCGGGCATTACAGCATGCTGCATGGGACGCAGTTTTTCTACCCCGTGAATGGTAATAGTGTCGCTGCCCGCCCCCTCGATCTTAGCTCCCATCTTCTGCAACGCCCGCGCCAGATCAATAATTTCCGGTTCGCACGCGGCATTTTCAATGATGGTACGCCCCTGCGCCAGGGTTGCTGCCATAAGGAGGTTTTCTGTCCCTCCGACGGTGGGGATATCCAGATAAATTCGCGCCCCCTGCAAACGCTCGGCACGGGCTTCAATGTAGCCGTGCTCCAAGCTTATCTGCGCCCCCATCGCCTCAAATCCGCTGAGATGCTGATCTACCGGACGCGCACCGATGGCACACCCGCCCGGAAGACTTACGCGCGCATACCCGAGCCGTGCCAACAATGGTCCCAGCACCAAAACCGAGGCGCGCATGGTGCGCACCAGATCGTAGGGTGCTTCGGCACACGCAATTTTATCTGCGTTGATGTGCAATGTCCCCGGTGCGGTGGAGGTAGTGCTTGCCCCCATGATACATAACAGCTTCACTGCTGTATCAATATCGCGCAGATTGGGAAGGTTGCTGAGTTCGTGAAGCCCCGGAGCAAGAAGGGTGGCACAAAGCAGAGGGAGCGCAGCATTCTTGGCGCCACTTACCTGCACCTCGCCTTGGAGACGACAGCCTCCACGTACAACTATTTTATCCATTCAATTTCTCGTCTGCGCAGTTATCTACGTTACAACATCCACCTACGACGCGGGCAATGCCAGCATAGTCGCGGCGCTGAAAACACTGTTTCAGACCGGCAGCGTTGAAGATCTCCTCCACCACATCGGCCTGATTTACCCCCACTTCAACAACGAGCCAACCATTTGGTTCCAGGAGAGATGCTGCCTGGCGTGCCAGACTCCGATACGCATCCAGTCCATCTTCTCCCCCGTCCAAAGCCAGCTCAGGTTCGTGCTGCGCCACTTCGGGCATCAGTTCTTGCATCTGCGCCCGAGTTATATACGGCGGATTGGAGACCAGAAGACGGTATCCTGTGTTGCGCTGTTCACTTCCACGCAGCGCATGCAGGTCTGCATGCGCAAAAGTGAGCAGCTCTTCCACCTCATTGTGTGCGGCATTGGCGCGCGCAATTGCAAGAGCTTCAGGGCTGATATCTACCGCGTGCACCTTTACCCCCGCAGTGTGTGCCAGAGCTACTGCAACTGCGCCACTCCCAGTCCCCACATCAAGAACCGCACCACTGTGCTGCTCGAGTACCTTCAGACCCTCCTCCACTAGAACTTCAGTGTCCGGACGCGGGATCAGTACAGAGGGGGTCACCTTAAAGGGCAACGACCAGAACTGACACTGCCCCAAAATATACTGCAGCGGTTCACGCAGAGCCCGGCGTTTCACCAGCGCACGAATGGTATCCAACTCTGATTCGTGCAGGGGCTGGTCATAGCACAGATACAAACCGACTCGATCTTTGCCCAGTGCCGCACCCACCAGCAACTCTGCATCGAGGCGCGGGTTATCTACCCCCTTCTCGTCCAGATAGGTGGTTGTCCAGCGCACCACTTCAAGCACAGACCACAGTTTTGCCATCTACTGCTCCTGGTTGGCGAGTTGCTCAGACTGATAATGGGTGCGCAACGCCTCTATGAGCTCATCGAAATCGCCCTGCATAATAGCTTCTAACTTATATAAGGTAAGACCGATACGGTGGTCGGTACAGCGCCCCTGGGGGAAATTATAGGTGCGGATCCGCTCACTCCGGTCCCCGCTGCCTACCTGACTTTTGCGTTCCGCCGCCATCTGCGCATCATGTTCTTGCTGCATAGCATCGAGGATACGCGAGCGCAGCACCTTCATCGCTCTGGCCTTGTTCTTGTGCTGCGATTTCTCGTCCTGACACGCAACCACTACTCCGGTAGGGATGTGGGTGATGCGCACCGCAGATTCGGTCTTATTTACGTGCTGCCCTCCCGCACCAGAAGCACGATACAGATCGATACGCAGATCACTGGGATCAATATCCAGATCAACATCTTCCGCTTCAGGTAACACCGCTACGGTACATGCAGAGGTGTGGACGCGCCCCTGGGTTTCCGTATCTGGAACCCGCTGGACTCTATGGGTTCCACTTTCATACTTAAGAAACGAGAACACATCTTTACCACTCACCATGGCGATAACCTCTTTGAAGCCACCGGACGAGGACTCAGAGGAGCTCAGGATTTCCACTTTCCATCTGTGCTTATCCGCAAAACGGGCATAAGCACGAAACATATCTCCCGCAAAAAGTGCGGCTTCATCTCCACCAGTACCGGCACGAATCTCCAGAATTGCATTTTTGCCGTCGTTGGGGTCACGTGGCAACATAAGTTGCGTGAGCTGTTCCGCCAGCTCTTCATGCCGTTGGGCCAGCACAGGTAATTCCTGGGATGCCAGCGCGCGCATTTCCGGATCTTGATCGCGGGATAACTCACGCAATTCGTCCATCTCTTGTTCTAATTCGCGATACGCGCGAAACAGCGTCACCACATCGATGAGCTCAGCATGTTCCCGACTCAAATCACGATAGCGTCCCTGATCTGCAAGGATATCCGGCTGAGCCAACAGGCCTTCTACTTCCTGGAAGCGATCTTCGACGTCTTCGAGCTTTTCAAACATGGGGACCTCTGTGTTCAGTATAGAGAGACGATAGAACCATTTAACCCTTGATCTCTTCAGCCCAGCAGGCTACGTCCGCGCAGCGGGAGTTGGCATCCCAAACTCCTGACGCACTTCACGCATAGCACCGCAGCTCATACTCCCTTCCGGGCACGGAGCACCAAGACAAGGGGGACCAGCGCTTTCGAATAACACCGGAGAAAGGGCACGACACTGGTGCAGCATCTGCGTTGCCAGAGCGCGAATTTCCCACTGTGCGCGCCGGCAACAGCGCAGGGCAAAAAAATGGTGCAATTCACGCGCATTCATACTGATAACTATTTTGGTAGTAGCAGCGTTGGGCAACACAAAACGCGCGTCCTCTGCCGGCACTCCGGCATCGAGAAGTTCTGCGTAAGTAGTATGGATCTGCCCCATAAGATCGCGGTAGCGTGCGTACAGCGCCCCGTTCTCACTAATGCTTTGTGGCACTACCGCTTCAAAAGGGTCTGAATGGGAGACATAACGCTGACTCTGCTGGGAATAGGACGCTACCCGATGGCGTACCAGCTGATGGCTGCAGGCACGGCTGATCCCTTCAACACCAAAGGAGCAGGTAACATGCTCCAACACCGACAGGTGGCCCAACCCTAACACCTTGCGAATCAGACGCGCAGCAGCATCTGGTTCGAGCTGCAATAAGGTGTCAATATTGCTGGCGGAATAGCACAAACGCGCCGCCGCCGCCACAATCTTTTCGGGGTCAGGGGTGTGGCTCAGGAGTTTTACCTGCATAGAATAATTCCTGGCGCCTGCATGTTTAGAGCGCATGGAAGCTGGACACATCAACGAGAAACAGCCGCAAAAGCATAGAGCGCTTTTGCGGCTGGGACAACTGGGAACAACTTAACGAAACAGCTACTTCTGGGCATACCTCTTGCGGAAACGCTCAATACGTCCTGCAGTATCCAGCAGTTTCTGGGTGCCAGTGTAGAACGGGTGACATGCAGAACAAATTTCTGTAGAAAACTCACCAGTTCGGGTAGAACGGGTTTCGATGGTGTTGCCGCAGTGACATTTAACTACGACAGCATCGTACTTAGGATGGATTCCTTTTTTCATAATCTTCACTCCTTCGAGTGCCTGGCGATGTACAGGCGCGTAATGCAGACAGGTATTCTGGCAGCTACTAATGCTGCAGTTTGTGACAATCGGGCATTATTGCAAATATGGGCTGTATCTGGCAAGGGGAATTTTACTGATTCATAGAATCAAGAAATTCTTGATTATCTTCGGTTTCCATCAGTTTCTCCCGCAGGAACTCCATCCCATCTACTACGTTCATACTGCTGAGAACCCGACGTAACAACCACATACGCTGTAGCGTGGTGGGATCCTGCAACAACTCCTCTCGCCTGGTGCCAGACTTATTGACATCGATAGCGGGGAAGGTACGCTTATCCACGAGGCGGCGATCAAGAACAAGTTCCATATTACCGGTACCCTTGAACTCTTCAAAAATCACCTCATCCATCCGGCTGCCAGTGTCGATAAGAGCAGTAGCGATAATGGTCAAACTACCTCCCTCTTCCACATTGCGGGCTGCGCCGAAAAAGCGCTTCGGCTTGTGCAGCGCATTGGAATCAACCCCACCGGAGAGAATTTTTCCACTTGGAGGCACGACGGTGTTGTAGGCTCGTGCCAAGCGGGTAATAGAATCCAGCAGAATTACCACATCGCGCTTGTGCTCCACCAGACGCCGTGCTTTCTGGATCACCATATCCGCTACCTGTACGTGACGGGTGGCTGGCTCGTCAAATGTTGAAGAAACCACCTCGCCAGCTACAGAACGCTGCATATCGGTAACTTCTTCTGGACGCTCGTCAATCAGAAGTACGATAAGATACGCTTCGGGGTAGTTTGTAGTAATTGCGTTGGCGATATTCTGCAGCAATACGGTTTTACCTGTACGCGGTGGTGCTACAATCAATCCTCGCTGCCCTTTACCAATAGGGGAGACTAGATCGACGATGCGGGTGGGGAGGTTGTCACTGGTAGTTTCCAGCTTTAGCCATTCGTCTGGATGTAGGGGGGTAAGGTTATCGAACAGAGTTTTGCGCCGCGCCACGGCGGGGTCTTCCATATTGATTTGTGCCACCTTGAGGAGGGCAAAATAACGTTCCCCCTGCTTCGGTGGGCGAATCTGCCCCGCGACGGTGTCCCCGGTACGCAGATTGAAGCGTCTAATCTGGGAAGGCGAGACATAGATATCGTCCGGCCCGGGCATATAGTTGGCATCGGTGGCGCGCAAAAAGCCAAACCCATCCGGCAGAATTTCCAGCACACCTTCACCATGGATGGCGCCTTTCTGGTCTGCCGTAGCACACAAGATGGAAAAAATCACATCCTGCTTACGCATCCCCGCTACCCCTTCGATCTTCAGATCGTTGGCCATGGAGATAAGGTCGGTAATTTTACGCTCTTTTAGATCTTTCAGGTGCATGGAGTTGCCATCACCTGACTCTACCTTGGTTGATTTACTCTCGTTTTTTTTCATTTCTCTGGTATTGCCCGGCCTCTTCACCGCCAGCATTGCTACTGAAAGCAACGAGCCATTCGGGATCAGGATAAAGGGGATATGTAAGAATGTTCTACAGATACAATGGGGGAATTTGGGACACGCTCGAGGCGTACAGGACGTTTCACGCCGTTCCGTGACCCTTTGTCTACATGCTTTTCCACCCCTTGTCAATGGGATAAATCTCCTGCACACCCTTTTTAGACCTTGGTAATTTCCCTGCCGACGCCAGAGTTTTGCAGAAACAAGCTTTTGTTCAGAGTGTGCAAAGAACCCGAATTTCAGAGCGCATTGCAGAAATATAAGAGCTAGCCTCCAGTGCGGTGGCGCACAATATTTCCCTCAACCAGATACACCACATCTTCGGCTATATGGGCGGAGAGATCTGCAATCCGTTCGAGGTGGCGTGAAACAGCAACCCACAGTAACAGCGCTTGCAAATGTGTAGACTGCGCCAGAATACGCCTCTTGGCGGTCGCATAGGTGAGGCGATGGAGATCATCGATCTCGTCATCAGCATCAATTACTCCGCTGGCAATGCCAGAATCAAGTTTAACCAGAGAGTCAAGGCTATTTTTGAGCATCTTCAGCACCTTTTCCACCATCACCGGATAGTCGAACGGTGCGTCAACTTTTTGCACCGCATCGAATTGCAGGGTGCGTTTGGCAATATTTACCGCCACATCTGCAATGCGCTCCAGATCGCTATTGATCTTGATCACTGAGACAATAAAACGCAGATCCGCCGCCACCGGCTGATGTAGCGCTAACACCTTGAGGCAATCCTCTTCAAGCTCTACCTCTTTGGCATTGATAATCAGATCAGCATCAATAACCTCACGTGCTATCACGGTGTCGCCCCGTTCGATAGACTGCATGGCACGCTGTACCTCACTTTCAACCCGGGCACTCTGGTCGAGCAACGCGCGCTTGAGTTTATTAATTTCTTCCTGTAGATGGATTGCCATCATTTCTTTTCTCCTGGTAGCTTTACAGTAAGGGCTTGAGTCACCTATTCTAAAGGACACCCTGTGATACATTTAAGCGTATTTTGTCCAGTGAGTATTTAGCCAAACCGTCCGGTTATATAATCCTCAGTCTGCCTATTCTGCGGCTTTACGAACAATTTGCTGGTTTTGCCGAATTCCACCAGAATCCCCTCGTATAAGAACGCGGTGTAATCGGAAACGCGGGCGGCCTGCTGCATATTGTGGGTCACAATGATGATGGTGTACTTTTCGCGCAGATCTTTTATCATCTCTTCCACCCGGGCAGTAGACTTGGGATCCAGGGCCGAGCATGGTTCATCCATCAGGATAACCTCAGGATTTACCGCAATGGCGCGGGCAATACACAGGCGCTGCATCTGCCCCCCCGACATCCCCAGGGCTGACTCATGCAGGCGATCTTTGACCTCCTCCCATAGAGCTGCCCCTTTCAGACTGCTCTCTACCGTTTCATCCAGAACATCTTTATCCTTAATCCCGGCAATGCGCAGCCCATAGACCACATTTTCGTAGATCGACTTCGGAAACGGATTGGATTTCTGAAACACCATCCCCACCTTGCGCCGCAACTCAATAACGTCCAGCTCATCCGAATTGACCTCCTTACCATCGAGGCGGATACTCCCTTCCATACGAGAGATATCCACCATATCATTCATCCGGTTCAGACAGCGCAGAAAGGTGGACTTACCGCACCCTGACGGGCCGATGAGTGCGGTGACCTGACGCCGCGGGAATACCATGCTCAGATCAAACAATGCCTGGGCATCCCCATAGTAGAAATTCAGGGTTTCTACTTCTATAACCGGATCGGCCAGGGGATCAACGGCATCGGTTTCAAGTGCTGACTTCATACAACCTCCACAACACTATTTTGTTTTCAAAAGGTGCCAAACGTGTATTTTTTCTTCATTTTATTGCGCAGCCGAATGGCCACACCACTCATAGCCAGAACAATCAGAATCAACAGCAGGGTGGTGACAAATACCATGGGGCGGGCCGCTTCCACATTGGGTGACTGAAACCCCATATCATAGATATGAAAGCCCAGGTGCATAAACTTCCGATCCAGATGCAAAAACGGGAACTGCCCATCCAGCAGTAAAGCCGGTGCCAACTTCACCACCCCCGTAATCATAAGCGGTGCCACCTCGCCTGCCGCGCGCGCCATGGAGAGAATGAGGCCGGTCATTATCCCGGGTGAGGCCATGGGAATCAAAATCCGTACCAGGGTTTGGAAGCGGGTGGAACCCAACGCTAGAGACCCTTCGCGCACCCCGCCGGGGATGGCGCTCAGTGCCTCTTCAGTGGTGACAATCACCACCGGCACCGTAAGCAACGCCAGGGTCAGACTGGCCCACAGCAGCCCCCCGGTACCGAAGGTTGGGGTTGGGAGACGCGCAGGAAAAAACAGCTGATCAATGGTGCCGCCCAGTCCGTAGATAAAAAAACCGAGCCCAAAGATGCCGTACACAATGGAGGGGATGCCAGCAAGGTTATTCACCGCTATACGCACCATGCGCACCATGAGGCCATCTCCGGCGTACTCACTCAGGTAAATTGCTGCAATTACCCCCATGGGGAAAGAAAAAAGGCTCATTACAAAAATCAGCAATACCGTGCCAAAGATCGCGGGGAACAGCCCCCCCTCGGTATTTGATTCACGTGGATCGGCATAAAACAGTTCCAGAAGCTTACTTGTATACACACCGGCGCGCTCAATCAGGTGCATATCGTTGGGTTTGTAGCTGCGCACAATCCGGGCCAGGGGGATCTCCACGCTGCGTCCATTGATATCCTGAAATAGAGCCACATAGCGTGCCTTTTCAGCCTCATGCAGCCGTTGTTTTTTTACTAACGCCTGAAACTGCTGTTCGAGCTCATCTGTTTCCCGTGCGAGTTCCCGCCGCACCTCTGCCTCCGCGGGCACCCCCTTATAATCGAGCTTGAGAGCCTTATTGCGCTTCTTTTCCATGGCGTAGTTGAGGGTGTTTATCTGTTCTCCAATCGCCTCAACCTTGTCTTTGATTTTAAGGGCTTCGGCGCGTCCCTGCTGCAGCACCTGCCACAGGCCACCTGAATCAACCCTTCCATCCGGCACCATCACTTCATTTAGGGTGCCGTAAAAATCTCCGTATGCTTCACGCTCTACGGTAACTGCGTCGTCCTGGTAGTGAATTCGTTTTATCTCATCCTCATCAACCCAGCGAAAATCCAGACCATACAGGTCGCGGTTACCCACTTTCAGCTGCATCCTGGTGCCGTCAGCATAAGGTCGAGGCTCCTCCTTCAGAACCTGCCCCAACACCGCCTGCCCGTTGTTAAGCTCCAGGGTGGCGAGTTTTTGCGGCCAAAAAGCCCCCAGACCATTGAATATAACCACCAGTATCAGAGTCAGGGCCATCAGCAGGGTGATGGCCAGAGCGGCAGCAGTCATCCACACCTGCGGCTCGCCGCGATAGCAAAACTGTTTCATCTACTTCCTCGCAGATAGGTTCGGTCCTGGCTGTTGCATACATATGCGCTGACCCGACATACCGTATTTTCCGGCGCAGCACGCTGCATCAAATCAGGCATGGGGGTAACCACGCTAAAAGCGGCCGTATTTTTTACGCAACCGATGCCGCACCATCTCAGCGGCGGTATTCAGAACAAAGGTCATGGCAAAGAGCAATACGGCAGATAAAAACAATACTCGATACAGGGTATCTCCCTGAGGAGCCTCGGGTATCTCAACCGCGATATTGGCCGAAAGGGGACGCATCCCGTTGAAGATACTGAAATCTATGATTGGAGTGTTGCCGGTAGCCATCAGGACAATCATGGTCTCGCCCACGGCGCGCCCAAGGCCGATCATGACCGCGGCGAAAATGCCCGGGCTGGCAGAAGGGAGAATAACCCGCCACACCGTCTGCCAGCGACTCGCGCCCAGGGCCATGGAGGCCGCTTTATGGCTCGCCGGGACATTGGAAAGGGCATCTTCAGACATGGTGAAAATAATGGGGATAACGGCAAAGCCAAGGGCAAAGGAGATCACGATGCTGTTGCGTACATCGTAGCGCACCCCCAGCTCATTATAGAGCCACTGTTTGAAACTGCCCCCGAAGGCCGACGCCTCCAGCCAGGGACCGAGTTGAAACGCCACCGCCCCGGCCAGCACCAGAATCGGGAGTAAAACCAGGAGTTCGCGCCCGCTTTCGATGTACTTTCCCCACGCACTGCGGCGTATAGGCTGCCAGATTATGAGCAGGAGGACAAAAAACAAGGGTACAACCAGCATGCTCAAAATAAATGCAGGAAATTTCTGTTCCAGCAGGGGGGCAAACCAGAGCGCCGCGAGAAAACCTATGATAACCGTGGGGATAGCGGCCATAATCTCAACCGCCGGCTTGATGCGCTCGCGCAGGCGGCTGCTGCCAAACTGGCTGGTGTAAATGGCTCCGAACAGCGCCAGCGGTAGTGAGAACACCATGGCGTAAAATGTCCCCTTCAGGGTACCAAAAAGCAGCGGAGTCAGGCTCATCTTGGGCTCAAAGTCATCACTCGCCGAAGAGGACTGCCACACCCATTCCGGCTGCTCGTAGCTTTCATACCACACCTTGCCAAACAATGATTTCAGGCTGATCTCCGGGTGCGGGTTATCCAGCTCCCACAGATTGATCTCTCCATTTTCATGCAGGGTAATAAGGCCGTTGCCGCGTGGAGCCAGGGCGGCCTGCCTTACCGCAGAATCGGTGTTCAAGGTCAACAGGTGGCGTTCGCTGGTAGAATAGTCGAGTTTTACCGTGCCCTCGGTATCAATGCTGAGGAGGGTGCGATTGCGGGGGGATGCCACCAGATCTGCTATGCCGGCTTCATGCCGAGACAGGGAGTGGATCAGGCGCAAGCTGTCATGCCCGACACCGGCCTCTGTCGGCGCGGGAAACCACACACTCACTTCCCCTTCAGCGTCCCCTACCGCCAGGGCAATATCCCCGCGCATAATTTCAAGGGCAGTGATACGCCGGTGGTCTTCAAAGCCCTGAACCTTATCCAGCTGCTCCGCGGCGCCGGACTCCTGCAGAGAATATCGTATCAGGCCGCCGGAGGCAGTAGCCATATAGAGGGTTGTCCCCGCGCTATCCAACTCAAGGGCTGCAATCGGATCAGGATGAACCCCCCGCAGAAGAAGACTGTATTCTTCCACACTCACG
>CAZDRL010000001.1:139251-142000 GCA_964508035.1 uncultured Desulfuromonas sp.
AATCGGATCAGGATGAACCCCCCGCAGAAGAAGACTGTATTCTTCCACACTCACGGCCCCGAACAGGTTTTCTGCGCGAACTTGCTGGAGAACCTCAATTTCCTGGTTTTCGAACAGACGCACCAGGGTTGTCCGTTCTGCGGAGTACGCCAACGCAAGCATTGTCACCGGCTGGCTCGCCGCAGCATATTCGGCCACACGTTGATGCGCTACCGTACTGAAGCGCTTCCCGTCCTGCGCATAATCCTGAGTGAATATTAACTGCTCCAACGTTACCCGCCCGGAAGACCATTGCAGAGCATAGATCCTTTCGCCTGAGCCGGAACTGACGGCAGCGACAGCCACAACCACGGCACCAGCACCGTCGCCCACCTCGATCTGTTTTTGTACCTGGATCGCGGCACTTGCGTCCAGAAACGAAAACGTGCCGTGGCGGTCAATAGTATAAACCATGGCCAGATATTCATCTACCCCCACAGCGAGAAGATCTTCGTGCTCAAAGCCGTCAGGAAGATCAATATGCTGCTTAAGATGTGCTTCGGTCGGATAAAACAGCGGCAGTGCTTCTCTGCCGATCAGCAGAAGAATCAAAATCACGCTGGCGATAACCAGCACCCCCCCGCTGCGGATGGCTATTGCTGCGAGGCGATCGTGCAGCTTGATTTTGCGCAGTACCTTTTTACGCATAGTCTACATCATCCCAACATCTCTGACATACCGTGAGTGGATATCACCTGCGGTATCTAACAGGGGCTTCTATCCGTTGTCCGTACTCAAGAGCACCTGGGCTCTGACCAGCGTTGGTTTATCTCTACTTGAGCATCTCAAACTGCTGTTCGGCAATCTTTGCCGGCAGAGGCAGGTACCCATCCTTTACGACGATTTTCTGCCCCTCTTTGGAGAGAACGAAGCGGATAAATTCTTCAACCAGCTTCGGGAGCGGCTCGTTTGGCTTCTTAACCACATACACATACAGCATACGTCCCAGGGGATATTTGCCTTGCAGCACATTCTCGTATGTAGGCGGGTAGGCGGTCTCGCCATCTTTTTTAGACAGCGCGATCGCTTTTACCCCCGAGGTTTTGTAGCCGATGCCGGAGTAGCCAATGCTACCCTTGTCTTCCGTTATCGATTGAACCACCGAAGCTGAACCGGGCTGTTCCTTTACGGAATCTTTGTAATCACCTTTGAACAGCGCGTGTTTCTTGAAGTAGCCGTAGGTGCCTGACGCTGAGTTGCGTCCGTACACACTGATCGGCATCGTGGCATACTCGCCCTTAAGCCCCAGCTGACCCCACACATTAAGATCTTCCGGGGCACCGCCTTTGCGGTTTTTGGAGAAAATCGCATCCAACTGCGGCAGAGAAAGGGCAACAATGGGATTATCCTTGTTGAGGAATACCCCCAGAGAGTCGAGGGCGACGCCAATAGCAGTGGGCTTGAAGCCATAGCGCTCTTCAAATTTTTCGATCTCACTGTTTTTCATCTTGCGCGACATGGGGCCAAGCTGTGCGGTCCCCTGGATCAGCGCCGGAGGTGCAGTACTGGATCCCTTACCCTCAACCTGGATGTTCACGTTGGGGTATTTGGTACGGAAGGATTCAGACCAGTAGGTCATAAGGTTGTTGAGGGTGTCGGAACCTACACTGTTGAGGTTGCCCCCGATACCGCCAACCGTAACGTAAGTGCTCAGCTTTTCATCCACCTTGATGTTGGCGGCCTGAGTCGGCAATACCATTGCCACACTCAAGGCCAGGGTCATAACCCCTGCCGCCAATCTGGATGCCAATCTTTTTGTTACTTTCATGTGGGTATCTCCTTTTGATTGATTTGCCCCGTTACATTCATCTGTTTGTGGCGCTACCGAGTACCGCGCTTTCAGTCAGGAGCACTATGCGCCGCAGATGTTAGAGCTATGTTAAGCAGGCGTGAGAAGGAGACTAGAAAAGCAGCCGATATCATTCCTTAGACCGGAGGGGAATATGCAGGGTAAAGATGCTGCCCTGCCCGGGGGTACTCTCAACATCCATATGCCCCTGATGAAGTTGCACAATGTGTTTAACTATCGCCAGTCCCAGCCCGCTGCCGCCACATTTGCGACTTCTGGCCTTGTCTACGCGATAGAAACGCTCAAACAGGCGCGGCAGATGCCCCTTCTCAATACCGTATCCGGTATCACTCACGGCGAGAACGGCAAAACCGCCCTCGCAACGACAGGAGACAACAACCTCTCCGCCGTCGGGGTGGCTGTACTTGATGGCGTTATCCACCAGATTGGCAAGGGCCTGTTCCAGCAAGGGGGCGTTTATCGGAGCCTGAATATCATCCGCGCAGGTATGCTTCAGGGATATGTTGGACTGACTGGCCAACATAGAACAACTATTGACAACCTCATTGACAACGGGGGCAAGGGCTGCCACTTCGAGCTCAAAACGATTCTGTCCTTCGCTCTGCTCAATGCGGGAGAGGCTCATAAGATCTTCAATAATAACATTGAGTCGTTCAGCCTGCCGCTCCACTATGTGCAAAAAGTGCTCACTCTTTTCCCGATCATCCAGAGCACCGTCGAGCAGGGTTTCTATGAAACCCTTGATAGCCGTAATCGGAGTTTTCAGTTCATGGGAAACGTTGGCAACAAAATCCTGGCGCATCCGCTCCAGGCGGCGCAAGCGCGTCATATCATTAAAGACAATCAGCACCCCTATAGTTTCCCCGTCCTGATTCAGCAATGGGGTTCCATGCACCTGCA
>CAZDRL010000001.1:142100-146098 GCA_964508035.1 uncultured Desulfuromonas sp.
TCACAGCGCTGCTTATCTATTACCTGAATGCGCTCATTGAGCTGATGCGCCATTTTATTCAAGGTACGGCTTAAATCGCGAATTTCGCTGGATCCCTTGACGTGCAAACGCCGTTGCAGATTGCCACTGGCGTAGCGCTGCGCCTCCATTCGAATTTGCTCGATGGGGCGGGTAATCCGGCGCGCCACCATCAAACACAACAGCGCCACCAGCAGCAGAACGACTATGCCGCCACTGACAATGCGCTTCCCCATGGCGGCAATACGCTGCTCCACCCGATCCATGGCTATGGCGGTTCGCACCACCCCAATAACGGCCCCCGCTTCGCTGGTTACAGGGCGCGTCAGATAGAGCATATTCTTGCCCAGGGTACGGCTGTAGCGCTGGCTGACCCCTTCAGCGCCACCCAGCGCTGCGGTCATTTCGGGGCGCAGGGCGTGATTTTCCATGCGCGCCGGAACTTCGTGGCTGTCACCCACCACCGTTCCGGCCGGGGTTATGATGGTAACCCGGGTGTCAGTCCGCTTGCCGGCAAGAATACTCAAACGTGCTATGGCCTCGTTATCGCCGCTTTCCAGCTCTGTTTCTGCCTGCAGAACCAACAGCTCCGCGCGCGCGCGCAGAGAATCAAGATGGTCGGCATACTGATAGTCCTTCAGCACACTTATGAAATACCAGCCGGCCAAAACCACTACCAACAGGGTAATGGTAAAAAATGCTGGATATATCTGCCACAACAGGGTGCGTGGCCTTCTGCCTGCCTTCATGTCCGAGTCTTTCTGTTCGCGTATCTCTACACCTGCGGTAATATGTTATTATTCGCCAGCGCCTTCATCCCTGAAACGATAGCCAACTCCGCGCACGGTCTCTATATATTTGCCGTATTCTCCCAACTTCCGCCGAAGCCCGACAATCTGCACATCAACAGCCCGGTCCGTAACAAAATAGTCGTCCCCGCGCACCGCATTAACAATCTGATACCTGGTAAAAACCCACCCCGGGCGTGAGGCAAGCAGATGCAGCACCCGAAACTCAGTGTAAGTGAGGTCTTTGCGCTCCCCGCCGACCAGCACCTCATTGCGCCCCAGATGAATTACCATATCGTGCAGGTTAACCACCTGCTCCTCCTCAGAAGCAGATGGCGTCTGCACTGCGCGCCGCAGTACCGCCTTGATACGCGCAAGCAACACTCTGGGACTGAACGGCTTGGTGACATAGTCAGACGCCCCGAGTTCGAGCCCGGCTACAATATCCGCTTCTTCTCCCTTCGCTGTAAGCATTATAACCGCTATGTGGCGCGTATCCGCGTGCTGCTTAAGCTCGCGACATACCTGAAGACCGTCGATCCCCGGCAACATCAAATCCAATACCACCAGATCAGGTTGGTGTTCACCTGCAAGCTTCATCCCCTGCTCGCCGCTGGTAGCGGTAAGAACGTTATAGCCCTCACGCGTGAGGTTATAGTGGATCAGGGCAAGGATATCTTCTTCATCTTCAACAATCAGGATGGTCATTTTTTCATGCATAGGAAAAGATCCTTCTATTTCATAGGTATAGTTGGATAAACCATTTTAAGGTTAGGGTTGCGTTAGTCTCGCATGAGAAGCCCATGAGGCACCCAGAACAGGGGAGAGACTTCGACGTAGGTCAGGTCTTCTTCCGCATCAGGGAGGTCAACACTCCTACCCGCATGCAGAATCAGCGGGGAGAGGTGAGCCCATTGCCATAGAGAATAACTCCGCTGCGGGGGGCCTCTGAGCAGATAACTAATGATGAAAAATATGAAGAAGCGTGCAAAAGGGTTCGCGGACGAGCTGAATAAAAATCTCATGCAGAGCGCTGAGACGGCAGTATGGACGAGGTTCGTGCGTTTGTTTAACAATCTGGCTGATGTGCGGTGAGGCACCTGACACTCCTCTACCGTGAAACTTTTATCATTTCACACCCCAACACCACTCTCCAGGCCTCGGGCAAGGCGCACTATCGCGCTTGAGTCAGTACTAACCGAAGAAATCTTCGATTCCACATATCCCCATAGCACATAGTGGTTGATGAAGCATTTTTTACGCTAACCGCTCAGCCAGATTCGCTGTCCCTATTTGTGCGTTTTTGCCCTGGAAGGATTAAGGCTCACAAACAACGCCGACATATCTTCCTCTTCAAGCCCATGCTTATACGCGCACTTGTACATCTCATTTGCCGCAGCACACACTGGCATCGGCAACCGACAGGCATCCCCAAGCTGCAGGGCAAGGCGCAAATCTTTTTGCTGGTGCTTCAGAGGGAATTGAGGCGTAAAATCCCGCGCCAGAATTTTTTCTCCCTTGCCTGCAAACATAGGCGCTGCCAGAGCACCAGCTGCAATGATGCTGAGGAAATCACGCTTATCCAGCCCCGACTCTTCCACCAGGGTAAGCACTTCACAAAACGAGGCCATCATACTTCCCATCAGCTGATTGACCCCTAACTTCATACTTGCCGCCGCACCAACTTCTCCCAGATACAGATGTTTCTTGCCCAGGATATCCAAGGCCGCGCGCAAATCATCATACAGGTTCTCATCTCCGGCGCACATGATCACCAGCTCGCCCGCTTCGGCCTGGGGGACCGAGCCCGACACTGGGGCCTCGAGAAACAGAGCCCCACGCGCCTGAATGGAGATCCCTATCTTGCTTGAGGTTTCGGGATCAATGGTGGACATCTCTACATATGCCTTGCCTGGCTTTACCCCCTGAATCACCCCAGAAGGGGAGAAACACACGGCCAGAGCTGCCTGTGGATCGGCAAGCATGGAGAAGGTCACATCTGCGGCGACAACCACCTCCAGCGGGGTATCCACATAGGTTGCACCCGCATCCACCAGGGGGAGACATTTCTCCTTGCTCCGGTTCCACACCGTGAGTTGGTGCCCTGCCTTGAGCAGATTCATTGCCATGGGCAACCCCATCAGGCCTGCGCCGATAAAACCGTAATGTGCCATATCATCTCCTTTGTAGACGTATAGGTTTTTATTTACCTGCTGGCGTACTGGAGAGCATCGGGGGCGTATCGCAAGGGGATATGCACTACAGCTACAGCCCCAACTCCTCTTTTTCCAACGCTTGCAAACGATCGCGCAGTCTGGCGGCCTCCTCAAAGTTCAGATCCGCCGCCTCTTTGAGCATCTGCTTGCGGGTTTTCTCAATCTCGCGCCGCAACTGCTGTGGAGTGTGCCACTCCTGCACCTGCTCCGCAACTTCAAGCGCCTCCTCCCCTCTGGGATGAATATCCTCGAGGATGGAGCGCATCGATTTGATAATCCCGGTGGGGGTGATGCCGTGCTCACGGTTGTACTCCATCTGCTGCACGCGTCGCCGTTCTGTTTCATCAATACACGCGCGCATCGATTTTGTCACCCGATCGGCGTACATAATTACCCGCCCATCTACATTGCGCGCCGCCCGGCCACAGGTCTGAATAAGGGCACGCTCACTGCGCAAGAACCCCTCTTTGTCTGCATCCAGAATGGTCACCAGGGCCACCTCGGGGATATCCAACCCTTCGCGCAGAAGGTTGATCCCCACCAGCACATCAAACTCACCGCGGCGCAGACCGCGGATAATCTCCACCCGCTCTACGGTATCAATATCAGAGTGGAGATAGCGCACCTGCACCCCGGCCTCATTCAGATAGGTGGTAAGATCTTCAGCCATCCGCTTCGTCATGGTGGTCACAAGGACCCGCCACTTTTTCTCCACCGTCGCCCGGATCTGCTCCAGCAGATCATCCACCTGTTCCTGCGCCGGACGCACCTCTATGGGTGGGTCCAATAACCCGGTGGGGCGCACAATCTGTTCCACCACCACTCCGCCAGCTTTTTTCAGCTCGTACTCCGCCGGGGTTGCCGACACATAGATGGTCTGGAGGTTTTTGCCTTCAAACTCGCTGAACTTCATGGGGCGGTTATCCAGCGCGGAGGGGAGACGAAATCCGTGCGCCACCAGGGTTTCCTTGCGCGA
>CAZDRL010000002.1:0-125813 GCA_964508035.1 uncultured Desulfuromonas sp.
ATAATCTTTTTCATAGTGTCCTCCTATTTGATGGTGCCAAATCCGTAAGTGGATGGGTTGTGTTGCGTTCTTGCCTTTCCGTTCTTGCCCTTCTGATACTGCTACTTACGTGCCAAGACTTGAAATTAAATGACGACCAAAGACTCCATTCAGCGTAAGTGGTTGAAATTGTAGACTAAAAACGCAGCAGTATTTATGTTCATGCTGGGGACGATAGCAGGGCACCCGCTCCCAGCGCGCGCAGATTCAGCTAAACGTATAAGATAAATATACACTGCTGCAGTTAAAACAGCGGCATGTGAGCCCCAGTGTTAGTGCGTAAGTTGTTGTTATCAAAGGAAATTGTGAGGAGTTAAGCTGTGCATGCGCCATGTATATAGCGCATATATGTTTAATATTGAGGTGTATGTTTAAGTTATATTGCCTGGATAAATCGTTTGGATGGCTTGGTAGAAAAAGAATGCTGCGTGCAGGGTCAGGGTGGAATGTTGCACTGGAAGAGCTGATTTTTTAAGTGTTCTTTGTATGGCGGCGGCTTTTCCCATAAGTAGTAAAAATTATCCCAAACCACAAGCCTTTGTGGCTAAGGACCCCTTGTGGATTGTAACTGCTCGAGATTATGGGGCTATTGAGTGAACAGGAGTGATTAAAAAACATGTTGCATGTCTTAACTACATGTTTTAGTCTGAGTTGGCACAATTGTGGCTTATGTGTCAGGGTTAAACAATTAGTGGGCGATTTGCCTTGTCTTATTTGTGTGGGGTGCAAAAGCGGCGCCTTAAAAACACAGAAATGTGATTTTAATAGATGAAAAAACAACCAGAACTCAGCTTTGCCCGCTCCAGCCAAGAGCCGGGTGTTCAGCATTTTGCCCACACCAGGCGCAGCGTTTTTTACGTTTTAGATCCGCTTACCTTCCAACCACGCTATTTAAGTCCAGATAGCATGATCTTGTATCAGCAACGGCCTGCCGAGGCGCTCGCGGAAGACAATTGGTGGAGGAGTCGCATTCATCCAGATGATAAAGCTCAGGTTGAATCGCGCTTTGAACATTGGGTTGCCCACGGATGCTGTGACCAGCTGCGGCATAGATACCGCTTTCGCAAGGGTGACAAAAAATGGATATGGATAGATGATCAGCTTGCCGGGGTTCACAATAAAAAAGGTGAGCTTGAGTATATTGTCGGGTCGCACACAGAGATAACCAGCTTTATGGAGGTGCAGAAAAACTATCGCCTGGCGCTGCAGATATTATCCAACGCCCACGAAAGCATCGTGGTGATGGATCCATTAGGTGCCATCATCTGGGTCAACAAGGCGTTTACACGCACAACTGGATATTCTGAGCAGCAAGTACTGAATAAGAATATCTCCTGGCTGCAGTTCGGGTTCCGCGATAAACATGTTCTGGCGCGCGCATGGCGGCAGTTGAAGAAATCAGCGCGCTGGCACGGAGAAACCCTGAGTCGGCGCGCAACAGGGGAAGAGTTTACCCAGGCGCTCACCGTTGTTGCCGTGCACGATAAAAATGGCAACGTCAGTAACTATATCGCCCTGTTCTGTGATGTGACGCGGCAAAAAGAAGATGAGAAAAAACTTAAAGAGTTAGAGAACTTCGACACTCTCACTGGATTGCCTAATCGTGTATCGCTTAAACAGCGCTTAAATAGTGCGATGGAAAGAGCCAGCCAGTTTAACCACCATTTGGCGCTGTGTAATCTCGACTTAGACAATTTCAAACATATAAACGATAGATACGGTTCAGAGCTGGGTGATGCGCTGTTATGTGAAATAGGCAGGCGCATAGAAGCCAACCTGCGTGTCAGCGATACCGTAGCCAGGGTGGGTGGAGATGAGTTTATCGTTATTCTTGATCGCCTTGAAACAAGGGATGCCTATCAGGGCTTTGTGCGGCGCATTCAGGAGATAGTGGCCGAGCCATTCTCCTGCAATTCACATGAAATCTACTCTACCTGTAGTATCGGTATCACCCTTTATCCTCAAGCTAACGTAAGTGATGCAGGACATCTGATTCGGCAGGCTGACTACGCTCTATTTCAAGCTAAAATGCTGGGGAAAAACAGCAACCACCTGTTCAATGTAGATAAGCAAGAGGGGAGACTTAACCAGAACCGGCGGATCAATCAAATCCGCAGCGGATTACATAACGGCGAATTTGTCCTCTACTATCAACCCAAGGTTAATATGCTCACCGAGGAAGTTATAGGAGCAGAAGCGCTTATCCGCTGGCAACATCCAGAACAGGGGTTGCAGGCGCCTGGCACGTTCCTGCCCCATATTGAATCTCATCCACTCGATATAGAGCTGGGGCGGTGGGTTATAGATACCGCCATGACTCAGGTGGAAACATGGCACGCGTTAGGTGTGCACCTGCCTGTTAGCGTCAATGTGTCCGGCTATCATCTGCAACATCCAGATTTTGTTGCCGATCTTGAGCAGCTGTTGCGCCGTCATCCAGGGGTGAACAAGGGCGACATTGAGATCGAGGTGCTCGAAACCAGTGCGATTGAAGATATCCGCCAAGTATCCAGTGTTATTGCCCAGTGCAGTGCTATCGGCGTAGGTGTCGCCATCGATGATTTTGGCACCGGCTACTCCTCGCTAAGCTACCTGAAACACTTGCCCGCCCAAACCCTTAAAATCGACCAAAGCTTTGTCCGCGGTATGCTTGCGACACCAGATGATCTCTCTATTCTGGAAGCGGTGATAGGGATGGCGAACGCGTTTCGGCGCAGCGTCATAGCAGAAGGGGTGGAAACCGTAGAGCATGGGCGGTTGCTTCTCCAGCTCGGATGTGAATGGGCGCAAGGATATGGCATTGCGCACCCGATGCCCGCCGCAGGGATCCCCGCATGGATGGCACAGTGGAAGGCTGATCCTAGCTGGAAAGATGTTGATCCTCTGAGCAAAAAGCAGATGAAGCGCATCTATATAGGTGTTGGGCATAGAGCTTGGGCCAGGCAGCTAAGCGATTACGTTGCAGAAAAAGCAACCAGCATCCCCGAGCTTGAACCACACCGCTGCGCTCTGGGGCAGTGGGTGAGGGTCACTGAGGATTCTTTAAGCTTTAACCCCACTACCCTGAAACAGATAAAACACTTACACGAGCAAGTTCATACCCTTGCCCTCCAGGTAGTTCACCTGTGTCAGAGTGGATGCCGCGAAGATGCCCAGAAAGAGATGGCGGAGCTTGAACGGGTGAACGAAGATTTGGTGAAGGTTTATTTAGGGGGGTAATGGGTTACAGGTTACAGGTTGCCGCCCAGAAGCGAAACCGGGCAGAGCCGCCACACTGATCAGGTGTGGCGGTGCTTCAGCTCTGAGCTTTCTACGCGCAGGCAAACTTAATCAACTCAAAAGTAAAAGCCTAAAAGAATCATCGGCGCACAAGGTGGTGGGGTAATGTACTGCCCGAGTGCAGCACTACTGACACCGCATTGTTTTCTTGCCGTCTTCAAAAAGAACTTCCATTTTGCGCGAGCCCACAACCCGCTGCACCAGCCCGAGACCAAAAGTGGGATGATCAATCAGGGTGTTTAGTTTATACGCACCCGTCATGGAGTATGTCTTCGCTTTTGCACTGTCCATGTTCGGGCGCAGCGCTTCCCACTCTTTGCGTTCGAGGTCTTTAGGCTTAACTTGGCGTGTCGCAGGTTTTCTGGGCACCGTAGGTGGACGGTATTTGTGCTCACGCGTGCAGACGTTGCATTGCACTTTGCCCGGAGCATCATTGACCAAAGTGACTATAACGTGGTCGGTGTTTTTTCGGCATTTAGTGCAACGCCCTTCGATTGGATCCCCTAGAGAAAGTTTGGTGTTTTGCATTAGTACGACTCCTTACTTGCGCTGAGCCAAGCCACAGCCAAGCAGATCCAGAAAACACGCTGAATCTACAGGGCAGGCTTGACAGTTGACAGGTGGAAAATCAGGCACGCGCACAGGTTTTCTTCACTGCCATAACCGCGCCGCTGCAGAGGATAGCAGCTGGTGATCGCTTAGAGAAAACCTGATATCGGCGTGCTTGTGCGAATAGAAAAATTATGTGCAGAGGTTAAGCTGTGGGGTGAAAAATAAAGACTATAAAGAATAACCCCTTAATTGGGAAAGCCCCGAATCGCAAAGAATCGGGGCTTTCTTTATGGTTTTTATAGCTTTGCTATGAGTGCTGTTTCCTCCACCCTATCCAAGTGGGTTCATAAAGTCAAACCGATCGGGGATTTATACTTGTTTTACTAATGAATGTTGCGGTAGAGGCCATTTTTGTCTAGACCTGAGGGGTAAGCGCGGCACTTGTTCCGAAGATGTTGAACAAGAGTCTAGATGTGTAATATTCGGTTTTTGCACCCATCTTTGTGGAGTGTGATGTTTCAGAACATGTGTTTTTATTAAAACTATTGTTTTAATGCGAAAGAAGGGTTAAGTTTTGTTGTGTTTAGTTTAGTTTCTGCCAGCAACTTTCAATTAAAACTATAGGGATTTTTTATGGATCAAATCTCCCCTTCAGACCTTAAAACTATCCTGCATTCCAAGCGAGCAAATATTTACTACCTGGAACACTGTCGGGTCTTGGTTAAAGATGGTCGTGTGGAATATGTTACGGATGAAGGTAAATATTCAAAATATTGGAACATTCCTATCGCTAATACCACCACAATATTATTAGGTACTGGAACCTCTATTACTCAAGCTGCAATGCGAGAGCTGGCGAAAGCTGGTGTTTTAGTTGGGTTTTGTGGTGGAGGAGGCACTCCACTCTTTTCAGCCAATGAGGTTGACATAGAGGTAGCCTGGATGTCTCCCCAAAGCGAGTATCGCCCCACAGAGTATCTTCAAGGGTGGGTAAGCTTTTGGTTTGATGAACAAAAACGTTTAGAAGCGGCAAAGTTAATTCAGTTGGCGCGGATGAAGCAACTTGAAAAGCAGTGGTTAGGTTCTCGCCAGCTTCGGGAACAGGGGTTTGCTATTGAAAAAATAGTTCTTCAGCCACTGTTGGAACAGCACCAAGATAAGGTTATACACGCCCCTGATGTAAATCACCTACTTGCCGAAGAGGCACGCTTGACCAAGCATCTGTACAAAATAGCCGTAAATCTCCTGAATTATGGTGAATTCTCTAGAGCCAAGCATGGTTCTGGCGTTGATCCAGCTAACAGGTTTTTAGATCATGGGAACTACCTGGCCTACGGACTTGGAGCCACGGCCACCTGGGTTCTCGGGCTCCCTCATGGACTGGCTGTATTACATGGTAAAACTCGGCGTGGTGGTTTGGTTTTTGATGTTGCCGATTTAGTTAAAGATGCCCTCGTTCTACCGCAAGCTTTTTTATCAGCTGCCAGAGGAGATGAAAATCAGGAGTTTAGGCGTAATTGCATTGAAGTTCTAACCCGCGCTGAAGCTTTGGATTTTATGCTTGATATGCTTAAAGATATAGCTACAAAACTTGGGACTTCTAAGGCATGAATATTTTACTTATATCTCAATGTAGTAAGAATGCCTTGAAAGAAACCCGCCGGGTTTTAGATCAGTTTGCAGAACGGCGTGGAGATCGAACCTGGCAGACTCCTATTACCTGGGAGGGCTTGGCAACTCTACGTAAAATGCTGAAGAAAAATGCCCGCAAAAATACAGCGGTTGCCTGTCACTGGATTCGCGGAAAAGATCATAGTGAGTTGCTGTGGATCGTAGGCGATGTTAGTCGTTTCAATGTAGAGGGTGCCGTTCCAACCAACATCACCAGCCGGAATATTTTGCGCAAAGAGGATGAAAATGACTGGCATACACTGGATGCGATCTCTTTATTGGCTTCCATTGCCGCACTTTTCCACGATTTTGGCAAAGCAAACATCCTTTTTCAAAACAAACTTAACCCTAATAAGAAAGCTCAGCTCTCAGAGCCGCTACGCCATGAATGGATTTCGTTGCGTTTCTTTTTGGCTTTTATTGATGATTTAAGCGATCAGGAATGGCTCGAAAAACTTTATCATATAGAACATGGCATGGAGGATAACCTGTGGGAAAAACTTCAGAAAGACAGTGGCTCTTCTCCACGTGCTCCTTTTTTAAAAGGAGAAACCAGACCCCTGGCACTAACAGTGGCATGGTTGATTGTCAGCCATCACCGTCTCCCTGTTTTCCCCAAAGGTAATGATTTAAATCCAGAGGATCGCAGACCAACAAATGAACCGCCGTTGCAACATATCGATAAGTGGTTAAAACGCAGTTTCAACGCAGGGTGGAATTCACCTCAACTATACAGTGATGCGTGGGAGAAAAAGCAGTGGGAGCAGCTGTGGAGGTTTCCTCAGGGTACCCCGCTACGTAGCAAAACATGGCGCGAAAAAGCTCAAAGCTTAGCTAAAAGGGCTTTGAAATCCTATAATCTGAAAAGATTTCAGGGCTTAGAAGATATTTATACCAGCCACCTAGCTCGGATGACTTTGATGCTGGCTGACCATATTTATTCCCGTCAGCTACCGTCTACCAAATGGCAGGATAAGAGCTACAAAGCATATGCAAACACATATCGTGATACCCGCGAGTTGAAACAGAAACTGGATGAGCATAATGTAGGCGTTGCGCATTCTGCCTATCTGCTTGCAAAACTCCTCCCCGGCCTGCAAAGGCAACTCCCCGCAATAACTCGCATGAAATCCTTAAAAAAGAGAGTAGCTGTCGAGCGTTTTCGCTGGCAGGACAAAGCTTATGATCTTGCACGCGGTTTGGCGGATAGATCTGAAATTGCAGGTTTTTTCGGGGTTAACTTGGCATCCACTGGTTGCGGTAAAACCTTTGCCAATGCACGTATCATGTACGGACTTTGCAATGAGCGCCGTGGTTGTCGCTTTAATGTTGCCTTGGGATTAAGAACCCTAACGCTGCAAACAGGTGATGCCTTAGGCGAGAAGCTACAGCTTACTAAAGAGGATTTGGCGATACTCGTTGGTTCACAGGCAGTTAAGGACCTATACGCACAGGGAAAATCCACAGGCAACAAAGACAGCGAGAATGTTTCCGGCTTAGAAGAATCTGGCAGTGAATCATCCCAAACCCTTTTAGCAGAGGGCCTGCACGTCCACTATGAAGGCACTTTGGATGAAAACCTTGCGGAATGGTTAAAGGGTGCGCCGAAGTTGCACCAACTTGTAAGCGCCCCTGTTCTGGTAAGTACTCTCGATTATCTGATGCCAGCTACTGAAGGTGGAAGAGGGGGGCGCCAAATTGCTCCAATGTTGCGCCTTCTTACTTCCGATCTAGTTCTCGATGAGCCAGATGACTTTGGACTGGAAGACCTTCCTGCTCTATGCCGCTTGGTTCATTGGGCAGGTTTGCTGGGTACGCGAGTTCTTCTTTCATCAGCTACGTTGCCTCCAGCTCTAGTTGAGGCCTTGTTTACAGCATATCAAGCTGGACGAAAAATTTATTCCCAAGCAAGAGGAGAGCCGTCTGCACAAAATAGCCCTATCCTCTGCGCTTGGTTTGATGAGTTTAAATCCTCAAGTTCTGAAGTTCAGGATGTGCAAGATTTTACCGCCGCACACACGGAATTCGTGCAAAAACGCATCCACCATCTGCAATCTGCCACACTAAAAGAACGCCCTTTGCGCTGGGGCAAACTATTCTCGATTCTGACTGAAACACCAGCGAGTGAAGATGTAACGCTGGCTATGGCAGAGCACTTTCATCGCACCATGCTGAAACTTCACGATAGCCACAAACAAACTAGCAAAGGAGAAATTGCAGGGAAACAGGTCTCTTTTGGGCTGATTCGGATGGCGAATATAAATCCATTGGTAGCGGTAGCTAAAAAACTTTTTGCACAATCGTTACCAGAGAATTATCACCTGCATTTCTGTGTATACCATGGTCAGTATCCACTTCTAATACGCTCTAAAATTGAATGTGTGCTGGACAGCATTTTAGAGCGTAATTCTGTAGATGAGGTATGGTCAAATTCTGCTGTGATAGATGCCTTAAGTAGGGGAGATGAAGAGCAGCATCTCTTTGTTGTGTTAGGCTCTGCTGTAACGGAGGTTGGGCGTGATCACGATTATGATTGGGCGATTGCCGAGCCAAGTTCTATGCGATCCTTGATTCAACTGGCAGGACGTATTCAGCGCCATCGGCAAATATCTCCTTCTTCACCTAACTTGCTGATACCCAGTAAAAACTTTAAGGCGTTACAGGGGAGCCCACAAGCCTATAAAAGGCCAGGGTTCGAGTCTGAAGTTTTTCAGTTAGAATCCCACGACCTAACAGATATTTTAGAAACAGAACAATACGAATTCATCAGCGCGACGCCGCGCCTATTGCCCAGAACAAACCCCTCTCCAACAGAAAACCTTGCAGATCTAGAGCATGAACATCTGAGTGCCCGTCTATTTGGTAACAACATCGTCAACGATTACGCCGCTCTTTGGTGGCAGGAAAATCCGACATGGAGCTATGAAATACAACGCCGAACTCCATTTCGTAAAAGTAGTCCTGAAGAGCTTCTGGTTATGTATCAGGAAGATGAGTTTGAAGAATTAAAGTTTCACCTTTGGCAACCAACTGGAGAAATTATCAATCAGAATCAGCGCTTTACCCTAACCGAATTTCCTCTCGCTGAGCGCGTCAGCGCGTGGATCGATACCTGCCCGATTAAATTAATTAGCGAACAAGCAGAAAAGCAGGATGAAGAAGTAGCGCGCATATGTAAACGTTTTATGCAGATGCGCCTGAGAGCCGAGCAACATTGGCTTTATCATCCATCGCTTGGTGTATACCAAGAACTTAAATAGCAAGGAGGTACTCAGTGCAAAAAGAGGACAAAACCCTGACTGAAAAGATTGTTGCTTATATCCATAAGCGTAAGACAACCAAGCTTGAAGAGCTCGATAAAAAAATAAGTAATGCTCAGGCGAAGAACGAGAATGAAGAGCTTATCGAGCTTCAAACAAAGCGGGAAGAATTGCTCCATCAGTTTGAAGTAGGCAATTGGTTGACTGAGGCGGCGAAACGCTCAAATCAAATCAGCATGGTGACCCATGCAGCAAAATACACTCATTCTGATACTCGTAGTTCAGGAGTTCTTTTTGCATGCAACAATGGAGCTTTTGAACAAAGCAATTACATCAGTTCAGCTGTTTTGATCTCACCTTCTGTCGATGTTGTTGGCAATGCCGCTGCGTTAGATGTTGGAGGTTTACTACAGTTAGAGTCGGCTGGAACCATGTTGTTAGATGAAGTGGCGAGTGGAGATAGCCGTGCTTTGAAATCACTAGCAAACAGCGAAACACAATACCACGAATGGCTTGAAGGGTTTAAAGCTGCGCTGCAAGATAAACAGGTACAGTCCGGGCAGTTGACTAAGCAGATATACTTTCCTTTGCTCCCTGAGGGTTACCATCTTCTCAGTCCACTTTATGCCAGTTCTCTAGCGCACCAAGTCCACCATAAAATCACCTCGGCGTTATTTTCTGATGAAACCAAGGTCGCACGAGAAGCGCGCAAAAAAAACAGGTACTGTTCACAACCTTTGACATTTTTCCCAGGGCTTGCAACCCAAAGCTTTGGAGGCACCAAACCCCAGAATATCTCTCAACTGAATACTCAACGCTACGGCAAGGGCTACCTTTTTTCTACTCAGCCACCCCAGTGGGAAACTCAGGCTTTTTTGCCTAATAAGGGGGAGCAAGCTTTTTGGTCAGAGTACAGTCGTCGTTCCTGGCCCATCTCCAAGCGATTGCAAACACATCTGGCAGATAGTTTTCTAAAAACTAGCACCGTGGAGATCCGCCAAAAACGTGAGCAACTTGTAGATACGCTAATTGATCTGCTCTTGGAGTTAGCTGCCGAAGTTCAGAGTAAGAAGGATTCTGCAGGTTGGAGTCGCACTTCAGATTTACCCGAAGCCGAACAGTTATGGCTCGACCCATACCGAGAGAGTGAAGAGGAAGATTTTGCGCATAAAAGGGCTGAAGGGCAATGGCGGGAGGTGGTTGCACAAAACTTTGCCCATTGGCTTAACCGCACTATTGATAAGGCCAAGATAAAACAGCCTTCCGCATCAGATGTCACCCTAAAAACCGGGGAAGATGAATTTAAGGAGTGGCAGAAAGTTGCCGCACAAAAATTACGTCTACTACAGGAAGATCTGGAGGTTGGCATATGAAATCTATGTTGTTGCTCGAAAGGCTTCGCGTCGAAAACGCCAATGCCATCTCTGGCATGACTTGGGGTTTTCCGGCAATTACCAATTTTCTCGGTTTTACACACGCGCTTTCCCGCTTTGTACAACAGCAGTATGGGCTTAAGCTTGGTGGCTGTGGGGTTATATGTCACTGGCACCAGGTGAAAGCATATAGGCCGAATGGAAGAGGCGAATATATCTTTGGTCTAAGTCGGAACCCTTTGGTTAAAAAGGGTAAGGCGTTTGTAACTGCCCCTTTCAATGAAGAGGGGAAGATGCACATGGAAGTCAGTCTGGTTATAGAGTGTGATTTTGATTACTACGACTTACCTGCAAAAACAGGTAATGATGAGGAGGATGTAGAGCTTTTTACTCAACAAATCCGGAAAAAACTGCTTAGTCTCAGGCTTGCTGGAGGGATCATTCAAGAACTGAATAGGGTGCACTTTAAACCATTACCTGAAAATCGGGATGAACTTCAGCGCTGGACACGCAATACATTGCTTAAACTTTTGCCAGGCTTTGCTTTATTAGATAGGAGCGAACTGCTCACTGAGCATTTTAACCAACTTAAAAAAGAACAGCCTGATGCAGAACTCCTGGATGCTTGGTTAGATTTTTCAGCCTTGAAATACAAAGCTATACCAGATTCTGAAACTACAGAAGAGCCAAATAAAGAAACCCCAGCTACATGGACAAGGCAATCCAAACCTGGGGAAGGCTGGTTGGTGCCTATTATGACTGGCTACCAAGGGATCTCTCCACTCTATAAGCCTGGTGAAGTTGCCCATACGCGAGACTCAACTACCCCATTTCGCTTTGTAGAATCTGTTTATGGGGTAGGGCAATGGCTTAGCCCACATCGAGTTAAAAACCTGGATCAACTTATCTGGCGCTATGAACAACAAGACACACGTTATTTTTGTGTAAATAGTTTTCAAGGGTAAGCATAAGCACCAAGACTAACTCTGCGAATTAACTCAAAATGAAAGGAAATTATCATGGCAAAACTTGAAGCAAGCGTATTGGCTTTTGAGCGTAAACTGTCCAACTCAGACGCTTTGATGTATGCGGGTAACTGGGAAGATCGCGACAATCATTCCAAGTGGAAGAGTTTGAAAGTTCAGGAGAAGGCTATTCGTGGCACCATCTCCAACCGCATGAAAAGTGCTACCGCAAATAATCCAGCCAAAGTAAATGCAGAGATTGAGAAACCCAACTTGCAACGGGTTGATGTTGCAGCTTTGCCTTTTGATACAGACACTCTCAAACTCAATTTTACCTTGCGGGTACTGGGTAATTTAAGTACGCCAACCGCTTGCAACAATCCTGAGTATCAGGAAGTGTTGGCGCGTAAAATTGATGGGTATATTCACGAGCACGGATTTGGCGAATTAGCTTCGCGCTATGCGGAGAATCTGGCTAACGGACGCTTTTTGTGGCGCAATCGCGTAGGTGCTGAAGAGGTTGAAGTCCGAGTGACGTGTCAGGGGCAGGAGTGGATATTTGATAGCTATAAATTTGATCTGCGTGTGTTTGGTACGTTGAATGAAAACGCCGATCTTAATGCTCTTGCCAAAACCATTGAGGCAGGTCTTGCAGGCAATGAGCATGTGTTTTTAAAAGTGGATGCTTTTGTAAAGCTGGGGCAGGGGCAAGAAGTGTTCCCGTCGCAGGAGCTGATTCTCGATAAAAGCGGCAATGATAAGGGAAAGAAAAGCAAGGTTTTGTATCAGGTTGATGACGTTGCAGCACTGCACTCACAGAAGGTTGGCAATGCTCTGCGCACTGTTGATACATGGTACTCAGATCAGCCAGCCTTTGGTCCTATAGCGGTGGAACCATACGGTTCAGTTACCAGTCGTGGGAAAGCATACAGACAACCTGCAGATAAAAAAGATTTTTATACACTGCTGGATAACTGGATTGGCAAAGATAAAGTGCCAGAGGTAGAACAGCAACACTTTGTTATTGCTATCTTTGTGCGCGGTGGGGTGTTTGGTAAGGCAGATTAAGGGAGATCACAATGGACTACTACTTTGACATTGAAGTTCTTCCAGATCCTGAGTTTGCCGCTACCATTTTGATGAATGCGTTATATGCAAAATTTCACCGTGCTTTGGTCAGTTTACAAAGTGATTCAATTGGGGTCACCTTCCCATCTGCGGAAAGGACTCCCGGAGATAAGCTACGCATCCATGGTAAAAAAGAAATCTTGGAAGAACTGTTGACACTCAACTGGGTAAGAGGCCTAGGTGACTATACCACTATCGCAGACCTGAAGCTTGTACCCCCTGAAGCAAAGCAAGTGAGTGTTAGGCGTATACAAACAAAAATGAGCACTGCCCGAATTCGCCGTGCTTTGGCTCGCAACAGCATTACTGAAGAAGATGCAGTGCGATTACTCAAAACCAGAAAACCAACTAAACTGCCATATGTTCAATTGCGGAGTCAGTCTACTGGTCAAAGCTTTTCCCTGTATTTCGAGCAAAAGATCGTGGAAAGTGGGGCTGTTACAGGAAGTTTTAATACCTACGGATTTAGCCAGAATGCAACACTACCCTGGTTTTGACCCTTTTTCCTGTCCTTTTAAAATGACACGTCTTTTCAGCTAGTTATAAGACAGGATAAAAAAAGAGTATTTTTAGGTTTTTGCTAGTTAATCTTCTAAAAACAGCAACTTATCTATGCTAAATTGTTGTTCACTGCCGCATAGGCAGCTCAGAAAACAATAGCTCTAGCCTTAACGTTAAAGCGTTCTGTTCACTGCCGCATAGGCAGCTCAGAAAATGAATTGACAGCCGGAACGCTGGCAAGCATTGTTCACTGCCGCATAGGCAGCTCAGAAAACTAAGGACTAAGCCAATCAAGCCTACACTTGGTTCACTGCCGCATAGGCAGCTCAGAAACTTGTCAATCCTGTACTCCCCGCGCTCCTGGATGTTCACTGCCGCATAGGCAGCTCAGAAAATACGCTTGTAGTCCGATCCACCAGGTTCATCGTTCACTGCCGCATAGGCAGCTCAGAAAACGACCGTAAGCCTGCTGCCCTGGTACAAACAGTTCACTGCCGCATAGGCAGCTCAGAAAAGACTCATAAGCTGATATTGCGCTCTTCCCGAGTTCACTGCCGCATAGGCAGCTCAGAAAAGGTCGATTTTGCGCAATACAGGCGCTCCAGAGTTCACTGCCGCATAGGCAGCTCAGAAATTGACGCTGAGTCCTTGGAAGGGCTCGATAAAGTTCACTGCCGCATAGGCAGCTCAGAAAACAAGGCAGGGCATAGAGTACCAAAGAAAAGAGTTCACTGCCGCATAGGCAGCTCAGAAAATGGTAGAATCTCCTTGATTCAGGTTAAAAGAGTTCACTGCCGCATAGGCAGCTCAGAAACAGCAGGGCAATATGTCTTACAAGGTTAACGCGTTCACTGCCGCATAGGCAGCTCAGAAAAGCTATCCTAGCTGGTGGGCTTTTGTGGTTACTGTTCACTGCCGCATAGGCAGCTCAGAAAAGATATGTACGCGCTTACAGTCTCCGCATTTAGTTCACTGCCGCATAGGCAGCTCAGAAAATGCCTACATTGTGTGAGTTCCCACAATGTAGGTTCACTGCCGCATAGGCAGCTCAGAAATCGCAAGGCAACATGACGTATAAGGTCAACGCGTTCACTGCCGCATAGGCAGCTCAGAAAATGAATTGACAGCCGGGACGCTTGCCAGCATCGTTCACTGCCGCATAGGCAGCTCAGAAAAGTACAGCAACGCCATGAACCGCTATGCAAAAGTTCACTGCCGCATAGGCAGCTCAGAAAATGCCGGTCTCCCCTTCGGGGATATACACACCGTTCACTGCCGCATAGGCAGCTCAGAAATGGAGTCCGTTTGTCGCGCTGTCAAGCCCGTTGTTCACTGCCGCATAGGCAGCTCAGAAAAGATGTGCGGGGGGATACGACGCTCTCCGGTGGTTCACTGCCGCATAGGCAGCTCAGAAATGGAGCGGTACACAATCGGGCGAAGCGGTACGGTTCACTGCCGCATAGGCAGCTCAGAAATGGTGGGCTCAAATCATCCCGCAAAGCCCCGCGTTCACTGCCGCATAGGCAGCTCAGAAAACACCGGACCCGCGATCAGATGAACGTCTCCGGTTCACTGCCGCATAGGCAGCTCAGAAAACCGGAATCGATAAGGGCGGAGCAGATTTTATGTTCACTGCCGCATAGGCAGCTCAGAAAAGCAGAAGACGCGGTTCGGAAGTGGCGCAGCTGTTCACTGCCGCATAGGCAGCTCAGAAATGCCGGGGAGGATCTATATCACGCCACCCTGTGTTCACTGCCGCATAGGCAGCTCAGAAAAAAAAACCGTTACTGAAACACCGGCTGCCCAGGTTCACTGCCGCATAGGCAGCTCAGAAAAATCGCCCACCTGCGTTCACTGACAGACGCCCGTTCACTGCCGCATAGGCAGCTCAGAAAACGGTGCAAAAACACGATTAACGAGTTTAACCGTTCACTGCCGCATAGGCAGCTCAGAAACCACCGAGCCGCCCGCTGCTTGTCCTCGATGGGTTCACTGCCGCATAGGCAGCTCAGAAATGAGCCAGAGCCTGCTCGTATGTCCCGCCATGGTTCACTGCCGCATAGGCAGCTCAGAAACTTAGTCCTACAATAGTCATGGGGATCAACACGACGACGGGGGGACGTCCTTGCTTTATTGCTTTAGAGCCATAGCCAGCCACTCCTTCACCTCGCGGTTCATCTCGACTATCTTCTCCCCTTTGCGGATCGCACGGGAAACAGCAGGAGGGCCTATTCCAAGATAGCGTGCGATTTTCGCTGCGGGGTTATGCAATTGCCGGGTAGCGCAAAAGCAGAAGACGCAGCGTGCTGCGGAGACCTTGTTCATCCTTCCGCGCTGCATGATTGCATTTTTATCCAACTGATAATGTTTTTCGACCATCTGCTGAAGTTGGTTGAGGCTGATGAGTAAGGGCGGATCTTCATTCAGCAGGCCCTTGTTTCTCAGTGCTGTCACAAACTCGCCGCTACCCAGGATGCGGTCATCAAAGTCATTTATTTCTTCTGGTTCCTCACTAAGCGCCTGGCTGCGGTGTAATCCTCCACCCACAAGTTCAGGACGTTTGCCCATGTTCATACCATCCGCTACAAACTGGCGGTACTCCTGCCGTGCTGCTGCTTTCTGCCCGAAAAGGCTCAGCACACCCTCAACATCCAGGCCGCAAACTGGTTGCTGCGTCATTATTTCTGCATGGCCACACCATGGATACTTATCGAGCGCTTCCATGTCGGGGACAAGATGGGCTCGCAGTGGATTGAGGTGGATATAGCGAATCAGTTCGAGTAGATAGGTATCCTCTTCACAGATAATGGACTTATAGCGATTCTGGAACAGGTGTCCGCTACGATTGTGGCGTTTATTGTGGGTAACAGCGTAACCTGTAAGCAACCGACGCATTAAACTGGAGAGCGCCACCCTGCGCGGGCGCAAGAGGATGTGAACGTGGTTGGGGATTAACGCCCAAGCGTAGCAGATGGTATCGGTATCTCTCAGCAGGACATGAAGGCGCCGGGTGAAGTTTCTACGGTCATCGTCATCGCGGAATATTTTGTCGCGCTTTATTCCACGCACAATGACATGATGAACGAGATCGGGGATATCGAGTCGAGGAAGTCTTGGCATGTCATGGAGCATAGCATTATGCTGTAAAAGCAATCAAGCAAGAACGTCCCCTCTGTTCCGCCGTCCCCTCTGTTCCGCAATCAGTTCACTGCCGCATAGGCAGCTCAGAAAATACGCCAAACAAACTGGCTGCAACACCAAAAATGTCCCAAAACGGCAGTTCTTAAAAAACAAAAGGGGCTACGCATTTGCGTAACCCCTTGATTTCGTCATGGTACCGAAGGCCGGAATCGAACCGGCACGCCCAGAAGGCATCGGTTTTTGAGACCGACGTGTCTACCAATTCCACCACTTCGGCACGAGCAGGGCAGATTATATGGATTGATATTGCAGGGGTCAAGGATTTATCGTCATCTGGGTGATATTTGTTACACTCTGCGCAGTGAGATGGTTAAATGCAGAGAATTAACGAGGAGGTGTATATGCGCGAAGCGATGTTCTGGAGTGCTGAGACTGATGGGTCTGTACGTTGTGCGTTGTGTCCGCACCTGTGTCATATCGCCCCGGGGGCGCGGGGTGTGTGTCGGGTGCGGGAAAACCGCGCCGGGGTGCTTTACAGTTTAAATTACGGGCGAATTGTGGCGAGCAATATTGATCCTATCGAAAAGAAACCGTTGTATCACTATCTCCCGGGGAGTCAGAGTTTTTCGGTGGCGGGGGCGGGGTGCAACATGCATTGCCGCCATTGTCAGAACGCTTCCATCTCGCAGGTGGATGAGGCGGTGCCGGGGGAAGAGGTGACGGCGCAGCAAATTGTGACGGCGGCGCAGGGTGGTGGGTGTCGCACTATAGCGTACACCTACACCGAACCTACGATTTACTTTGAAACCATGTTAGAGACTGCAGCCCTGGCACGCAAGGCGGGGCTCGACAATATCATGATCAGCAATGGATATATGGAGGCTGCCCCCTTTGAGCAGTTAGCGCCATTGTTGCAGGCAGTTAATATCGATCTGAAAGCGTTTGACGATAAGGTGTATCGCACATTATGCGGGGCGCGTTTACAGCCAGTGTTGGAGAGTTTGCGCCGTTTTTATGCGGCGCAGATCTGGCTGGAGGTGACCACGTTGATTATTCCGGGTTATAATGATGACCCGGCGCAGCTGCAGCAGCTGGCTGAGTTTATTGTGAATGAGCTTGGCCCCGAGGTTCCGTGGCATGTGAGCGCATTTTATCCTACTTACCGCCTTCTTGATGTGGTGCCCACTCCGGTGGAGTCTATCCGGCGCGCGTGTGAAATCGGTGCACAGGCGGGGTTGCATTATGTCTACGGTGGGAATGTGGCAGGGGTTTGTGAACACACTGTATGTGCGGCATGTCAGCAGGTGGTGGTGGAGCGACATGGATATCAGATTGCACAGATAGGTCTGCACACAGGGGAGTGTAGCGCCTGTGGTGCAACAGTGGCTGGAGTTTGGGAGTAACATAAACACGCAGAGCACGAACAAAGGGAGAACCATATATGGGAAAGATTCCTGACAGACGCCGGGTGGATGATGGGCGCTATGCCGATGACCGCCGCACCAATAGAGATCGGCGCCAGGGGCCCGATCTGCTGCGGCGTATCTTGCCACTGTTTCCAGCTTTGAGTTGGGGCTGTGTGGTGCTTGCATTTTTTATTTTGAGTTTAGCGAAACCGCCGAGCCAGTCCTTTGTGGGGATTTTTTCCGATCAGCCTGTTTACTCTGGTTGGAATTTGGAGCTGCTTCACTATGTGTTTTGGTTTCTGTTTGGTGCCATTGTGCTGGGAGGAAGCGGCTTTGTGCTTAATATAATGCGCAGCAAACGCAGGGGGGACAACCTCTACACCTCGCTGGTTTTTGTGGGGCTGGCGGCATTTGTGTTTCTGGTGTGGCTGGTAAGTATCAGAGGTGTTTAGGGTTATTCTTGTGATTTTGCAGGGTTGAGCCAGAAGTCGTTGGCATCGAGTGGATCGTAGTAGCGCAAGCGCTCAAATCCCTGCAGGGGGATGCTCTGTTCTGCGGGGGTGGTTTCATGGAGTAACCGATCAACGCTGAGAAAACTGCCCAGAACAGGGCCGTGGCGCTGGAGAGCCTGGAGCGCGTAGGTGGAGCAGGTGGGGTACATGGGACACCGGGGACCATCTACCGGGGAGATAAACTTTTGGAAGAAGCGCACCCCCTGTACCAGCGGATTGAGTTCATTGCTGGTGGTTGCCTTTGAGTGGGTATGCGCCACTTGGGGTGTTGCAGAACGCAAAGTTATAGTCTGGTTCTGCTGCGGGTAGATGTTGCCCCCCGTTGCGTGGGGATATCCGGGAGGATACCACGTGGCGCCACCCGCGAAAGTGGGTGACGCTGTAAGCAGCAGGCAGGCGCACACTAGAGTTGCACTGCAGATTCTGGGGGCGACAGAGCTACGCATCGGAGTTTTGCTTCCCCTTGGCGGTGTCTGGCTGGCGTTGTTGTTTCAGGCTTTGGTAGTAGCGCATGCGCTCGCCGATAATCTTTTCGTAGCCGCGTTCTACTGGGGTGTAGAAGGTGGTGCCGTGTAGCGCTTCGGGCAGATACTCTTGCGCTAAGTAACCGTTTTCACTTGCATGTGCGTATTGATATCCCGCGTGGTAGCCGAGATCCTGCATCAACTTGGTGGGGGCGTTGCGGATATGCAGAGGCACCGGGAGGGAGCCGCTTTTGCGCACCTCGGCGAGGGCGGCGTCTATCCCGGCGTAGGCGGCGTTGCTCTTTGGGGCGCTCGCAAGATAGGTGGTGGCCTGGGCGAGGATGATGCGCCCCTCGGGCATGCCGGTGAAGTGCACCGCCTGCTGCGCCGCTACGGCAAGTTGTAGTCCGCGCGGGTCTGCGTTGCCGATATCCTCCGCGGCGAGAATCACCAGTCTACGGGCAATAAACATCGGGTCTTCTCCCGCTTCAATCATGCGCGCAAGCCAGTAGAGGGCTCCATCGGGGTCGCTGCCGCGTACACTTTTGATAAACGCAGAGATCACGTTGTAGTGCTCTTCGGCACCTTTATCGTAGCGCAGCGATTGCTGACTCAGCGCCTCTTGCAGAAAATCGGTGTCGATACGGCGTCCATTGCTTAATTGCACTGCGAGTTCGAGGTTCCCGAGGGCGATGCGTGCATCTCCATCGGCACTCGCAGCCAGGTGGGTGAGCGCTTCTGGGGTTATGGCGACATTCTGATCTGCCACTCCGCGTGGGGATTCGAGCGCGCGGCGCAGTAGCGTTTCCAGCTCTTCCACCGCGAGGGGCTGCAGGGTGAAAACCCGCGCGCGCGACAGCAGGGCGGAGTTGACTTCGAAAGAGGGATTTTCGGTGGTGGCACCGATGAGCACTACATCGCCATTTTCCACCGCGGGGAGAAACGCATCCTGCTGCGATTTGTTGAGGCGGTGGATCTCATCTACAAACAGCAGGGTGCGGTTGGCGTACAGGGCGCGATCCTCACGTGCCTGTTTGACAATGGTGCGGATCTCCTTCACCCCATGCATAACCGCAGAAAAGAACACAAAACGGCAGTGGGAATGGTGTGCTATCACCCGTGCCAGGGTGGTTTTTCCCGTCCCCGGCGGACCCCAGAAGATTAAAGAGGTGAGCTGGTCGTGCTCGATCAGATGACGTAGCGCACCCTCGGGCCCGAGGAGGTGCTGCTGCCCACACATCTCGTCGAGGGTGGTGGGACGCATCCGTTCTGCCAGAGGGGTGTGGCCATCGCTGCTGGTGTCGTTAAAAAGATCCATGGGTGTATTTTCGTATATGGGGTTGTATATGGGGTTGAGTGGATGGTGGCACATCAGGGATGCTAGCAACCAACTGCCCAGCAAGGGGGTGTGGAGGGTAATGGTTGCGCATGGTTTTAAATGGATAGGCTCCAACCCTCAAATGTAGCACAAATGAAATTGAATCCTCAATCTCTGTAGCCATTACATCCTTGTCCGTTGACATTTTTTGTTTATCCATATCATATGCACCTCTTTTTGCGAAAGCATCATATATGGACTTGAGCAGAAACGGTGTGTTAGATTGAGCGCCTGCTGTGCGTTAGGTTTGTGGGTGGTTTGCCGAAGCTTTAAGTGGAGACATGTCGGGGGAGATATGTCGAGGATGGCATAGCGCGAGTACTGGTACAGGTTTTGCCCCGATATGGAATGAAAGGATCAGCGATGAAATGTGTTGGTTTGTACGCAAAGCGGACCAATCCTGATGCTATTAAGGTAGCTGAAGAGCTGTGCCAGTGGTTGCAAGAGCGCCAGGTAGAGGTGTTAATCGAAGAGGAACTTGGGGCGGATATCCATGCCAGCAATTCACGCATAGCGTTTGGCACCGCCAGCGCCGATGAGATCCCCACAAGGGTTGACTGTATTATCGTTTTAGGTGGGGATGGTACCCTGATTTCGGTGGCGCGTTCGGTCGGTTCGCGTGCGATCCCTATCCTTGGGGTGAACCTGGGAAGTCTGGGATTTCTTACCGAGATCACCTTAGATGAGCTTTATCCCCAACTGGAGCAGGTTTTAGGTGGTAATTTTTCTGTGTCCGAGCGCATTCGTCTCGATTGTCACATTAGTCGCGACGGGGAAAAAGTGGCGGAGTATCAGGTTCTAAACGATGTGGTTATCAATAAAGGGGCGCTGGCGCGGATTGTTGATATAGAGATCTGGGTTGGAAAAGACTACCTCACCACCTTCAAGGCGGATGGGCTTATTATCTCTTCCCCCACAGGTTCAACTGCGTACAACATGGCCGCCGGCGGCCCCATCGTATATCCGGGGGTGAATTGTCTCATGATCACCCCTATCTGTCCGCATATGCTCACCAATCGCCCCATCATTGTCTCGGATCGCTCGGTTATAACCGTGCGGATGCGTTTCGATAACGAGCGTGTGTTCTGCACCGCCGATGGGCAGGTGGGCACGGCGCTGCAGGGACACGATGTGCTGGAGATTAAACAGGCTAAGGTTGGCACCCATCTGATCAAAAGTGCAACCAAAGATTATTTTGAAGTATTGCGTACCAAACTGCGCTGGGGAGAGCGCTAACCTGTATGCTTAATGAGCTCATTATCCATAATCTCGCCGTGGTGGAACGTGCCGAAGTAACCTTTGCTTCAGGCTTTAATGTGCTTACCGGTGAGACCGGGGCAGGAAAGTCGATCATTGTTGATGCCCTGGGGCTGCTTCTCGGGCAGCGCAGCCGTGGCGATCTGATCCGCACTGGACAGGAGCGTGCCGTGGTTGAGGCGGCATTTGATATCCGCACGCACGCGCACGTGCAGCACTGGCTGGAGGAGAACGATCTGGCGAATCCGGAAGATCGTACCGTATTGCTGGTAAAGCGGATTCTGCCGCGCCAGGGGCGTAACAAGGTGTACATCAATGGATCTATGGCAGCGCTGGCGCAGTTGCAGGAACTGATGCAACCGCTAGTGGCTATTTACGGCCAACACGAGCAGCAACAGCTCCAACGGGTGGAGAACCATCTGCGCCTGCTCGATCGATTTGGTGCCTATGCTGCGGTGTTGGAGAAGTATCAGCACTGTTTCAGCACCTGGCAGCAGATGCAGCGTACTTTGGCGCAACTTCAAGCTGAGGTTACCCAACGGCGTGATCGCCTCGATCTGCTTGTGTTCCAGAGTAATGAACTGCGTGAAGCGGAGTTGAAAGAGGGGGAATGTGCCGACCTTGAGCAGGAACGTTTGCGCCTCCAACATGGAGAACGTCTCAGTTCGGTGACGCGCAAGGGCTACGATACTCTGTATGCCACCAAAGGGGCGATCTGCGAACAGCTCGGCACCCTGAAGGGGGAGTTGGAGGTCCTGCTGGAAGTGGACCCACGCTTAAAGTCCCCCTTTGAAGCGGTAAGTGATGCCATGTACACCCTCGAAGATGCGGCGCTGCAGTTGCGTGCGCATGCGGATGGGGTGGTATTTGACCCCGAGCGCCAGCAAGAGGTGGAGCAGCGTCTCAATCAGTTGCACGGATTGCAGCGCAAGTATGCCGCAGACGAAAGTGGACTGATCCAGAAGCTCGCCGCGATGGAGGCGGAGCAGAAGCTCCTGGACAGTAGCGACGATGAGATGGAACGACTGGAACAAGAACTGCACCGCACGCACCAGCAGTTGGAGCATGCTGGCGCCGCGCTTACCCAAGCCAGAGAAAGCGCGGCACAACAGCTGCAAGAGGCATTACACTATGAACTGGAGGGGCTAGCGATGCCGCGCGCCCGTTTCGAGGTGCGCTTCAGCCCACGGGTACACCCTAACGCCACTGGGTTTGAAGAGGCAGAATTTTACTTCAGTGCTAACCCTGGGCAGGAATTGCGCCCGCTGGCAGCAACTGCATCGGGTGGGGAGCTTTCGCGCCTGATGTTGGCGTTGCGCAAAGCTGCTCCTGGTTCTGATGCGCTGGGTACAGCTGTTTTTGATGAGGTTGATGCCGGAATTGGCGGGGAGGCTGCGACTGCGGTGGGGCATCGCTTGCAGGATGTAGCGCAACGCAGCCAGGTGCTGTGTGTTACCCATCTGCCCCAGGTTGCGGCGTTTGCCACGACCCAGTTTCGCATAGAAAAAGTGGTAGAGCAGGACCAGACCAGCACCAGGGTTGTCCAGCTGGAGACTGAGCCTCGCGTGCAGGAGCTGGCGCGGATGCTCGGAGGAGCCTATAGCGGAGCACAGAGTGTGGAGCATGCCCGTGCCCTGTTACACCATAGCCTAAGGGAAATCCATGATTCGTAAAGCACATATTGACGACGCCAAAGCCATCCATAAACTTCTGTCCGCATACGCGCAGGCGGGCACCATGTTGTCGCGTTCCCTCGCAAATATCTATCAGACCATCCGTTCCTTCTATATTTGCGAGGATAACGGCGAAGTGGTGGGGATCTCCTGTCTGCAGATCTGGTGGGCCGACCTGGCTGAGGTGCGCTCACTGGCAGTGAGCTCTTCCCACGCAGGGAAGGGGTTGGGACGTGAGCTGGTAGAAGCATGTCTACACGAAGCGCAGGAGCTGGGGATAAGCCGCGTGTTTGTCCTCACCTATCAAGAAGATTTCTTTGCGCGGCTGGGGTTTGAGGCGATTGAAAAGAATGAATTGCCGCAGAAGATCTGGGGGGATTGTATGCAGTGTCCTAAATTCCCCGACTGCGACGAAATTGCCATGGCAAAACAGATCCCCCGCCTCGATACTTGATCCACGCAGGGGGCACAAGGCAGGGGATCTGGCAACATTTAGAGTATAAAAGAGTATAGGGTTTATTGCTCCGGTGTAGAGGAAGTTATAAGGGGATATTTATGCTAATCCCCGGCAATGCAGTAAACATCCCGAGATTGTGCCTTACATACTGTTGTGCGCGCCGCTGAGCTTTAAAGTTCTTGTGACGCAGCTTTTGATGCTGTGTGAAGCTGTTGTTAATGATGTGCGTGTTGTGCTTACGGTACTGCTTGCATGCCTTGGAGCCCTTGGAGCCCTTGGAGTTGTAGTGCTTGCCTCCATGATATTGGGTTGCCCCTCCAGGTTCGTAGTAGCGTGTAGTGGTAACAACCCGCTGCGTGAACTGCTTCCCCTGCGCGCGCGCGCCATTGTTATGATACCCGTATTTACTTGCTGACTTAACATGGGCTGAGTTGGAATGAGCAGGTTTGAAATGGCGCGCGTAGCCATCGGCCTGGCTTACCCCTGCACCGGGGCACAGAAATATGAAGGATGCGATCAGGATGCTTGCCGTTGTTACTGGTTGCAGGTTCTTAAGTCTTCGCATGGCGATCTCCTTGGTTCGGGGGTGGCGACTTCAACGTTGTGACCTTTGAAGCCCGTTATCTTGCGGCGTTGTTCTGTAAGTCAATATGGCAAAGAAAAACCCTGGGTGCACTCGACATCGACCCCCATATCCGTGGATGTCTAGTCCGGCACGAGATGGCGAACAGCGTGCCCTGCGTTGAGTTGTCCCGCATAATCAATATCTTATATGTGTGTTTCAGGTTTTACCTCAGATTCGGGTGTGAACCTGTTTTTTTAAGAGCTGTTTTTTGAGAGACCTATGCTGCAGTTACAGAAAATAGAACTTACCTTTCCTGCGCGTACTCTGTTTTCCGGAGTGAGTTGGCATCTGCGCCCCGGTATGCGGGTAGGGTTGTGCGGGGCGAACGGTGCAGGGAAAACCACCCTGCTGAAAATGTTGGCCGGGCAGGTGGAGCCAGACAAAGGTGACATCATTCTGGCGAAGGGCACCACCGTGGGCTACCTGCCGCAAGAGGGGTTGTGCTACCAGGGGCGGAGTCTGTACGCCGAAGTTGAAAGTGCATGTACCGAAGTGCTGGCTCTCGGGCGCGAGATGAAGAAATTGGAACAGCAGATCGCCCTCGACGCGCACGAAGATCAGCTCGCACGCTATGCCGAGGTGCAGGAGCAATTCCGCCAGCAGGGTGGTTTTACCCTGGAGGCTGATCTGGCACGGGTGCTCCACGGTCTTGGCTTTACCACACAGGACTGGGACAAACCGAGTGAGACTTTTTCGGGCGGATGGCAAATGCGGATCGCCCTTGCACGTCTGTTGATGCAGCGTCCCAATCTGCTGTTGCTGGATGAACCCACCAACCACCTCGATCTGCCCGCGCGCGACTGGCTCGAACAGTATCTGTGCAATTATCCCGGCACCGTGGTGTTGGTCTCGCACGATCGATTCTTCATGGATCAGGTGGTGGAGCGCATAGTTGAGGTTTGGAATGGTGTCCTGGCGGAATACCCGGGGAACTATTCGCTGTATCTGCAGGAGCGCGACCGCCGTGTTGCTGCGCTGCGGGCAGAAAAACAGCAGCAGGATGAGGAGGTTGCACGTATCGAAGCCTTTATCAGCCGCTTTCGCTATCAGGCTAATAAGGCATCTCAGGTGCAGAGCAGGGTTAAGCAGCTGGAAAAGATTGAGCGCATCCAGGTTCCGCCGCAACGCAAAAAAATTGCGTTCAAGTTCCCCTCTCCTCCGCGTAGCGGCAAGGAGCTGGTGACTCTCAAGCACGCCGCCCAGCAGTACGGGGATAACCTGGTACTTAACCATGTTAATCTGTGTGTAACCCGCGGGGAGCGCGTGGTGCTCGTAGGTCCAAACGGGGCGGGAAAATCCACTCTGATGCGCCTGCTCTCCGGGGTAGAACAGCCCAGTGCCGGAGAACGGATACTCGGACACAATGTGGAGATGGCGTACTTCGCCCAAGATCAGGCACAGGTTCTTGATGAGAGCAAGACCGTGCTGGAGGAGATAACCGCGCACTCTCCGATAGATATGGTGCCGCGCCTGCGTGATGTGCTCGGCAGCTTCCTCTTCAGTGGCGACGATGTGCACAAGCCGGTGAAGGTGCTTTCCGGTGGGGAGCGTAATCGCCTTGCGCTTGCAATTCTACTGCTGCGTCCTGCCAATCTGCTGTTGCTGGATGAGCCTACCAACCACCTTGATCTGGAGTCCAAGGATGTATTGTTGGAGGCTTTAAGCGGCTATAGTGGTACTTTGGTGTTTGTATCCCACGACCGCTATTTTGTAGATCAACTTGCGACGCGCGTAGTGGATGTAAATGCCAGGATGGTGGAGGCATATCCGGGTAATTATGCGGATTTCCTGCGGGCCAAACAAGGGGAAGGGGTGGGGGGCCACAGTAGCGAGCGGGTGGAGACTCTGGCGCAACACACCTCTTCGGCGGGCACTACTCCAGATGTGGACAAGGAGCAGCGCAAGCAGGATCACGCCCGCCGCCGCGAGGAACAGAAACTGCGGCGCAAACTGGAAAAAGAGGTGGAAGGGCTGGAACAGCAGATTGCCACGCTAGAGCAACGCCAGACTCTGTTGGAACAGGAACTTGCCGATCCACAGCTGTACGCAGATCAGACACGCTTTAACTCCAAGGCTGATCAACACGCAGAGGTGAGAACCGAATTGGAGGCGTGTTTGTCGAAGTGGGAGGTAAAACAAGAAGCAATGGAGGAGTTATGCATACCCTGATTCTCCCGCGTGGAATAACCGTGAAACAGTTTGATGCTTCGCAGCGGGTAAAAATCCCGCAACTGCTTGAACGCTTCCGCTCCAACCGTTTCAGCGGTTATCTCCATTTCGATTTAACTCCCCAAGTTGGAGTTATATGTTTTCAGGATGGGAATATAGTCGCTGTCCTGTTTGAAAGTGATAACGCGCGCTTTTCCGGTTATGAAGCCCAGCTTGAACTGTTTCGCGCCTTGCAACTGAACAGCGGGGCGATCAGGGTGTATCGCCTCGAAAGTGAGCTTGTTCCCTATGTAGCGCGGATATGTCGGGGGCAGGTGGAGATTGAGGCGCAGTTGGTGCGCTTTCTCGATAGCGCGCGCCTGCTTGCCTATCTGGAGGCGGAGCGTTTTAACGGCTGTATCCGCATTTATACATCCGCCGAAGCAACTCTGGTTTTCTATACCGAGGGGCGTGTAGAAGGTTTTTTTGTGGATGGTGTCGCAGGGCTGCAGGATGACCTGGATATCGCACATTCTCTCGCGCTGGATAAAGAGTGCAGATACGATGTTATCCGCACTCCAGAATCAGGACGCAGCCCAGTAATGCCTCTGGATGATATCAATTTTGAAAAAGACTGGCTTCTGGTCTGGCGCGAACTCAACACCTGACGGCGCGTCATATTAATGCGTAGGGGCGCTTCGTGAAGCGCCCCTACGGGTGATCTTCGCTACGGTTTTATTCCATTTCGGCGAGCACAATCTCAATCCGGCGATTTTGCGCGCGCCCTTCAGGGGTGGAGTTGTCCGCCACCGGCTGGTATGGGCCCATGGCGCGGATCTCAAGTCTTTTCCCGCTGATTCCAACTTCATCCTGTAGAAAATGGACGACGTTTGCCGCGCGTGCCGCAGCAAGCTCCCAGTTGGAGGGGAACACCTCGCGCAGGCTTGATGCAATGGCGAGGTTGTCTGTATGTCCCTCCACGCAGATGCGCTTGTCGGCTATTTTTTGCAGACTTGTACCCACCTGTTTTAATACCCGCTTTCCATCTTCAGTCAGGGTGGCAGTGCCTGAGGCAAACAGGATTTGTCCCACCATATTTACACTGAGCTTGTTTTTAAGCTGCTTGATGGTGAGTTCGCCGCGCTCCAGCTCCTGTTCCAGGTTTTCCACCAGTTCATTGTAGGTGCTGGATACCTTGGCGATGCGCGCCTCGCGTGCAATCTGCTCCCGTTCGAGTTCCTGCTCCAGGCGCGTGGTCTCACTTTCTAACATCCCCACTTCATCAAGGAGTGTGACCTTATCCTGTTGCAGGTGCGCTATCTCCTGTCTTAACTCCGCTACCGAGCGCGCGGTTTTGCCCTCACGCGCGGCATAGATGCTGCTGAGGCGCTCTTTCTCTGACTCAAACTCAAGCCTTTTTTGTTCCAGTTCGGAACGGCAGTCGGCAAGCTTGGTTCTGGTGCCATTTAGCTCATCCTTAAGGTTGTCGATGTTTGCTTTTAGCTTATCTATTTGCGAAGAGAGGGATTCGCTTTGGTGCAACTGCTGATCGTAGGTGTGCTTACTTACACATGCACTCAACGATACGAGGGGGATAACGCAGAGTAAGAGCAGAAAATTACGCCGCCAGGGAGTTGGAACGGCGGAGAGTTTCAGGGTTTTGCTTGAGACATACATGGAAACAACGTGTTTGAGCATATACCATTCTCCTGAGTTTTTATGTGCGGTGTGTGCAGTTTGAACAATATCGATTCTGCACGGTATTCTGCCTTACAATGGCTGCAGTGTAAATCATTACCCCTGGCTTCAGGGTGGAATTGTTGCCCTGTTCCCACCTTGCACAAGTGCGGGGGAGCAGGCGTTAGGAGGGGCAGGATAAGGATACTTTGTTCTTGCCCGAGTTTTCAATAATATGGTACACGAATAGTATTATCAATTACTTATAGATTTTATTCATCTATTTGCGTACGGGGTGCAATGTGCTTGAAATTGCTGAAATTATAAAGCGGGCGCTGCAGGAAGATATCGGCAGCGGGGATGTCACCACTATGGCAACGGTTCCGGCAGGAACGATCCGCCGCGCGGAACTGGTTGCAAAAGAGAACTTTACCCTTGCTGGTCTCGATGTGGCGCGCCAGGTTTTTACCACTCTGGACCCGGACGTGGCATTTGAGCCGCTGAAGTTTGACGGCAACAAGGTGCAGAGTGGGGATGTGCTTGCGTGGATTAAAGGTGATGCTCGTGTTTTGCTTCAAGGAGAGCGGGTGGCACTGAATCTGCTTCAGCGCATGAGTGGTGTGGCCACCACTGCGGCACGTTTTGTTGCCGCGGTAGCACACACCGATGCAATTATTGTGGATACACGCAAAACCACCCCGGGCTTGCGGGTGTTGGAAAAATACGCAGTGCGGATGGGAGGGGCGCAGAATCACCGCACCTCGTTGTATGATGGCGTACTGATCAAAGAGAATCATATCGCCGCCGCCGGGGGGATCAGCGCGGCAGTTGCGGGCGCGCGCCGCAGTGCCCCGCATACCTTGAAGATTGAGGTGGAGACCGAAACCTTAGATGATGTGCGCGAAGCGCTTGCGGCTGGAGCAGATATTATCATGCTCGATAATATGACGCTGGAACAGATGTCTGAAGCGGTTGCGTTGATCGGTTCCAAGGCTGTAACCGAGGCCTCTGGCGGGGTTAATCTGGATACCGTGGCGGATATTGCGGCAACTGGGGTAAATCTGATCTCGGTTGGGGCGCTGACTCATTCGAGCCGCGCCACGGATATTTCGATGTTGTTTCGTTAGACCGCTGTCCTAAGTTTTCTGCACTGAGCAGTTGAGGAATATCAACCCATGGAGCAAAACCGTTTGCGTGAAGCTATCGTACGCATGTTTCTGGAACACGAGGGGCAGATTATCTCCGGTGCGGAGTTGAGCTTGAACCTTGGGGTCAGTCGCACTGCGGTATGGAAGCATATCAATAAGTTGCGCGCAGACGGGTATGAGATTGAAGCTGTCCCTTCGCAGGGATACAAGCTGAGTGGCCGCCCGGACCTCTTGCTCCCCGCTGCGATTGAAATAGGGCTGGATACTTCCAGAATCGGATGTCAGATCGAGTATCACGCGGAGATTGATTCCACCAATCTCAGAGCGCAGGTTCTTGCGGATCAAGGCGCACCGGAGGGGAGTGTGGTGGTGGCTGACAGCCAGAGTGCCGGGCGCGGCCGCATGGGGCGACCATGGAGCTCTCCGGCCGGGGTCAATATCTACACTTCAATTATTCTCCGCCCCACCTTGGGATTGAGCGAAGCAACCCAACTTACGTTCCTTGCGGCAGTGGCAGTAGCGCGCGCGCTGGAAAAAAGCTGTGGCGTAAGTGTGAATGTGAAATGGCCCAACGATATTCTCCTGAATGGAAAAAAGATTGCGGGTCTGCTCAACGAGTTGAGCGGCGAAACCGAGGGGATTCACCATGTAATTCTGGGGATAGGGGTGAATCTGAACATGGAACAAGATCAGTTCCCTCCCGATTTACGCTATCCAGCGACCTCAGTCCGCATCGAAACAGGGCAACGTGTGGATCGCGTTCAGTTTGTGCGCACCCTGTTCAGTGAAATTGAAACCCTGTACAATCTGTTGCTAGGGCACGGTTTTGTCCCGATACGCCTGGCGTGGGAGGCACTGTTCGACCTTGTTGGTACCGTGGTGGAAGTTGATACCGGTTCCACCCCGGTGCGGGGTACGGTGGCGGGGATAGCTGAAGATGGAGCACTCCTGCTTACTACCGGGGCAGAAACCACCCCGATCTACTCTGGAGATGTTCGACCGGTAGGGGTTTGAATTGCTACACAAGATGCGCGTGGGTACAATTAGCGCAGTTTTTATAGAAAGGAAGCGCTGAAATATATGCTACTGGTTGTCGACGTAGGTAACACCAACACAGTTCTGGGGCTCTTCCATGAAGACAAGCTCCTGCACGACTGGCGCATCCGTACCGATCAGTCGCGTACGGATGACGAATGCGCCATGCTGTTGAACGACCTTATGACTTATAGTGGCTTTCAGATTTCGCAGGTAAACGCAGTAATTATTTCGTGCGTGGTACCCCCCCTTCTTGATGCGCTTACGCGGATGAGTCGCAGGTACTGCGGGGTTGAACCTCTTGTGGTGAACACGCAGATTAAAACCGGGATGAAGATCGCTTACGACAATCCACGCGAGGTTGGCGCCGATCGTATTGTGAATGCGGTTGCTGCGTATGCACGCTACAAAAGTGCTTTGATAATCGTAGACTTTGGCACCGCGACCACCTTTGACTATATCAGTGCCGACGGGGTGTATCAGGGGGGCGCCATCGCTCCGGGGGTGAGAATCTCCGCCGATGCCCTGCACGAAAACGCGAGCAAGTTGCCCCGGGTCTCTCTTGAACTCCCCCCTTTGGTAGTGGGGCGGAACACGGTCAACAGTATGCAGTCGGGGCTGTTGTTCGGCTACGCCGGCCTCGTGGATGGGATAGTTATGCGCATGAAAGCCGAGGTTAAAGATCATCCCCAGGTTATCGCCACCGGGGGGTTGGCCGAGCAGATTGCGAAAGCTGCCACCTCTATTGACGCCGTAGAGGGGCAACTGACCCTCGATGGACTGCGGCAACTGTATATGCTCAACCGATAACTTAACCCCGTCAGGACTATGTCCGGCGGGTTTTTTTGTCCGTGGAACATGAAGAGCACACCTGGTGCGATCCGCTCAGATCCGTTCTTCATACGGCATTACCACTATGAAAGGAGTACCCATGGGAGCAAATCACACGGAGAAATTGAGGAATGTGGGCATTGTTGCACATGGAGGTGCGGGTAAAACCTCATTGGTTGAGGCGATGCTATTCAACACCGGCATGACGACGCGCTTCGGCAAAGTGGATGAGGGCAGCTCTAGCATGGATTTTGAGCCTGAGGAGATTAAGCGCAAAATCACTATCAGCTCGAGCTTGAATCACTGCGTGTGGAAAGATTTCAATCTCAATTTGGTTGACACCCCGGGGTATTCCAACTTTCTCCACGATACGCGCAACTGCATGCGCATTCTGGGGGGAGCGGTGATGATTGTCTCCGCTATTAGCGGGGTTAAAACCCAAACCCATAAAATATGGGAGTGGGCAGAAGAGTACGAGATTCCGATGCTCGCGTTTGTAAATAAGATGGATCGAGAGCGTGCCGATTTTCTCCGCGCCGTAGACGATATGGAGAAAATGCTCGGGTGCCGCGGGGTTCCGGTCAACATCCCGATTGGAGCGGAAGATAATTTTCGCGGCATCATCGATCTGGTGAACATGAAGGCGAGAATCTATCAGTTTGATGAAAAAGGTACCTACACCGAAGAGGAAATACCTGCCGAGTATGTAGATGAGGCGCAGCGGTTGCGCACGCAGCTGCTTGAAGCGGTGGCTGATGCCGATGATGCCCTGATGGAAAAATATCTTGAAGGGGAAGAGCTCTCGCGCGATGAGATAATTCGTGGGTTGCGCGAAGGAACCCTGACCGGCACCTTTACCCCGGTTCTGTGTGGCAGCGCTACCGCAAATATCGGGGTGCGCCAGCTCCTTGACTATATAACCGATTGTCTCCCCTCCCCAGTGGACAAAGGGGTGCAGATTGGTGTCAATCCTGATACGGAGGAGATGGTGGAGCGACACCCCGACAATGCTGCACCTTTTTCTGCTATGGTGTTTAAAACCATCAACGATCCTTATTCCGGCAAACTTACCCTGTTTCGGGTGTATTCCGGGACACTCAATTCTGACTCCACGGTATATAACTCTACCCAGGGTAAAGAGGAGCGTGTAGGGCAACTGTTGGAGATAGAGGGGAAAAAGCAAGTGCCGGTGGACTGTGCCCGCGCCGGAGATATAGTCGCGGTGGCAAAGATGAAGATCACCGCTACCGGCGATACCCTGTGCAGCGCCAAAGAAAAGATCCGCTATGAGAGCGTCATACAGATGAAGCCGGTGATATCCTTCTCCCTCAAGGCGTGCAGTAAAGGGGCTGAAGAGAAGATTGTCTCCGGGTTGCAGCGCCTGATGGAGGAAGATCCAACCCTGCAGGTCACCCGGGATGAACAGACCCATGAAATGATCCTCTCCGGGATGGGGCAAGTACACATTGAAGTAGCGGTGGAGAAACTCAAACGCAAGTATGGTGTGGATGTAGAGATGCATGTGCCAAAGGTGCCGTATCGCGAGACCATCCGACGTAAAGCAAGCTTGCAGAGCAAATACAAAAAACAGTCTGGCGGGCGCGGGCAGTATGGCGACGTATGGGTTGAACTGGAACCGCTGGAGTCTGGCGGAGGGTATGAGTTTGTAGATAAAATTGTTGGCGGGGTGGTGCCGCGCCAGTATATCCCCGCAGTCAGCAAGGGGATTCAAGAAGCGATGCAGCGCGGTGTCCTTGGGGGTTTTCCGGTGGTGGATGTAAAGGCAACATTGTTTGATGGATCCCATCACTCGGTGGATTCATCGGAGATGGCGTTTAAAATTGCGGGTTCCATGGCGTTCAAAAAAGGGATGGAACAGGCCAAACCGGTGCTTCTGGAGCCAATTATGGAGATGGAAGTGATCATGCCGGATGACTGTGTGGGCGATGTGATCGGGGATATAAACTCCCGTCGTGGTAGAGTGTTGGGGGTGGAGCCGCAGGCTGGCAGTCAGGCCCTTAAGGCCCATGTGCCCATGGCTGAGGTGCTGCGTTATGCACCAGAGCTGCGTTCCATGACTTCCGATAGAGGTTTATTCACCATGGAGTTTTCTCACTACGAAGAGGTTCCTTCGAACCTGACCGCTAAAATTCTTGCAGAAAATAATGCAGAAGGATAGTTAATCATTGACCGATAAGATAAAGCGTAAACAGGATAATGACGGGCAGCTGCAGATCTCAACTGAGGTTGCCCGTCTTGTTTCTCCCGCTGCCGGAGAGGAAGAAAAACGCCGTGCGGTAGCTGGGCATCTGCCCCTTTCTATGCCTGACCAGGTTATGCTCTGGTATCTGTTTTACACCCGTACTCCAGATGAACGTGTAAAAGAGTTGTGTTTAGAGGGGATGAAAAACAGCAGCGTTATGGCACTGAAACCGATGTTGCGCGATCCTGATCTTGATTGGCGCATCCTTGAGTTTATCCTGCGTGCGCGCCGCTCCGATCTGCCAACCTTGATTATTCTGCGCCCCAACTCATCCGTTCCCGAAGAGAGGTGGGCAGAGATTTTTTCGCTCTGTTCCTACGAGGTGCTCTTATTTTTCTTTGATCCCAAAAGCCCGTTTGCCCTGAGCCCTGCAGAACTTAAAGCTGCTGCCACCAATCCGCAGGCGACTACGGAGATACATGGCATTGTCGCTTCACGCTTAGAGGCAGCAGCGGCAAAAGCAGCAGCAAAGCTGGACGAGGCAGAGGGCGAAAGCCCCGAAGATGATGCGGAGCCTTTGGAGGACGAGCAAAAACCTGATTCCGACACTGTAGCCGATGAGCTTGTCGATGAGCTGGAGGCGCTGACGAAGTATCAGACGATCCAGGAGTTGGGTGTTGGAGATAAGATAAAACTTGCCATGAGTGGAGACAAAGAATGGCGCTCACTCCTTATCAAGGACAGCAACAAGCAGGTAAGTAGCGCGGTGCTGAAAAATCCGCGCATCACCGAAAAAGAGGTGCTTCTTCTGTGCCAGAATCGCAGTTCCAACGAGGAACTGATCCGCATCATTCTCCTCAATCGTGAATGGATGAAAAACTACAGTATCCGCCTTGCGCTTACTATGCATCCACGCACCCCTTTAAGTCAGGCAATCAGGTTCCTCTCAACTCTGAGCGGGCAGGATCTGCGTAAGCTTTCCAAAAGTCGCAATATCTCCTCGGCGTTAGTCAATGCGTGCCGGCGGATTGTAGCGACGAAAGCAGAGCGCTGAGCTGACGTAAGGTTTTTCACTCGAGTATCAGTCTCTGTTCAGCTCAGAGATGTGGCTCCATTTCAACGGGCACCTCGCGCGTTTCCGGGCGCGGCAGTATATACGCCGTGGCAGTTTTGATTTGACCTGTTGCCTCTGCTATGATATTCAAAAAAACGTTTTAAAATCACATTGTTATCCACGCTAAACCCGTGTTTGGCAGCGTCAAACCGTGGTTTGTTTTAAGTACACTAAAGGAGATTTGAATCATGGCAGGACTGTTGGATAGTACCGTAGGTGGCATTTTGGAACAGATGGCAGAGCGTTTTCCTGACAACGATGCTCTGGTGTATCCGGACCGAGGCCTGCGCTACACCTATGCCGAATTTAATGCGCTGTGTGACCGGGTAGCACGCGGGCTGCTCGGAATGGGGATTAAAAAAGGGGAGCATATTGCAATCTGGGCCACCAATGTGCCTGAATGGGTGATTCTGCAGTTTGCAAGTGCCAAAATGGGCGCGATACTGGTGACGGTAAACACCAGTTACAAATCTTCAGAGCTTGAATATGTCCTGAATCAGTCCGATTCATGCGCGCTGTTTATGGTTTCTGGTTTCAAAGATACCGACTACGTGAAGACCGTGCGCAACGTGGTGCCGGAACTCGACAGCGCCACGGATGGCAAATTCAAGAGCGCTAAACTCCCTTTTCTGCGGCATGCGGTGTTTATTGGTCCAGATACTCCCACGGGAATGTTGAATTTTGAGGAGATCGAAGCACATGGGGAGAAGGTCTCCGCTGCAGAGTTTGCGGCGGTGAAACAAAGTCTAACGGTGCACGAGGTTATCAACATGCAGTACACCTCGGGAACCACCGGATTCCCGAAAGGGGTGATGCTCACCCACTACAATATCGTTAACAACGGGTTCAACATCGGCGAATGTATGCGCTTTAGTGAAAAAGATCGCCTGTGCATCCCGGTGCCGTTTTTCCACTGTTTTGGTTGCGTGCTCGGAGTTATGGCCTGTGTCACCCATGGTACAACAATGGTGCCAGTAGAAACGTTTGCGCCCGAGAAAGTGCTGCAGGCGGTGGAGGCAGAAAAGTGCACCGCTCTCCACGGGGTGCCCACCATGTTTATCGCCGAACTTGATCACCCAACCTTTGAGCACTTCGATCTCTCTTCGCTGCGCACGGGGATTATGGCCGGTTCTCCATGCCCCATCGAAGTGATGAAGCGTGTAATTCGCGATATGCACTGTGACGAGATCACTATTGCCTATGGTCAGACAGAGGCATCTCCGGTTATCACCCAAACCCGCACCGATGATCCCATTGAGCTGCGTGTTTCCACGGTGGGGCGTGCTCTGCCAGAGGTGGAGGTGAAAATTATCGATATCGAAACCGGTGAAACCCTCCCTCCTGGCAAGCAGGGAGAATTGTGTACCCGCGGTTACCACGTGATGAAGGGGTATTACAAGATGGAAGATGCCACCGCCAAGGCGATTGATGCTGACAACTGGCTCCACACCGGGGATCTGGCGATCATGGATGAGAACGGTTACTGCAAGATCACTGGGCGGATCAAAAACATGGTTATCCGGGGGGGAGAAAACATCTATCCGCGTGAGATTGAGGAGTTTCTTTATACCAACCCTGCTATAGCTGATGTGCAGGTGTACGGAGTGCCGGATCGCAAGTACGGCGAACAGGTGATGGCGGCGATTAAACTCAAAGATGGGGCAACGCTGACCGAAGAGGGTGTGAAGAGTTTCTGTCGCGGGCAGATTGCCAACTACAAAATTCCGTACTACATAAAGTTTGTAGATGAATTCCCCATGACCGCCAGCGGCAAGATTCAGAAATTCAAGCTGCGCGAACTCGCCATCAGCGAGCTGAAGTTAGAAGATATTCAGAACTGAGGCGTAGAGGCAATTTGTGGAGATGAGAATCCGCGAATTGCCCCTCCATTTTGGTCTAGACAGAAGTGGTGTGCGCGCTGTTGTTTTACCCGCCCAGCATGAATATGTCTTACAATGGGGCTGTAAAAATAAGCCACAGACCGCCACACACCACCAGAAAACCGCAGACCTGTTTTAGGATCACTGCCCCCTTCGAGTGCTCGTTCCAGTTCAGGTAATGTTGCACTGTTTCGGTAAAGGTTCCGGCTAGGACAATCACTGCACAGTGGCCAATTCCGTAAGCGAGCAACAGCAGCGTGGCGTAGAGCATGCTTTCTGCCGCGGCGCTGAACGCAACCCCTAGAACCGGCCCCATAAATGCAAACGTACATGGTCCCAGCGCTATGCCGAAAATCAGTCCCAAGATGAAGGCAGCAAGTAATCCTTTGCGCTGCATCCCTATGTGCCCCGGGGCAGAAAATGGCACCGCCACCACCCCCATAAGGTGGAGACCAAACAGAATAAATATCCCTGCAACAAGCCAGTTGCCCCATGGGCCCAGATTGCCGAGCATGCGCCCGGCCACAGCGGTAGCGAGCCCGATCAGGGCGATTGAGAGCAAAATCCCGATGCTGAACAGCGTCGAGACCACAAATGCGCGGCGGATGCTGATTTTTCCCTGCCCGTTAATAAACCCCACAATCAGCGGAATACTTGCCAGATGACACGGCGAGAGGATGATGCTTAAAATCCCCCAGCCAAACGCGGCCACAAGGGCTAACAGCGGGGCACCAGAAACCGCTTGGCTCATGCTTGAAAGCACCTGTTGCAGCATCAGTTGTTATCCTCGAAGCGATATCCCAGTTCCGCCCATTTTTGTATGATTTCCTTCCGACTGTAGAAACCCACGTGGCGGTACAACTCCGTGCCATCGGGAGCATAAAAGATCTGCGTGGGGATCATTTTGACATTATACGCCGCGGCCTGTTCTTTGTTTTTCCATACATCGATGAACTCCACCCCCATCTCAGCGTGGAAATCTTGTTTCAGTTGTTCCAACAGCGGCGCCATCTTCTGACATGGGATACATTTGTCTGCCCCTAGATCTACCAAGCGGGGAATGCCGGTGGCCTGGTGTACCGGGGTGCGCTCTTCTGTGCCGCTATTGGTGTTGTTGCACCCCCCCAGTGCGCACAAGAGCAGGAGTAGCGGTATTATGCCCAGTGTAGCCAGGTTCGATTTTAAGTATTTAAACATTGGTTGTCTCCCTGGAGGTGTCTTAGATGTGGTGGAAATGTGACGCTAGCCCATTTGTAGCCTATTTGGCAATGTAGCCAAATAGGCAAGAAAGTCAAGGCTTCATATTAGGCGTTCTCATCCTTAAAGTGTACTGTGTTAATACTTGTCGCTCAGGTGTGATTGTGATACTTTTGAGCCTGTTTTTTAGCTGTAAAATTTTGTCCTTTTTAGCTGATATTTCTGCCTTTTTTCAGACTGTTCTGGCTTAGGCAGCGAATGACTAACCCAAGCGGAGAAATCGATGATCCGTTCCATAGCAAAAAAGATTTTCGGCACCAAAAATGAGCGCGAACTTAAGCGCATGCAATTTATGGTAGATAAGATTAACTCTCTGGAAGCGCAGATAAAAGAGCTTGATGACACAGCCCTGCAGGGGAAAACGGCTGAATTCCGCCAACGCCTAGAGCAGGGCGAAACCCTGGACGAGCTACTCCCCGAGGCTTTCGCCGTAGTGCGTGAAGCAGCCTGGCGCGTATTGGAAATGCGTCATTTCGATGTTCAGCTTGTCGGTGGGATGGTGTTGCATCAGGGCAAGATTGCGGAGATGAAGACCGGGGAGGGGAAAACCCTGGTTGCGACCCTGGCAACCTATTTGAATGCCCTGCCCGGTAAAGGGGTGCATGTGGTGACGGTGAACGACTACCTCGCAAAACGTGACTCCGAATGGATGGGGCGCCTGTACAATTTTCTGGGTTTGAGCGTGGGCTGCATTGTGCACGGAATTTCGGATGAGGAGCGCAAAGATGCGTATCAGTTCGATATTACCTACGGTACCAATAATGAGTTCGGCTTCGACTATCTGCGCGACAACATGAAGTTCGATCTGGATGAGTATGTACAGCGCGATCTGAATTTTGCCATTGTGGATGAGGTTGACTCTATCCTGATTGATGAAGCGCGTACCCCCTTGATCATCTCTGGCCCCAGCGATGTCTCCAGTGACCTCTACACCCAGGCAAACAACGTGATTCCACGTCTGACGCGGGGTGAGATTATCGAACACCGCAATGCAGGCAAAGTGGGGCAGACCGAAAAAGAGTTCACCGGCGACTACACCGTGGATGAAAAGGCCAAAAGCGCCGCATTAACCGAGAATGGCGTGGCAAAGGTGGAGAAGATCCTCGGGGTGGATAATCTGTACGATCCCAGACATATCGAATTACTCCACCATGTGAATCAGGCGCTCAAGGCGCATGCGCTGTTCAAAAAAGAGGTGGACTACGTCGTTAAAGATGGAGAGGTGTGCATTGTAGACGAGTTCACCGGACGTCTGATGCCGGGCCGGCGCTGGAGTGACGGGCTGCACCAGGCGGTGGAGGCCAAAGAGGGGGTCACGGTTGAAAAAGAGAATCAGACCCTCGCTACTATCACCTTTCAGAACTACTTCCGCATGTACGACAAACTTGCAGGGATGACGGGAACTGCAGATACCGAAGCGCAGGAGTTTTCTGAAATCTATAAGCTCGATGTGGTCGTTATCCCCACCAATCGCCCGAGTAAGCGGCATGACTTTGCCGATCTTATCTACAAAACCGAAGCGGAAAAATTCAACGCGGTTATTGAAGATATTGTGGAGTGTAATGCACGGCGTCAACCGGTGCTGGTGGGTACCATCTCTATAGAAAATTCGGAGCGTCTGGCGGAAAAACTCAAAAAACGTGGAGTTAAACACAATGTGTTGAACGCTAAACACCACGCTATGGAAGCGGAGATTGTAGCCCAGGCAGGGCGCGCCGGTGCGGTGACCATCGCAACCAACATGGCGGGTCGCGGTACCGACATCGTTCTGGGAGGTAATGCCGAGATGATGGCGGAAGCCGCAACGGGAGCCAGTGGCGATCCCGAGCGCTTTGCTGAACTGCTGGAGCAGTTTACTGCCCAGTGCAATTCCGAACGTGAAGAGGTTCTTGAGTCAGGGGGACTGTACATCCTTGGCACCGAGCGTCACGAATCGCGCCGCATCGACAATCAGCTGCGTGGGCGCGCCGGACGTCAGGGAGACCCGGGGGCGAGCCGCTTCTATCTGAGCCTTGAAGATGATTTGTTGCGCATTTTCGGCAGCCAGCGTGTCTCCTACGTGATGGAAAAGCTTAAAATTCCCGAGAATGAGCCTATTGAACATGGGATCATTTCGCGCGCGATAGAAAATGCACAGAAAAAAGTGGAAGGGCAGAACTTCGAGGTGCGTAAGCATCTGATTGAGTACGATGATGTTATGAACCGCCAGCGCGAGGTGATCTATACCCAGCGTCGCGAAGTGCTGGGGGGAGAAGATATCCGTGAGACCTGGAATGCCATGATTGAAGAGATGGTGGAGGATATGGTGGCAACCTTCTGTCCGGAGAAAACTCCGATGCAGGACTGGAACCTCTCCTCCCTCGCAGATGATTTCCACAGCCAGTTCCACTTCTGGCCGCAACTGCCTGGCGAAGAGGATCGCACTACGCAAGCTGAACTGGAGCAGAGTCTGAAGCAGGAGGTGTTCAAGCGTCTGGAAGAGCGGGAAGAGGAACTCACCACCAAGGTGTTTGAATACCTGATGAAGGTGTTGCTCCTGCAGGTGATAGACAGTAAATGGAAAGATCATCTTCTCTCTATTGATCACCTGAAAGAGGGGATTGGACTGCGCGGCTATGGGCAGAAAAACCCCAAGCAAGAGTACAAGCGCGAGGCATACAATCTGTTTATAGAGGTTATGGGACGCATCCGTCAGGAGGCGATTCAGAAACTGTTTGTGGTGCAATTAGTACAAGAGCGTGATGTAGAGCAGATGGAAGCAGAGCAGAAGCGGCGCAAAGTTATCACCAACCGCAGCGATGAGCCTAAACAACCCCAGACCGTGGTGCGTACTGAGGAAAAAGTGGGACGCAATGAACCGTGCCCGTGCGGCAGTGGCAAGAAGTATAAAAGGTGCTGCGGACGTTAGGCTTAAGGCAGATACCAGGAGAACACAGATGACACCTGTAAAGACACACGTAAAAGGGTTCAGTTTCGCGGTTGCCAACGCGGGGATAAAACAAAGCGAACGCCCCGACTGCGGTCTTATTTATTCCGATGTGCCTGCCACCTGCGCCGGGGTGTTTACCCGCAACAAAGTGGTGGCCGCGCCCCTGCAGATTACGCGCCCGCGGATACGTGCAGGCAAATGCCAAGCGGTTCTAATCAACAGTGGCAATGCGAATGCGTGCACTGGAACCCAGGGGTTGAACACCGCACAGCGCAACGGCAATACCCTTGCTGCAGCGTTAGAGATTGCAGAGGATCTGGTTGCCCTTGCTTCCACCGGAGTTATCGGAGTGCAGCTTCCGGGTGAGCGCCTGGATGCGGTGATACCGCAACTGGTGCGCACGCGCTCCGCTGCAAAGGCAGAGGCGGTGGCTGAAGCGATCATGACTACTGATCAATTCAGTAAGGTTTCTGTCGCATCACTACAGGCTGCGCAGCAGCATGGCACGCTCCTCGGGATAGCCAAGGGTGCGGGAATGATCCATCCCAACATGGCTACCATGCTCGGATTTGTAGTTACCGATGCCAGGGTGGGGGCAGAATTGCTCCAGCAGAGTTTGAGTATTGCGGTGGAGCAGTCGTTCAACTCCATAACTGTGGATGGGGATACCTCCACCAACGATATGGTGTTGGTGATGGCCAACGGGCAGGCAGGGGATGTGGAGATTGTTCCCGGTAGTGCTGGCGCAGAAGATTTTCAGCTTCAGCTCAATAAGGTTCTGCTCGATCTGGCGAAGATGATCGTGCGTGACGGCGAAGGTGCTACCAAAGTGGTGCAGATCCATGTGCAGGGGGCGCGCAGCACAACCGAGGCGAAGGAAGCGGCACGCAGTGTAGCAACCTCAAACTTGGTGAAGACGGCGTTTTTTGGTGAGGACGCCAACTGGGGGAGGATCATAGCAGCCCTGGGTTACTCCGATGCAGAGGTGGATGCGGACAAGGTGGATATCTGGTTTGATCAGATTCAGGTGGTTAGCAACGGTCTGAGTACTGGTCCGGAGCAGGAGGCGTTAGCGACTGAGGTGCTGCAGAATAAGGAGTTCTGCGTTACCCTCGATCTGCATCTGGGGCAGGGGAGCAGCGCCTACTACACTTCCGACTTGACGTACGAATACGTCAAGATTAATGCAGACTACCGTACCTGATGTCTGCGGTGCTGGATTGTCCTCCAAGTTTTATTATCGAGCACACCCTGCTTAGCCCCGCCGCGCAGAAAAAACAGATTATGCGCGTATGTGAGGAGGCGGTTGAATACGGTTTTGCTGCAGTATGCATCCCCCCGGTGTATGTGCCTCTAGCGGCAAAACAAGTGTATGGCAGCGATGTGCGGGTGTGTACCGTGATAGGATTTCCTGCCGGTTTTGAATGCACTTCCACTAAAGTTTTTGCAGCGCAACAGGCGCTGCAGGGCGGCGCGCAGGAGCTCGATGTGGTGGTGCAGCAAGGGTGGATTCAAGATGAGCGCTATGCCGATATCGAGGCTGAAATTCGCCAGATAAAGGATGTGTGTGGTTCTGTTCCCCTAAAAGTTATCATCGAGTGCTGTAATCTGAACCCTGCACAGAAGCGACTTGCGGCGCTAAGTGTTGCCAACGCTGGGGCAGATTACGTCAAAACCTCTAGCGGTACCGCAGCAGGTGGTGCGACCGTTGCTGATGTGGAGTTGCTCCACGCCGCAGTTGGAGAACGTATCAAGATTAAGGCCGCAGGAGGGATTCGTACCCTAGAGCAACTTCAGGATATGTATCGTGCCGGAGCATCGCGAGTTGGTACCAGCTGTGCTCTCGACATTGTGGCGCAGTGGCTAAAAGCTGATAGTCAGGTGTAAGGATGCTCGAATTTCAACGTGTTGTGCTGCTGGTGCTTGACGGAGTGGGGTGTGGTGCGCTCCCCGATGCAGAGATGTATGACGATGGAGGTGCCAATACCCTGGGGAATATAGGGACAGTAGCAGGACCGTTGAACCTCCCCACCCTGGAGCGGATGGGGCTGGGGCATATAACTACAATCGCGGGAGTGCCTGCATGTGCAAAGCCTCAGGCTGCATGGGGGCGGATGGCAGAACGTTCCGCTGCCAAAGACAGCACCACGGGGCACTGGGAGATAGCCGGGGTGGTAATGCCGGAGCCGTTTCGTGTATATGCCGATGGGTTCCCGGCGGAAATTATCCGCTCTTTCACCCACATTGCAGGGGTCGAACCTTTGGGGAATATCCCCGCTAGCGGCACCGAGATTATTCAGCGCCTGGGGCCGAAGCATGTACGCAGTGGGCGCCCGATCGTATATACCAGTACCGACTCGGTGTTTCAGATCGCCGCACATGAAGATGTGATCCCCGTAGCGCAGCTCTACGCTATCTGTACAAAAATGCGCGCTGTGTTGGATCGATACAGGGTGGGGCGGGTGATCGCGCGCCCCTTTACCGGTAACGCCCAGGATGGGTTCGTGCGCACCAGCAGGCGGCGCGATTTTTCCATGCCGCCGCCCCAGTTAACCGTGCTCGACCTGTTGCAGGAACACAACATCGAAGTATGTGCAGTTGGGAAAATCTCTGACATCTTCTGTGCGCGGGGGATCGACACCCACGTTTGCACCACGAGCAATGCCGAAGGGATGGAAGCGACACAGGCGTTATTGCAGCAGATGGAACGCGGCCTGATATTTACTAATCTGATCGATTTCGACATGGGCTACGGTCATCGGCGTGACAGCATAGGCTTTGCGGCTGCTCTGCAGGAGTTTGACATATGGCTTGGAGGCTTTTTGTCTCAGTTGCGCGCCAGTGATCTCCTTATCATCAGCGCAGATCATGGTTGCGACCCCACCATGCCGGGGAGTGATCATACGCGAGAATACGTGCCGTTGCTGGTATACACTCCACGTTTTCGCACGGGGTTAGACTTGGGGGAGCGCACAAGTTTTGCAGATATAGGCGCAACCATACTGCAAAACTTTGCCTTGCGTGGTAGTATTGGGACCAGTTTTCTGCCACATTTGGATGCCCGCAAGCATGGGCATGGCGATGGGAATAAATAAGAATATTTCAGGTCAGCAGATAGAGCTTCTTGCTTCGGGCACTCGTTCTTCCGCCTGGCCTCAAGTGCAACCCATTCTATATAAAGGGTAATTAAATGAAGCAGTGGATATATGCGTGTTTATTCGCTATGTTGATACTCCCAGGCAATCTGCACGCTTTAGAGATAGCCGATGCGGCCATCACCAGTAGCATAGTTAACCGCAACGCAGTCGATTCTCTGAACACGGTGAAAGGTCCTGTCGACCAATTGTTCTGTTTCACCCGTGTGGTAGATGCGCAGGAAGATACTTGGATCACCCATGTCTGGTATTACGAAGGTAAGGAGATGGCACGCGTGCGCTTGGCAGTATCCTCTTCCAACTGGAGAACTTGGTCCTCGAAGAAGATTTTGCCCGAGTGGGTGGGGCAGTGGCAGGTGCATATCCTTGACGAGCTTGGCAAAGCCAGACTTATTGTGCCGTTTATGATTGAGTAGCGCGAAACTGTATTTTATACATATAAATTACTCTACGGGTGGTTATAATTTTTGCAACTATGTGGGCAGCTTGTCTGCAGATAGCACTGCCCTGAACAGGGAACTCAGGAGGTTTTGATGGGAAAACAGCTGTTGCTGGCAGATGACAGTGTTACGATCCAGAAGGTCGTAGAGATAACATTTGCGGATAAAGATTACGAAATTGTCCTGACCGGTAATGGCGATGAGGCCCTGCAGGCGGCGCAAAACAGGCGTCCTGATCTTGTCCTTGCTGATGTTTTTATGCCGGGGCTGGATGGCTATCAGCTGTGTGAACGGCTGAAAAGTGATCCAAATCTCGCCAGCGTACCTGTATTATTACTCGCCGGAACATTCGAACCCTTTGATGAAGAGCGCGCGACTCAGGTGGGTGCTGTAGGGTGGGTCCCAAAACCATTTACATCACAGGCTCTGATTGACAAGGTTGAGCAAACGCTGGCCGAAGCGGCGGAGCAGGCTCCGCAATGGCAGGCAACCCCGGGCAAAAGCCCCGATGAGAGTCTCCTCGACGCGTTTGAACAGGTGGCTGCCACCGAATTTGGCAGTGGACGCAGTGATGATGTGGTTCCGCTAGATACTGAAGTTACAACACCATTGCGGGAGGAGGAACCCCTCTCTTTCGTGCAAGATTCTAGCGCTGCGGTTGAGGCACACGCGGCAGCAGATTTTGCAACCGGAGGGCGGGAAGACTTTAGTTTTGAAGAGCTGGCTTCTACCCAGGCAACTGAGGAGCCATTGCAGACATCTCTGACGCAGGAAGAGCCAGCATCTCCAGTCCAGGATGCGCCTGAGGTGGATGAAACCCCACCTCTTCCCCCCGCCGATTTCAGTTTTGCCCCTGTAGAGGAGGAGCCAGCGCCAGCACCCCCTGCACCAGTCCCCCCTGCAGTAGAAGTTCCCCCCGATCCTTTTGCCGCGGACGAGCAACTCACAGACGCTCCCTTCAGTGCAGATGCAACATTTGAAACGGCGGAATTTCCTTCTGGCGCAGAGATTGATGCGGCAGACGCTGAACCTGAATTGCCGAGTCTCAGCGAGTTTACCGCCCCCGTCCCACCGGTCGATGTTGCGCCACAAACCGATTCTACCCCTGCAGGAACTGAAATAATTGATCTACGCGCGGACCAGATTGTCGCTGAAGGGAAGTATGCCGCCACCAAGCCTCGCGTTGAAGCACGGGCAGCATACTTGAGCGATGCTGAATTGGAACGTTTAGTAGAGCGCGTTGCCGGTGCTGTAATTGAGCGCCTGGCTAACCCCATATTGGAAAAAGTGGTATGGGAAGTGGTGCCAGATCTGGCTGAGGGGATGATCCGCGAAGAGATGGAAAAGATAAAACAGTACGCCGATTCCGGCACCTGAACAGGTTTATGTGCCACTGATTGATGTCAAAAAAGGGGATTGCGTAAATCCCCTTTTTTGCCTCAACCCAGCGTAAAAAAGCGATAGTCTATATTTTATTTTTAGTACCTGCGCCCTGGCTGCATTCGATGTTTATCCCAAGCATAAAGACAATTGCGTGGATAAACATTTTTGTTTTTGCACAGTAGGGGCGCATATTTCAAGAAAGTGAACACACCATGGCAGACGAGTTAGCAAAAGGATACGAACCGCACGATTTTGAACAGAAATGGTATCAGCGTTGGGAGCAAAATGGCTATTTTCATGCGGATGAAAATTCCGACAAGCCTGCGTATTCCATTGTAATCCCTCCGCCCAATGTCACCGGAGTGCTGCACATGGGGCATGCGCTCAACAACACCCTGCAAGATATCTTGGCGCGCTGGAAGCGGATGTGCGGTTACGAAGTTCTTTGGATGCCTGGTACCGACCATGCTGGAATTGCGACTCAGAACGTAGTGGAAAAACAACTCAGTGACGAAGGTCAAGATCGCCACGATATTGGACGCGCTGCCTTTGTGGAACGCGTGTGGCAGTGGCGCGAAGAGTCTGGCGGTAAAATAATCAATCAACTCAAGCGCCTTGGGGCTTCGTGTGATTGGGAGCGTGAACGCTTCACTATGGATGAAGGGTTAAGTACGGCGGTACGCGAGGTGTTTGTCAGCCTGTACGAAGATGGGCTTATCTATCGCGATAATCGTCTCATCAACTGGTGCCCCCGCTGCCACACGGCGTTGTCCGATCTTGAAGTGGAACATGAGGAGCAAAAAGGCAGTCTGTGGCATCTGCGCTATCCGGTAAAGGGAACTGACACGGTGCTGGTGGTTGCCACCACCCGTCCCGAAACCATGCTCGGCGATACCGCCGTGGCAGTACATCCCGAGGATGAACGCTACGCTGATTTAGTGGGTAAAATGGTGGAATTGCCCCTCACCGGACGAGAAATCCCCATCATTGCCGATGAGTATGTGGATCTGGAGTTTGGCAGTGGTGCGGTGAAGATCACACCGGCGCACGATTTTAATGACTTTGAGATGGGCAAGCGCCACAACCTTGAAAATATCAATATTCTGGATCAGTCCGGCAATATAAACGAAAACGGCGGGGTCTATCAGGGGCTGGAGCGCTATGCTGCGCGCGCGAAAATAGTTGCGGATTTGGCTGCGCAGGGGCTCCTGGAAAAAACTGAAGAACATCCCAATGCTGTTGGTGAATGTTACCGCTGTAAAACCGTCATTGAACCCTACATGAGCCTGCAGTGGTACGTGGATGTAAAGCCGCTGGCACAAGAGGCGATCAAGGCGGTGGAAAATGGAACCACACGTATTGTCCCTGCCCATTGGGAAAAAACGTACTATGAATGGATGTACAACATTCAGGACTGGTGCATAAGCCGTCAGATATGGTGGGGACATCGCATCCCGGCATGGTATTGCGAAGAGTGCGGTGAAATAACCGTATCACGCGCCGACGCCAGCGAATGCAGCAAGTGCAACAGCACCAAACTGCGCCAGGAAACTGATGTGTTGGATACTTGGTTCTCCTCTGCCCTGTGGCCGTTCTCCACCATGGGGTGGCCGGAGAAGAACGCTGCGTTGCAGAAGTTTTATCCCACCTCCTGCTTGGTAACGGGCTTCGATATTCTGTTTTTCTGGGTCGCACGCATGATGATGATGGGACTGAAATTCATGGGCGCAGCACCGTTCAAGGATGTGTATATCCATGCGCTAGTACGCGATGCCCAAGGGCAGAAGATGAGTAAGAGCAAGGGCAATGTGATTGACCCCCTCACCGTTATTGAAGAGTTCGGCACCGATGCGTTTCGCCTCACCCTTGCCGCATTTGCGGCGCAGGGGCGCGATATCAAACTTTCCACCGAGCGTATCGGCGGCTATCGCAACTTCTGCAACAAACTCTGGAACGCAAGCCGTTTTGCCCTCATGAATCTGGAGGACTTTACCCCCAAAGATCGCTCTAACTGGGAAGGGCTTAATCTGAGTCTCGCAGACCGCTGGATTCTTACACGCCTGGAGGCAGTGGAGCACGAAGCGAATACCGCGTTGGAGGAGTACCGCTTTAACGAGGCAGCCAACACCCTCTACGCCTTTACCTGGCATGAGTTCTGCGATTGGTACATTGAGTTGATTAAAGGGGCACTGTACGGTGACGATGCGAATGCGCGCTACGGTGCGCAGACCGTACTCTACACCGTGCTCGAACGGCTGCTGCGTCTGCTCCACCCCATAACTCCCTTTATCACAGAAGAGATCTGGCAGAACATCCCTGGCAAGCGTCCGGTGCCCTCCATCATGCTCAGCACCTATCCGCAAGGTGCCGGACTCCTGCATGATTCCGACGCCGTTGCAGCCATGGAGCAAGTTATGGATGTAATCCGCGCTATCCGCAATATTCGCGGCGAGATGGATGTTGCTCCAGGTAAAAAGATCACCGCTTTGCTCGAGTGTAAAAATCAGACCATTTGCGACCTGATGCACGCGGCTACACCCTACATCAAAGCGCTGGCACGCGTAGAAGATCTGACCTGTGCAGTTAAACTGGAGCAACCCGCGCAAGTAGCAAAACAGGTGGCGGGGGAGGTGGAAATCCTTCTCCCTCTTGCTGGACTCATTGATGTCGCAGAAGAGGAAAAGCGCCTCAATAAAGAGATAGCCAAGGTGCAAAAAGATGTAGATATGTTCAGTAAAAAACTCTCAAACGAGAAATTTGTCGCGAATGCACCTGCGCAAGTGCTGGAAAAAGATCGAGGCAAATTGGTTGCAGCACAGGAAAAGCTCCAGGTTCTGCAGGCAAGTTTAGCGAAGATTGTGGCATTGAAGTAGGTACTCCTCACTGTGGAGTTTAAACGTAACTTTTCAATAACGGCTTGTGGAGCCGATTTCAAGGGGCACAACAAGCCCCCACTGTTTAGTGAATGACGAATAGTTATAAAATATTGCAGATATCGGTATGGCCCACAAGCATCATCACATAGGGGGACGCTATGAACACAGCACCGGAAATTGGTACAGTTGCACTCGACTTTTCTGTTACCGATATTGAGGGAAAAAACATCACCTTGGCACAGTACCGTGGCGAAAAGGCGGTGCTGTTGGTGCTCAATCGCGGCTTCAAATGACCATTCTGCCGTCGGCACATGACGCAGTTGCGTCGCCACGCAGAGGAATTTTCAGCTTTGGATATTGAGGTGTTGATTGTCGGCCCGGAACAGGCGCAAAGCTTTGCCACCTATTGGGAAAAAGCTGAGCTGGATGGAGCAGCATACCCCTTTGTTGGGATTCCAGACCCGGAAGAACAGATACTTAAGTTATATGCCCAACCAAAACGCTTGCTACGGCTGGGGCGGATGCCCATGCAGGTGCTGATCGATAACACTGGGGTGGTGCGCTGGAAATATATTGGATCTTCCATGGCAGATATTCCGGACATGGAAGAAGTGCTGCAGCAATGCCGCATATTGAAGGGTGGGGGCTAATAATTATCGCGGGGGAGAGAGGTGGCCTGTTTGTTTTCTCTTCTGCTTCAGCGTCTCCGGGTGTGGCGTGACTCTCGCCTCGGCAGGTAAAACAAATACAAAAGGCGGCACCAACTTCGTGTTAACGAAGCCGGTGCCGCCTTTTTATATTGCCGAAGCTATGCCGTGGCGCTGTGTTTAGACACTCGCGTGGCGGCTCTGGCTGCGCCCTGAACTCTGGTTGCCTCTGAATCCACTGCGGCTGTTTTGTTTACGTGCGCCAGAATTATTATCGTTCTGGCGTCCATTTCGATCCCGGTTTTGACTTCTGTTTCTGCCATTGTTTCCAGGTTTTGCTGCAGCGCTACTTTCGCTGCTGCTGCGCTCATAGCCAGGAACGTGCTCGGTGGCTATTTTCTTTTGCAACAACCTTTCGATGGCGCGTAGCTGACCTGTTTCATCGCCGCCCACCAGGGAAATTGCCTGTCCAGAGTGCCCGGCGCGGCCGGTGCGACCAATGCGGTGCACGTAATCTTCCGGTATGTTGGGAAGATCGTAGTTAACCACATACGGCAGCTGCTCTATATCGAGGCCGCGGGCAGCAATGTCGGTGGCTACCAGCACTCGTGCTTTGCCCGATTTGAAATCGGCTAGTGCTTTGGTGCGTGCGCCTTGACTTTTGTTCCCGTGGATTGCGGTGGAGCGGATACCATCTCGCTCCAATTGTTGCGCCAGGCGGTTAGAGCCGTGTTTGGTGCGGGCAAAAACCAAAACCTGTTGCCAGTTATGGGTACCAATGAGGTGGGAGAGCAGTTCACGCTTTCTCCCTTTGTCGATGGGGTACACTGTCTGGCTTACCTGCGCTGCTGCGGTATTGCGCTGCGCCACTTCAATCATGACAGGCTTGTGCAGTAATCTGTCAGCCAGGGTTTTAATTTCATTGGAAAAAGTAGCGGAAAAGAGCAAGCTCTGACGTTTTTTAGGTAACAGTGCCAGAATTTTGCGGATATCGTGGATAAAACCCATATCCAGCATGCGGTCTGCTTCATCCAGGATTACGATCTCGACCTGAGATAAATCCAGGGTGCGCTGACTCACGTGATCAAGGAGGCGGCCGGGGGTGGCAATCACAATATCAACCCCTTTACGCAAGGCGTTGATTTGGGGACGGATGTTAACCCCGCCAAAGATTATGCTCGAACTCAGGGGCATATAGCGTCCATAGTTGGCAACACTTTCACCAACCTGAGCTGCGAGCTCACGCGTGGGAGTGAGGATAAGGCCGCGTACTGCGCGCTTACCTTCGGGTTTGGTACTTTGATGGAGACGCTGCAGCAGCGGCAGGGCGAAACCAGCTGTTTTGCCGGTTCCGGTCTGGGCTCCGGCGAGGATGTCGCCACCAGCAAGTACTGCAGGGATAGCTTTTAGTTGAATAGGGGAGGGTTTGCTGTAGCCCATTTCGGCAACAGCACGCAACAGTTCGGCCTGTAGGCCGAGGGTGTCAAACGTCATTTAAATTGTACTCCAGATTGGATTCCGCCCATCCGGTGCATGCGCACCGCAACGGTCTGTTAGGTTGGGAATCCTATTGATTTGTGTCAGGGGGGGATATCTTGAGGAAATCTACCAAAAACACGGACGGTGCCGACCGATGGGCACCAAAGAATGTTGCAATGTAGCACCGCCGTGGAAGGAAGTCAATCTAATTAACCTGTAGCTATTTCGCCACAACCCTTGGTCCGTAACCGGGTTGAGACCAGGTTAGTATAATTAATCGCGAATCGCATCGGCGAGAGTCCCAACTGCAATGCCAAAGGCGTTAGAGCGATTCCACTTCAGGATAACCCTGAAATTCTGGTACACCAGCCATGCGTCGCCACCAGCGCCATCGGGGCGAATCAGAGAAGCGTCAATATCCACTGCTGGCAGAGGTGCACCATTGGCTCGCTTCACTCCGTGGTTTGCCCATTCATGCAGAGGCAGGCGGGTGTTGTGTCCGAGCAGAGCTTGATCGAGGTTGTCCGGCACTTGAACCTTGCGTCCCCAGGTGTAGCCTGTTTCCCACCCTGATTTGCGCAGATAGTTAGCCGCCGAGGTGAGTACATCGGGGATTGAATTCCAGATATCGATCACCCCGTCACCATCACCATCTATAGCGTGGTTGCTGAAGGATGAGGGCATAAACTGACACTGCCCCATGGCTCCGGCCCAGGAACCCTGCATCTTCTCAGCTTCTATGTGCCCAGCATCAATGATCTTCAGCGCCTGGAGCAATTCAGCGCGGAAATAGGCGCTACGCCGTTCGTCATAAGCGAGGGTAGCGAGCGCCTGAATTACTGAGAAGCCACCGGTGTAGGCACCGTAGCTGGTTTCCAGCCCCCACAGCGCCACGATAAAGCGTGGTGGCACTCCGAATTGCTGTTCAATCTGCTTCAGCACTACGGCATGTTGTTGCAGCATCGCTTTCCCTTTTGCAATCCGTGTCGGAGTCAAGCGCTGCTCCAGATAGGTTGCTAAAGAGAGTTTTAGCTCTGGCTGGTTGCGGTCAAGTTCGATGATCCGTTTAGTTGGGGCCTCAATCCGGCTCAAAGCATCATCCAAGGTTGGCTCCGAGATCCCTTGCGCCAAGGCCTCTTGGCGCAGGTCCGCCAGCCAGCGTGCGAACAGCTGTGCTGCAGATGCGCTTACGTCTGCGGAGTCTTCGGCGTGGGCCGGGTTAAGGAGCGGCGACGATTGGAACAGGAACGCAGCGCATATACACACAAAAAAGAGCGTGAAAATATTTTTTTTAAGCGTGGGATTGCGCATCAGATTCAAACCTTTTTAATTGAGTGTAGCGTAAATTAGCCTTCTACACGGTTGCTGCCGTGTTTCTTAGCACAATACAATTTTTTATCTGCACATTCAAACAATCCTTTGGGGTCAGCTGTTTCAATACTTGACGCTGCTCCAAGGCTTAAGGTTACTACGGATGCCACTTCTGAGCGCGCATGCGGGATTGCCAGTTCCATTACCGCCTGCCGCAGGCGCTCTCCGACATAGAGAGCCCCGGCCAGATCAGTGCCAGGGAGGACTACCACAAATTCCTCTCCACCATAGCGTGCCACCCAGTCGATGCTGCGCCCCAGATTACGCTTCAGGCACGCGCTAACCCGGCGGAGGCACATATCTCCCTGCTGATGCCCGTAGTGATCATTGTAGAGCTTAAACTGATCGATATCGCACACCAGGATGGAAACTTCGCGTCCAGAACGGATTGAAGTGGTCAGTTCGCTGTGCAACATCTGATCAAAATAGCGTCGGTTATAGAGCCCCGTAAGACCGTCGCGGGTCGCTTCGCGCTCTGCTGTTACTAAGCGCAGTTCGCGATTGAAAGTCCAGATTAATATGATCTCAATTAAAATAAAACCGATCACAGCATACGCGATGTTGAACCACACCGAGGTGCGGAATGTGGTTACTAAGGGGGTAACATCCTCCCACGTCAAGACAAACCCGGCTGCAGGCAGGTGTGGATTCTGCTCACCTTCGTAGTCACGCAGAGGGAAGTAATAGACCGAGATATGCTTGCCATCGAGTTGTATCAGGTGTGCGTGCGCGGTGGTGAATTCGGGAGTAAGACTGATCTGCTGCAGGACCCGGGGGACATTCTGGCGTGCTTCTGGGCTCGAAGCAGATTCGAGGTAGTACTGCATAGCGGGATTGGCACTAAAAAACTTGTGTATAAATTCGGGCCACATGCGTGTTTCAATATGTTCAGGAGTGAGGAGCACTGAGATGTCCGTTCCATAGAAACTCGCAAACATGGGGAGAATCAGGTCAAAAGAGGTCCCCACCTCCAGGGTGCCCACATGTATATCTTCAGCAGTGGTGGGGTCTTGAGTCCAGACGGGAGTTACCGCGCGCAGACCACCATAGATGCGCCCAGTTTCGAATCCGATACGTGGGGTTTCTTCTGCATACGTGTCAACAATGGTGTGACGCAGATCGTCCATCCGATCTCCGTACTTGTCCGGCGTGTGAACGCGCAGAAAGCTTAGACTGCCAGGACCGAGATGGTAATGCAACTGACGCACGTTGAACTGGGCGGTAAGTTTGTCCCATGCGGGCTTAACCTGCTTGAGCACTTGCTGGCGCGCAAGCTCTGCTTTTGCTCCGCCGTTGCTGGTTGAGTTAGCATCTACAGCTTTTTTGCCCTGTAAAAACAGCTGGTTGAGTTCATGGTCGTTACTGATGAACTGCGCCATCTGCATCATGTTGGCGTAGGTCATCTCCAACATGATCCTGAACTCATTCTCGTGATCGTGAGCATGCTTAGAGAGGGTATTGAGGAGGGCACTTTTGGAGGAGTGGTAGTTCAGGGCTACAAATGCAACATTCAACATCAAGATGATAAGACTGATGAGAAGCAGCGACTTCCGCGCGTGCTGATGGATGTAGCGAATGAGGTTCATAATGCCCATATCAAAATACCTGTGTGCAAGAGGGTAAGCAGGTGGACGGGGCCCTCACCTGCTGTTAAGAGCCAGACATATCCCCGCCAGACATATCTCCGTTGCAGCGGACAATGTAGCCGCTGCCAATGGCACTAAAAGGGAGATCCAGCCTTAGCTCCGGCACCTCGCGCCCTATCCACGCGGTAAAGGTGTTACTGTTGGGTCCGGGGAAAGCGCGGTATTCATCAGGCCAGGGGTAGGTGCGCGCCGCAGCATCCAGGGCTTTAACCAGATGCGCCGCGGCAGGACCGCGATGTTCTTGCAACAGACGCGGTTTTTCTCCATACCAGTAGCGGTCGGGGATATCCTCTTCGATCCGTACTACCGGCAATCCCTGGTGCTGGCGCCAGCCTATCACCTCATATACGGTGTAGGTATTTGCCCCCTGTGGTTTTGCTGCAATCCAGGTATGTACTGCAAACCAGCCGCGCCAACTCCAAGCGTCGGCGGCGTATACCTGTATTATTGCGTCCTGTGCTTCATGCGGAGAAGGGGCAATCCCAGCAGATTCACGGCTGGCGGTACGCCAATCTTGCCCGCCATTACAGGCGTAGATAAGGGTACAGATACCCGCAAGAATCAGGGCGAGAACCACGATTCTGTACGTTAGTCTAGGCTTTATGCTGCGTATTTTGAAACGTGAAAGCATACATCTTTTTCTCCTACGTGCGTTGTTTAATCCGCGAGCCTGAAGACCCCATTCTGCACCTCAACAATTACCATAGAGTTGGTATCCAGACCATTATGATCCGCAGGGGTGATATTGTAAATCCCGGACACCCCGATGTGGTTGGTGGTGTTTTCAATAGCTAAGCGCAGTTCGTCAGCTGTGGTTCCACTTCGTTCGATCGCGGCGGCCACAATCATTATGGCGTCCCAAGCATAGCCGGAATGGGTGTTGATAGGGAATTGTTCTGCATACCCTTTTTCTTGGTAGAGGCGGATAAATTCCTGAATCACCTGTTTCTGCGGATCGCTGTCGGGAAGCTGCTCTGCAACCAGCAGCTTGGTGGAGGGCATCCGGTTCCCCTCGCTCGCAATTCCGGCTAGTTCGATATATTTGGGGTCTGGGAGGCCATGACACTGGAAGAGGGGGATCTCGATTCCAAGTTGCGTCCTGTTTTTGGCCACAATTGCCCCTGCAGGGCCGATGGTCCAAGTTACAATGGCGGCGGGATTGGCATTTTTAATTTTAGTCAGCTGCGTGGTCATGTCTGTGTCACGCGGGGCAAAAGACTCCTGTGCTACGATCTCAATGCCGTACTCCGGTGCCAATTTCTTGATCCATTTTGCTCCATCTTTGCCAAAACCGTCTGCGGCTGAGAGGAGGGCTATAGTGTTGATTTCATGCTTCTGCAGGTACTGAAACAAGCGTGCCACTGCGATGCTGGAGCGCTGCGGCGACTTGAAGACCCAGTCGAAGGGACCGAATTTTCCCCCCAAGATAACCGGATCGCCGCCGACAGTCATAAAGATCGGGGTTTTCCCTGTGTTGGCGAGCATTTTAACCGCCATACCGGTATCGGTCATGGTGGGGCCAATAATGGCGGTAACCTTATCTTTATAGATAAACTTTTTCGCTAGATTTACCGCTTTTGCAGGGTTGGCCTCGGTGTCGCCTACAATCAGCTCGATATTACGCCCGTTAATCCCGCCACGGGAGTTTATCTGCTCCACTGCCATCTGTGCCACCAGACGTGTGGGGGTGCCAATAAACGCTGCATTGCCGGATAGATCAAAAAAAGCTCCGATTTTGATACTGTCGTTGGCGTGCAGGTTAAATGTCACCCCTATGAGTATGATTGTAAGTAGCAGTATGCGCTTCATTGCGTTCTCCTCCTATTGATTAAATCGGATGCAGCGTTTTCGCCCTTGGTGCTGCTCAGGGTAGTAGCACCAAGGGCAGGAGTATCACAACCTTTAGTTGAACTGTTACCGTCAGATCTTTGATTCACATGCCTGGTCAGACTATTGGGCCTTGAATCCGATCATCAAACACCCGCTTACTCTTTTTTTCTGAGCGCGGCAGGGTGCCGTAGTCGACCAGTTCAAGCTCAGCACTTACCAGCAGTTGCCTTTTAATCTGGTGTTCTGTTTCGTGGATCAACTCAGGATTGCGGCTCCTCTCTACCCCTTCGCCACGCTCTACCACCATCCGCATGTGGTCACGGCCGGAATCTTTGTCGCGCCTGAGGTGGATCTGGTATTCACTCCCCAGCCCTGGCACTGCGGAGAGGATGGTGTCGACGCTGCTCGGATAAATATTGACCCCGCGAAACTTGATGGTGTCGTCCGAACGTCCCTTTATGCGCGAATGGCGCGGCAACGGGCTCCCACAAGTACATGGGCCGGGAATTTTGCGTGTTATATCGCGGGTGCGATAGCGCAGCATGGGGGTTCCCTCCTTGCACAGGCTGGTTACCACCATTTCGCCCCATTCTCCATCTGGCACTGGTTGCAAAGTCTCAGGGTCGATAATTTCCAGGATAAAATAGTCGGCCCAGTAGTGGATGCAGTCGTGATCGGAGCACTCAATGCCGGTGCCGGGTCCATAGAGTTCGGTAAGCCCAGTGATGTCGAAAAGTTCCGCACCACCGAAGAGCTCGGATATCTTGCGGCGCATGGAGACAGAAGAACGTTCCGAACCGTAGATGATTTTTTTGACATTGATTTTGTCTGCAATGCCGCGGCGGTTAATCTCTTCCGCCATCAGCAATGCCATGGAGGCGGTGGAGCAGAACACCGTGGACTGGAAATCAAGGAGGAACTGAATCTGTAGGTCGATGTTCCCCGGTCCTACAGGCACTGCCATGGCGCCGATTTTTTCACATGCGGCCTGGAACCCGGCCCCTGCCGTCCATACTCCGTAACCCACCGCAATCTGAATGCGATCTAGCGGGGTGATCCCAGCCATCTGGTAGCAGCGCGCAAAGAAGTACTGCCAATCGTGCAGATCTTTTTGCGTGTAGCACAGCACCTTGCGCAACCCCGTAGTGCCAGAGCTGGCGTGGATGCGCACAACCTGTTCAAATGGGACCGCGCGCAACGGGAACGGATAGCCAGCGCGCAGATCGTCGGCATCGGTAAACGGAAGGTGGCGTATATCATCTAGAGTTTGAATGGTAGCGGGATTTACCCCTGCTGTATCAAGTTTTTCCCGATAAGCGCTGGAACCTTCGTAGGCATGGCGCACGCTCCACTGCAACCCTTTTAGTTGGTGCTGGCGCAGTTCATCTTCAGAGCTGAAAGAGGGCATAAAATTCTGATTACACATATCTGGTTTCTCCAGGCGGATATTGGTTAGGCCTGCCGCACCGAGACGGCTGGCTTTCGGACTATCGTTACTTGCGGCACCCAGAAAGGCGGCACGCAGATTGGGATCGTTGAGAAGTTCAGCGCTGCGCCCCTGCTGTACCAGCTTTCCATTGGCGAGCAGATAGGCGCGATCCGATGCGGACAGGGCGCGGGCGGCGTTTTGTTCCACCACCAGGATGGTGGTGCCGGCACGCGCGAGTTGGTGGATAAGCGCAAATATTTCGTCGGTGATTTTCGGTGCCAGCCCCAGGCTGGGTTCATCCAGCAGGAGCAGGCGTGGTTTCGCCATCAGGGCACGCCCCATGGCGAGCATCTGTTGTTCTCCGCCAGACAAGGTGCCGGCGAGCTGGGTGCGGCGTTCGCGCAGGCGCGTAAAACGCTGATAAATTTCCTCCAGGCGCTGCTGGTGTACGGCACGCTTGAGTTTTAGCGCCATAGCCCCGAGGGTGAGGTTTTCTTCCACACTCAGCTGTGCAAAAACCTCGCGCCCTTCTGGTGAGAGGGCGAGGCCGTGCCGCACCATAGCGGCGGGGGAGGCTGTGGTTACATCCTCCCCCGCTAGCAGGATGTGACCCCCACTGGGTTTCAGTAGCCCCATAATACATTTCAGCAGGGTACTCTTGCCCGCTCCATTTGCACCGATAAGGGCGATGGTCTCCCCAGTTTTGATGTGGAGATCCACTCCATATAGCGCCTGTGCTGCGCCATAGTGGGCACTGAGGTGTTCAATTTCCAGCAGTGTTTGTGCGGTTTTAGTTTTCATGCGGTGGGCTCCATACTTCCGAGGTAGGCATTGAGAACGCGTGGATTGCGCTGTACCTCTGCCGGAGTGCCACACGCAATAACCTCGCCGCTGTCGAGCACCACAACCTGATCCGCAAGTTCCATTACCAGTTCCATATCGTGCTCCACCAAAAGCATGGTCTGACCCAAGCGGTGCAGACGGCGTAATTGTGCTGCCACTGCTGCTGTTTCGGTGGCGTTGAGTCCTGCCACCGGCTCATCGAGAAGGAGCAGGCGCGGATTCCCTACGCTGGCGCGTGCCAGTTCGACCCGTTTTTTGTCTCCATACGCGAGTATCTGCGCCGGATGGGAAGCGAGATGGGTCAGATCAAAGTTATCCAGTGCTTCGAGCGCGCGCAGTTTAAGGTGTCGTTCGCGATGGCGCAGATAGGGGAGGCGCAACAGCGCCATACACATACTTGAACCGGCCTCGTTGTTGAGCCCGCTCAACACATTGTCTAACACACTCAGGCGCCCGAACAGCTTCAGGTTCTGAAAAGTGCGTCCCACTCCGTGGCGTGCAATTACATGTGTTGGTGCGGAGCGGATGGAGACTTGCTCTAGCTGGATCTTCCCGCTGTCGGCACGGTGCACCCCCGTAATGCAGTTGATGAGGGTGCTTTTCCCTGCGCCGTTGGGGCCGATAAGGGCGGTAATCCCCCCGCGTGGAACATGGAAGGAGACCTCATGCAGGGCGGGTAGTCCGCCAAAATATTTAGACACGTTGTCAAGATGAAGCATGGCGACTCCGCCGTAATGCGGTGCGGGTTTTAAGTAGATCGACTATACCGCTGACAAAACCCTGGGGTAGAAACATCAACACCAGCACTAAAATTCCGCCATGGATAAAATCTTTGTAGGTTTCAAATATCTCAATCCATTCTGGCAACAGGGTTATGAGGGCAGCGCCGAACAGTGAGCCCCAGATAGAGCCCATCCCCCCGATAACCACCATGATTACCAGATCGGTGGAGACAAAGATGTCAAAGGAGCCGGGGCTTATATAGCCATAGCAGTGGGCGTAGAGGCTCCCGGCTACGGAAGCTAGTACTGCCGAGAGGACGAACACTTTGATTTTGCTCGTGCGCGTATCGACCCCAAGTGCCGCCGCCGCCGTTTCATCGCCGGCGAGGGCGGCAAGGCCGCGCCCAACTCCGCTGCGTACCAGATTCAGGCATAATAAAAGTGCCACCAAGGCCACGCTCCACACCAAGTAGTGAAAGCGGATTTCGTTGTCGAGGGCGAAGGTGCCGATTTGTAGCGCCGGAATACCGTAAAACCCACTTACCCCACCAGTAACCTCGTCCCACTGCAGCAAAATCCGATGGATGACGATATTAAACCCCAAGGTTGCCATGGCGAGATAATGCCCCGATAGCCGCAGGGTGGGGATTGCCAGCCCCAGCGCAAGGAAAGCCACAAGAAGTGCCACTATGAGCATCGCGCTCCAAGGGGGGATTTCAAACGTTACTGTGCTGATGGCGGAACCATACGCGCCGAGACCAAAAAAAGCCGCGTGGCCGAGGGAGATCTGTCCGGCATAGCCAATAAACAGATTTAACCCCAACACTACGATGCCATATATCGCCACCAGATTAGAGACCCCAAGGGTGTAGGGATTATCCTGCACCAGTGGATACAGCAACAACCCCAGCCCCAACACGGTTACCCATAGCCCGGTGCGGTGCAAACGTATGAAGTACGCAATTTTATCCGAAGTACGCATGTGCATTGGTTGAAATCCGCTCAGGCCGCTCAGAAAAAGATATCCTTAGCCCTGCAGGCCAAGGTGAAACGCGGCGATATTTTGTTCCACAAATTTGGCAGGAGCCAACATGCGGATCGCTTCTTCGCAATCCTCGCGGGCGCAGAAGATCTTTCCTGCGCGCACTGCTGCACCGAGCAAAACCAGGTTTGTGAGCACTGCATTACCTAGATTGCGTGCCATGCTGACAGCATCCAGGCGGATACCATCTCCATCTGTGTGGGAGTTGACTACAGCCGTACCATTGGGACGCAGGAGCCCCTGGTGAACCTCTAAGTTGGCATCCCATAAGATCAGGGCCAGATCAGCCTGCCCGGTGCGGATCAGCGGACTGGCGAAATCCCCTACTTTAATGCATGACAACACCGTACCGCCGCGTTGCGCCATGCCGTGGGTTTCAGACGTCAGTACCGGAATATTGCGGTTCACCGCAACCTGGGCAATAACTCGGGTCAGGAACAACACCCCTTGACCGCCTATTCCACTGACAATGATCTGTTGTTTCATGTTGCGCTCCATCTATATTTATTATGTGGATGTGGGTTTTGCGTAACTTTTCATCATCCGCTAACGGTATGGGGCTTGTGGTACCACTAGCCCCTGCTTATCAGGTTGCATTTTGCAGTTGTTTCAGGATGGCTTATTTCCCTTTAATCGCCCTTTAATCGCGTTTACTGGGCACACCGGAATGCAGGCGCCACACCCGACGCAGCGGTCATGGTCGACTACTGCGATTCCGTTGTCGATGTCCATGCTTAGAGCGGGGCATTCAAATGCATCCACGCACCGGCGACACCCGATGCAGGTAGCGGCGATGCTGATGGTGTAGCGCGGCTGTTGCTGCAAGACGCCAGGCTGCATCATGCAGCCATGGCGTGCGATGAGCACCGCTACTGAGCCCGCAGGTGCGCGGGTATGTGCGTCTGCGGCACGCAGGAGTTCTTCAAAACGCTGATTATCGTAGGGATCGCAACATTCAAGAAACTCAACTCCACTGGCTTTTACCAACGGCTCAATGGGGATTGCTTTGGTCTCGGCACCGGTGGCGCTGATTCCCAAATGGGGGACCGGTTGACCGCCAGTCATAGCAGTGATGGAGTTGTCGAGGATCACCACAATGATGCGCGCTTTCTGGATCACCGCATTGATTAAGGCGGTGATGCCTGAGTGGAAAAAAGTGGAATCGCCAATGGTGACAACCACCGTGGGGAAGTTGTCTGCGTGATCCTGGGCGTAGGCGTGGTAAAAACCCGCACCCTGGCTGATACACGCACCCATGCAGTGGACGGTATCCACCGCCTTGAGGTTGATTCCCAGGGTGTAACAGCCGATATCGGACGGGAAAATCCCCTTTGGGAACACTTTTTTGATGCTGTAGAATGCGCTTCGATGGCCACATCCCGGGCATAGGGAGGGGCGTTGCCCCCGATTTGCTTCCGGCGCAGCTGCCGGAGCGGGAAGATCGAGGAAACGGCTCAGGGCTGGGTAGAGCAGATCCGGAGTCAGTTCCCCCTCTTTGACAATATCGCCGCTGTGTTTGCCAAACGCACCGGGGTGGCACAGTTGCATCTCAATGACCGGATATGTCTCTTCTGCCACCATAACGCGGGTGTAATCGCGCTTTAGGTGGGCAATCCACGCGGGATTGAGCGGGTAAGGCACTACCACTTGGAACAGGTCGATGCTCCCGCTCAGATCGAGCTCTTCAAGTAGATCCACCAGGTGACTGTACACAATCCCAGATGCCACAATAGCGCTACGCGGATAGCGCCCGTCGCCATCGGTTTTGCGCGCCTGAATTGCAGCTTCGGTTGCAAAGGCTTCGAGTTTGGTGTTGAGCTTGCGGTGCAGCGCGGGGAGAAACGCCGGGGTTGCGGCCCAACGCGCTGGATCGCGTTTGAAATCGGCGCGCCGTGCCAGAGTGGTTATCTCTTGACGCCTAATGCTTTGGCGCGAATGGCAGATGCGCGTTGCAGGACGTAGTACCGTAAGCATCTCATACTTCTCTCCCAGTTCCAGCGCCAGGGGGATAAGTTCTTTGGCTTCTGCCGGGCTCGCAGGGTCAAATACCGGTACACGCCCCTGGAGGCAGAACAGCCGGGTATCCTGCTCGTTCTGCGAACTATGTGGCCCCGGATCGTCGGCGACAATGGCGAGCATCCCCCCCTTTATCCCCAGATAGGCGGTGCGCATAAAGGGGTCTGCGGCAACATTCAGCCCCACCTGTTTCATAATCGCGGCACTGCGCTTGCCGGTATAGCTCGCCGCCAGGGCAACTTCAAACGCAATCTTCTCGTTGACGGACCATTCCACATGCAGGGGTTCGCGTGCTTCGCTATAGCGCTCAGCTAGCGCCTGAAGGATTTCGGTAGAGGGGGTTCCGGGGTACGCGGCTACCACTTGACACCCCGCCTCAATCAGACCGCATGCCATGGCTTCGTTGCCCATTAACAGTTCAATATTGTTGTATTCGTCCATGCTCATCCCATTGTTGTTTTACGTAGTAGAAATTCATTTTATATAAAATATGGCACGCCGAATATGGCACGCCGAATATGGCACGCTGTGACGCGCCCGGCGCTCATTTCCCCAATAGCCCCTTTGGGCGCACAAACAGTATCAACAACAGAACCACAAAAGCCACGACATCTTTGTACGCGCTCGAAAGGTATCCTGCTGAGAGAGATTCAAGTAGTCCCAAAGCGACACCGCCTATAATCGCACCTGGAAAGGAGCCGAACCCGCCAAGGATGGCGGCGGCAAACCCTTTGAGCCCCAGAAGAACACCAACATCGTAGCTTAAAGTGGTGATAGGGGTGACCAACACTCCGGCCAGCCCACCCAGAGCGCCGGCGATGGCAAAGCTCATTAGCCGAATGCGTTCTGGCGCAATCCCTACTACTGCAGCGGCGGTAGGATTGGAGGCCGCTGCGCGCATTGCGAGCCCCATAGGGGTGTGATGGAAGAACCAGTGCAGGAGCGTAATTACCCCCAGCGTAAGTCCTAAGATCCAGACAGCCTGGGGTAAAATAGTGGCACCAAACAGATTGACAGGGGTTTCACCTCTTAAAGGGGGAACCGCCATCCGGTTGGTACCCCATATAAATTTCATCCCACCGCGCAGGATGATGGATATTCCAATGGTGAGGAAGATCAGCACCAACTCGTTGTGTGAACGCGCAGGGCGCAGACCAAAACGTTCCACCAGCATGGCAATCAGTGCCACTCCGGTCACAGCTAGAACTACTCCGGGCAACGTCGGGATCCCGAAGGTGACCAGAGCAGTAAACATGAGCATACCGCCGAGGGAGACAAAGTCGACCTGGGTGAAGTTGACAATCCCCATGGCGTTATGCACTACGCTGAAGCCGAGAGCTATAAGGGCGTAGATCGCGCCATTGGTAAGGCCTGCGAGGGCGAATTGTAGAAGATCCTGCGCCATACGGTTCGCTGTCTGAGGGTAGTTGTCTGAAGTTGAAGTAGCGTATACACCAAGAGAGTAAACAGGGAAAATAAAACACTTGTTTACATCTGTGCAGAAAAAGGTTGCGCCAGAGTATGTCAGACGTGCCAAAAGGTCAAGAAACGGGGTTGACTAAAATGCCTATTGGCTTCAGAAACAGTGGGATCAACAGGTGGGTGTCTGGGGGGATATCCAGGCACGCGCTACTCAGCATGTACCCAGTTTTTTCTTAAATTGTGGTTAAAGTTGGTAATTGCTATATTATGAGCGTTGACTTTGAGGGTTGGTGCCAGATGTTAATTTTACCTGTGTAATGGAGAGTGTGCGTGGCAGAGATTGTGATCGATTCACTGTATAAAAAATACAAGCCGGGTCTATTTAAAAAGCCGGTACAGGCGGTGAGTGGGCTGAGCTTGAAGGTTCCGACGGGAACTGTATACGGTCTAGTTGGCCCTAACGGGGCGGGGAAAAGCACCGCTATCCGCATGTTGCTAAATCTCATCCGCCCCGATAGCGGTGAGGTTCGCATTGATGCGCAGCCGATTACAGAGGGAGAATTTCTACAGCAGATTGGCTATCTGCCGGAAAATCCTTATCTGTATGAGCATTTGAGTCTGCGCGAGCTGCTCCGTTTTGCAGGGCACGCATGTGGAATGCCTGCAGAAAAGATCGAAACCCGGATAGACACCTTAACCCGCGAGACTGGGATTGCCCATGCGCTGAAGCGGCGTCTTCGCACCTTTTCCAAGGGAATGCGGCAGCGCGCTGGCTTGTGTTTTGCTCTGTTGCACGATCCACAACTGGTGATTCTGGATGAACCCATGAGTGGGCTGGATCCACTCGGGCGGAAGATGGTGTGCGAATTGATTCTGGAGCTGAAGCAGCAGGGGAAAACGGTATTTTTTTGCTCGCATATCCTAAGTGATACCGAGCGCCTGTGCGATAGGATTGCAATTCTGCACCAAGGGTCTCTAGTGCGAGAATTTGAAGCTGATGACCTGCGCGCTTTTCGGAACAAGGAGCGCAGCCTTGAAGCTGAATTTGTTGCCGCAGTGGGAGGTGAAAGTTGATGCTGAAGCGGGTAGGTGCACTGGCGCTGGTAACGTGCAAGGAGGGGATTCGTGATCGCTCCCTGTTCGGGATACTCCTCTTCGCCCTGTTTGTGCTGGGGCTCAATGTGGCGGTGGCCGGATTTTTCATGCGCGATCTGGGCAAGGTAACGGTGGATATGAATCTGGCGGCACTCTCGTTTGCAGGGCTGTTGCTGGTGTTTTTTATTGGTATAAATTTAATGGCGAAAGATATCGACAAAAAAACCATTCATCTGGTGCTGTCGAAACCATTTTCACGTGGAGAGTATATCTGCGGCAAGTATCTGGGGCTGGTATTTCTGGTGGTGTGCACGCTGGCTTTGTTACTGGTGTTTTCCACCGCAACGGTAGCAGGGGTCCATGCCATGTATCCGGCATATTTCGGCGGCTTTACCTGGAGTGTGTACTTCTGGGCCGTGGCTTTTGTGACCCTGCAATTGACGCTGCTGTGCGCCATAGTGGTGTTTTTCAGTGCGATTACGACTTCATCCTTTATCACCCTGATTTTCTCTGTTGCCACTTACATGGTGGGGATCAGTATTGAAGAGGTGTTGTTTTATCTGAAGACTCAGGCGGCTGCAGGGGAGGTGGTGGCGTCGGAAGCCTTGCGCACGGTTCTGGAGGTGGTAGCGTGGTTAGTGCCCAATTTTTCTGCCTTTGATCTGAAGACCGAAGCGGCACACGGCCTCGCGCTGGAGCCGGTGCGGTTGCTTACCAGTGTAGGGTATGGCCTGGGGTATATCCTGATCTTACTCTGGCTTGCCACTCTGATCTTCCGGCGGCGGGAGTTTAACTGATGTGCTGGCGTCGATTTGGCATAAATGTGTTGCTGTTACTGGTGCTGGTGCCGCTGTATCTGCTGCTACATAGCGCGAGCTGGGAACAGCGCGCTGAAGTGCGCCGTAGTGCCTTGCCTGGCTATACCATGCCAGCTGCGTTTAGTCGCGTCCTGGCGCTGGGTTATCAGGGCCTGTTGAGCGACTACGAATTTCTGCGTGCTCTCACCTTCTACGGCGATCGGTCTGTAAAGCAAGAGCGCATGAGTGCAGATGACTGGGACTTTTTCGCTTATAGCCTCGATGTGGTGACCGATCTGGACCCCTATTTTCTCGATCCCTATGTGCTGGGCGAAGGGTTGCTGACCTGGGACGCCCAGCGTTTTGAAGAGGCTAACGCCCTGCTGATCAAGGGGATGGCATACCGCGACTGGGATTGGCAACTTCCGTACTTTGTAGGGTTCAATCACTTCTATTTTCTCAATGACTATGCCAGCGGAAGTGAATATATGATGCAGGCTGCGGAGATCCCCGGGAGTCCGGCGTTTTTAAAAACCCTCGCCGCACGCTTAGCGTATTACGGCGGCAAATCCCAGACGGCACTGCTGTTCCTGCAGCAAATGTTGGCACAATCCAACAGCGATCACTTGAAGAGGCGCATGCAAAAACGTTTGCTTGCACTTGAGCGTGCAGTGCAGATCGAAGAGGCACTGCAGCGCTACCGCAGCGAGTTTGAGTCCGATCCGGCAGCGTTGGAAGTGTTGGTGCACCACGGCTATCTGCAGGAACTTCCCTCTGATCCCTATGGAGGGGAGTGGAGAATTTTATCCAACGGGCGGGTCTACAGTACGAGCAAGTTTGTGGACCCTAGGTCTGCCGCAGACTAAATCTTGGTTGTGTAGATATACGGCAAAGAACTTGCGCCATTTTTTCCATGGGAACCATAAGCCATGGCCGACCATTACATCTGACTAACTACGCTTTGTTAGAGGAGAATTGATGCTCATCCCTGTGGTTTTATGTGGCGGTTCCGGCACACGTTTGTGGCCGGTATCGCGTCAAATGTACCCCAAGCAGTTTTTACCCCTGATCTCTGAACACACCATGTTGCAGGAGACCCTGATCCGCCTTGAGGGGTTGAGCGTGGCGCCACCGAGTGTGATCTGCAACGAAGAACACCGTTTTTTAGTGGCAGAGCAGCTGCGCGCCTTAGGGCTTGATGACGCTACTATTGTGCTGGAGCCGGAGGGGCGTAACACTGCGCCGGCTGTAGCTCTGGCGGCGTTGCAGTGTCTGGAGCGGACACGCCATCTCGAATGCAACAGTGCAGATGCAAGCTTGTTGCAGGACGATGATCCGCTGATGTTGGTGTTACCTGCAGACCACTACATTGCGGATGCCTCAGCATTTCAGACTGCCATTATGCAGGCACTGCCTGCCGCTAAAGCGGGGAAACTGGTGACATTCGGCATCACTCCACATCGCCCCGAAACTGGCTACGGCTATATCGAGCAGGGTGAGGTGCTGCGCGGGGAGGATTATGCCGAGGGTGAGGTGTTTTGCATCAAAGGGTTCAGCGAGAAGCCTACGGTGGAAGTGGCGCAGCGTTTCATAGCGCAGGGCTCCCATCTGTGGAATGCGGGTATCTTCATGTTTCGCGCTGGAGTTTTTCTTGCCGAGTTGCGCAAACTAGCACCGGAGATCCTGTCTTGGTGCGAACAGGCAATGGCAGGAGCAGAACGTGATCTTGATTTTATCCGCCCCAATGCAGTACTGTTCAGCGCCAATCCTTCGATCTCTATAGATCATGCGATAATGGAGCATACCGCACTCGGGGCAGTAGTACCTTTGAGTGCGGGTTGGAGTGATATCGGTTCTTGGTCTGCGCTGGGGGAGCTGGGCCCTGCAGATGCGGCGGGGAATGTGAGCAGCGGCGATGTGATTGCGATAGACACACATAACTCCATGCTGCGTTCTGAAGGGCGCCTGATAGCTGCAGTGGGGCTTGAGGATATGATTGTGGTAGAAACTGCGGATGCCGTTTTGGTGGCGCAGCGCGACCAGGTGCAAAAAGTGCGTGAAATTGTAGCACACCTGGAAAAGCAGGGGCGCGGTGAGTCCAAACAGCACCGTCGCGTTTACCGCCCGTGGGGGTATTACGATTGCATGGGCCAGGGGCAACGTTATCAGGTTAAGCACATTGCCCTGAAACCCGGAGCAAGCATCTCTTTGCAGCAGCATCATCATCGTGCCGAGCACTGGGTGGTAGTTTCCGGGACTGCAAAGGTTACCCGTGGAGATAGTGTAAGCATGATAACAGAAAATCAATCCACCTATATCCCGGTAGGGGAGATCCACCGGCTGGAAAATCCAGGACTGATAACACTGGAACTTATAGAGGTGCAATCAGGCAGCTATCTGGGTGAAGATGATATTGTTCGCCTGCAGGATGACTACAACCGCAAAACATAGGCTGTGTACTAGGCTACATCGCGCTTGACGCTAGGAGCATTGTTCAGGTATAAGACCTGTATACAAGGGCAAATCAAACCATGTTCTATATGAGGAGAAGCCATGCACCTAGTTGATCAAATCAAAAATAAAGCGCGTGCAAGTAAACAGACCGTTGTTTTGCCAGAAGGGTACGATGACCGTATGCTGGAAGCGGCGGGAAAAATTATCGCCGATGGTCTCGCCGATATTATTCTGCTGGGCAAGACAGATACACTACAGGCTAGAGCTGCTAAATTAGGGGTAAGCCTTGAAGGGGTGACCCTGCTTGACCCCGCACAGGATAAGAACCTCAATGCTTATGTGGATGAACTGGTAAGGCTGCGTGAGAAAAAGGGGCTTACTGCAGATGAAGCGCGTACACTGCTCACTGCGGAGGACAACCTGTTTTTTGCCTCGATGATGGTGCATAAAGGGGATGCGGGTGGTGCCGTCGCCGGGGCGTCCAACACCACTGGGGATGTGCTGCGTGCTGCATTTCAGGTGATTGGCACTGCCGCAGGGATGCAGACGGTTTCCTCAGTGTTTTTGATGGTGACTAAGAATGCTGCCTTTGGCGAGAACGGCATTTTGCTGTTTGCTGACTGTGCGGTCAACCCCAATCCCGACGCGCAGGCGCTGGCAGAGATTGCCATCGCCACCGCAGGGAGTTGCCGAAGCTTTCTCGGCGTAGAGCCCAAGGTCGGAATGCTTTCGTTCTCCACTAAGGGGAGTGCGAAACACCCTGATGCTGACAAGGTGCTTGAAGCTCTGAGTATTGCACAGAAACTTCAACCCGAACTGCAGGTTGACGGTGAACTTCAAGCCGATGCGGCGCTGTTGCCCACTGTTGGAGTCAAGAAAGCACCGGAGTCGAAGGTCGCAGGGCAGGCTAATACCCTGATATTCCCAGATCTCGATGCGGGAAATATTGCGTACAAGTTGGTTGAGCGCGTCGCTGGTGCTGAAGCTGTTGGTCCCATCATCCAGGGGCTGGCTAAGCCGGTAAACGATCTGTCACGTGGGTGCAGTGTTGATGACATCATCAGTGTTGCTGCTATTACTGCGGTGCAGGCACAGGGATAAACTCAACCCTTAGCACCAAAAACCAAAAGCCCCGATACTCAAGCAATGAGTATCGGGGCTTTTGGTTTTCTACCTCTGTTTTCAGAACTTAATGCTGGTATTTATGGTTTGTAGTCGGGATCGGTAAACGAGTACTGGAACTCCAGATGATTGGTGTAGGTTTCGTTCATGATAGCTACTACATCTTCAACAAATACCAGTTCTTCGTTGGTCGGGATTACAAATACCTTCACTGTTGAGTCTGGGGTGGTTATTTCAGTTTCCCCGTCCTTGCTGAAGGTTTTAAGATTTTTCTCGCGGTCGAGCTCAATACCTAAAAATTCCAGCCCTTCGAGAGCTTTTTCTCTGATGATACCGGCATTTTCTCCTACGCCGGCAGTGAAGACAATTGCGTCAAGCCCGCCCAGTGCCGCAGCGTAAGCGCCAATGTATTTTTTAATGCGATACGATTCTATGTCCAGCGCAAGTTGGCAGCGGTAGTCCCCTTTTTCTGCATTTTTAATAACATCGCGGCGGTCAGTGTAACGTCCGGTGACACCAAGGATGCCAGATTTCTGGTTAAGCAGAGAGTCCATCTCAAGGGGGTTGAGCCCCTGATTGTCCATGATAAATGGGGGGATTGCAGGATCAATGTCTCCGCACCTGGTGCCCATCATCGCCCCTTCAAGGGGGGTAAGACCCATAGAGGTGTCTATCGAAGCGCCGTTCTTAATTGCGCTGTGTGACACACCGTTACCGATGTGGAGAGTGATGATTTTACTTTCGGTCAGCGGTTTCCCCATTTTTATCGCCGCACGCTTGGATACGTACAGATGGCTGGTGCCGTGGAAGCCGTAACGCCGTACGCCGTAATCCTGGTACCACTGGTAGGGGAGAGGATAGGTATAGGCGTAGTCGGGCATGGTCTGATGGAACGCGGTGTCAAAAATGGCGATGTGGGGCACATCGGGAAGTACAGATTGTGCTGCTTTAATTCCAGAAATGTTGGGTGGATTGTGCAGAGGCGCGAGATCCTGCACGCTCTTGATTGCATCGAGGACATCTTTGTCGATGGCGACTGAGCGGGTAAATTTTTCTCCCCCGTGCACCACGCGGTGGCCTACGGCAGAGATTTCATCCATACTTTTCACTACTCCATGCTCAGGGTGCATCAGGGTAGAGATAATCAAGTTTATTGCGGTTCTGTGATCTGGACATTCGTATTCTTCTTTGTATGTCTTTTTGCCGGGCACTTCATGGGATATGAACGAGTTACCGATGGTCACGCGTTCCACCATCCCCTTCGCAATAACGCAGCGCTCATCCCAGTTGAAAAGCTGGTATTTTACGGACGAACTGCCGCAGTTTAAGGCCAGTATCTCCATAGCCAGTACTCCTTCTTGAGAAAGAAAAAAGTAGAAAGAAAATAGTGTTTTAAAAGTAACACTATTTCTGCTCATATCGTTAACTATTTGTTTTAAGAAGAAAAAATAGAATTTCAACCACAGAGAATAGCCAAAGAAGACTCGATGTGCAAGTTTTTTGTTTGCTTTTAGTATGGCTAAACAATCAGTGTGTTATTTGGTTCTGGAGTTAATACCGGTAAAAAACAGCTGGTTGGCTAAGGGGCGTGTAGCTATACGGCAGGGATATGCTTATATGTAAAGTAAAGAGGAAACAGAAAGGGGGGAGGGCGTAGCTTGATTTTAGACTACGCCCTCTGAATTATTTATTGACTGAAGTTGTGGCGGCTTCACTGATGCCAAATTCAGCAAAGTTTTCCGGCAGGTCACTAAATACCGCGTAGAATGGGATTGATTCTCCGGGCTGAACGGAAACATTGGAAAGTCCAGCCCCAAGTTTGTTAGACATCGACCCCTGCAACTGCTCTAAGGTTGCGGAACGGAGTTCGTCTCTGCTGATAGGGTTGCCGCAAAAGACTTTGATGCTCCTGAGCACGGTGCCGTCAGAGGCATGCAATGTCGCAATAACCGCAATTTCTCCCTGCGGTTGAGCACTGATATTGGTAACTTTGCCCGTAACTACAAACAGGGATCCGAGGTGGTCGTTATTGATGTAGAAATTGTCTCCGCTCTGAATGCTTATAGAGGGACCTGCAGGTTTTGGTTGTGGGTTTAGCCATTGATTCACTTGCTGTTCAACCTTGCTGATCAGTTGAGGGGCGGAGGTAACTCCATACGTCACAAAATAGTACGCAAAGACTCCCGCCCCTATAAGGAGGATGAGAAGCAGAGCCAGGAGTAGCTTCGAGCCTTTCTTTTTAGACTTTGTTGCTCTCGCTTCAGGAGCAGTGTCGACCGGGTCTGGTTGTGGCGCAAGAACAACGCTGTCCACGGGAGTATCTTCCGTGGCATCAGGCATAGCTGGGGGTTCTGGAGTTTCGTCACGGAGAGTATCGTCAAGGGGGTCAAAGATAAACTCGTTGGAATCACTGTCCAGTGCTTGCGCAGATCCCGCGAGAGCGGAGTCTTGCTCCTTGGGAGGCTCTGCTTCTGCCGAAGGATCCAGGCTGAATTCTTTTGTGCTGGTCCAGAAGTCGTCCTCTTCTTGCGTTTCTTCAACGGGTGTATCTATGGCAAACGTACTCTCTTGAGCAGAGGTATCAGCGGAGAATTCGGTAAAAGTAGATTCGGCTAGAGGCACAGAAGTGTCAGGAGTGCGACTTAAGCTTTGCGCTTCAGGGGTGGATAAGTCTGCAGGCTGTGCAAGAGATTCTTCAGCGCGAGATTCCCCAATGTCCGATTGGGCATCTATCCTGAAGACGTTGCCACAGCGGATGCAGCGCACTTGAGCTTCACCATTTTGGAGTTGGGCAGAATCAAATTGATATGTGGTTTCGCATTGCTCGCATTGGATTATCATATGTGGTAGCAGCCTCCGACTGGGGGACAGGGTTTGTCTGTTAGTGTATGGCGCAAATTTTTGTGGTTAAAGGCTTGGGTGGAAATCCCATGGTAAATGTTTTAAATGGTGTATATCTGCCCCAGGTGGCGGAATTTGCCGCCATGGTCAAGACCATATCCTACAACAAATTTATCTTCAATTTCCATCCCCACATAGTCAGCTTCTATGTCGGTTTCGCGGCGCTCTTTTTTGTCCAACAGGGTGCAAATGCGCAGCGAAGCCGGGTTGCGCTCACCTAAAACGTGACGCAGACACGAGAGGGTATGACCGCTGTCTAGAATATCTTCAATGATAATAACATGTTTCCCGGAGATATCGCCATGCAGATCAAGGATTATTTCAACGTCGCGGTTGGAACGTGTGCCATTGTGGTAGCTGGCGACCTGCATAAATTCAAGGGAGACCGGAACGCTGATGTTGCGAACCAGGTCTGCGGCAAACATGAAAGCCCCCTTCAGAACGACTACGGCAACAATATCGTGCCCCACGTAGTCGCGACTGATATCTGCCCCTATACGCATCACTTCGGCAGCAATATGCTCTTTGGAATAGAGTAGTTCCATGGTAGTTATGTACTCGTGTAATTAGAAAGGTTTTAGTCTGTTTTTAAGGGCAAATAGATAACTGACTCTATAACAATCAGGGGTGTGTTTGTCAATTTATCTGCTTTTATCTCAAATGTTTTGTCGCTCGATGATTAAGTAATTCAAAATACTCACTTGAAAGCATACGCTCGAAGAGAGGGTGCGCTGCGGTCGCGGACTCGAAACGCTTTCTGTGGACGCATGCCTGGTCTGCAATATCTCTGTCGACAGGTAAGCTTGAGAGCGTGCGGCTGTGCGGCTTGACTTTGCAAAGGGCGCATGGTTAGCCAACCACATAACGGAGAATAGCGCTGATGCCCATTTATTTATATTGTCGAACGCGGCAAAGAAGAGTATACCCAGCGCAATCATCGGAGCGTGCTCTCCACTCTTCTGTGAAGGGGAGAAATGGTGGCGCGAGGAAAACGCCTGGTTCTGCATGAAATTAAATGGTTTAGCGCACCACTAACGGCAGCTCTGCCGTAGGTCTGAATATGCAAGTCCGCAAAGTGCCACTTGTACAGCATCTGTATCTAACCCCAGTGGATGAATGTAGTATATGGAAAACTCTACCCGTACAGTGCCTGCCGATACCAGCCCTGCGCTGATGTGTCTGGGGTGGCGCGAATGGATCTGTTTGCCTGAATTCGGGATTGAGCGAATAAAGGCGAAGGTTGATACCGGAGCCAGAACTTCGGCACTGCACGCATTTTTCATCGAACCCTTTACCACGCCTGCAGGGGTAAAGATGGTGCGTTTCGGTATTCATCCACGCCAACGCGACATAAATACGGAAGTTGTATGCACCTTGCCGGTAAAGGATGAGCGCCAGGTTACCGATTCTGGCGGACACCGTGAGATGCGCTACGTGGTTGAAACTGAAGTAATGTTAGGCGCGAGAACCTGGCGCGTGGAGATGACCCTTACCAATCGCGATAATATGAAATTCCGTATGTTGCTCGGACGTACTGCGATGCGCGGCATGGCAGTGATTCCGCACCACTCGTACCTGCAAGGAAAAAATCACGCTGTGGTACAGAATTTTTCTCTACGCTGAGGGGCGTTAAGTGCAAAAAACATGTTGCATGTTTAAAATATTGGCTAATTGTTACAACATCGCAGGATTGAAGTTGCTGCGGATAAACAGTTGATTTGATCATTAATTCAGGGTGTAAAAGCTGTAAGGCAGGGAGGTATTCCCCCATGAAAATAGGAGTTTTATCGCGCAATCCAGATTTGTATTCTACTCGGAGGTTAGTGGAGGCAGGCGAGGAACTCGGACACGAAATGCATGTAATCGATCCCCTGCGGTGCTATATGACCATCGCAACTCAGCGCCCCACCATCCACTATCGTGGGCATGAACTCGAAGGCTTTGATGCCATCATCCCCCGTATTGGAGCTTCCATAACCTTTTATGGCACCGCCGTTGTGCGTCAGTTTGAGATGATGGGGGTATACAGCGTCAACGAATCGGTCGCCATCAGTCGCTCGCGCGACAAGTTGCGCAGTCTGCAACTTCTTGCGCGCCGCGGTATCGGGTTGCCGGTAACTGGGTTTGCCCATTCCACCCAGCACACCCAAGATCTTATCAAGCTGGTTGGGGGCGCGCCTCTGGTGGTGAAGCTTCTTGAAGGGACCCAGGGGATTGGGGTAGTTCTAGCCGAAACCGAACAGGCAGCGGGAAGCGTTATTGAAGCGTTTCGCGGTCTGAAAGAGCAAATTCTGGTGCAAGAGTTCATCCGTGAGGCTAAAGGCGCTGATCTGCGCTGTTTCGTCCTTGGGGATAAAGTTGTAGCCGCAATGAAACGCCAAGGCAAAGAGGGTGAGTTTCGTTCCAATCTGCATCGGGGAGGAAGCGCCAGTCTGGTGAAGCTGACTCCGGAAGAGCGCTCTACTGCAGTGCGCGCCGCCAGGATTATGGGACTCAATGTCGCAGGGGTTGATCTGTTGCGCTCCAACCATGGTCCTGTTGTTATGGAAGTCAATTCATCGCCCGGGCTGGAGGGGATTGAAACCGCGACCCAGAAAGATCTGGCAAGTGCCATAATTAACTACGTGAATCGTCAGGCTCGCCCCGGCAGAACCAAAACGCGGGGGAAGGGATAGATGCAGAAAAATAAGCCCTTTGAGTTTGGTGGGATAACCGTTGCACCAGGTGCGCGTGCAAGTGTGGATCTGGATATCGCGCGCCTCTATACCCACAACGATATGACCTTGCCGGTGCAGGTGGTTAACGGACGTCGTGCGGGTCCAGTGATGTTTGTGAGTGCGGCCGTGCATGGAGATGAGATCAACGGAGTGGAGATTATCCGCCGTCTGCTCGCGCATAAAAATCTTACCAAACTGCGTGGCACCTTACTCGCGATTCCGCTGGTGAATCCGTACGGATTTATCCATCGGTCGCGCTACATGCCCGATCGGCGCGATCTTAATCGGGCATTTCCTGGCTCCCCCAAAGGCTCGCTGGCCGGACGTCTGGCGTACCGCTTTATGCGCGATGTGGCGAGCAGGTGTGATTTTGGGGTAGATCTACACACCGGATCCAATTACCGTACCAATCTGGCCCAGGTACGTGCAAATCTGGAGCATAAACGCACGCGCGAATTAGCCATGGCCTTCGGTGCGCCACTTATTATTGATTCCTCTCTGCGCGAGGGCTCTTTGCGTGCAGCGGTATCCTCACTGGGAAAGCCAGTGCTGGTGTATGAAGGGGGGGAGGCGTTGTACTTTAACGAATCCGCTATCCGCACCGGTTTGCGAGGCTTGTGGCGTTTGATGCACCATACCGGCATGCTCCCTTTGCGGCGGCAGAGCGCACGCTTCGAGCCCATTGTGGCGCACAAGAGCAGTTGGGTGCGTGCCCCCATGAGTGGGATCTTTTCCAACAGCGTTAGTCTGGGAGCCATTGTGGAAAAAGGTGATAGCATGGGAACTCTGAGCGCACCCCTAGGCGAAGAGTCTGCCCAGGTGCTTGCTCCGTTCAGCGGCGTCGTAATCGGGCGCCTCAATCTCCCCCTTGCGTACGAAGGTGATGCGTTATTGCATCTGGCGCGTATTTATGCAGAAGAGGACGCGGAGGAGACCATGGATGAGTACACCTCATATTTGCGTGACGATGAAGTTGAGATAGATGTGCTGGGACGTTAAAAAAACAGTCTGTAGAGTAAAAATAAAGCGAGGGAATAGATGTATTCCATGATTACACGTTTGATGTTGCAGGTGAGCGTAATCTTCGTCTGCGCTATGTGTGTATTGCCCCCGAGCAGTGCCAGGGCTGAAGTTCAGGGTGGCGCAGAAGCCACAACCAAACCAGCCCCAGAGTCAAAACCTCTCTTTCCAAGTGCTGCTGAGGTTGTCTCCAGGGCCATCATTGCGCGCCAGGAGATGGACGCAGCACAGGAAACCCTTAGAAATGTTGCCGATCTTGGTGGGTGGCAGAGCACACTGAACGAAAGAAAAATTAAACAGGTTGAACTCAGCGCCAGGATGCAGGAGATAGGGGATCTGCAGAACCAGAGTTTTGAACGACTGCTCCGTTTTGCCCGCTTGCTCCAGGCGCACAAAAAAAATCTACAGGATGATATAGCGCGCATTTCATCCCAGATTTCAGACTTTGATAAGATGCGCAACCACTGGCGTGAGCGCTACACTTACTGGGAAGATTGGCGCGAACAGTTAAACAAACAGGAGTCTGAATTTCCTGCGGGGGAGTTTAGTCAGATCTTTGAAGAAAACAAACTGCTGCGCGAAAAAACAGTTTCTCTCAACAACGACTACATCGAGCTCCAGAAGCAGTTCGTCGACCTGCTTGAAGCCAATAATGTCTACGAAAAAAAGGTGGAAACCGAACTGCAAAACCTGCGTTCCACCACATTCAACAAAACTGCACCTTCGTTTTTCAATCCAGCGTATTATCAGCAGTTTAATCCGGAAATACCCCACAAAATACTCGCTGAAATCGATAGTATTGACTGGCTGGTTTTCCAGGAGGTCGCTGCCGCGTGGTGGATAATTCTGCTGCAGGCACTGGTGATGCTCGCAGCGGTGTACACTATCAAACACTACGCCAAAGCCCATCACGAAGATAAACAGTGGGGTTTTCTTATGGCGCATCCGTGGGCAAGTGGCATCTTTATTGCCATTGTTGCCGTTGGCACGCTGTATGAGGCCCCAAGCTTGATGCTCCGCTTTTATCTTGCACTGCTGATGGTTTTAAGTGTCTGTGTGTTGGTTGCAGGTATCATCAGGAAAAAGCGCCACCGCAACATGGTCTGGCTACTTGGTGGAGCGTATCTGGTCGCCCAGTTCATGCAGGTTATAAATCTTCCTATGCCGCTGATGCGCATGTTCATTGCGCTCCTCTCTCTGATATTGCTGCTGTTGCTGATTCCATATCGCGCTATAGCGCACAAGGAAAAAGAACACTGGAGCATCATTGCCGCTGTGTGGATTGGAATTGCGATCTCTGCGGTTTCACTTCTAGCGCAGGTGGGGGGGTATAGCAATCTGGCTGCGCGCTTAGTAGATGCGAGCTTTAAGACTGTATTTCTTGCTCTGGTAACTATGATGGTGATCAAACTCACCCAGGGAGGGGTTAATTTTGCGGTAAACCACCGCAAGATGCAACGCCTGTATTTTTTCCGCACTTTTGGGACGACGTTTAAAAACCAGGTAAACGCAATTGTAAAAATAGTGTTGATTATTAACGCCATTCTGGCGCTGGGGCAGATCTGGAGCGGCAGCAGCAGTATTGCTACAGTCTGGGACAAGGTTGCTTCTGCCGGGGTTGAAATAAGTGGTCTGCGGATCGATATCGCAACGTTGGTCAATGTCGGCGTTATTATGTACTGCACCGTTGTGCTCTCATGGTTTATACGTTCCATGTTCGATGCCGGAAAGATCGGCCCCCGTTATGTAGATTCCGGTGTGCGCGACTCGATCAATACCCTTATCCACTATTTCCTTATCTTCAGTGGAGTGATGTTATGTTTTGGCGCTGCTGGGATTGGGATGCAGAATTTTGCCGTGATTGCCGGTGCCCTGAGTATCGGAATCGGCTTTGGTTTGCAAAATATAGTCAACAATTTTATCAGCGGTATCATCCTGCTGTTTGAACGCCCCATCCGCAAAGGAGACACTATTATTATGGATGGCGAGTGGGCCGTGGTGCGCAATATTGGTCTACGCTCCACGGTCGTGGAGACCTTCAACAAAGCTGAGCTCATTGTTCCCAATAGCGATCTGATTTCACAGAAGGTCACCAATCTGACCCATTCTAATGCCCAGTATCGGGTGGTGATGAATGTGGGGACAGCGTATGGCACCGACATGGAGCTCGTTCTGAAAATCCTAGAACAAGAAGCGGCCAAACATCCAAATGCAGCGAAAACTCCAGCTCCCTCAGCGTTGTTTGTCGGCTTTGGCAACAGCTCTCTAGATTTCAAATTGCGGATATGGCTGAACAATCTTGAATATAGCTTTAGCATGTTTAGTGAGATCGGGATTGCAGTATACAAACGCTTTGCTGCAGAGGGGGTGGAGATTCCATTCCCACAGCAGGATCTGCATGTGCGTTCCATGGATGAGAAGGTGGTTGAAGCCTGGCGTGGTAAGGTTGAAGTGCATGACAGCACCTCAGGTGAGGCCAACATTTTAAACGAAAAAAATCTCAGCGAAAAAAGCGTGTAAGGATTAATACAGACATTTACTCTTTAAGTATCGTTAACCCCAAAGCCCCTCCAACGCATAAACATATGCGCTGGAGGGGCTTTGGGGTGGGGGAAAATCAAGCTGAAATTAGATTCGTTTTATCTGCAGCTCTGGCAGTGTCTGCACGCTGTTGCGCAGTTTTTCTTCGCTGGAGATGATGGAGATAGCCTGAACACTCTGTGGATTATTCAGATATGTGCGTGCGACTCGAAGCAGATCTGCGTGGGTGACATTGAGTAGATTGTCGCGGAACTGCTGCCGCATGGAGTATGTTAACCCCTGCAGATGACACGCGAATTCTGCTGCCGCACGCCCTGAAGGAGCTTTGGGGCGATCGTAGCTGCTGAATACGGATAATACCGCCTCCTTGATCTCCTGCGCACCGAAGGCTCCACTCTCAACCCACTCCAGCGCCTGGGTATACACTTCCAAGGTGCGCTCCAGATGTGGGTCGCGATAGGAGAGCATACAGAAGATTCCTCCGTCGCTGCTGTTTGACGCCATTCCTCCATATGCACCCCCCTTTTCGCGGATTTCACGATGGAGAAAGTTTGCGCGTAGCAGCGTAGCTAGAACATTCAGCGCAGCGGCGTCCGCGTGAGCGTAGGGGATGGTACGGAAACAGCGCGTTACATAGGATACCGGTATCGATGTGGCCCAGCCCAGCTGTGCAGCCTTGGGGGTAACCTTCTCGAGCGCAGCGTTGGCACGCACGTGGCCTTCTGGCAGCGCTTGTATGAAAGATGTGAACGCGTTGGAAGCGGAGTCGAGTTGATCCTGTTCTGCGGTAAGGGCAGCGCGCATGTTGCTGCGCTCGAACAGTTGCTGCTGCAGCTGCGTCAGCATTTGGGCCGTGTGGGTAAGTTCTTCCTGCGGAAGAGCGGCTAGCTGTTTGATATGTTGCAGTTGCGCCAATCCGTTCCAGAGTTCGCGACGCTGCGCGGCTGGGGTCAGACATGCTGCTCCGGCCTGAGCGGCAAAGCTGTGGCCAGAAGCGGGGATGGAGTTTTCCAGCGAGCTTTTGAGTTGCCCAATAACTGTGGCCAGACGTTCGGTGTCGCTGAAATCAGCGCAGGTGGACAGTTCCGCCATAATTTCGCACAACGGTGCCACGTTTCGATCAAGCGCCTTCCCTTTCAGGCTGATCCAGACATTGGCGCGCTCAAGGGTGTGGATGTCGTTCATCACATTGGCAGAACACGAAATCCCCCCAGTGTTGGCTTCCATGCGCTGCGCCATCTCTACGTAGTCGTACTTATCTGTTCCCACCTGGGTGAGCATGCTGCAGAACAGTGGCACATAAGGGATCAGTTCCTTTTCGATATGTGCGCATGGGAAGTAGCTGTTGATATAGCTTAAGCCATTGGTGGGTTGGGCAAAGCGGTGTATCTCTAGCCTACCTGTGCCTAGCTCACCTATTTGGCTGATTTCAGCCTCTACGCGCGGCTCCACTGGATCGATATCTTCCATCTCCAGATCAGGCAGACACGAGAGATCCTCAATCTGTTCCTGGTTCTGTTGTAGTTGCTGCGCCTGCTTAATTAGTGCTTGTTTTTGCGCTGGAGTAAGAGAGGCTTTAATGGTATCCAGACGTTCCCGTTCTTGCATCTGTTCGCGCGTGCCCTGCTCTTGATCCGGGCGCAGACACAGAGTTACTCGATGTTGGTTGTCGAGAAGCCAGCTCTGGATCAAACCTTCAAAAAAGCCCCCCTTGGCAACATCGGCACGTAGACGTTCAAAGTGGGCGTCGAATTTTAGCGCCGAAGCAGGGTCGTCGCAGTGGAGCCAAGGCCCGAGAATGCGCAGCAACAGGGTGATCGGGTAGGGGTATGACCCCCCACTTACTTCACGATTTGCCAGTTCCATGCGGTGGATAGCTGCTTCGATCCGCTCCTGGCTGAAGCCGGCTGTAGCAATGGCTTGCAGGTTTTCGAGGATGCAGGCTTCGACCGCTTTCGCGCGCTCTGGCTCCGTGCCTTGAAGCCCAACAGCAAAACAGGTGGTGCGGTAGTCATCGTGGTAGCCACATCCAGGGGTGAGGTTTTTCCCCAGGCCAGAATCCAGCAGCGCCTTGTACAGTGGTGCCCCTGGATTGCCCAACAACAGTTGCGATAGCAGAGTCATGCATAGACGGGTATAGCTGTCGGAGATGTCGTTGGTGAGCCACGCCATATGGAGCATGGTTTTTTCGCTGATTTCTTCACCCGGATCAAGCGGGAAGGTCTCCTCCGCAAATAGTGCCTGATCACGTACGGGTTCCGGCGGTACTTCACTGTTGACCTCAAGCGCATCAAAGTGCTGCAAAACCTGAGACTCGATACGCTCCAGGTGTTCTTCCACGGGGAAATCACCGTAGGTAAAAAAGCATGCATTGCTAGGATGGTAGTAGCGCGCGTGAAACGCCTTCAGCTCTTCCCAGGTGAGATTGGGAATATCCTGCGGTTCCCCGCCAGAATTGTGATGGTAGCAGGTGGTCGGGTACAGATGTCTGGTGGTGCGGCGCCCCAGCAGGCTGGCAGGGTCTGCCATGGCCCCTTTCATTTCGTTGTATACCACCCCTTTAAATTCCAGGGGGCTATCTGGATTGTTCATCTCGCTGAATTCGAGCCGATGTCCTTCCTGGGCAAAATCCTGCTGGCGCAGCAGGGGGAAAAACGCTGCGTCAAGATAGATCCCTAAAAGGTTGGAGAAATCCTTGTGATTCTGGCTCGAAAAAGGGTAGCAGGTCCAGTCGCTTGAGGTGAACGCATTCATAAAGCTGTTAAGGCTGCGCTTTAGCATACTGAAAAATGGGTCGCGCACCGGGTAGTTTTTAGAACCGCACAGTGCGGTGTGTTCCAGAATATGTGCAATGCCGCTTGAGTCTTCCGGCGGAGTTTTGAATGCCACAGCAAACATATTGTTGCTGTCATCACACTCGAGGTGGACAAAACGTGCCCCTGTCCGTGTGTGTTTGAGTTGGTACATTTTGGCGTTGATTTCGTCGAGCATGCTGGTTTGAACCAAGGTGAATCCAGCTGGGATAGCAATGTGTTCAGGCATAAGAATAAAATCCTGTGGTTTTGTTTGGGGTTGATAAATTAAAGAAGCAGGGTGCAGATATCAATAAAGGGGGAAGATAACGTATATTCAGAGAAGTGCAAGGGTGGATATGGCAAGCACGCCGTAATCAAGCGCAGATTGATGGCGGATTGGTGCTATTGGGCACCACAGCGCAATCCATGGTTGCAATATATAGGTTTGGCGCTGCACTTAAAATATTCCTGCACTAATTAAATATACGCAAACGGTCTATTTTTCCACCTTCTAGTTCTTCGCTGCTGTAATCTTCCCCAGTATCAGGTTATATTGTGCTCTGCAGCGGATGGGGATTTATTCTGCTGGAGTGGATGGCGGTCAATTTTTTATGCCTATGGTGTGGAATTATGGTGGGAGCTTACGGAGATGGCATCGACTGCTGCCATCTGTTTTTTGCTCTAGGAGGAACAAATATGTCCTTGAAACAAGGTACTATGCGGCAAATGAACCTCGCACGTAATCTGCGGATCGGTTTGGTGGCGCAGACATTTATGCTGCTGTTTTTTTTGGGCTTAATTTTGCCTGGAATAGCTCTGTCTTTTGGCGCGGGGGGGTGTGGCGCGGGTGAATGTAAAGATTGTCACTCCCTCAGTGCGGATGAAGCGCTGAAGCTTCTTCCAGCTGGAGCTGACAAGATCAACAAGGTTGATTTTTCCGAAGTGGGAGGCTTGTGGCGCGTTGAAGGGGAAGCGCAGGGACAGAGTTTTAGTGTATATGTCGATTTTTCTAAGCAGTACCTCATTGCTGGCAATATCATCCGTATTCGGGACGGAGCGGATATAAGCCATAAGGTGGATGTGAGCGAAATCCCACCAGGTGGAGGGATAATCCTCGGCAATCCTGAGGCGCAGGTACGTGTATATGTTTTCAGTGATGTACGTTGTGTTTACTGCGAAACCTTACACCAAAACCTTGAAACTCTGGTAGCGCAAAACCAGCAAGTTCAGGTGGTGGTGCATCTGCTTCCGGTAATGATGGAGAAGGAGTTGGCTGCGGCGCTTGGGTGCAGCAATTCTGCCGACATGTTGCGTGCAGCGTACGCTTCACGTGGGGAAAGCGATATCCTAAAAGAGTTGGAGCCCTGTGCCCATACAGATGTTGATGCAGTGGTCAGTTTTGCACGCAAGTGGCAACTGCGTTCCACCCCAACAATAGTTTTGCCGGATGGGCAGGTTGTGCGCGGCTCGCGCTCGCTGGAGCGTATAGAGCAGATGTTGGAACCATTTTTAAACTGAGTCAGAGTGGGTCTGTTTGTTGGGTGGTGTGAGCAGTGTGGGCTTGATTTTATTCCTTTTATCTGCTAGATAACCATCTTCCAATTTTTAAAACTAGTTTATAAAAACAGCACGGAGAATGTAAAATCTATGGGACTGATGAGCGGTAAGCGTGGCATTATTTTTGGTGTAGCAAATGAGATGAGTATCGCCTGGGGGATTGCCCAGCAGTTGAAAGAACAGGGCGCCGAAATGGCGTTTACATACTTAAATGAATCGCTTGAAAAGCGGGTGCGCCCTCTGGCGCAGAGACTTGACTCCAACATTATCCTCCCTTGTGATGTAAGCAAAGACGAGGAGATAGAAGCAGTATTTGAAGAGCTGCGCAAGGAGTGGGGTAGCATCGATTTTGTCGTACATGCGGTTGCATTTGCCGACCGTGAAGACTTGAAGCGTCCTTACAGCCAGACCAGCCGTGACGGCTTTAAACTTGCCATGGATATTAGTGCGTACTCGCTGGTTGCGGTTACCCGTTGTGCCGTGCCCCTGATGAGCGAAGGGGGGAGTATCGTAACCCTGACCTATCTTGGAGCGCAGCGTGCAGTTCCTAACTACAATGTGATGGGGGTGGCAAAGGCGGCGCTTGAAGCTTCGGTGCGCTACCTCGCAGCCGAGCTGGGTGAGAAGCAGATTCGGGTCAACGCTATTTCTGCCGGTCCTATTCGTACCCTGGCGGCTTCTGGGGTTGCGAACTTCCGCGCAAAAATCAAGCTGATGGATGACTATTCTCCGCTGCGACGTACCGTAACCCAACTAGAGGTGGGCAAAAGCGCCACCTATTTTCTCTCTGATCTGGCGAGTGGGGTTACCGGTGAGGTGCACTACGTGGATGCAGGGTTTAATACGGTGGTTAGCGCTTGAGAATACTGCATTGTTCCATATGATTTAGCGAGTAAAAAGGGGCCTATGTGCCCCTTTTTGCGTTTTAAGGGGGTGTAGATATGCTTCACGGAAACACAAGTGGACTGAAAGCGTCGCAGGTAAAAGCTCTCGAACGTATTCAGCGGCGGCGTATCCCTCCGCATGAGATGATCTCCACCGAACTTGCCAATTTCATGTGTGCTCTTGCGCGCGATCTCCGGCGTCAGATCGGCATTCTCGTAGACCGCGACGGTACCATCCAGCATGTGATTCTGGGCAATGATCGTGAGATTGTGCTTCCAGATATTAGTGATTATGCGCTGGGGCGTAGTGGTCTGCGAGGCTTGCGTTGCATCCATACCCATCTGAACAACGAACCCCTGTCGCAGGACGATATAGCTGACCTGACCCTGTTGCGTCTGGACTTGATGGCCGCGATAGGGGTGGATGAAGATGGCGCGCCGCTGGGGCTTTACTATGCGCACCTGCTTCCACCCAATCCGCAACAACGTCAGGTTGAACAACACCAGCTCAAGCATTTCCACACCCTTGAGCTGGATATTGAAGAGTTTCTGCGTGCATTAGAAGCTGAGCTGGAGCGCAGCGCCGCAGCGACGGTGGACCTTTCAGATTCGCGTGAGCGCGCACTGCTTATATCAGTGAGTAAAAAGCCCAAGAGCGCTATCGAGGACTCCCTCACTGAGTTGCGGGAACTTGCGCGCACTGCAGGGGTAGTTGTGCTTGGTAGTGTGGTGCAGCGCCCCAACCGTTTCAACCCCCGCTATCTCATGGGGGAGGGGAAAATCAAAGACGTGATGAGTAGTGCGTTGCAACAGCGCGCTACCATGCTGATTTTTGATCAGGATCTCACCCCGACCCAAGTGCGTTCCATCTCTGCCCTTACCGAGTTGAAAACCATAGACCGGTCTCAGTTGATCTTAGATATCTTTGCGAGCCGAGCGCACACCCTCGACGGTAAGGTGCAGGTAGAACTGGCTCAGCTTAAATATATCCTTCCACGTCTAAGTGGAAAGGGGACGGAGCTTTCCCGCTTGATGGGAGGGATTGGTGGGCGTGGACCCGGCGAGACCAAGCTGGAGATCGATCGGCGCCGCATTCGCGAGCGGATCAGCCACCTGGAGAAGCGGCTAAAAAAGATGGCGCGCAGCCGTCTGCAGCGGCGCCAGCACCGCAATCGCTCTAATGTTCCCATTGTCTCTATTGTTGGGTATACTAATGCGGGTAAATCGACATTATTAAATGCCCTGACCCAAAGTGATGTATTCGCCGAAGATAAGCTCTTCGCCACTCTAGACACTTCTACGCGGCGCTTACGTTTTCCGCAGGAACGTGAAGTGATCATCACTGACACTGTGGGCTTTATTCGCGATTTACCTCCAAGTTTGATGGGAGCATTTAAGGCAACCCTTGAAGAACTTGAGGATGCTGATTTGCTGTTGCAGGTGGTGGATATCTCCGATCCGTGTTTTGAAGATCACCTCAATGCTGTGGACCAAATCCTTGAAGATCTCCAACTTGCACATACCCCCAGGCTGCGGATTTTTAACAAAATTGATCGCATTGACGCGGCAGAATGTGAAGAACTGTGTCGACGCTATGACGCCATCCCTGTATGCGCTCAGGATCGTACCACGTTTAAGCCGCTGATGGAGGCATTGCAGAGGCGTTTCTGGCCCGATGAAAAGGTGTTTGATAATATTGACTGTGCGGACGATTTTCTATAGTCTGACCCCACGCTTGGCGTATCTGTGGCGGCGAAGCGTATCAGATACGCCATCTGATCATGGCTCTATCCGCAGCGTTCCTGGTGTCTGAACGCGCCTTTGGAAGTTAATATTTTACTGGATATGTTATGCATAAATACTGGATAGATATAGTAAAAATCTGCGTGATTGTATTGACTTGCATTGGTGTGATTGGGTGTACCTCTTCGAGGCTGGAACGCAACGTAGATGTAACCGGCGTACCAGCTGTGCAGAACAATGCTGAACGTACAGTTGGAGCAGCGCTTGATGCTAAGGCATCATTTGCGGGTGCAAGTGGAGATAGGGAAGCTAACCTCGGGGCGGTGAAAGTTGATCCTGATGGAACCCCCATCCGCTGTGCTGATAACCGTGCAGAGCAGAGTGTGCCGGAAGATTGTGGCCCGAGCTACGATTTCCCCATAGTTAGAAATGCGCAAGTAGAAGAACTAATCGACTACTACACCACCGGATCAGGGCGACGTTCACTCCAACTGTGGCTCGAGCGTTCCGGGCGCTATCTCCCTTTGATGCAGCGCACCTTTGCCGAGGCAGGTTTGCCTCAGGATCTAGCCTTGCTCGCACTCGTTGAGTCTGGTTTCAATAGCAATGCGCACAGTTGGGCGAATGCTGTTGGGTACTGGCAGTTTATTGAGTCTACCGGGCGGATGTACGGGTTGGAAAATACCTGGTGGCGTGACGAACGACGCGATGTAGAAAAAGCTACCCGTGCAGCAGCGCACTATCTTAGAGATCTCTACGCTCGTTTTGATGACTGGTATCTTGCAGTGGCCGCCTATAATGCTGGTCCCGGTAAAATGTTGAATGCCATCAAACGGCACAATTCACGCGATTTCTGGCGGCTGGCGCAGGGCAACTATCTGCGCGCTGAAACCAAGCGCTACATCCCCAAGCTTCTTGCAACAATTATCATCTCCAAGGAGCCAGAACAGTACGGCTTCACGAACCTTAAGTATGCTCAAGCGCTAGAGTTTGACACGGTGGTTGTGCCTGATCCCACCGATTTGGAAGTTGTAGAGGAGATAACCGGAGTAAGTTACGCGACCCTGAAAATTTTGAATCCAGAATTAAAGCGCTGGTGTACTCCACCTGGAGTGCAAAACTACACCTTGCGGGTTCCGCCTGGAACGGGGCAGGGATTTGCCGAGCGCTATGCTCAGATCCCTGCAGCACAGAGAAATCGCTATCGACGGCATGAGCTCAAGGCTGGGGAAAGTTTGGCTTTGCTGGCACGCCGCTACCACATCCAGGTTGATGACATAATCACTCTGAACAAAATCAGCGATCCGCGTCGATTGCAGATTGGGCAAAATCTTATCCTCCCTTTGCATCACGAATACACCTCTACCCCTGTAGCTGAGCTTGAAGATGACTACATGCGCACGTCCAGGCGCAACTATACGGTGCGTAGAGGAGATAGTCTGTGGACCATCGCACGGAACAACAATGTATCGGAAAAACAATTGCGCGTGTGGAATCGCCTTGGATGGAGTGATTTGATTCAGCCGGGGCAGAAGTTGTTGGTATCGGCTCCACCCGCACATACCCGTAAGAACCAGACCCCTGTGCGTCAGATTGTACATAAAGTACGTAAAGGCGACACGCTGTGGGGGATAGGGCGCCAGTATTCTGTTAATACCGGTGATATCCGCCAGTGGAATAACCTGGCTGAAAATCACATCCTCCGTCCGGGAGACAAGTTGACCTTAAAGTTGGCTTCAGGCAGTTCTTAGCCCTGGACCACGCGGCGCTGTAAGTTTTGACTTTTTACAATCACGTTGATAAACTCATGCGTTTTCTTGGCTTGCCAGTTAGCGTGGGCGCGATTCTGTCCCAAAAACTTCTGCACTACTAATTTACGTTTACACAGTTGCCATAATTGCTATAAAAATATTTGCGCCGGATTGCCCGGCACTTCTGCTCTGTCAGGAAAGGTGAGAATTTTCCATGCTTAACTTTTTTATCTCATTTGCGTTTGCCACATTAGCGGCGGTGCCGTTACGCGTTGTATATGGCTGGGATATGCTCTATTGCAGCCTGGTTTCAGTAGCGCTGTTTATGCTCATATATTTCCTCATGTCACGCAACACCATGAAAAAAATAACTGCGCTGGTTGAAGCAGCACAGAAAGATATGCAGAATAACCGAGGTGAAAAAGCGGTTGCTACCCTGAAGAGTGGTTTCAAATATGCTAAGTGGCAATTTTATGTGAAGGGTCAGCTTAATGCTCAAATAGGTACGGTGCTGTATATCCGCCGAGAGTTTGCCCAGGCGCTACCGTATCTGGAAAAATCGTTTGCTAAGCATTGGGTAGCGCTGTGTATGCTCGCAGTAAGTTACATGAAACGCAACAAGCCCGCTAAGATGACTAATGCTTTTGAAAAAGCGCTGGCGGCTAATCGTAAAGAGCCCTTTATCTGGAACCTGTACGCCTTCTGCCTGGATAAGATTGGGGAGAAGAAAAGAGCTGTTGAAGTGCTGGAAAAAGGGGTTAAAAAGACCAAGGGCGATGAGCGTTTAGTAGCTTCCATCGCGGCGGTAGAAAATAATAAACGGATGAAGATGGAAGGCTATGGAGACTTCTGGTATCAGTTCCATCTGGAAAAACCTGGGGCCATGGTAAAAAAACAAACCAGGGCCATTCAGGGGCGGCGCAAAATGCCGCGTATGTAATATATAGGCAGGAGTACGGCGATGGCAGCAAAGAAACGTGGCAAAAAACCCGCAGCGCGTGCGTCGCAGGATACCTTTAAAACAAACCCCTTCAACACTATGAAGGGGTTTTGTCTTGATACCCCCGCGCAGGCGGAGCCACCAGTGAAGCAGCCTGCACCCAAGGACAGCTTGGCATCTCCAACAGGTGAGTCTGGGCGCGATAGTGATATCGATTTTGCAGCCGCTATGGGTGGTATCGGGGTGGCGCCGCTAGAGGATAGAGAGCAGTATGTAGTCGAGGATGTTTCCCTTAACCAGAAGGGTGCGGCGGAAAAAACGCCTATGCGCGAGAGCAGTTTTCACGCCGATGAGTTAAGTGAAGAGGAGTTGTTTCTGCACCATTTGGGGCAGATGGATGCAGTATTCAATGACAGCTATCCAGAAACGGATGCGGAGCCGCAGGAACACGCCAGTGCCCGGCGGATGCGTCAGTTACGCAAAGGGCGGCTTCGCCCGGAGGCAAGCCTTGACCTGCATGGGTGCTCTCGGGAGGAGGCGCGCACAAAGGTACGTACATTTTTGGAAAGTCGCCAACGCCAGGGGATGAAAACAGTGTTGATCATCACCGGACGTGGGCTTGGCTCCAAAGGAGGAGAATCGGTGTTGCGTAGTGATATTGAAGCCTATCTGCGCACCCACGCCAAAGCATGGGTGGCAGAATGGGGCAGAGCCCCGAAACAGTACGGCGGCGACGGGGCTCTGGTGGTGTTTCTACGTGCTTAGGGCTGCTTTCTGCCTTTTTTAACTTACCCTTGCGGATAGCTCTCCATGTTGGGGAGAATAGCGCGCCCTAACCAGTCGATGCAGCGTCCCAGGTGGCGCATGTTGTCCAGCCCCTCATCATCTGTGCGCACATCCCCTTTGCTCAGGCCGATCCCCATATTCCAGTAAGTAGAGCCAGGCACTATCATGCGCGACATCTGAAACATGTGATTGATACTGTCGTACACATGGATGGCGCCGCCACGGCGTACTGCCACCACTGCCGCCCCTATCTTTCCGGCAAAGGCGTTGTTGTTGGCTACGGCCACAAACCCGGCACGCTCTATCAAAGCCTTCAGATCGGCAGAGACTGCGGCAAAGTAGGTGGGGGAGCCAAGCACCATGGCATCGGCCTCCAGCATCTTGGCATAGATGGTGTTGAAGTTATCACTCTCAATTACACACCTGTTGTTTTTGCTCGAAAAACACTTCTGGCACGCGGTGCAACCGCGAATTTCAGTGCCACCTACCTGTACCAACTCTGTGGTCCATCCGGCGTGTTCCAGCTCCTTCAGACACACCTTGAGCAGCAGTTCTGTGTTTCCGCCCTGACGTGGGCTGCCATTTACTCCAAGTACATACAAAGCAGTACCTCCGGTAGTTGCGTACATGGTTATGTTAAGGGTTTAAAAGCGCTACGCTTGGCATATTTTTATGCCTGTTTCTGATACAGATGCACATCCTGTTGCGGAAACGGGATAGAGATCCCCTCACGGTCGAAACTCTTCTTGATATTTTCAACCAGAGCGAAGTAAACCCCCCAGTAGTCACCCGTCTTAACCCATGGGCGGATGGAGAAGTTGACGCTACTCTCCGCAAGTTCTTTGACCACAATCATGGGCGCTGGCTCCTTAAGGATTCGTGTTTCTGCATCCAGCACCTGTTTTAAAACCACCCGCGTCCGATCCAGATCATCGGCGTAACTAACCCCGACGATAAGTTCAATGCGCCGGGTTTCTTTCGCCGAGTAGTTGACAATGTTGTCCCCCATGATTTTGCTATTGGGAACAATGATCGCCTTGTTATCCGGGGTGGTGAGAAAGGTGGTAAAAATTTGTACCTCTTCCACCGTGCCAGAAACGCCACCCCCTTCAATATAATCTCCAGCCTTGAAAGGGCGGAAGATGATCATTAGTACTCCGGCCGCAAAGTTAGACAGGGACCCCTGTAACGCTAAACCAACAGCCAAACCGGCAGCACCCAAGATTGCTACAAGGCTGGTGGTTTGAATGCCGAGTTGGTTTAGTGCCGCTATCACCACAAACACCAGCAATACGGTGTAGATGATGCTACACGAAAAAGATACCAGGGTGCGATCAACTTTGTTTTTGATCATCACACGCTTCAGGGTGTTACGTAGCCCTTTTGCGACCCAACGGCCAATGACAAAAATCGCAATAGCCGCAATGATGCGTAGACCATAAAACGCGATCCATTCCTGAACCTGCGGAATAAGGGTTTCAAAGTTGATGCTAAAATCCATATGGGGTCTCCATCAAAAGGTTTAAAAATCTGTTCTTAGCAGCTGTTTCTGGTTGGACACTTAACCTTGGCAGAGCTTACTATGTGATTGTAATTAAGATTATACAAGGAATCGATGAAATGCAATTGCAAGGTGCCTGGCCCTTTAGCTTGTTGCGCGGCGATTTCGCCGCAGATCCCCATCACTGCCATTGCATGTGTTGTCGCATTAAAATAGTTACTGTTTACGCCGCAGAATGCCCCGACCAGGGCACTTGCCGTGCACCCAAGCCCCGTAACTTTTGGCATCATGGGGTCTCCGTTAAAAACTCGAGCGTGGCTGTTGCCATCAGTGATGAGGTCGATCGCACCGCTGACGCATACCACGCAGTTGTATCTGTGGGCCAGCCTGTTGGCCGCATCTTCCGCTTCCATTTCCGGCGCACTGCTATCCACTCCCTTGGTTTTTCCCTGCGCGCCGTCTAGTGCCATTATCTCTGACGCATTACCGCGAATAACGCTTGGGTTGGTGTGGTGGAGCAAATGCAGGCATGTTTGCGTTCTGAAGGTGGTCGCGCCAGCGCCCACCGGATCAAACACCACGGGAATATTGCTTAAACGTGCCGTGTGCAACGCCAGTTCCATCGACTCCACCCACCCCCGGCTCAAAGTGCCGATGTTGACAACCAGCGCCGCTGCCATCCTGGTCATCTCCTCCACCTCCTCGCGCGCATGCGCCATCACCGGTGAAGCTCCTAGCGCCAGCAGCGCATTGGCAGTGTTGTTCATCACCACAAAGTTGGTGATGTTGTGTACGAGTGGGGCGGTGGTGCGGATGTGAAGTAGGTCTGTGCCAGTAGACTGAATGGTTAAATTCATGTTCTAAGTACCCTTGAGCAAAAAATTACATATGTTGTTGGAGTGTAGCAGTGACATTAGGTTAGCAGTAGATATTTTTTCCCCTTAGTCTCTGAATTCTCTTGTGGTCTCCCTTAGTGTATACTTGAGCGTGGTAAATATGTTAACAATCCATCACACAGAAACTGCATAATTTAATTTGGGTGGACGCCACTATTTTTATCAGTGTTTGAGGAGATAACAATGCCCCAGGAAGAGATCTATGTTGTTGGTCATACCAACCCCGATAGCGATTCCATTTGTAGTGCCATAGCCTATGCGCGTTTGCGTAAACTCCAGGGCTTGAGTAATGTGCGCCCCGCGCGTGCCGGAAACATCAACCGCCAGACCCAGTTTATCCTCGATGAATTAGCGGTGCCACAGCCGGAGTTGATTCTGGATGTGTCACCGCGCATTGGAGATGTCATTTCACGCCAGGTTCCTGTTTCCATCGACTTTCGCGACCCCCTCTCACGTGCGATGGAGCTGTTTCATCTACATAATATCCGCATTTTACCCGTATTGGATGAAGATAAAAAGCCGCTGGGGTTGTTGTATCTTAAAAAGCTGGCGGAACGCTTTTTAGTGCCGAGCCAAGTGAAGGATCTGCGCTGCATAAATGCGTCACCGCGCTCCATCTGCCAGTGCCTTAAGGCGCGTTTTGTTACCGAGTTTGATGCGGATTCTCTTGAAGATCTCAACTTGTTTGTTGCAGCCATGGCCGAAGAGTCGTTCAAAGAGAAGATTCAGGATCACGACATGCGCAAGGTTGTGCTGATTGTCGGAGACCGTTACGAAGTGCTGCGCCATGTGGTTGAGCGCGGGGTGAGGGTGCTGATTGTAGTAGGGGATCTTCCGATCCCTGAAGATATATGTGAAGTCGCGCGCCAGCATGAGGTGACCATCCTCTCCACGGCCTTCGATACCTCTACGAGTGCGTGGCTTACACGTCTGGCTACCCCGGTGGGAAATCTGGTTCAGACTGACTATGTCACCTTGCACGAGGAAGATCGCCTTGAGCAACTGAAGATGAGCCTGATGCACAGCCCGGTGCCGGGAGTGCTGGTGCTAAATGACCATGAGGAACTGCTGGCAGTTGCGACTAAGAGTAATCTGTTTGCTCCGAGCAGGCGCAAACTGATTCTGGTGGATCACAATGAGTTATCGCAGGCGGTTGCAGGGGCGGATAAGGTGGAGATTATCGAGATCGTGGATCACCACCGTCTGGGTAATCTGCAGACGGACAAACCGATTCAGTTTATTAATAAACCATTGGGGAGCACCTGCACCCTGGTGGCAACCCTGTATCAGGAGGCGGGGATTGATCCCGAGCCTGCCATTGCCGGACTGATGCTCGCAGGGCTGCTCTCCGATACCATTGTACTAAAATCACCCACAACGACGGATGTTGATCGTCAGATAGCCTTCTGGCTCGGGCAGCATTCAGGGCTGGATCCGTATGAGTTCGGACAGCGTATTTTCTCTTCCAGCAGTGCCATAAGTGCGTATGATACCCTCACCGATGTGATCACCTCCGATTTTAAGGTGTTTCAGGCCGGATCATACGAGTTTGGCATTGGGCAGGTAGAGGTAGTGAGCTTTCACGAATTTATGGATCAGCGTGAAGCGCTTGCGACCGAACTGGAGCAGGTACGCAAACACCGGGATCTGGCGATCACCGGCCTGCTGGTGACCGACATTGTCGCCGGCGATAGTATGTTGCTGGTCGCAGCGGAAGAGGGGATGGCGTTTTCCATGGGGTATCCGCAGCGCGAGGCAAATCTGTATGAACTTAAAGGGGTGCTGTCACGTAAGAAGCAACTCATCCCACATTTATTGCGCGTGCTTTCCAGCTAAGGTTGCAAGAGGGACGAATATGGCACCTTGACACCTTCATCAAGCTTGATTAAAGTGCAGGCGCAATATCTTTCGTCATGAAAAATCTTTTTTTCAGATGAAAAATACATAGTATTCAGGTGCTCCAGAGTCGGAGCCTAATAAGGGAATCCTGTGAAAGTCAGGAACGGGCCCGCCGCTGTAACCAGGGACGGAGAACACATTAAGCCACTGCTGCCAACGTGCGGCGGGAAGGGGTGTTCAACGGATGATCTGGAAGTCAGAAGACCTGCCTGAATACAACGTTTGTCTGCTTCGTGGCGAAGTAGCTGACATATTCGTGGGAATCAGGGATGACCCCGAATCGATTTTTTTTACATCGGTTCGGGGTTTTTTTATGCCCCGGGCAACAAACCTGGAGGCAGAACATGAAACACCCTTTGGTTAGCGCGGTTATCCTCGGCTTATTGGCATTGGCACATCCCCTATGGGCGCAGAGTGAGGCCCCCACACAGAAGCTTGCAGAGGTGGTGGTAACTGCAACCCGCACCGAAACAGGACTGAATCAGGTGGGGGGAACCTCAATGAGCGTGATAACCGCAGGGGATATTGAAGCGCGCCAGTTTCACAGTTTGGCACAGGCGCTCAGAACGGTCCCCGGAATCCAGTTTTCCAGTACCGGCGGAATGGGAGCAAGCAGCCGCGTGTTTATGCGCGGGGCAGATACTAAAAATACCCTGTTATTGATTGATGGTATCGAGGTTAATGACCCTGCGGACCCCAGTCGTGGGGCGGATCTGGCCAACATCAGCCTGGATAATGTCGAACGCATTGAGGTTATCCGTGGGCCTATGAGCGTGCTGTACGGCAGCAACGCTACCGCTGGGGTGATCAATGTGATCACCCGCTCTGGTGCTGGAGAGGTGGGAGGATATGTGGGCGGCGAAGCAGGAACCTACAGCACCACCAAGGGGTATGCCGGGGTGAGTGGCAGCGGCTCTAAAGGGGGCGTCTCCCTCGCGGTGTCACATCTGGAAACCGATGGTTATTCCCTCGCCAATGCAGATAACAACAGAATTCCCCATGCAGGCAATACCTCAGAAGATGACGGGTGGCGCAACACCAATGCCAGTGGCAAGGTTGATATCGATATCAGTGCAAACACCACTCTGACCGCTGTGGCTCGCTACACCGAAGCCGTTATGGATGAAGATGAATGGGGGCCGGGTTACGCTGGGGATCGATTTACCACTGATCCTGTTACCTGGGCAGCCATAGCTGACCCCGACGGAGTTAAGAAGGGGCGTCAGGAAAGTGAGCGCTTTTTGGGTAAAGTTGAGTTGCGCAATCAGCTGTTTGAAGAACGTTTTGAATCGGTGCTCGATTACAAATACGCGCGTCATAAACGCGAGAGTTATGCGCAGGATGGTTTCCATGCATATGACTACACAGGCACAACCGATGAGTGGAGCTGGCAGGGAAGGTTTAAGCTTGGTTCCCCACATGGGGTGAATTTTGGGATCGATTACCTGAATGAAAAGTCTGACTCTTCCTTTGATGCCAGGGAGGATGCCCGCACGGTAAGCTACTGGGCGCAACATCAGTTCATTTACGCTGGCTTCGACGTGGTCAGTGGAGTGCGTTATGATGAGCATGAGGAGTTCGGGGGCAAGGCCACCTGGCGCATAGCACCGGCGTATACCGTTGCCCGCACCGGAACTATCTTGCGTGGCGTGTATGCTACCGGGTTTCGCGCTCCATCACTGTATGAACTGTATTCGCAGTACGGTGATACAAATCTGGATCCGGAAAAGAGTACTGCGTGGGAGTTTGGGGTAGAGCAGCCCCTGTTTAATGCCAAGGTGGAAGTGGGGGTTACCTATTTTTGGATGGAATTTGAGGATCGGATTGACTGGGACAGCACCAGGGCTATTCCGGGACAGGCATGGCCCGGTGGTTATGCGCAGATGGATGGAAAGAGCAACACCAGCGGGGTTGAAGTTTTCCTAGCCCTGTACCCAGTCGATAGCTTTAACATTCGCCTCGACTATACCTACACCGATACCGAGGATGTAGATGGCTCGCGCATGGTACGTCGTCCTCTCAATCAGGTGCATGTAGGTTTGAACTACATCCCATGGAGAGCAGTAGGGCTCAATGTGGATGCGTATTGGGTGGATGAGCGGCAAGCTATTGCCGCTGCTCAAGACATTAATGGGGCTGCGGTTGAGGTGCTGGACGACTATTTCCTCGTCAATGTGGCAGCACACTACGATGTTACCGATATGTTGCGCATCTATGCGCGGGTGGATAATCTGCTGGATGAGCACTATGAAGACGCCTGGAGTTATGCTACCCCAGGGCAGTCCTTCTATGTTGGCGCAAAATTCAGCTTTTAGGGTTAAAGCATGAACATCTTCCGGCACCTGTGCCTGATATATCTACTTACCAGTTGTATCTTGGCCTGGGTGCCGGGGATCAATACCCCTGGCATGTGTGCAACCTATACCGATGCGCTGGAGCGCAGAGTGGAGCTGCCCCAAGTGCCGCAGCGGGTGGTGTCGCTGGTTCCAAGTGTGACTGAGACCATCTACGCGCTCGGAGCACATGCGCAGTTGGTGGGGGTGACCGATTTCTGTACCTATCCTCCCGCGGCGCAGAGCAAGCCTAGTGTAGGGGCCTACAACAGCCCCAGCATTGAGGCGATAGCTATGCTCGAACCCGACCTGGTGATAATTGCGGCAGATATGGCAACCCCTGCAACACTGGATATCCTGCTGAAGTTGGGGCTGTCGGTATACACCGTATATCCACGCTCTATCGCTGCAACGGTTACCATGCTGCGCAATCTTGGTCTGGTGCTAGGACACGCAGCAGCGGGGGAAACCCTTGCACACCAATTGGAAAGCAGGGTGGCGCAGTTGCGTGCAGAGGTGGAGCAGGAAGCGGTTGGCGATTTACCACGGGTGATGCTAACCATTATGGTGGAACCTCTTGTGGTTGCCGGTGCTGACACTCTCCCCGGCGAGTTGCTTGCATGTGCTGGCGGAACCAATGTAGCGCAGCAGGGCAACCGTTACCCCATGTGGAATATGGAAACAGTATTGGCGCAGGATCCAGACATCATCATTGTTTCTCCCCATCCGGGAACTTCAGCACCGGAGGATTTTTTTCTGCGCTTTCCTCGGCTGCGCGCGGTGCAACGTGGCACGGTGATACCCGTTCCCGCCGATTGGTTGCAACGTCCGGGACCCCGCGTGCTTAAAGGGCTTAATGCCCTGCGCACAGCTATACTTAGTGCAAGAGCTACCACTATAGGCATAAACACAGAAGAGCAGGGTGATGCAGGGAGAAATTAGACGTACATATCTGTGGTTGCCCGTATGCCTGCTCTTTTTTGGGGGCGCAGTGGTGGCGGGGCTGAAATATGGCAGCGTGGGGTTATCTACGTCTGAACTGGTTGAAATCCTCCTCCACCCGCAGGATACAGGGCTTAAATCTACCGTGGTATGGCAGTTGCGTCTTCCGCGCGTCGCGCTTGCGGCACTGGTGGGGATGGCACTTGCGGTATCTGGCACGGTATTTCAGGCGGTGCTGCGCAACCCTCTTGCTGATCCATATCTGCTCGGGGTTTCCGGTGGCGCAGCGCTGGGCGCAGTGCTTGCACTTACTTTTTTTTCGATCCAGAGTTATGCGGTTCCAGTTTTTGCCTTTAGTGGCGCTCTGCTGGCCTTGTTGCTGGTGTACATGGTGGCTCGTGCGCATCAGGCCGCGACCCACACCTTGATTCTTGCCGGGGTGATGGTGGGAAGCTTGTGCACGGCGGTGCTGATGTTTCTGTTGCTCTATTCTCCTTCTGACCCTATGCGCAGTGCGTTGTTCTGGCTCGCGGGCAATCTGTCTCGCACCGAGGCGGGTTGGCTCCCGTATGCGACGGCAGCGTGTGCAGGGGTTGTGCTGCTGTTATGGGGCAGGGCAAGCCTGCTGGATGTGTTTACCCAGGGGGAAGATGTTGCCGCAGATTTAGGGGTGGATATCGGGCGGGAGCGTTTGTTCCTCCTTGCGGGGGGTGGATTGCTGGTAGCCATTGCCGTGGCGCTTGCAGGTCTGGTGGGGTTTGTTGGTTTGGTGGTCCCCCATGCTGTCCGCCTGTTGTGGGGTGCCGGACACGCACGCCTTATTCCGGCGGCAGCAATAGCTGGAGCTGGATTTCTGGTTGCGGCAGATGCGTTGGCGCGTACCCTTTTGGCTCCGGCGGAAGTGCCGGTCGGGGTGATAACCGCGCTGGTAGGGGCGCCGTTTTTCCTCTATCTTCTGCGCTTACGGGGGCGTTGATGCTTGAAGTACGCAAGCTGGATTTTTCCTATCATAACAAGGGGGTGTTACGCCACATAGATTTCACCGTTGAGCCCGGCACGCTTGTTTCCATCATGGGGCCTAACGGCTCTGGAAAATCAACCCTGTTGCGGTTGTTACGGGGACGCTTGAAGCCCGCGACAGGGCAGGTGTGCTGGGGTGGTGTTGAAGCGCATCTGTTGCCACGACGCCAAATGGCTGCCAGAGTAGCGGTGGTGCCGCAACAGCTGCAACAGCCGTTTGGCTTCCAAGTGCGAGAGATGGTCGCCATGGGGCGCTACATCTACCAGCGTGCACTGACAGGACCGTCGCGCAAGGATTGGGCGATAGTGGATCAAGCTCTAGCTGCTACGGACAGCAGCCATTTGGCGCGGCGCTGTTCGGCAGAATTAAGTGGGGGAGAGTTGCAGCGGGTGATGCTCGCACGGGCGTTGGCGCAGCAGGCGCCGGTGATGATGCTGGATGAAGCTACCAGTCAGCTGGATATGGGGCACAAGCGGGATACTTGTCTGTTGCTTCGGAATCTATGCCAACAGGGAAAAACTATTGTGCAGGTTTCTCACGATATGAACAGTGCCGCAGAGATATCGCATAAGATATTGCTCCTCGATGCGAGTGGCTCACAACTTGGATTTGGCCCCCCAGAAGAGGTGTTGAGTGTCGCTCACATCGAAACCGCCTATGGAGTAGAGGTGGATATAGAACGCCATCCCCGTGGGGGGCCGCTGCGTTTTTTGCCGCGCCCTTTATTTACATCCTGACATGTCGAAGAGACAGTTCACAATCTGGCGTGCGCGCTCAGAAACAACACTATAGTAAACCTCTACCCCGTCACGTCGCCCTTCAATAATCCCCTTGTTCTTCAGTAGGGCTAAATGCTGGGAAACTGTAGCCTGCGGCAGTCCGAGACATTCCCATATTTTTTTCACGTTGCAGCTCTGTGAGCTCAGCCCAGCAATGATCTTAAGGCGGATGGGATGCCCCAGCACTTTTAGAATTTCTGCTTCGCGGGTATAGTCCTGATCTTTATCAAACAGTATGGGGTCCATGAAATGGGGTTCCTTCGTCAGCTTTTGCTGTGGTTGAATGTGATGCCACTGTTATTCTCATTGATTGTGCCGTAAATATTACTATATACGAATAGATATTCAAAGGCTTTTTGCCTCGATGTCGCGCGCAGCGCCACCGTTTGCACTTCTTGAGTTATGCTCCACTGGGTCTGTTTTCTGAGCGGGGTGCGATATTGCTTTTTGCGCGTGCTTGGCGTAAAGTTCGCCCGCTACGCGCCACCGTGTGTTGCCTTTATGGCGTCGGCTCAATGTGGCAACATCATATGTTCATCTCCCTGTGACCCCATCAGCGTGCCTTCCGGGTGCGTTGGGAGGGATGTTTTCCTGAGAAAACGCCTGAGAAAGAGCCTGAGAAAGAGGTATATATGCTCCTTGCTATTGTGCTGTTTTGTGCTGGTTTGTTGTTGCTTTACTATGGAGCAGAGTGCTTGGTGAATGGCAGTTCCAGTCTTGCCCTTTCATTTGGTATCCGTCCGCTGATTATCGGTATGACAGTGGTCTCCTTTGCCACCAGTATGCCGGAGCTGCTGGTATCTTTACTCGCCATGGGGAAGGGTTCCGCAGATATCGCGGTGGGAAACATTCTCGGTTCCAATATTTCCAATATCGCTCTGATTCTTGGAATTTCGGCCATAGTGGTCCCTTTAACTGTACGGCGCAGCCTGTTGAAGCGCGAACTCCCCTTTATGCTCCTTGCAACCACGGTGTTGTGGCTTCTCTGCCTTGATCGTGTTCTTACACGTATCGATGCTGTGGTGCTCCTCTCTTTGCTGATATTTTTTATCTACTACTGCATTAAAACTGCGCGCTTAGGCGGGTCCGATTTGCCGTTACCGGAAGAGACCATTGCGCGTCAGAAACAAATGCGTCGGCGCGACTGGAGCTATATCCTCATTGGAATAGTGGGCCTTGGCTTTGGAGCCCACTGGATGGTGGGTTCAGCAGTGTTTATGGCACGCACAATCGGATTGTCAGAACTCTTTATCGGCACCACTATTGTCGCCCTTGGCACGAGCCTGCCCGAACTGGCCGCCTCACTCATGAGTGTGGCAAAAGGGGAGATGGATATCGGCATTGGCAACGTTGTGGGGAGCAATATTTTCAACATTTTGTTTGTCCTCGGGGTTACGTCGCTATTCACTCCGATTGCGGTCGAGGCCTCGGTGTTGACTTTTGAACTTCCTGTGGTGATGTTGTTCAGTGTCGCGGTTCTTCCCCTTTGTCTACACAAGTACGTGCTGGGGCGGGGCAAGGGGATCCTCCTTGTGACCGGATACCTGCTGTTTATTCTGGCGCTGCTGTATTGGAAGTAACCCTGAAGAAAAAAATTCCGGCACTGCTAACGCAACTGCGTTTTCAACCGATATTTTTCCCCCCTGTTGCGGTATTTCTTACCCTGGTGTTGGGGGCAGCAGCTGCATATTCCCTCGAGTTTCCCCAGCGCCGCACCTATCAGCTTTCGTGTCTTTTTGTGCCTGCAGCAGGCACGATTGAGCTCGAGCTGAATCCCCACGCTAACGCTCCACACATGGTAAAGGCATCTGTACATGTGGCGTTTTCCGGTGTGGCAGGGATGTTGAATGGTGCGCGTGAACAAAAATATACTTCTATTATAATGTTAGATTCTCCCGCTGGAGTTACCGGAGTACACCATCGCCAGGAGGTTGAGATAGATCGCGCTGGGAAGCGTAGTCGCTACGGCTGGGAGTGGAGAAGAGACCAGGAGCAGGGTACCTTTGAAGCACATCGCTTTTGGGGCGGAGAGCAGCGACAGCGCACTACTCTCGAAGGGGGGGCAGATGTGGTGTCTGATATTCTCACCCTTGTTGTACGCATAGGTGTAGATGCGCACGGACACCACGCGCACGAGAGGCAGCGCACATACACCCTCCTCGATCCAGAGGGCAATATTCAGGTGCGTGCCTCCTTTAACTCTGGCGCGAATCCACACCCTGCACAAACGTGGGTGCGCCTCGATTTTTCGCGCAATCCTCTGACTTTGGGCGCATCCAGGCTGGAGCTGTGGTTAAATCCTGCTGGAGAAATTATGCGCGGGCGTATCGTTGCTGGAGGCGGTCTGGTGCCGCTAAGTTTCACTCCTGTTGAGTAGCCTCTCTGCCAGACAGGGGGTAAAACGTGAGGTATCCATATGATACAAGGTGATCTGGGCCAACCGCGGATGCTCAAGTTTCTGATGGTGCTTACCATTGCATCTGCGGCTGGACTGCAAAGTTGGATGATACTCTTTAACAACTTTGCGGTAGATGTTGCTGGTCTTAACGGACAGCAGATCGGGGTGATCGGCTCGGTGCGCGAAATCCCTGGGTTGCTTGCATTTTTGGTTGTATATGTGCTCCTGATTTTGCGCGAGCACCATCTCTGCGCGCTGTCTATCATAATTGTCGGCGTGGGAAGCATTATGACCGGATTTATGCCCACCTTTTCCGGGCTGATCATTTCCACCCTGGTGCTTAGTTTTGGGTTTCACTATTTTGAAACCACCAATCAGTCCCTCACCCTGCAGTACTTCGATAAACGCCGCGCTCCCCTGGTATTTGGGAGGCTACGCAGCCTCTCCGCTGCAGTAAATATTGCCGCGGGAGGAGCCGTATTCTGTCTTGGCTTTCTGTTTGAATATAAAACCATCTTTGTTGTTATTGGTGTTTTTGTCCTGCTTCTTGGCGCTTGGGGCTTCACCCAACGCCCCATCGACCACCACCTGCCTCCACAGCGCCGGGATATGGTGGTGCGGCGCAAGTACGCCTTGTTTTACTTTCTTACCTGCATGTCAGGGGCGCGGCGCCAGATATTTATCGCCTTTGCGGTGTTTCTGATGGTGAAGGAGTTCAACTGCAGTGTGGTGCAGGTGGCAGCGTTGTTTGTCGTCAACAATCTGGTTAACTATTTCCTCAGTCCCGTAATTGGGCGCGCTATTGTACGCTATGGTGAGCGCAAGGTACTTACATTGGAATATGCCAGCCTGATAGTGGTTTTTGTTGGATACGCCTGGACAGATTCTCTTGCGCTAATAATGTTTTTGTACATAGCCGACCATATCTTCTTCAATTTTGCCATTGCGATCCGCACTTATTTTCAAAAGATTGCCGATCCTGAGGATATCGCGCCCAGTATGGCGGTCTCTTTTACTATAAATCACCTTGCGGCTGTAGTGCTGCCCGTCCTGGGGGGCGCGCTGTGGATGATTGACTACCGCATCCCGTTTCTGGCTGGTGCAGGCATGAGTCTGATTTCGCTCGTAGCTGTGCAGTGGATTCGCATCGAGTCCACCACCAGCTAGGCAAGATGTGCTCTGCTTAATTGAGATATGGTTAGAGTAGAGCGCCAAAATGTGGATAAATTTTGTTGTTTATATATAGGCTTCATGAGAATAAAAGGTGAAATCTAACGTTAACCTTCAACTCGTGAGGTGAATTTTGCCCTTAGGCATAACCTGGGTATTAAGTGCTGTGTTTGTTGTCCTCTGTTCTTCCTCCGGGTATGCACAGGTGAACCCCCCACCGCAGTCCGATCCCACTCACGCCCTGCCCGATACTATCGTGCGTGATAGCTCAGCCATCACCACCTCCGGCACTTCTATCCTGGAGCGTAACTCTATAGAGATGCTCCCCCACGCAGATGGCAATATAACTGGTCTGCTCCGTGTACTTCCCGGCATTCAATACGGCGAGAGCGAACATTCATCCCTGACCGGAGGTGAAATCCTCCCCGCAGAAATATCTATCTCTGGCGGGCGCGTGTATGAGAATAATTTTTTACTCGATGGTCTGGGGAACAATAGCCTCCTTAACCCAACCGAAAACTTGCCCAATGGTGTTTCAAACATAATGGGGCATTCCCAAGAGCTGTTTATAGATAGCTCTCTGCTTGAATCTATTACGGTACACCGCAGCAATGTTCCCGCACGCTACAGTGGCTTCAGTGGTGGAGTGGTAGAGATGCAGACACGTAACCCAGCCACGGAGTTCAGGGGGAAGTTAACCTACAAAACTACACGCTCCGAGTGGACCTCATTTCATGTTGAACGGGAAGATCTGGAAGACTTTAACAATTCTGACACACCATCTCGGCAGCCAGATTTTCGTAAACATTATAGTAACGTCAGTTTAGATATCCCCATGGGAGAAAAAATGGGGATATTGCTTGCGTATTCACAGGCGTATTCCAAAATACCCTTACTTCTATTGGGAACTACAGAAAACCAATACAGAAAGTCAGAAAACCTGCTGATTAAATATCTGTTTCAGCCCGCTAGCAAAACTGAAGTGAGTGCCACCTTTCTGTGGAACCCATACGAAGGGCAATACTTTCTCAGGGACACCCGCAATAGTAAATATACCCTTGAAGGTGGGGGGATCAGTTTCAACACTTCGCTTAAGCGGCAATTTAATTGGGGTGAGCTTGAGTCAATCCTTGGCTGGCGTGAAAGTGAAAACAACCGCCGCGCACCCGGTGATTATTATACCTGGAGCAACAGTGTGGAGGCGACAGACTGGGGGGTTGGATACAATAAAAGATACAGTTTTGAAGGTGGATACGGTGATGTTGACACCACACAGGAAAGCTATACCTTCTCCAACCATCTTTCGTTCGAGCCCTTTGAGTTCTTTGGGATAAAAAACTCTATCGCAAGTGGTTTGTCCTGGGAGCGCTCCGTAGCTGAGTATAAGCGTTACGCTGATATGAACTCAACAATATGGGCGCCGAGCGAAAATGTTGTTTGTGATGAAAACGATCCTTTTTGTATCCCCGGGCAGCAAGTGGCACTGCGCAACATTATCTCAGAGCAAGATCGAACTTCGGCTGAAGTATCTTTTATAGATCTGTATGTGGAAGACAGTATTACGCTTGGGAGGGTAACCGTCAGACCTGGTCTGCATGTGGGGTATAATGATCTGATGAAAAACACGGACTATGCCGCCCGCAGTTTAATTCTATACGATGTTTTTGCTGACGGCGCAACTGTACTCAGTGCGGGGGCTAACCGCTACTACGGCAAAACATTCCTTACCTATGCTTTATATGAAGAACGGAAAAAGCGCCAGACATATACCCGCTCCGTGGGTGAAGACGGCACACCAAGTGCGTGGGAAAACGAAACTAGAACAGCACGGGGCGAACATTTTACTCAGCTTGATACCCCTTATGTTGACGAATGGTCCGTTGGGTTGGAGCAGGATCTGTTCGGTGGAATTTTAACTGTTGCGTACATAGAACGTAATGGGGAAGATCAGTTTGCCAGGTCCATAATTGATACAGAGGATGACAAGTTTTACGAGTTGAACAACAATGGCGAAAGCGAACACAAGGAGTTAACTGCTTCGTGGGAACGGCATTGGCTGAATCATTATTTACACCTTAATGTTACCTGGCAAGACAGCTATTCAAGCAACGAAGACTACAACACAACGCTAGAAGAGGATGACCTTAATGAAGAGGTGTGCCATGACGGCAAAATAGTCTCAAAACTTAGTTTGCCCCGCTCTGACTATAACCGCGAGTGGAGAGCTAACCTTGTCTATACCGTGAAATTACCTCAGGGTTTTTCTTTCACCAATGTTACAAGTTTCCGTAGCGGTTATGCGGGGATAGACCGAACCTCTGAGCGCTGTTTCTTGGACGAATCACTTTTTGTCTATAAAAAAACTTCACACCCCAGCTCCACCACTTTCGACTGGAAACTTACCTGGGAGTACGATCTTGCCCACGCAGGGAAGATCGCCCTGAACGCTGAGGTGTTCAATGTGTTTAATCGCAAGCTATACACTGGGAGCAGCGGTGAGTATGAAATGGGGCGCCAGCTATGGGTGGGGTTGGACTACACCTTTTAAGTCCTCTACATACAAAGTCAGGGCGCTTAAATGGGCGGGCTTGGGGTGAATTCCCATCCAGAGGCAGCCGCTCCACTTGGTGTGTTTGTCAACCTCCCGATGCGCTGGCTGCGTTTGTTATTGAGGTTAAGAAAGAGGTTATAGCTCCCTTTATGGATATTTGCAGGCAACTGAAAGATAAGTTTGGTGCTGGATTTTTGCGTAAGGGGTAAAACTTCAGGAAGTGGAACCTGGAGAACACCTTTATGTTGCAGGTACAACATCTCGCTGTCTCCTATATGGAAATCTTTTACATTCTCTATCTCTCCTAGCATGTGTATCTGCTCCGGGTTTTGTATATCCAGCAGGAAAACGGAATCCAGCGACTTAACACCTAGAATCCCTTGGTTTAATTCCACCTTACTGCAATAACCCGGTATTTCAATGGAATCCATAATTACAGGCTGATGTGGCTTGCGTACATCGACACTCAACAACCCCCGATAGCCACAGGCGGCAAATAAAAACCCATCGACATAGGCCAGATCAAAGGTTCTCCCCCCGGGTATCAGATGGTGGGGGAGGTCAATGGTTTTAGCCGGGCCCAGTTTATTGTTGCGCTTAATGGGATGTATTTTGATCCCCTCGCCATAGCTTGAGGTGTATGCAAAACCCCCACCAAATGTGATGTTGCGTATATTTCCGGCAACATCCTCCTCTGGTTTATATACAGGGTGATCCGGATTGCTGATGTCGAACACCTTCAGCCCTTTACTGGTGCACAGATACAGCTTGTCATTGTGTCCTTCACTGGCATATACGCTGATTTGCTCCTGCTGCGGGAGTGGAACGGTTTTCCCAGCTTCGAGAGAGCCACCAGAGGCTATTTTGGCTACATGTAAGCCAGAGTTTTGGATGGCGGCGTAAATCCTGGAATTGTAGACGGTGTGGGCTTTAGAAAATAGCGCCGTAGGGTAGGTGAGCTTCCCGGTTTGTTTTATACTTTTATCTGGCATGGGCGTTAGAAAATAGAGCGTTTTCGCGTCCCAGATGGAGATTCCAGCTGCAGATATATGCCAGTTAGTATACTTAGCGCGCAAGGGTAGCTGGGCGATAAGGGGTATGGGGAGAGGCTGGGGAGGTGGGTTCAGGTCGACGATTTTTATCCCGTCTGTATTAGTGGCAAGGATGGTGTAGTGCCCGAACATATCTGCCCCAAATACGCTGCTGTGGAGATCTACGGTGTGGTTAAACTTTACGCCGTTGGGTTCAATGGAATAGAGAGCCATCTCTCCTGTTCTGCTGAATATGACGAGTTGTTCTCCACGCAGAGCTAGTCTGTGGCTACGCAATGAGGTTTTCAACGTTTGTGCAAATGTTGCTTCCCCTTTTTCCGGCAGATCCACTATCCCTACACCGGCACGACCGTTGGCTAAATATAGTTTATGGTCCTTAAAGACATAGTCGCGCGGCACACCTGGAAATTGGATCTGCTGCAGTAATTTGGGCTGTGCCGGATTTTCCTGTAGAGCATATATATGCAAAAGGCCCTGTTCGTCGTGTGTGCTGAAGACAAATAGCCTGTCTTGGGTTGCGTGTAGACGCAAGGCCACTCCGGGTTGATTGAGGCGCCCAAGAGTTTTTTTGGTTATAGAATCAACAATACTGATGCCGTGCTTGCCGCTGCTGACGTAGATGTGATTGTGCGCAGCAGTTACGTCGGTGGAAGGGTGGGGAGATTTGTGGATGGAAAGTATTTTTGCGCTGGCAGGGGAGGTGACGTCGCACACCACTACACCATCCTTGCCGCACGCAATATAGGCGGTGTTGCCCTTTATATTCAGGTGCCATAGAAATTTATTGATGTGCACGGTGCGTACAATTTGCGGCTGATGCGGGTTGCTGATATCTAGGGCAATCAAGCCGACGTTACGGCATAGCGCCCATGCGATAGAACCTTTTATTTTGACGTCGAAAACCCGCTCCCACATAAATTTTTCTGCTACCACGTTACTGTAGGGTGAGGCATTGTACAGCGCGGTAGCACGGATGGCGGAATTCAGATGTTTGCCTGTTATCTCCAGCGAAGAGGATGAGTAGTTTACCTTTATTGCCTCGATTTGCGGCCTCTCCACTTTGAAAGTGTAAATAGAGGTAAGTAAGGCGCTGATAGCAATAAGGTAAAGAATTATGGCGCCGAGCGCTTTGCTACCCAATATGCGTCCTGTTTTTATATCTGTGTCTGGGGTGCTCATACCTGGTCTTCCCCCTGATTTTTGGGTAGATTTTTTTGCACTATTTCCAACAGCTGTCGGCTTTTAAAAGGTTTGCACAGATAGTCATCCATCCCCGCTTCCGTGCAGCGCTGGATATCCTCGTTTCCTGCGTGTGCCGTAAGCGCTACGATCGGGATGTTGATGTTCCGGCGGCGCAACTCTTGGGTAGCCTCATACCCGTCCATCTTTGGCATCTGACAGTCCATCAGAATCAAATCAAAGCTGTGTTCCTCAGCTATATCCAATACAGCATACCCATTGTCCACAATGGTTAATGAATAACCCGCCTGTTCAAGCAGGAGTTGCACCAAGCGCTGGTTGGCGTATTGATCTTCTGCTACGAGAATATGCGCGCGTACCGCCACCGGATCTGCGTCTGCGTCCTCCCTTGTGTAGGTACTTTCTGATTCGCTCTGCATAAGGGGGGAGCTTTGTTCCGCATGGCGTGCCGCATCAGTTTGTTGGCTTTCTCCGCCCAGTTGTGCAGGTGTCTGCATGGGAGACGGTGCGGAGGGTGGAAGAGGGCGGCGCGAAAAATCGTGTGCCAGGTCAGCGGGGGCCAGGTCAGCTATGTGCCTGATTTGGGTGCTCAGGCTTTTACCCTTCAGGGGTTTGGGGATAAACAGGTCTGCAGTCGCATCGCTTTCCTTCTTTTCGCGCAAGATCCACTCGTGGGGAGCAACATATGCAAAGAGCAGGGAGAGAGCCTCTGAATTATGGGTGACGTAGCGTGCTCTAACCTCCTGCGCTAGCCTTAAGCAGTCTGTTGGGAGTGCGCTATCCAGAATTATCAGTGCTCCATTTTCGGATCCCGGCGGATGTGTTTGGATAAGCGCGTGGATACTCGCTTGTGCTAACTCCGCAGTTTCAAACACCGCCACTTTTTTGTGCAGTGGAGTGAAGTGATATTCCAGTGCTTCCACTAATGCCTTGTTGGGGCTGATAATCCCAATGAATTCAAGGCGTTTGATCTCTTCGTCCTGCTTTAACCATTGTGTGCCAATTGTTGGTGTGGATGGAGGAGTGGCAAAGGGTATTTTCACAGAGAAAACAGTGCCGTGGGGTGTGTTTGTGGATATGCTGATCTTACCCTCCATGAGGGCACATAGTTGTTTTGTGATGGCCAGCCCCAGTCCAGTACCTCCATATTGACGTGAGGTGGAGCTGTCTGCCTGGGTGAAGGGGTCAAATATGCGTGCCCTTATCTCTGGGTCGATCCCTATGCCGGTGTCGCGCACTTCGAGCCGCACAGTGCAGGAAGACTGCGCGCACTTTACAAGATATAGAGCTACTACGATCGTCCCGGAGTGCGTGAATTTAATGGCATTGGACACAAGGTTCAGCATGATCTGGCGCAGGCGCGCTCCATCTGCGTGCACCTTTTGCGGGATAGCCGAATCAATTACCACCGTAAGATCTAACCCCTTGCCAAACGCCTTTTCAGCCAGCACTTCAACCGCACTATCTACAGTGTCAGCGAGAGAGCAGGGAGCGAGTTCCAGCTCAAGTTTTCCGGCCTCCATTTTTGAGGTGTCGAGTAGATCGTTCAACAAAGCCAGAAGCGCATCCCCGGAAGTGTAAATAGTTTTGACCAGCTCCACCTGATCTGCAGGGAGGGGATGTTTCTGCAGAAGTTCGGCCATTCCGAGAACCCCTATCATCGGAGTGCGAATCTCATGGCTGATATTGGCAAGAAAACGTGACTTGGCTGCACTTGCGCTTATTGCCTCATCTTTGGCGTGGTTTAGTTCTATTACGGTGTGTGCTAGCTTGAGGTTGCTCTCCTGTAGTGCGTGGGTGCGTTCAGCAACCTGTTGTTCCAAGTCTTCATTGTAGTTTTGTAATGCCTGTTCGTGTTTGTAGATCTGGTGCAACATCGCAGTGAAGTTGCCGATAAGGGCGTCTATTTCATACATCTGCGTAGTGGGAATGTGTGGCTGGGAAGGGTATTCTCCCTTCTGAATAATTTCACTCATATGGCGCGTTAAGCTGTGAAGCGGAGCGGTTATCTGCCTTTGCAGGCGGGTTGCGAGCAGAAATGCGATCAGCAGTGCGGCTCCGAAAATCAACAGTGCTGCGAGAAGGAACCACAGCAGGTTGTAGATTAGGGCATTGTTGTTGGTCTGGATATAAATGGCGCCCAGATATTCCTCTGCATGAAAAACGGGCACATATACGGTGATATGTGAGAAGGTTTGTGCTGAGATCTCTTCACGGGTGCTGATGGCGCGTAACAGCAGGTCGCGTTGAAATCCAGGATGTTGAAGTTCTTTCGCAAAGCTCGCCTGCTCGGGGTTTAGATAGTGGGCAACCAGCTCGTTGTTGCGGTTAAACACCGCCGCAACTTCAATGGAAGGTTCCGCCGCCAGAGTCTCGACGATTTTCTGCGCTTCCCACTTTTGATTAAAGGTGAGCGCCTGTTTGCTGCTGAGGCCGATGAGGTGTGCCAGGGTAAAGAGGTTGTCGTTAATATTGGTGCGATAGTGGATACTTTGGATCGATGCAGCACTGAGCAGAAATAGGAGCAGAACCACGGTGCTGGTGACCATTGCCAAGGCGGTTATTTTCTGCCCGATGCTTGTGTTTCCACGGTTCGGCATGCATAATCCAGTGCTGGTTCGAGTGGAGTGCTCTGTATTTATAATTATAAAAAGATGCTAACAGATGGCGCAGAGTAAATTCTATGCTATCTGCAAGGGTCGTGTAGCACCTGGAATATCTCAATAGTTGCTGATGATTCTAGTGTGACTTTTATGCAAAGGTCAATAGCTGGGTCACACTGGGATGGGAATTACATGTGTGAAAAAGGCAAACCCGAACCTTTGCGCAGCTCCCTTTGTGCATCCTTTAATCCTGCAACCCTGCTTGTCAGGTACGTAAGCTATGATTAGCAAGGAGACCTGTTTGTGAACGTTGTAGATATATTTTCCATCCAAAAACACTACGCTGCGCTGGAGTTACTCCGTGACGTCAGTTTTACTGTGGGTGAGAAACAAAAGGTTGGCCTTATTGGGCGCAACGGGTGTGGCAAGTCTACCCTGCTGAAGATAATTGCTGGGCTGGAGGACGCCGATGGAGGATATATCAACTACGCCAAAGGGGCGCAAGTGGAGTATCTGGCCCAGGAAGCAGACTTTGACTGCAGTCTCAGCGTGCAGGAGTTGTTGCGCCAATCCCTCGCACATGTGTATACGCGTCAAGAGCGTTTTGCCCACATAAGTGCGGAACTTGAGCATGCAGAAGCAGCAGTGGTTGAGATTTTGCTGCAAGAGCAGCAGGAGCTGCAAAGCTGGTTTGATTTGCATGGAGGCTGGGATGTTGAGCACCGCATCAGTAGCTTGTGTCACCGCCTTGGTATTGATGCGCTGGATGTGCGCGCGCAGGATCTTTCCGGCGGACAGCAAAAACGGGTTGCCCTTGCACGGGTGCTGTTGGCGCGCCCAGATCTGCTCCTGTTGGATGAGCCCACCAACCACTTAGACGCGCAAACAGTACAGTGGCTGGAAGAGGAGCTGATCGAATACCCCGGTGCGCTGATTTTGGTTACCCACGATCGCTATTTTCTCGATCGCGTAGTGGGGCGGATGTTTGAGGTTGAAGAGGGAAAGATCCAAACCTACGAGGGCAACTATACGCAGTATTTGGTGCAAAAGCAGATCCAGATGGAGCAGAGTTCCGCGCAACAGAGTCGGATTCTCAACGTTTTGCGCCGGGAAGAGGCATGGCTTAAGCGGGGGGCAAAAGCTAGAACTACGAAGCAGAAGGCACGCAAAGGGCGGGTGAAACAACTTCAAGGTAAGGTAGATAATACCCAGGAACGTGATCTTAGCCTTGAATTTACCCCCGATTCCAGAGTTGGGGGTACAATTTTGGAACTCAAGCACTTGACTCTTACGGTGGAAGAGCAACTCCTGGCTCAGGATGTATCCTTCATTATGCGTGAGGGGGAGCGCGTCGGGATTCTCGGCCCCAATGGGTGTGGCAAATCAACCCTGCTTAAAACCATAATGGGACAGCTTCAGCCTGCAAAAGGTGAAGTTGTGCTCGGGCGCAAAACTCAGATCGGCTACATTGATCAGCAGCGCAGCGGTCTTGACCCTGAGCTTAAAGTGGCCGAAGTGCTTGGTCCTGGAGAGTGGGTAGAGGTCAACGGGAAGAAGAGGCATAAAACCGGATATCTAGAGGAGTTTCTCTTCGCCCCGCTTGAACAGCGGAAGCTGGTGTCAGTACTCTCCGGTGGAGAGCGGGCACGTCTTTTGCTCGCGCTGCTCATGCTCCAGGGGGCGAACCTGCTTATTCTGGACGAGCCCACCAATGACCTGGATATTCCCACCCTTCAAATACTGGAACAAGCCCTGATTGACTATGTCGGCTGCGTATTGCTGGTTACCCACGACCGTTATTTGCTCGATCGAGTTACCACCTCTATTTTAAGCTTTGAAGATAAGCGGGTGATTGAGTATGCAGGCAATTTTAGCGCCATGCGTGCGCAAAAAAACCTCGCTCAAGCAGTAGAGTCCAGTACGCAGCGGGAGAAAAAAACCAAAGATTCAAGCAGCGCCACCGCAGGTGATGCTGGGACCCCACCTTCACGGGCTAAAAAAGGTTTAAGCTATAAAGAAAAACGGGAGCTGGCTGCGCTAGAGGAGAAAATTGAAGTTCTGGAGCAGGAAAAAGAACGCCTTACCCAGTTTTTAAGTAATGCTGCAAGTGCTGCTGGCAGCGAGATAGCCGCAGCTGGAGAGGGGTTTAACGCCCTGGAACAGGATCTCGAACACAGCTATGCCCGCTGGGAGGAACTAGAGCTTAAAAGTGAGGCATAATTTGGGTTCAGATGCCTGTTTTTAAATGATTTTTCAACGTACGGTGTCCACAGAAAACAAACGCAGTTCTGGGTTGACAGTTAACGCTCAAATTGTATACAGTGTACCGATTATGTGCGGTATTTTTATAGAGCTTTAATGTAGACTCGGCTCCGCAAGAGGTGCACGTGTAGCGTTGTATCTGTTTCATGATAGAACGCAAGCATCCAAGCTTGAAGCTGGTGTCGTTTTGTTCAGACCGTAACCCATGAAGGAGGAACAAACTGATGGTCGAAGCATATCTGCAACATGAAGAAGAGCGGAAGGCACAGGGAATACCTGCGCTGCCGCTCAACCCAGAACAGACTAAGTCATTGTGTAGCCTGCTGCAGGATCCCCCTGCGGGCAAAGAGGATTTTCTTCTGAATCTCTTCACTCAACGTATCTCTCCGGGTGTTGATCCTTCGGCGGAAATAAAGGCTGAATTCCTCGGTAAGATTCTTAACAAAACTGCAAAATCTCCCCTTATCAGTCGTGTTGAAGCGGTTAAAATTCTCGGCACCATGATGGGTGGTTACAATGTTCAGCATCTCATCGACGCACTCAAAGATAGCGAGCTTAAAGACGAAGCTGTCAAGGCGCTTTCTGCCATGGTTATGATCTACGATGCCTTTGACGATGTGTTTGAACTCTCTAAGAGCAATGATGCTGCGAAGCAAGTGGTTGAATCTTGGAGTGCGGCTGAATGGTTTACCTCTAAGCCGGAGTTCCCCGCGACCATTAAGGTCAAGGTATTCAAGGTTGACGGTGAGATCAACACTGACGATTTCTCCCCTGCTGGCGATGCCTGGAGCCGTCCCGATATTCCTCTGCATGCTCTGGCTATGGGTAAAACCCGCTTCCCAGGTGGGATCGAAGAGATAGCCAAATGGCGCGAAGAGGGGAACAAGGTTGCCTTTGTAGGTGATGTTGTAGGTACTGGTTCCTCACGTAAGTCTGCATGTAACTCCGTGCTGTGGCACATCGGTGAAGATATCCCTGCAGTGCCCAACAAGCGCCGCGCTGGTGTTATCATCGGTGGAGTTATTGCTCCGATTTTCTTCAATACCGCACAGGATTCAGGTGCATTGCCGCTGCGTATGGATGTTACAAAGCTTAATCACGGTGATGTGATCACCATCGATACCAACGCGGGCAAGGTTACCGACGAGAGTGGTAAAGAGCTTACATCCTTTGATATTTCCCCCCTTACGGTGCGTGATGAGTACCGTGCTGGCGGACGTACCCCATTGATCATTGGGCGGAAGCTTACCGAGCGTGCATGCAAAGCGCTAGACAAGGCTGCACCCAGTATGTTCATTGAGCCCAACAACCCTGTGCCGAAGGCAGGGCAGGGCTATAGCTTGGCGCAGAAAATGGTTGGACGTGCGTGCGGTGTAGAAGGTGTATTGCCCAATTCTGCGTGTGAGCCCAAGATGACTACGGTAGGTTCGCAGGACACTACCGGCCCCATGACAGCGGATGAAATTAAAGAGCTCGCATGTCTGAAGTTCCAGGCGCCGATGTTCATGCAGTCCTTCTGTCATACTGCAGCATATCCGAAGGCTTCTGACGTTAAAATGCACAACACCCTGCCGAAGTTTATCTCCGAGCGTGAAGGTGTGGCACTGCGCCCGGGTGATGGGGTTATTCACAGCTGGCTCAACCGCCTCCTGATTCCCGACACTGTAGGAACCGGGGGTGACTCCCATACCCGCTTCCCCATCGGGATCAGCTTCCCTGCCGGCTCCGGTCTGATTGCGTTCGCAGGTGCACTGGGATTCATGCCGCTGGATATGCCAGAATCTGTGCTGGTACGTTTCAAAGGCAAACTCAACGAGGGCATTACCCTGCGTGACGTGGTTAACGCCATCCCTTACTATGCAATTAAAGAGGGACTGCTCACTGTACCGAAGAAAAATAAGGTTAATGCCTTTAACGGGCGCATCCTTGAAATGGAAGGTCTGCCGGACCTCTCCGTTGAGGAGGCATTTGAACTCACTGACGCTGCCGCTGAGCGCAGTGCGGCAGCTGGTTGTATCCAGCTTGCAGAAGAATCCGTATGCAAGTACCTGCGCTCCAACATTGCTCTGATGGAGAGCATGATCAAGGACGGGTACCAGCATGCAGATACTCTGCGCAAGCGCATTGACGCCGTAAAAGAATGGCTCAAGGATCCGAAACTGTTGCGCGCTGACAGCAATGCCGAATATGCTGAGGTTCTCGAGATCAATCTTTCCGATATTAAAGAGCCTATTCTTGCGTGTCCTAATGATCCGGATGATGTAAAACTTCTTTCCGAAGTACAGGGCACAAAAATTCAGGATATCTTCATTGGCTCTTGTATGACCAATATCGGTCATTTCCGCGCTGCGGCTAAGATCTGGGAAGGAAATAAGTTCAATCCTGAAAATCGCATCTGGATCTGTCCTCCGACCCGTATGGATCAGGCGAAGCTCAAGGATGAAGCGTATTTCGCAATCTTTAATCAGGTTGGTGCGCGGATTGAAACCCCGGGGTGTTCCCTGTGCATGGGTAACCAGGCGCGTGTTCCTGATGGGGTAAATATGTACTCCACCTCAACACGTAACTTTGAGGACCGTATCGGTAGTGGTGCCCAGGTGTACCTCGGTTCTGCCGAACTCGGCGCGGTAACAGCCCTTAAGGGCGAATTGCCTACCCCGGCAGAGTACCTTGCCGTTTACAAGGAGAAGGTAGCACCGTACAAAGATGAGGTGTACGACTACCTCCAGCTGGATGAGCTGGGCGAATTTGACGCTGTGTACAAACGCTGCGACATCTAAGCCATAGCATGTAAGTTAAAAAAAGGTCGCTTCAGATGAAGCGACCTTTTTTTATGCCTGTTGCTTTAAGTTCAGCCCTTAATCTTCAAACGAGGTATACGGTGAATATTGCTCTGCTGGAACCCTTTATGACCGGTTCGCATGCCGCGTGGGCGCAGGGGTATGCAGCGCACAGCCAGCATAGGGTGGAAATTTTCAGCCTCGAGGGAAAGCATTGGAAGTGGCGCATGCACGGTGGGGCGGTAACTCTGGCACGCCAGTTCCTTGCCAGCGGCTTTCGCCCTGATCTTATTCTCGCTACAGATATGCTTGACTTAACCACATTTCTGGCGCTTACCCGTCCAGTTACGGCGCATATCCCCTGTGTGGTCTACTTTCACGAAAACCAGCTCAGCTATCCATGGTCTCCAGACGATGCCGATCCGGCACTCCAGCGCGACGCGCACTACTGCTTCATCAACTTTACCACCGCACTTGCAGCGGATAGGGTGTGTTTCAATTCTGCATACCACCAACGTGACTTTCTGGCGCAACTTCCATCTTTTTTGCGCAGTTTCCCTGATTATACCGAGCTTGACCTAGTTGATAAGATCGCGCAGAAGAGCGTCACACTCCCCTTGGGGCTCGACCTTGCGGCGCTGGATAGTCAGCGTGGCAAGGGAGCAGATACCGATGTTAACGCTGCGGCCAGATCGAAGGTTCCACTTATTTTATGGAATCATCGCTGGGAGTATGACAAAAACCCGGCAGAGTTTTTTCGTGCCTTGTTTGCCTTGCAGGAGCAGGGGGCGGAATTTAACTTGGCGGTGCTGGGGGAGGTATATCGGCGCCAGCCCCCCATATTTGCTGAAGCGCAGAAGCGTTTAGCTGCGCACATAGTGCACTGGGGTTACGTAGAAAACTACGCCGAGTATGGCGCATGGTTGTGGCGCGCAGATATCCTCCCGGTGACCTCAGTACATGATTTCTTCGGTATCAGTGTGGTCGAGGCGTTGTACTGCGGCTGTTATCCACTCCTGCCGCACCGCCTGGCATATCCTGAACATGTGCCGGAAGGGTTGCACGCGCAGTGTTTCTACGCAGATTATGACGATCTAGTGCGCCGCCTTGCACAGGTGTGTAACTCACATCCTGTGGCGTGTGCGAGTGAAATACGCCATCATGTCGCCGGCTATGCATGGGAACAGATGGCGCCTGAATATGATGATCTCTTTGGGCGTGTAGTTAAAGATCCGCCTCTGTGACTGGAGTCAGAGCGAGAGCAGGATTGCGCGTACAAGTTTTAGAGACGAAAACGCTTATTCAGATCTGCATATGCGTCTATGCGGCGATCACGCAAGAACGGCCAGATGCGCCGTGTAGCTTCGACCCGCTGCAGATCGATATCGGCCATTATGATCTCAGCGCTGTCTGCACCCGCATGTGCGAGAGTTTCCCCTTGAGGGCCAGCGATGAAGCTGTTGCCCCAGAAGTGCGCACCTTGAGTGCGTCCACTTGGGTCAGGTTCAAACCCGATGCGGTTTGGTGCTGCCACATGAATGCCATTGGCAATGGCGTGGCTGCGTTGAATGGTGAGCCATGCCTCAAGTTGTCGTTGTTGTTCTGCGGGGTTGTCGTTGGGGTCCCAGCCGATGGCCGTGGGGTAGATTAGCACTTCCGCTCCCGCAAGGGTCATGAGGCGCGCCGCCTCTGGATACCATTGATCCCAGCACACCAATACTCCCAGTACTCCAGCGCTGGTTTTGACAGGATTAAAACCTAAGTCGCCAGGGGTGAAGTAAAACTTTTCATTGTAGCCGGGATCATCGGGGATATGCATCTTACGGTAGATCCCCGCAATACTGCCGTCGGTTTCAAATACCACTGCGGTGTTGTGATACAGCCCCGGAGCGCGTTTTTCAAACAAAGACGCTACCACTACCACCTGGCTGTCCCGCGCCGCCTGCGCTAGAGCCTCGGTGCTGGGGCCGGGGATAGGCTCAGCCAAGTCAAAATACGCAGTGTCCTGATACTGACAAAAATATATACCGCTGTGCAGTTCTATCAGCGCTACCACCGTGGCACCATGGCGTGCGGCTTCTTTGATCTGAGCGCAAGTATGCTGTAGGTTCTCTTGTTTATTTGCGCTGCAGCGCTGCTGAATCAATGCGAGTTTCATATGTTTCATACTAGGGTTCCTTTGGGTAACTGCATGGTAAGGCAGTGAAGAGATCCATGTTGGAGTATGACATGGCTACAGTCAATCCCGATAATTTTACGCTCCGGATAGGCTTGGGCTACAACTTCAAGTGCCACACGATCCGCAGGGTCCGCATAGGTGGGGACCAGAACAGCGCCATTGATAACCAAGTAGTTGGCGTAGGTAGCCGGGAGGCGCTCCTGCTCTTTGCTGAACTTCGGTTGCGGCCAAGGGAGGGGCAGGAGGCGGTACTGAGCTCCGGTATTGGTTTTGAATTGTTTTAGTTCCGCTTCCATCGCCTGTAAAGGGGCAAAGTGCTCATCTTCTGGGATGTCGCAGTGTACATACGCGATGGTATCATTCGGACACAGGCGCGCAAGGGTGTCGATATGTCCGTCAGTGTCATCTCCAGCCAGGGAACCGTGGTTTAGCCACAGCACCCGTTGCGCCCCTAAGGTTTCGCGCAGCCGTTGTTCAATACCGGCCTTATCCAGGTGGGGGTTGCGGTTGGGACTTAAAAGGCACTCAGTTGTGGTAAGGATGGTTCCTGCGCCATCGGATTCAATACTACCACCTTCCAGGATCAGACCCTGAGTGTGGAGGGGTACCTGCCACACCCCTTGCGTGGCAAGGCATCTACTGATTTGGTTGTCAAAGTTGGCGGGGTATTTCAGCCCCCAGCCGTTAAAACCAAAGTCGTACAGCGCCTGGACACCATCAATCTCTACACCGATAGGGCCAAAGTCGCGTGCCCAAGTATCGTTGTTGTTTGCTGGGCAGATATGGATGTTTTTTAGCTCGACACCATACTGCTTAAGTACAGCCAAGGGGCGTTGCGGGTTTGGGGCAGCTATGACAACTTGTTCAAATGCGCATATGTGGCGGATGATCTCCACTATAACTGCTTCAATTTCAGCTAAAATTGGAGCCCAGTCGCTGCGTGGATCAGGCCAGGCAAGTAAGACAGCGTCCTGCGCTTCCCATTCGGCAGGCATGCGCACACATGGGAGGTGATCAGGTGTTGGTGTGGAGGTTGTAGTGGAGTCGGTAGGTGTTTTCATGATTCAGGGTACTTTACCTTAATATAGATGAGAACAATCAGAGCCAGGGATAGGCCGATAATGAAAATGTTCGACGTTGATATATTTATAGGCGCTAAGGTTTTTATCCCCAGATAGCCAACCCCTGGGTAGATGATGCCCCACAGTATGCCGCCGCTAAACGTGTAGAGGCAAAAGTACCCTGGACGCATCCGCGCGCCTCCAGCTACAAACGGAACAAAGCCCCGCACCGGCCCCATGAAACGCGCCAGGAGAAGACTTTTCCCCCCGTGTTTGGCAAAGAATAGTTGTGCACGGCGTAAGAAGCGTAACAAGCGTCCTCTATGTACTCGAGCCACAACCCAAGATGCCGAGCGTGTGCCACATACATAGCTGATACAGTCGCCAGTGATGGCACCCACTGTGGCAGCACAGCAGACGTATACCATCTCACCATGACCGTGAAACGCAAGAGCGCCAGCACTGATGCAAAGGAGGCTGCCAGGCACAAACAGCCCCAACACAGGCACCCCTTCAGCCACAGTTACAGCACAGAGAATGAGGTAATATGCAACTCCTGTAGACAGCTGCGGCAGGGTGTGTTGAATCCATGTGTCCATACACGATCAAATAGCCTAATTTGGCACAAAAAGCAAACCCCGACTGCCGTTTACGATAGTCGGGGTTTGCGCTGCAACAAGTGCGGTATTGTCGGGATAGATCTTTATCAAGAAGCCACTATGGCTACCTGATATGACACTCGTTACATTTTGTCGGAGCGTTGCCACCTTGCTCTTTATGACAGTCAAGGCAGTTAGCGTGACCTTGCTCCTTGTTTTCGATTACGATACGCTCTGGCTTGCCTTCATGGCAGCTGGCACATCCCAACGAAAAGTGTCCCTTATGGTTGAAGGTTACGGTTCCCATCCCTTCGTAGGTGTATACGTCTGCCGCGCTGGCAAACGTTACTCCGGCAAACAGTACCAGGACACTTAACAGCAGTGTTTTCATAGTTGACCTCCTTTGTGTTTGGTTTTTAAGTTAAAGATTTGCTTTCTTCTTCTTTGTTCCACGTGCAGCTATGTAACCCTGAAGGGCACCAATTGCCTTCAGTCATGTCGGTGGCTAACTTATACCTAAGTCTCTCTCTCAATGCATTCGACATATATCGGCATGTGACCCGATGTCGAGTCTTGATTGAGTGATTTCAGATATTTGGCTGTTGTTATGTGAATTGCAATCTGTAGCATTTGTTGCCTTTTTTATTCCTTTCTGCTAGGTTCCGTGGCGGATATGGCGTTGATCTTTTCTCTTTGCCCCTCTACATTGTCTTGATATCCAAAGGCTGGCTGAGAGCCAATTTTCACAGAGCTGGATTGCAGAAGAGCTAATATATCGGTGCTTGGAAATTAATGGACAACTCCGAAAAAACTTTCCCCCAAGATCCTAACCTTAAGATTGATGGAGAGGTGATCCGCCGTCTGCGCGAAGAACAGGGGCTGACCCAGCTCTATGTCGCAAAGGTTGTTGGGGTTACCTCTGACACCATCTCGCGCTGGGAGAATAACCGCTACCCGAGTATCAAGACGGCCAATGCACGGCGTCTCGCCGCAGCGTTGGAAGTGGAAGTGGAAGCAATTGTGCAGCAGTCGGCAGATGAGGATATAGCTCAGCCCCCCGAACCTGTACAACAAAAGCACTTAAGTAAAATAAAGGTAGTGCTGTTTGGTATCGCGATTATTGTGGTGACGATGGCACTAATGCTGGTGTGGCGACTACTCTCCGCCCCAAGTCCAGATGTGCGGGCAGAGCGTCTGCTGCCCAGTTATGCTGCTCCTGGAACAGAGGTACCGGTTAAGCTTACCTTTACTGGCTCCGCGGCGCGGATAGTGGTGCGGGAGCAGATCCCCACTGGCTGGGAGTTAGTTGCAGCGCTTCCAGAACCAGACAGCTTCGACCCTGCTTCCGGTCTGATGCGCTGGATTCTGGAAGTGGGGCAGGACCCCGTATCCATCCACTATTTAACCATGGTTGCAGAACAGGCCCCGCTACATAGCTTGCAGAAATTTAGTGGCGAACTGGTGCTACGCTCTGAAATACCAGAGCACGGCAGAACCGCGATGGTAGGTGCAAACGAGTTGGTCATAGGTCACGTGCACTGGGCGGATCTGAATGCCGATAATCGCATTGACGATGACGAGATGCTCGACGCGTCTTATTTGGCAGAATCAGCAGGAACGCTTTCGTTGGGGATGGAAAAACTTGAAAAATTATGGATGGCAGAGCATTATTACTGGGATCCGGATGTGAAGGATTTTATTGAAGTTGGGCAAGAGGATTCCAACTTGGAGTAAAGCTAAGTTATAAGTTGCGAAAAATTGAATTGCAGGCGAGGAACTGTATGGAAAAAGTTGTAAAAATGCTTGAACCTCAAATGCTAAAGGTTGTGAACCAGTTTAAGCACGACCTTAGCTCTGAGGTTTCTCTGATCCGTAAAGTTGGCGAATATGTTCTCTCCAGTGGGGGAAAACGGATGCGACCGATGTTGGTTTTACTCACCTCCATGCTTTCCGGGTACAAAGGGGATAAGCATATTGGAGTGGCGAGTGTGGTTGAGTTTATCCATACCGCAACCTTGCTCCATGACGACGTGGTTGATGCCGCAGTGGTTCGGCGCGGCGCAGAGTCTGCGAACCGGGTGTGGGGCAATGAGGCATCCGTCCTGGTGGGCGACTTTTTGTTTGCGAAGTCTTTTTCCATTATGGTGCGTGCAGGGAGTCTGCCAATTCTGCAAGCTCTCTCCGATGCAACGACCCAAATGGCCGAAGGGGAAGTGTTGCAGTTGATAAGCACGTGCGATATCGACTTGAGCGAAGAAAAATACATTAAAGTGGTGCGGGAAAAAACTGCAGTTCTAATTGCAGCTGCGTGCAAGTGTGGCGGGATCCTGGGAGAGGTCAGCCCTGAACAGGAGCAGGCTCTGCACGACTTTGGGCTTGATTTGGGGATAGCGTTTCAGTTCATGGACGATGCCCTTGACTATGTTGCCGACGAGGCAGAATTTGGCAAAGCATGTGGGCAAGATCTCGAAGAGGGAAAGATGACCCTCCCTTTGATCGAGACCCTGCGCCACTGCACTCCTGCCGAACGGGATATGGTCGCAGAGATTATCGAAGCCGAGGAGGTTAGCTCTGAGGCGCTCGAGCGCGTGGTGGATCTAATAAATCGCTATGATGGCATTGAATATACCCGTGCCCGCGCAACCGCTTTGGTTGAGCGCGCCAAAGGCTATCTGCAGGTTTTTGAACCGTGTGAGGCGCTGGATGCGCTGGAAACTGTGGCAGACTATGTAGTCAGTCGCACCAAATAGAATCAGATTTTATCCAACATGCTTTAGTGGCACAGTACAAAGCAAAGGCCCGCTGTTCTATACAGCGGGCCTTTGTTATTTCTTGGTATAGCGCTCTACTAAGATATCTATTCCAGGGTAATGCTTTTAGCCATCTTTTCTAAAGACTTATCCCCGATCCCTCTGATGTTGCTGAGTTCATCCAGACTCGAAAATTTTCCATGTGTATTGCGGTATTCAACTATTTTTTCAGCTGTTTTTGGACCAATTCCGTTGATTTGCTGGAGTTGTTCCACGGTGGCACTATTGATATTAATGTTTAATGCCGCCAGCAGCGCAGCGGGAGCACAGAGCGCTATGGCAAAAAACAATACCAAAATTGTGCGGAAAAACCTACGTGACATTGTTCCCTCCTATGAATAGTGTGAAATAATGCGGGCAACTTAGCATCGTTAGTATGTGTTAGTAAAGAAAAAATATATTAAAGTGCTAGATTAAGCCTGCTTTGCATAAGGGCTTTGGTTTCCAATTGCTAAACGGTCTGGCTCATATTGAAAGGCAGCCATGCACAGCGTAAACGAGCTGGTGGGGTGTGAACTGTACCAAGTCTAAAAGCTGTTTTGAATTTGACATACATACATGAGTTGTATACAAATGCTCTGCGCACGGGATATCGAAGATATCTCTTTTGTGTTCGCGGAAACATGGTTTTGCAATGCACATGAATCTATAATCTGATGCTGCCTGGCACCAAGTCGGGTTTGCAGCGTAATTGGTGACTGCGATGACTGAACAGGCTCAGGCAAATCTACAAAATCTCTACCGCATTTTTACTATTCCCGAAGCCCCATCATCCACCCTGGGCAAGGTTGATCAAGATATCACCCATGATCTCGCCGGGTTTTTGCAAAAACATGTAGTGGCTAGTGGTGCTACACTTGAGGAGATCGAAAAAGATTTCTCTGCCTTTCAAGTGCCGGAGCAGCCCACTTTTGTTTCAGATTATGCCTCATTTTTAAAAGATACTCTGGTGGCACAGTCAGTACATACAGCTTCACCAGGATTTATTGGACATATGACCTCGGCTATGCCGTACTTCATGTTGCCGCTAGCGCGAATTCTGATTGCCCTGAATCAGAACACGGTCAAGGTGGAAACTTCGAAGGCATTTACTCCGCTAGAGCGTCAGGTTCTGGCGATACTCCACCGGCTTATATACGGTTGTGAGGACCAGTTCTACTCACGCTTTATTCATGATAGCCGCAGCGCGCTAGGGGTGTTTTGTTCCGGCGGCACCGTTGCTAATATCACTGCACTGTGGCTTGCCCGCAATAAACTGTGTGCTCCAGAAGGGGAGTTCCGTGGTATTGCCAATGAAGGGATGTTTAAAGCGCTGCAACATCTTAAGTGTGAAGGGCTTGTAATTCTAGTGTCGAGAAGGGCGCATTACTCCCTTGCGAAGGCCGCCGATGTGCTGGGGATTGGACGCGATAACCTCATCTTGTTGGACACAGATGACAACAATCGCGTTGATATGCGCAGTCTACGCAATACTCGCACCCGCGTAGAGAGTGAAAACAAGCGGATACTTGCGCTGGTAGGGATTGCGGGTACTACCGAAACTGGCACCGTTGATCCTCTGGAGGAGATGGCAGACCTGGCACAGGAGATCGGGTGCCACTTCCATGTGGATGCTGCTTGGGGTGGCCCTACGCTGTTTTCCGATAACAACCGCTGGCGCTTACGCGGTATTGAACGCGCCGATTCGGTTACCATTGATGCCCATAAGCAGTTGTATGTGCCTATGGGGGTTGGGATGGTGTTTTTTAAAGATCCGCAGGCGGTCGATGCTATTGAACACCATGCCGCGTATATTCTGCGCCCCGGCTCTAAAGATCTTGGCACTCATACCCTCGAAGGATCGCGCCCGGGCAAGGCGATGCTGGTACATGCTGGGCTGCATATAATCGGACGTCGCGGTTATGAACTCCTTATTGATCAGGGGATTGAACGCGCACAGCACTTTGCCGACATGATAATCGCCCATCCAGATTTTGAGCTTATCACTGCACCAGAGCTCAATATTCTCACCTATCGCTATAACCCTGCCTGGTTGCAGCAGAAAATGGCGACTGCCCGTCCCGAAGTGGTGGTGGAGCTCAATCGCTGTCTTGACAATATCGTGGTAGCGGTGCAAAAGGCACAACGTGCAGCGGGTAAAACCTTTGTCTCCCGCACCAGTTTAACTCCGGCACGCTATAGGGGGCAAAGAATAAACGTGTTCCGCGTGGTGTTGGCAAATCCTCTTACCACCAACACCATCTTAGAAGAGGTACTGGTGGAGCATCTGGAGCATGTGGCGCAGTTGGGTGCACTCACTGCTTCTCTGCGCGAAATTGCCCTCCAGGCGTGACCATTATTAGTTAGCATAGTTGATGATCGGAGCCTCTGCATGAGAATGCACTACAGTCTCGACCAACGTCCTCCGTTACTACAACTTCTCCTTTACGGTCTGCAATGGCTTGCCATAAGTGTTCCCACCTTGGTGATCCTGGCGCAGGTGATGACTGCCCTGCAGACAGATGCGGATGGGGTAACCTACCTGCAGATGCTGTTGCTTATAACCGGTGCGACCCAGTTGGCGCAGGTTTTGTGGGGGCATAAGTTGCCTCTTATTGTTGGACCCGCCGCAGTGTTACTTGTGGGCACTTTAGCCAGCTCTACCGCGACACCGGGGGCGGTCCCTACCGCGATGTTGATCGGAGCGCTGGTGATGTTAGGTGCCAGCGTTACCGGCTTGTTTAAACCCCTGCAACGCCTGTTTAATCCACAAGTGGTGGCGGTGGTGCTCCTTCTCATTGCGTTCACTTTACTTCCCACTATTCGTAATTTAATCCTTTCTTCAGCCACTCCTGGAGAAATACCACTGCGCCTTGGTTTTAGTCTGGGGATGTTGTTGATTTTGTTTGCCCTGCAGCCGGTGTTGCGCGGGCTGTGGAAAAGTACCCTGGTGATTTGGGCCATGCTGGGGGGCACTCTGATATGGAGGTTTCTCACCCCGGCCGAGCTCAGCCAGTCAGCGCCTTTGTTTTCTGTGCCGCTGCAGCAGCTCGGGTTTGAGTTTGTGTTTGACCCCGGGGTTGTTGTTGCATTTCTGGTGTGTTACATGGTGCTGGCTATTAACGATATCGGCTCCATTCAGGCGCTGGATCAGATGCTCAAACCCACGCAGATGTCGGCACGTATGCAGCGTGGGCTGAGCGTGACTGCCCTTGCGAATATGGCATCGGCGCTTGCGGGGGTTTTGGGTCCGGTCAACTACTCCATGAGTCCGGGGGTTATAGCGGCATCCCGCTGCGCATCCCGTTGGACCCTTATCCCTGCGGGGATTGGCATGGTGCTGTGTGGTTTTTCGCCGCGCCTTACTGCTGTTTTCAGCGCTGTGCCACCGGTGGTTATCGGTACCGTACTTCTGTATGTGCTGTGCGCCCAGGTAGCTACCGGACTCTTAGTAGTGTATCAGCAAAGTGCCACGGTGCGCTATGAACACGGGTTGAGTGTCGGGCTGGCTCTTCTGGTGGGCACCAGCGTTGCCTATCTCCCTGTAGAAGTTGTTAATACCATTCCGGCTACGCTGCGCCCAATGCTTGGCAATGGCTTTGTCGTAGGGGTTGCACTGTGTCTGATGCTTGAGCATCTCGTATTTCCTGTAGCAAAAAAATCACCCTGATATTGTTCCCTCCTGTGTACGCCCCTTCCTTATATCTCTTCCCTTGCACCCGCCCACACTTCCATCTAAACTTAGTGGGTAATAAATCGATGTTTGTTCATCTTTCCTAAAACCGGAAAAATACCCGCATGGGTAACATTTGCACCCATTTTACATTGAAAGAATAGAAGGGCAGGAACAATCTATGTCAGCACAGGACAGATCAGGTAAAAAACATTTACGTTTGGTTAAGCCCAGCAAGAGCTCCATTGCGCTCAAAACGGAACTCGATAAGTTGCGCACCTTAAGTGGCAGAGCAAAATACAAAGCGATCCTTGAAAGTCCCCAGAGTCGTGCGCTAGTACAGACCATGCCAGCGCAGGATTTGTTTTTGCTGGTTAAGGAGCTGGGACCCGCGGACGTGTCTGATCTCTTGAGTATGGCAAGTGGGGTTCAGGTTACGCTGTGTGTAGATATGGATTGCTGGCGCGCTGACACTATGGACGCCGATGAAGCGCTGTTCTGGCTTCAACACCTGCACCAGATGGACAATGACGATACCCTGCGCCTTGTCGATGAGTTAGATTTTGACATGCTGGTGTTGTTGGTTAAAAAACAGTTACGTATCGTGCGTGGTCTAGAAGCTCTCGACGATGATGAACTGGAGGAGCCGCGGTTACGCCGAGATCAGCTCTATGAGTGTGAATTCCGCGACACCGAACAGGCTAAATGGCTGGAAGGGTTGCTGGAACTTTTATTCAGCGAGCGCCAAAGTGTGTATCTACAGCTGATGGAAGCTGTGCGCCATGAGACCGATATCACATTCGAAGAGGCAGTGTTCCAGGATCGAATCGCACGTCTGTCAGATTTTGGTTTTATCGAAACCCACGAGGCGCTCAAAATTCGGGCGTGGCTCGATCCTGAACATTTTGATCCGGCAGCGCATCTTAAAAATCAGGCAACCTTTACTCCTGAATACAGTGGTGTGTCGCTGCCAGGTTTCGTTATGACTGTAGCGCGTCCGCGTGACCTGCTTGCGGATGTGATGAGCAATAGCTTGAACGACGCCCTGTGGCAGGAGCTTACTTATCTCCTCAACCGTGCCATGAGCGCGGATCAAGTGGATATCGGCGCTGTTACAGAGGTGCAAGAGTCCCTCGAAGATGTGTACAACTACCTCAACATAGCCCTCGGATATCTAGCAGGAAGCGATGTAGGGCGTGCCACGGAACTCTTCGAGCAGGTATATCTTCAGTCTCTGTATCGTTTGGGCTTTAGTCTCACCATTGCCCTTAAACGGCGTGCGCGCATAGTTTTGAAATCTCCGGCGGGGCCATATTTAGATGGCCCGGACGCCGCCCTTGTTGCAGCCCTTAATCAACCTAAGCCGCGCTTTTACTCCGGCGTAGAAACAACAACACGAGCGGATGAGCGTCCCTTTCGCAATTACGGCGAGGTGAAGGCAGTGAGTGTTGAACTAGAAACAGTTGAAGCGCTGCTACCACTGTTTGGTAGCGCTGGCATATTCAATATTCCTGCTCCAGAAGAATTGGAACTTGAAGGTTGTATCCCGCCTCAGGCGAGCGAAGTGACTCTGTCGGAGCTGTTTTTGACCGCAATTGCGAATAAAATTCTTGAGCATGATCCTACCCCCGAGCCGATACCCGCAGCAGAGCTTGAAACTTTGCATCAGGCGCTTCACGCTGAAGCCAACTTTGACGCTCTGCGGCACCAAACTAAAGAGTGGCTTGTCTCTTTTGCTCCTGGCAGTGGTGCTTTTGTGGAGTTTTGCTTCGACTTGTGGGAGCATGAATTCTATGCCCTTAAACCAGAAAATCTGAAGCCACAGTACATCGGTGGGTTATTGATTCGGTTGTAATTCCTTCCCGGAGCAAAATTGTGCAAATTCAGTTTGTCTATGGCACCCCAGCCGTTGCACGATGGCGTGGATAAGGTAGCCAGGCAGCTGAGCCCGGAGAAATCAGGCGAAAGTTGCTGCCAATTATGGAGATGGTGTGAGTAATTCTGCGTGGGTTCGAGTTTTGCCTTTTGCTGTTTTTATGGCATTTATAGGCTTAGAAGGAATATTGCGCTGGTCATTTAATTCAGGTTTTTTCCCCCTTGCCGAAGATTTACTTCTGTATTCATATCCTTTAAGGGCAGTTGCAGTCGCGGTGTTGTTGCTGTGGTTATGGCCACATTACACAGAAATACGCGTTAAAGATTTGTTGCAATGGCGGTATACGTTTCTAAGTGTTTTGGCTGGAGGCGTGATATTTTTGTTCTGGATCCAGATGGACTGGGGCTTTGCTACCTTTGGCGAGATACCGGGATTCAACCCTGGTGTTTATGAGGATAGTGCCGTTCGGAGTATGATGATCCTTGCCAGACTTGGAGGGGCAGTGCTGGTTGTGCCCCTCATGGAGGAGATCTTCTGGCGTTCTTTTTTAATCCGCTATGCTATTGATTCAGATTTTACCCGCGTAGCGCTTGGGCGCTTTACTTGGTTCTCTTTCATAGTGATTACAATTCTGTTTGGCTTAGAACATCACCTTTTTCTTGCCGGGATGCTGGCAGGGGCGCTGTTTAACCTGGTTTTGTATATGACCCGCAGCATTATGCAGTGTATTGTTAGCCATGCTGTAACTAATTTAGCTTTGGGTATCTATGTCCTGCAAACGAGCCAATGGCATTTTGCATATTCCGGAGCAAACCGGCCACTGATTCCGCTGCAAAGTGGGCCACCCGTTCCGGAGCAAACTGGTCCAGGCCTTCCGCTGTAATGTGGGCCACTGATTCCGCTGCAAACTGTGCCACTTTTTCCACCTGAGCGGAATCGGTG
>CAZDRL010000003.1:0-98300 GCA_964508035.1 uncultured Desulfuromonas sp.
TCGCGAAGGTGGTCGTACTGTCGGTGCTGGTGTTGTAAGCGAAATTATTGAGTAGTAGAGGATTCAGATGGCTAGTCAGAAGATAAGAATTCGCCTCAAGGCGTATGACCACACACTGCTAGATATGGCAGTAAATGAGATTGTAGATACGGTGAAGCGCACAGGTTCTCGCTTGGCGGGGCCAATACCGCTTCCCACGGTTATCAATAAGTACTGTGTGCTGCGTGGACCACATGTAAACAAAAAGAGTCGCGAGCAGTTTGAGATACGTACGCATAAGCGGTTGCTTGATATTCTCGAGCCGACTCAGCAGACAGTGGATGCTCTGATGAAGCTTGATCTTTCTGCAGGCGTATTTGTAGAAATTAAGCTGTAAGCGCAGTACAAGTTATTATTGAGAAGATGAGGTTGAGAAATGGTAGACGGTATTCTTGGAAAAAAACTGGGGATGACCCAGATATTTACCGAGAGCGGTGTGCGTATACCGGTTACGGTTATTGAAGCGGGTCCCTGCACAGTTGTGCAGAAGAAACTTGCTGAGACCGACGGGTACACTGCAGTACAGCTCGGGTTCGGAGCTCAAAAAGCCCAGCGTGTAAATAAGCCCCTCACTGGGCACTTTGCAAAAGCTGGACAGGGTGTGTTCAAGTATCTGCGCGAAGTTGGCGGTGATGTGGTTGAGCACGAAGTAGGATCACAGATCAAGTGCAATGAGGTTTTTAGCCCTGGTGACATTGTTGACGTGGTAGGTACGAGCAAAGGTAAGGGGTTTCAGGGCGTTATGAAGCGCTGGAACTTCTCCGGCGGACGAAGCTCTCACGGTTCTAAGTTTCATCGCTCTGGTGGTGCAATTGGATGCAGTGCCTCGCCAGCGAAAGTATTTAAGGGCAAGAAGATGGCCGGCCAGATGGGCAATGAGCAGGTTACCGTTCAGAACCTGGAAATTGTTGATGTGCGTGCCGACCAGAATGTTGTCTTGGTTAAGGGCGCGATCCCTGGTCCGAAAAATGGTCTGGTCGCAATTCGCAAAGCTGTGAAGGCGTAGTCCAGGACTAAGGTGATACGGGAGAAGTGCAATGGCAAAAGTAACTGTATATGACATGCAAAAAAATCCGTTGTCAGAACGCGAAATATCTGACAGCGTTTTTGATACACAAGTAAAGGGTTATCTTATTCATGATGTTGTGCGCAGTCAGTTGGCTGCCAGACGTCAGGGTACCGCAGCAACCAAGTCGCGCGGAATGGTTGCAGGTGGGGGGAGAAAACCTTTTAAACAAAAAGGTACGGGAAACGCCCGTCAAGGAACTATTCGTTCACCCCTTTGTGTTGGAGGTGGTGTAGTTTTCGGTCCGTCCCCGCGTGACTACGGGTTTAAGCTTAACAAGAAGGTTAAGAAGTCAGCGCTGTGTTCAGCACTTTCAGCACGCTTTCAAGGTAATGAGATACTGGTTCTGTCAGAGTTAAAACTAGACAAAATCAGCACTAAGGACTTCGCTCAGATTTTGAGCAAACTTGAGCTAGAAAATGCCCTAGTGGTGATTGGGAGTGCGAACCCCGAGGTTGAGCTGTCCGCACGCAATCTCCACAACATTAAAGTACTGCGTGCTGAGGGCATTAACGTCTACGATGTTATGAAGTATCGTAACCTTGTTTTGACAGAGGGTGCTGTGGAAGCATTGGAAGGAGCGTTAGCGCAATGAGACCTTTGCATCAGATTGTAAAGAAGCCACTCCTTACCGAAAAAACTACCATGCAGAAAGAAGAAAGCCGCGTGGTTGCATTTGAAGTGGCGCGGGATGCCAACAAGATTGAGATCAAACAGGCCATTGAAAAAGCCTTTGATGTCAAGGTTGACGATGTCAATACCATGATTGTCGCTGGCAAGATTAAGCGCGTTGGACGGCAGTTTGGTAAGCGTCCTAATCGGAAGAAAGCATATATTACTCTCGCTGAAGGTAGTAACATAGATTTCTTCGGCGTGTAATGACAGTTTAAGGAATACGGAGTAGGATAATGGCGATAAAAAAGTTTAAGCCAACCTCGCCAGGTCGGCGTCACATGACGGCCTCGTCTTTTGAAGAGGTAACAACAGCGACACCGGAAAAGTCCCTTTTGGAGCCTTTGAAGAAAAGTGGTGGGCGTAATAACAATGGGCGGATCACTAAGCGACATACTGGTGGTGGACACAAGCGTAAGTACCGCATTATAGATTTTCAGCGGGATAAGAAAGAGGTTCTGGCTAAGGTTGTGTCTATTGAGTACGACCCGAACCGCTCATCCAGAATTGCTTTGCTCAGCTATGCGGATGGTGAAAAGCGTTACATTCTTGCTCCCCAGGGTCTAGAAGTGGGCAACAATGTGCAGGCAAGTAACAGTGCCGACATTAAGCCTGGCAATGCGTTGCAAATTCGCTTTATCCCTTTGGGCACTTGGGTTCATAATGTAGAGCTTAAGGTGGGTAAGGGTGGCCAGCTCGCGCGCAGTGCGGGAGCATATGCTGTAATCGCGGCGAAAGAGGGTAAGTATGCGCAGTTACGCCTACCCTCAGGTGAAGTGCGCCTTGTTCTGCAGGAGTGCTGTGCAACAGTAGGTCAGGTAGGCAATACTGACCATGAAAATATTAAAATTGGTAAGGCTGGACGTAGTCGTTGGCTCGGCAAGAGACCTCAGACGCGAGGCGTTGCTATGAACCCGATCGATCACCCCCATGGTGGTGGTGAAGGTAAGAGTTCAGGTGGGCGTCACCCCGTTACACCCTGGGGTGTTCCAACCAAAGGGTATAAGACCCGCTCCAATAAGCGCACAGATAGTTTTATTGTGCGTCGTAAGAATAAGTAAAGGAGGCAGTTGTGCCAAGATCGATAAAAAAAGGACCTTACGTTGAGGAATCGTTGTTGCGCAAGGTTGACCTTGAGGGAGGTTCTACCTCTAGTAAAGTCATCAAAACCTGGTCACGACGCAGTACTATCATCCCAGAGTTTGTTGGACATACGTTCGCGGTTCATAATGGCAAGAAATTTCTGCCGGTTTACATTTCTGAAAACATGGTAGGACACAAGCTTGGTGAGTTTGCTCCAACCCGTACATATTACGGTCATGGTGCAGATAGAAAATCCAAGAGATAATAATAGCTACGGAGTACCAGAATGGAAGCTAAAGCTAAATTGAGATATGTCCGCATGTCGCCGCAGAAGGCTCGCCTAGTTGTGGATATGGTGCGCGGCAAAAATGTGCAGGATGCTCTGAATATCTTGCGTTTTTCCCCCCAGAAGCCTGCAGCTATTGTTTCGGGTGTAGTCAAGTCTGCTGTAGCCAATGCTGAGCAGGCAGGAGTCGCCGACGTAGACAAGTTGTTTATCAAGGCGATCACTATTGACCAGGGGCCAACGTTAAAGCGCTTTATTCCTAGAGCGCAGGGGCGTGCCAGCCAAATTCGCAAGCCAACTAGTCATGTTCAGGTTGTCCTGGACGAGAAATAGCCATCAAGGAGGTGATAGTTTGGGCCAGAAAGTTCATCCAATAGGGTTTCGCCTGGGTGTTATCAAAACCTGGGAATCGAAATGGTATGCAGATGAAGATTACTCAAGCTTCGTGCATGAGGATCTAAAACTGAGAAATTACTTAAAAAAGCGTCTCTATCATGCTGGGATTTCCAAAATAGAGATCGAGCGTGCTGCGGGTAAGATGAAGTTGAATATCTATGCCGCACGACCGGGAATTATTATCGGTAAACGTGGTTCTGAAGTTGAAGTACTTAAGCAGGAACTGGCCAAACTCACCGATAAAGAGGTTTTTCTCAACATCCAGGAAGTGCGTAAGCCTGAAGTAGACGCACAGTTAGTTGCTGAAAGCATCGCCCTTCAACTTGAGCGACGTGTAGCTTTCCGTCGCGCAATGAAGCGCAGTGTTGGACAGGCTCTTCGCTTTGGTGCAGAGGGGATCAAAATCACCTGCAGCGGGCGTCTGGGCGGAGCGGAGATGAGTCGTACTGAGTGGTACCGTGAGGGCAGAGTTCCCTTGCACACACTGCGTGCCGATATTGACTATGGTTTGGCAGAGGCAAAGACCACTTACGGCATCATCGGAGTTCAAGTTCTCATCTTCAAGGGCGAAGTTCTCTCACAAGAGAAGAAATAGATAGCCAGATAGGAGTATGACGATATGTTAATGCCCAAGAAGGTTAAACATAGAAAACAATTTAAGGGGCGTATGAAGGGCGCTGCACGAGGCGCTACTGACGTAAACTTTGGCGATTATGGTCTGCAAGCCCTTAACTGTGGCTGGCTTTCATCTCGTCAGATTGAGGCTGCTCGTCGTGCCATGACTCGTTACATCAAACGTGGTGGTAAGATCTGGATTCGTGCATTTCCAGATAAGCCTCTTACACGTAAAGCTGCCGAAACACGTATGGGTAAAGGTAAGGGTTCCCCTGACAGCTGGGTAGCGGTAATTCGTCCAGGCATGATTATGTACGAAATGCATGGTGTACCTGAAGAAGTAGCGCGTGAAGCGTTCAGGCTTGCGGCACATAAGTTGCCGATCAGAACCAAGTTTGTAATCAGGGAGGGGAGCGTCAATGAAGGCTAAGGAGCTTGAGGGCTACAGCGTAGAAGAGCTGCGCATTAAAGCAGATGAACTGAGTCAGGAGTTGTTCAACCTTAAGTTCCAACTGCATACAGGGCATCTTGATAATACAGCCAAGATATCTCAGTTGCGCAAGGACATTGCTAGGACTAAAACAATTCTGCATCAGAAACTTGCGAGTTAGGAATATTAGGGTGATCGTATGACCACAGAGCGTCGAAATAAAAAGAAAGTTGTCGGAGTAGTTACTAGCGACAAGATGGATAAGACAGTTGTTGTGAAAACTGATGATCTTGTTAAGCATCCGGTATATAAGAAGTACCTTAAGCGCAGTAAAAATTATAAAGCGCACGATGAGAACAATAGCTGTTCTGTTGGTGACAAGGTGCTAATAACTGAAACCCGTCCGCTTTCAAGAGATAAGCGCTGGCGTGTCACTCAGGTGCTGGAGAAGTCTGTATAGACTGGGAGATAAAAATAATGATTCAAATGCAAACCAAACTTGACGTGGCAGATAATTCAGGAGCCAAAAAGCTGTTTTGCATCAAAGTACTGGGTGGGTCAAAGCGTACTTATGCAGGGTTGGGCGATGTGATTGTCTGCTCTGTTAAGGAAGCGCTTCCCAATTCCAAGGTTAAAAAAGGCGATGTAGTACGTGCAGTTATTGTACGTACTGCAAAAGAAGTAGCTCGCCCTGATGGTTCATGTATCCGTTTTGACAATAACTCAGCGGTAGTTATTAATAGCTCTGGTGAGCCCATTGGTACCCGTCTGTTTGGTCCGGTAGCGCGCGAATTGCGAGCACGTAAATACATGAAGATCATATCCCTTGCACCCGAGGTGCTTTGATATAAAGCTGGAGATTTGATGAAATGGCAGTAAAAAAGCTACATGTGAAAAAGGGTGATCTTGTTCAGGTTATGGCGGGCAAGGAGAAGGGCAAACAGGGCAAAGTCCAGCGAGTTTTTCTTGCTAAAAACCGGCTTATAGTTGAAAACCTGAATATTATCAAACGCCACACTCGCCCTTCACAGATGAATCAGGAAGGCGGTATTGTAGAAAAAGAAGCGCCAATGGCAGCATCTAATGTGATGCTGGTGTGCGGTGCATGCAATCAGCCTTCCCGTACTGGGATTCGCGTTCTTGAGGATGGGTCAAAAGCCCGGTTCTGCAAGAAATGCAACGAGATCGTAGACAAGTAACGGAGAACAAAATGGCCAGGTTGAAGGAAAAATATAGAAAAGAACTGGCGCCTAAACTGCTGAAGGATCTGCAACTTGGTAATGTAATGCGGGTTCCTAAAGTAGAGAAGGTTGTCGTAAATATGGGTGTAGGCGAGGCAATTCAGAATTCTAAATTGCTTGAGTCTGCAGTTGAAGAACTCGGCAATATAACTGGCCAGAAACCTGTTATAACCAAGGCAAAAAAGTCAATTGCGGGCTTTAAGCTTCGCGAAGGGATGCCGATCGGGTGTATGGTCACATTACGTCAGAAGCGTGCTTATGAATTCCTGGATCGCTTGATCAACATAGCATTGCCGCGTGTACGCGACTTTAAGGGGATTTCACCTAAGGCTTTTGACGGACGTGGAAATTACACTCTTGGAATCACTGAGCAAATCATTTTCCCGGAGATTGAACTCGATAAGATCGCAAAGATTGGTGGACTGAATATTTCTATAGTCACTACTGCTCAGACAGATGAAGAGGGTCGTGCTCTCCTGGCTGAGTTGGGAATGCCATTCAGAAAATAACCAGTCCTATTGGAGGAAGATGTGGCAAAAAAATCAATGATAGCAAAAGCGAAGCGGCCGCAAAAATTTGCGGTACGCAAGTATACGCGCTGCCCTATCTGTGGGCGTCCGCGCGGGTACTACCGCAAGTTCGATATGTGTCGTATTTGCTTACGCAAACTAGCACTCGAAGGCAAGCTGCCTGGTGTGCTGAAATCTAGCTGGTAATTTATTAAGGAGCTGTTCCATGGCAATGACTGATCCTATTTCGGATATGCTGACCCGCATCCGCAACGCGGGTATGGCTAGGCATGTCAAGCTCGCGATCCCTTCAAGCAAACTGAAGGTAGCGATAACTGATGTGTTGAAAAGTCAGGGATACATCAAAAACTACAAAGTGATTACAGATGACGTACAAGACTCGTTGGTTGTCTACCTTAAGTACGACTCAGAGCGTAAACACGTAATCAATGCGATTGAGCGTGTGTCCAAACCGAGCCGACGTACTTATGTTGGGTTTGAGGATATCCCACAGATCAAAAATGGTCTTGGGTGTGCGATCATATCAACATCTAAAGGTGTTCTGTCCGATGCCGCTGCCCGTGAAGCTCAGGTTGGTGGCGAGCTCGTCTGCACCGTCTGGTAGCTAACGTAAGGAGTGTAGGCAATGTCAAGAGTCGGAAAAAGACCGGTGACTATCCCGGCCGGAGTTAAGGTAGACCTGACCTCTGAGATGATTAAGGTTAAAGGACCTAAGGGCAGTCTTGAGCGCAAGATTTCTGATCAGGTTCATGTTTCCATGGAAGCAGATACAATTACAGTTAAGCCCATCGAAACTGCGCGAGTCGATACCTCTATGCAGGGACTGTATCGTACACTGATCGCAAACATGCTTGAGGGTGTAACAAGTGGGTTTCAAAAGGTTCTCGAAATCAATGGGGTAGGTTATCGTGGCGATGTTAAAGGGAAGATATTAAATCTTGCCCTTGGTTATTCGCATCCCATTGAATTCGACATACCCGAAGGGATCGAAATAGAGGTAGAAAAACAGACAAAGCTGACTGTCAAAGGGATTGATAAAGATCTTGTTGGTGCGACAGCAGCTAAAATTCGTTCATTCCGTGCTCCCGAGCCATACAAGGGTAAGGGTATTAAGTATGCGGAAGAGCGCATCCTGCGTAAGGCGGGCAAAACGGGTAAGAAATAATTCATAACAGGAGATACATAGTGGCTGGCGTAATTTCAAGAGCGGAATCTAGAAAAAGACGACAAGCGCGCGTGCGACGCAAGGTTACTGGTACTGCTGACAGGCCGCGTCTCTGTGTGTTCCGCAGTTCAAAGCATATATATGCACAGATAATTGATGATACACAGGGTGTTACAGTAGCCTCTGCCTCTACACGAGATAAGTCTGTTGTAGACGGTCTTGCGTATACAGGAAATGTGGAAGCGGCTAAGGCTGTTGGAGAAAACATCGCTAAAAGTGCTCAACAAAAGGGCATAAAAGATGTTGTATTCGATCGTAATGGCTTTGTGTACCATGGCCGGGTTAAGACAGTAGCAGATGCTGCTCGTGAAGCGGGCCTGGATTTTTAATTTTAAGTAGGAGGTTCCTTTGCGACATAACGAAAAAAATGAAACAGAACTGATTGATCGTGTAATCCAGATCAATCGTACATCTAAAGTAATGAAGGGTGGGCGGCGCTTTAGCTTCTCTGCGCTCGTTGTGGTAGGTGACGGTAAGGGCCGGGTAGGTTTTGGTAAAGGAAAAGCCAAAGAGGTGCCTGAAGCTATTCGTAAGGGGGTAGAAAAAGCGAAAAAAAGCATGATCGAGATCCCCCTGAGCGATACCACTATCCCGTTTGATAGTTTGGGGCGTTATGGCGCTGGCAGCGTGTTGTTGAAGTCTGCTTCGAAGGGTACCGGAATAATTGCTGGTGGACCTGTGCGTGCAGTACTCGAATCCGCTGGGGTTGGGGATATTTTGTCTAAATGTCTTGGTTCAAACAATCCCCACAATGTTGTCCGAGCCACAATGACTGCTCTTGCACAGCTTAAAAGCCGAGAAGAGATCATGAAACGTCGTGGCCTCAAGGCTTGATCTAAGGACAATGGAGACGTTAGATGAGTGAAAAGATCAAGGTAACATTGAAAAAGAGTGCCATTGGGCGTGACAAGTATTTCACCAGGGTCCTTCAGGGCCTGGGACTGACTAAGTTGCATAAAACTGTAGTTCTTCCGGCAACACCTGAGATAAATGGCATGATTGCTAAAGTCAGCCACATGGTAGTTACCGAGGAATGTAAGTAGAGGGTATACACATGGATTTGAGCAATTTGAGTCCCGCACCGGGATCAGTAAAGAATAGAAAACGTCTTGGCCGCGGGGCAGGCTCTGGCCTCGGCAAGACTTCTGGAAAAGGGCATAAAGGTCAAAACGCTCGCTCTGGTGGAGGTGTCAAACCAGGGTTTGAGGGTGGGCAGATGCCCCTGCAACGTCGTGTGCCGAAACGCGGTTTCACCCCGTTGCATAAGAAGGTCTACAGTCTAGTTAATCTGAAAGACCTGGAAACATTTGAAGCCGGATCCGTAGTTGATCCTGAAATGCTTATGCGTGCTGGTTTTGTTAAAAAGGCTAACGATGGGATTAAGATTCTCGCTGACGGCGATTTGACAAAAGCAATTACCGTAAAGGCACATAAATTCAGCACTGCCGCAGCGGAAAAAATAACCGCAGCTGGTGGCTCAACAGAGGTGCTTTAATCTTGTTTAAGAGTCTTCAGAACATATTCAGTATTGTCGAGTTGCGTAAACGGATCATGTTTACTCTGATGATGCTGGCTGTGTACCGCATTGGGTGTCATGTCCCCACCCCTGGGGTAAACAGCCAGGTTCTGGCGAGTTTTTTTGAGGGCTCGCAAGGGACCCTTCTAGGGCTTGTTAGTGCGTTTACTGGCGGGGCACTAGAGCGCATGACTATTTTTGCACTTGGTATTATGCCGTATATCAGTGCTTCAATTATTTTGCAGCTTCTTACTGTGGTATGGGAACCAGTACAACGACTCTCGAAAGAAGGAGCTCAGGGGCGTAAGGTAATTACCCGCTGGACGCGCTACGGGACCGTCGTGCTTTCTGTAGTGCAAGGAGCCGGGATAGCTTTTGGTCTTCAGTCCATGCGTGGGCCGGCTGGTGATCCTGTGGTTACCAGCCAGGGAATGGGCTTTATAGTCTTGACAGTCATAACCTTGACTGCCGGTACCGCCTTTATTATGTGGATAGGTGAGCAAATTACTGAGCGTGGGATTGGTAACGGGATTTCGCTTATCATTTTTGCTGGAATTATCGCTAACATGCCTGCGGCGATTGTGAACTCTTTGCGTCTAGTTAAAACTGGAGCAATGCCACTGTTTACTGTGGTGTTTCTGTTGGTTCTTATGGTTGTGGTCGTGATGTTCATCGTGTTCATGGAACGCGCTCAACGCAGGGTTCCCATTCACTATGCCAAGCGTGTAGTTGGGATGCGTAATATGGGTGGTCAATCTAGCCATTTACCCCTTAAAATCAATATGAGCGGTGTAATACCGCCAATCTTTGCCAGCTCAATTATCATGTTCCCGGCAACAGTGGCAAACTTTGTTGATGTTGAGTGGGTTCAAGCTCTTGCGGGGATGATGACCCCGACCCATTGGCTCTATAATGTGTTTTTTGTTGCTTTTGTTGTTTTCTTTTGCTACTTCTACACAGCTGTGACATTTAACCCGGTAGATGTAGCGGAGAATGTTAAAAATCAGGGGGGGTATATACCTGGCATTCGCCCGGGGAAAGCGACCTCTGATTATCTTGATACAGTACTTAGTCGCTTGACGTTTGCTGGTGCGGTATATGTGTCTGCAGTTTGTGTTCTTCCCTCTGTGATGATTAGCCAGTTCAATGTGCCCTTTTATTTTGGTGGCACATCTTTGCTAATTGTTGTTGGTGTAGGGTTGGATACTGCCTCACAAATTGAGTCGCATATGATTTCACGCTCCTATGAAGGGTTTATGCGTGGAGTTTCTATTAAGGGTCGGCGCGGTTAGGATTTTAAGTTATGAATTTGATTTTGTTAGGGCCTCCTGGTGCAGGCAAAGGAACTCAGGCGCAGTTTTTGATTGATGACTACGGTATCCCGCAGATTTCAACAGGGGATATGTTGCGCGCGGCTGTGAAGCAGGGCACTCCTATGGGGCTTAAAGCTAAAGAGTGTATGGATAGCGGTGCTTTGGTTCCTGATGAGGTTGTTATAGGGATAGTTCGTGAACGCCTGCAGCAGAAAGACTGCGCTAAGGGCTTTATCCTCGATGGTTTTCCGCGGACGGTTCCACAGGCAGATGCTTTGCGTGTTACGCTAGAGCAGCTTAATATGGATCTTGATGCGGCAGTTGCCCTTACTGTAGATACTGATGCACTCGTAGTGCGGCTTGAGGGACGACGCACCTGCCCAGCTTGTGGTGCTGGATATCATCTGCAACATGATCCACCTCGTAAAGAGGGTGTTTGTACTAAATGTGGTGCCCAGCTTGTGCAACGTGACGATGATAAGGAAGAAACTGTGCGCAACCGTATGCAAGTATACGCAGAGCAAACACAACCATTGATAGACTATTATCTGCAAGCTGGAGTTCTAATTGAAGTGGATGGTATGAACAGTATCGATGAAGTTCGCACTGCTATTAAACAGGCCCTGGGCAAGTAACCTTGATTGTTATTAAGTCACAAGCGGAAATTGACCGGATGCGTGTTCCGTGTCGTATGGTGGCTGAATTTCACGCGAGAATACGGGAAATAGTAAAGCCCGGTGTGACCACCCTGGAGCTTGATAGCCTGGCTGAGCAGTACTGTAAAGATAACAATGCAGTGCCAGCGTTCAAAGGGTATGGTGGATTCCCTTTCTCGATATGTGCCTCTCCAAACGAAGCCATAGTGCATGGTTTTGCTAATGACACACCGTTACGTGATGGAGATATCCTGAGTATAGATTTTGGTGTTTTGTACGACGGATTTTACGGCGACGCCGCGATTACTTTGCCAGTTGGCAATGTCAGTGCTGAGAAACAGCGCCTGATGGAAGTTACTGAGGCTTCGCTATATGCCGGGCTGGATCAAATACGTCCCGGCGTGCATCTGTCTGACGTTTCGGCAGCAATACAAAAAGTTTCTGAAGCGGCAGGGTTTTCTGTTGTAAGAGAGTTCGTGGGTCATGGTATTGGTAGAGAAATGCACGAGGATCCACAGATCCCCAATTACGGTAAGCCTGGGAATGGCCCAATTTTGAAAAAGGGGATGACTCTTGCAATTGAGCCGATGATCAATGCTGGTACTCGACATATTAAAATTCTAGCTGATGGGTGGACCGCAGTAACTAAAGATGGTCGTCCATCTGCACATTTTGAACATACTGTAGCAGTAACAGAGGATGGATACGAGGTTTTGACTTGTGTGTAGTTCATATATGCTACGTACAACATTTAGTAAAATATATACCAAATAGAGGGTAGCTATGAAGGTTCGCGCATCAATTAGAGGAATTTGTGATAAATGTAAGCTCATCAAGCGTAAAGGTGTTTTGCGTGTGATTTGTGAGAATCCTAAGCATAAACAGAAACAAGGCTAGGTCAGGGAGGATATAACTTTGGCACGTATTGCAGGAATTGATTTACCTAGAAACAAACGTATAGAGATTGCGCTGACCTACATTTATGGTATTGGCCATTCATCAGCACTGAATATCTTATCTCAGGCAGGAGTCAATCCAGATACGCGTACGGATGATCTGACTGAATCTGAAGTCGGTCTTATCCGCAAGGTTATTGATGGTGACTTCAAAGTAGAGGGTGATCTGCGGCGCGAGGTATCTATGAATATTAAGCGTTTAATGGATCTTGGATGTTACCGTGGATTGCGTCATCGCCGTGGTTTGCCTGTTCATGGGCAGAAAACCAAAACCAACGCGCGTACCCGGAAGGGACCCCGCAAAACCGTAGCAGGTAAGAAGAAATAATTGGAGGAACGATGGCTAAGCCAGGTAAAAAAGCCGTACGTAAGGCTAAAGTAAAAAAGAATGTGGTTAATGGTGTTGCGCATATACAGGCGACATTTAACAATACAATAGTAACGATTGCCGACGTCAGTGGTAATGTTATTTCTTGGGCTACTGCAGGTGGCATGGGCTTTAAGGGTTCCAGAAAAAGCACCCCTTTTGCGGCGCAAGTGGCAGCTGAAACAGCAGCTAAAAAGGCGCAGGAGCATGGACTTCGCAGTCTCGAAGTATGTGTTAAGGGCCCTGGCTCTGGGCGTGAGTCTGCATTGCGCGCCCTCCAGGCAGCTGGGCTCAATGTTACCATGATTAAGGACGTGACTCCGATTCCTCATAACGGATGTCGCCCACCTAAACGCCGCCGCGTATAGTAGTTATCTGATACCCTGACGGTAAAGATTAGAGGATTTATAAATGGCAAAAAATTGTACACCCAAAGGAAAAATTGTACGCCGATTAGGCGTCAATATTTATGGCAACCCCAAATATGATCGTTTGCTCGAACGTCGTCCTACCCCCCCCGGGCAGCATGGCGCAGCACGGAAGGGCAAGCCCTCTGACTACTCTCGACAGCTGCTTGAGAAGCAAAAGGTACGTTTTTGTTACGGACTGAGCGAAAAGCAGTTTCGTCGTGTCTTTACCAGAGCAAAGGCGATGAAGGGCATTGCCGGTAACAACATGTTGGTGCTGCTTGAGCGTAGACTTGATAATATGGTCTACCGCTTAGGTATGGCTTCAAGTCGTGCACAAGCGCGGATCTTTGTGCGCCACGGTCATTATCTTGTTAATGGGCGTAAGGTAAACATCCCATCTGCACTGGTTGATCCAGGTGATGTTATTGAAGTGCGTGAGAAAAGCCGTAAGATTGAGAAGATTGTTGAAGCCTTAGACGGGGTTATGCGTCGCGGAGTTCCTACATGGCTCGAACTTGATAGAGATGCTTTCAAAGGAACGGTTAAGTCGGCCCCGGTACGTGAAGAGCTCACTTCTCCAGTTATTGAAGAGCAGTTGATTGTTGAGCTTTACTCCAAGTAATTCTTTTAAAACAATCGACAACCCTTTTCAACGGAGCTGATACATGTATAAAAATTGGCGCGACTTGATTAAGCCTAAGCAGTTGCAGGTAGACAGCCGTACACTTACTGAATCCTATGGTAAGTTTACCGCTGAGCCCTTTGAGCGAGGGTTCGGTATTACAGTAGGCAATTCCCTGCGTCGAATTCTTCTTTCTTCGCTCCAGGGAGCTGCAATTGTTTCTGTGCGCATCAAGGGAGTTTTGCATGAGTTTTCTACCATCCCTGGTGTGACCGAAGATGTGACAGATATTATTCTAAACCTTAAGTCTGTTCTTATCCGTCTCGAAGGGGATGAGAGTAGGAACGTGCGGATTGTAAAAAAAGGTGCTGGAGAGATAACTGCAGGTGACATCATAACAGACTCAAACGTTGAAATTCTGAATCCAGAACAACACATTGCTACCTGTGTTAAGGAAGCCGATGTCGAAATAGATATGGTAGTATCTATGGGCAAAGGATATGTTACAGCGGATTCGAATCGGGACGAGAAGGCGCCGGTAGGGACAATTCCCATTGACGCAATTTTCTCTCCCATCAAAAAGGTGAGTTACGCAGTTACTAATGCGCGTGTTGGGCAGATTACTGACTACGATAAACTAATCCTAGAGGTGTGGACTGACGGTAGTGTCTTGCCTGAAGATTCCATCGCGTATGCGGCTAAAATTCTGAAAGAGCATCTGCAGATCTTCATCAACTTTGATGAAGATCAGATACCCGATGAGGAACCCGAAGAGGAAGAAGTTCCTAAGATCAATGAGAATCTATACCGCAGCGTAGAGGAACTTGAGCTTTCTGTGCGTAGCGCTAACTGTCTTAAAAATATAAATATCTCTCTCATTGGTGAATTGGTGCAGAAGACAGAAGCCGAAATGCTCAAAACCCAGAACTTCGGGCGTAAATCGTTAAATGAAATAAAAGATATTCTGGCTGAAATGGGGCTTACGCTGGGGATGAAACTAGACAATTTCCCTGATCCGGAGTACCTGAAGGTATTGCAGAAAGGACGTGAGGAGGTCTGAACTCCTTTGCGGATATAGGAAAGGAAGAACTGATATGCGGCACAATAAAAGTGGCAGACGTTTAGGACGTAACAGTAGCCATAGAAAGGCGATGTTGCGCAATATGGTTACATCCCTGCTTGATCAGGAAAAGATCACCACTACTGATGCCAAGGCTAAGGAAGTCCGAAAGTTAGCAGAGAAGATGATTACACTGGGCAAAAAGGGTGACCTCCATGCACGTCGCCAAGTGCTCAGTGTAGTACAGGATAAAAAAGTTGTAGCTAAACTTTTTGATCGTCTTGCTCCACGCTATGCAGAGCGCAACGGCGGTTATACTCGCATTATGAAGATTGGGAACCGAGCGGGAGATAACGCTCCGGTTTCCATCATTGAATTTGTAGAGCATGATCAGGCAATTGCTGCAGCTGAGTAATTCACATGCATATAGTTTGACAAAAAAAGGCGAGGGGTAACCCTTGCCTTTTTTTGTATTATCACCCTTCGGGTAGGCTTGCTATGACCATTTTCCCATCTTTTCCAGAGTTTGTTCAGTTGGCTGAACAGGGCAACATAGTGCCTGTTTACACCGAGATACTCGCAGATATGGAAACTCCTGTATCAGCATTCAAAAAAATTGATCGGGGCCATTGGTCATATTTGCTTGAAAGTGTGGAGGGGGGAGAAAAATGGGGGCGCTACTCTATCCTTGGCGCTGGTGATGCGTGTGTGTTTAGATCACGCGGCGAATATTTTCAAGTTCTGCGCAACGATGTGGAGCAGCGCCATGGATATTCCAACTCACCTTTAGATGAGCTGGAGAAGATGTTTTCGCGTTACAAACCAGTAATCAACTCCGCCTTGCCACGTTTTTTTGGTGGTGCAGTAGGGTACTGCGCTTACGACATGGTACGGTTTTTCGAAAAACTGCCAAACTCTAATCCAGCGGTACATGGTGCTTGGGACTGCTGTTTTGTGTTTTCTGATACGTTGCTTATTTTTGACAATAAAGAACATAAGGTCAAAATTATTAACAATGTGCATGTAGATCTCCAGTCAGCCGACATGGAGTCTTTGTACACGTCAGCATGCGCCGCAATTGAAGCAACATGTGCCATGCTGCGCGCACCACTGCAATATGACATGGCGGTGCCGCGCAGCCGCTTTGTGGAGCTGGAGCCAAACTTTACCCCGGAAGCATTTCAAGCTGCGGTTTTAAAGGCAAAGGAATATGTTCGTAACGGCGACGTTATCCAGGTGGTATTGTCACAGTGTTTCAGCGGATATCCCGAGGTTGATCCCTTTGACATCTATCGCAGTTTGCGTACTATTAATCCATCCCCCTACATGTTCTATTTGCGTATGGATGATACGGTAGTTGTGGGGGCATCGCCTGAAGTGTTGGTGCGCAAAGAGGAAAGACACGTGGTAGTACGTCCCATTGCGGGCACACGCCCGCGCGGTGCTACGCCGGCGGAAGATCTTGCTCTTGAACATGAACTTCTTGCCGACCCGAAAGAGGTGGCTGAACATATAATGCTTGTGGATCTGGGGCGCAACGACCTAGGACGGATCTGCACCGTCGGGTCGGTTAAGGTAGATGCTTTCAAGCACATCGAACGCTACTCACATGTGATGCATATTGTGTCCAACGTGGGTGGGGAAATACGCCCGGAGTGCAACGCGTTTGATGTACTGCGTGCCACGTTCCCCACTGGGACGCTAAGTGGGGCACCTAAAATTCGCGCCATGGAAATAATCGACGAACTTGAACCACAACGGCGCGGAATTTATGGTGGCGCAGTAGGGTATTTTTCCTATACCGGAAATATGGATATGGCGATAGCGATCCGAACGTTGGTGATTCAGGACGGAAAAGTTTTTTTGCAGGCTGGTGCTGGTATTGTGGCCGACTCAGATCCGCAGGCAGAATATCAGGAGACCATCAATAAAGCTCGTGGTGTAATGCAGGCCATCCGTATGGCAGAGGAGGGTCTGGTCTGATGTTGCTCATGCTTGATAACTACGACTCGTTTACCTACAATCTGGTGCAGTATTTTGGTGAGCTAGGTGAAGATGTAGTTGTGTATCGCAACGATGCTATCGATACGGATGGAATACAGGCACTCAAGCCCGATCTCCTGGTGATCTCGCCAGGTCCAGGTGATCCTGAACAGGCGGGTGTTTCTCTTAACGTAATACGCACTTTTGCGGGGAAGGTTCCGTTGTTGGGTGTGTGTCTCGGGCATCAGGCCATCGGCAGGGCATTTGGCGGTGATATCGTGCACGCTGCGGAGATTATGCATGGAAAATCGAGTCCTATAATACATGAGAATACCGATCTGTTTCGTGGTCTACCCAACCCCTTTGCCGCCACGCGCTATCACTCGTTGGTTGTCAAGCGACAGAGCCTGCCAACAGAGTTGAAAGTGACCGCATCCACTGAGGATGGAACTATCATGGGTCTTGCACATAGAACATTGCCAGTATGGGGGGTGCAGTTCCATCCTGAATCGATAATTTCTCAGGCTGGGTACGAATTGTTACAGAATTTTCTAGATTTGGGTAAGGATTACGGAGTTCGCACATGATAAAAGAAGCGATCGCTCAGGTGGTTGAAGGGCACAACCTCTCCGAAGGAGTTATGGTTGAAGTTATGCAGCAGATCATGGGCGGAGAAGCAACTCAATCTCAGATAGCGTCCTTTGTCACGGCACTGCGCATGAAGGGTGAGACCGTGGAGGAGATAAGCGGAGCCGCACGAGTAATGCGCGCACACGCTACCCCTATTCAAGTAGGGGCTAGTGTCGGCATCGACCGTGAAGAGATCAACGTGGAACGTGAAACTATCATCGATACCTGTGGTACCGGCGGGAGCGGGACCAAAACCTTCAATATTTCTACTACTGTCGCTATTGTTATTGCTGCGTGTGGGGTTAAGGTTGCTAAGCACGGAAATCGCAACGTTTCTTCAGCATGTGGAAGTGCCGACGTTCTTGAGCAACTCGGGGTCAACCTTGATGTCTCGGTGGCAACGATAGAGAGGGCGGTGGCCGAGATAAATGTCGGATTTCTGTATGCTCCTGCCCTGCATGGGGCAATGAAGTTTGCCATCGGTCCTCGGCGTGAGATAGGAATTCGGACCATATTCAACATCCTTGGTCCTTTGACAAATCCGGCTTCGGCCAACCATCAGGTTTTGGGGGTATATCGCGAGGATCTGGTTGAACCCATTGCCCAAGTGTTGTTGCGCCTAGGGTGCAGGCGTGGGTTTGTGGTGCATGGCTTAGACGGTATGGATGAGATAACCTTGACCACTCAAACCCGCATTGCGAGCATCAAAGAGGGTAAGGTTCAGATGAGTCTGTTGGATCCGGAAAGTCTAGGATTTAAGCGCTGCAGTATAGAAGAAATTAAGGGTGGAGATGCGCAGTGTAATGCACGCATTATTGAGGATATCCTCAATGGAAGTCTAGGCCCCAAACGGGATATCGTGCTGTTGAACAGTGCGTATGCGCTGGTGGCAGCGCAGCAGGTCCAAAGTTTCGAAGCTGGAATTCAGATGGCACAGGAAGCCATCGACACCGGAAGTGCACGAGCAAAGCTCGCCGATCTTATAAGGGTTACCAATACATGATATTAGACAGAATCCTAGCGCATAAGCTTGTAGAAGTGGATGCGGCTAAGGAAAAGATTCCGCTGCAGTTGCTTGAACAGCGCTGTAGTGCATTGCCTCGATGTCGCGGATTCGAGCGCCGTTTACGCGATGTTGCAGAAACCGGTACTGCTATAATTGCGGAGGTCAAGAAGGGTTCTCCCTCTAAGGGGGTTATCCGCGAAGATTTTACCCCCCTTGAGATTGCACAGGGATATGCAGAGGCCGGCGCCGCATGTCTGTCCGTATTGACCGACTCCAGGTTTTTTCTCGGGAGTTTGGATAATCTGGATATAATTACACAGAACGTTGATCTTCCGGTGTTGCGGAAAGATTTCGTTATTGATCCATATCAGATATACGAAGCCAGGGTCCACGGTGCAGATGCGGTACTGCTCATAGCTGCCGCCCTCAAAAGTGATCAGCTCTTAGAATACCATGCCTTGGCCCAGACATTAGGGCTGGATGTCCTCATCGAGGTACACAACCTGGCAGAGTTGGAGATGGTGCTACAGGTTCCCTGCACCATGGTGGGAATTAATAATCGCTGTTTAGACTCCTTTGTCACTGACTTGCACGTGACCGAGCGTCTCATCCCGCACCTCAGTAGTGATACTTTGGTGGTGTCTGAAAGTGGCATAAACACCAGAACTGATATTGAAACTTTGCAGGGTGCTGGAGCGCGGGCATTTTTGGTGGGAGAAAGTCTCATGCGTGAGCATGATTTTAGAGCCAAATTGCGTGAGCTCTGCGGTTCGAACCAGGCGGAGCAACTGCATAACACTAGTGCAGCCAGGAAAGTCTAGCCATGGGCACAGGTCCTGCACAGTATCGAGTCAGAACAAAAATCTGCGGGATAACCTCAGCAGAGGATGCCAGTATCGCAGTTGCTGCTGGTGCTGATGCCATAGGGCTGGTGTTTTATCCCGGCAGTAAGCGCTGTGTCGATGTGGAGCAGGCGCGGCATATTTGTACCATGCTCCCCCCATTTGTTACCCGTGTTGGTCTGTTCGTCAATGCCGCTACTGAAGACATCCACAGGATTATGGCCATGTGCTCGTTAGATGTCGCTCAACTGCATGGTGATGAAGATGCAGAACAGTGCCGCATCCCCGGAGTGAGAGTAGTAAAGGCTTTGCGTTTGCGTGAAGATACCGATATCAGTGTGTGTGATTCATATTGCGCTGCGGGAGTGGAGACCTTTTTGCTTGATGCTTGGGTCAAGGATGCATATGGAGGTACGGGCACATGTGCACCTTGGGATACAGCAGCTCACTTTGCGCGTGTCTATAATGTCATTCTTGCAGGCGGCTTGAACCCAACCAATGTAGCCAGCGCGATAGGGCGGGTAAAGCCTTACGCTGTGGATGTTTCTAGCGGGGTTGAGCAGCGCGCAGGCAGAAAAGATCCAGAGAAAGTGCGCACATTTATTGCAAACGCTCTGTGCGCGACCGTATAGCTCCAGCAGATAATGGCCACAGCAGAGAGTGGGGATACGGCGCCAATGTTTTGCCTCCAACATCGAATGCTAAGATTGTGCAGGGCAGTAAAAAACAAACAGGAGATTTTCGATGTACACATATCCAGATGCACAGGGGCGTTTCGGTTCTTTTGGGGGGCGCTACGTAGCTGAAACCCTTATGCCAGCCCTGCACGAACTTGAAGCAGGGTACGCGGCGGCGTGTGCTGATCCGCAATTTGCTCAGGAACTGGACTACTATCTGCAGAACTATGTAGGGCGTCCCAACCCTCTGTACCACGCCGAGCGCTTGAGTGAACACCTGGGAGGGGCGCAGATATATCTGAAGCGTGAAGATCTGAACCATACCGGGGCCCATAAGGTTAATAACACCGTGGGGCAGATACTTCTGGCGCGCCGCATGGGTAAGAAAAAGGTTATCGCAGAAACTGGAGCGGGTCAGCACGGCGTAGCTACTGCAACGGTAGCTGCGCGTTTCGGCCTGCAGTGTGATGTGTTCATGGGGGAAGAGGATATCCGCCGCCAGGCCCTCAATGTGTTTCGTATGAAGCTGCTAGGCGCCGAGGTACATCCAGTTAGCAGTGGTTCCGCAACCCTAAAGGATGCCATGAATGATACGCTCCGCTACTGGGTCAGCAACGTCCGCGATACCTTTTATGTAATTGGTACCGTTGCGGGGCCTCATCCGTATCCAAAGATGGTGCGCGATTTTCAGGCCGTTATCGGGCGCGAAACCAAAGAACAACTGCAGAAGAAAGTTGGGCGTCTGCCCGATGTGTTGCTGGCGTGTATTGGCGGTGGCTCTAATGCTATGGGGCTGTTTTACCCCTTTGTCAACGATAAGCAGGTACGCATGATAGGGGTAGAAGCTGCAGGGCACGGAATTGAAAGTGGGAAGCACGCCGCAAGTATCGGTGCTGGAGGGGTTGGTGTTCTGCATGGAAACAAAACTTTTTTGCTCCAAAATAGTGATGGACAAATAGAGCATGCTCACTCTATCTCTGCTGGACTCGATTACCCTGGTGTGGGTCCAGAGCATGCGTTGCTCCGTGAACTGGGGCGTGCCGAGTATGTCTCCATCACCGATGCCGAAGCGCTTGAAGGGTTCAAGCTGCTCAGTGAGCTGGAGGGAATTGTCCCTGCCCTAGAGAGTGCCCACGCCATCGCTCAAGTGGCTAAGATGGCGCCGCAGATGGATAAAAATAAGAATATAGTTGTGTGTCTGTCAGGTCGTGGAGATAAGGACATGCATACGGTAGCAGGCGCCCTGGGCGTCAACCTTTAAGGGGGATAGATGCGTTTCGAAGAACTGGACATACCTGATCAACTGCGCCGCGGTATAGACGCGCAGGGTTTTACTCAACTTACCGAAGTACAGGAGCAGGCAATTCCTCTAGCACTTGAGGGGAAGGATATTGCGGCTCAGGCTCAGACCGGCACAGGCAAAACCGCCGCATTTATCATCTCTTTGTATACACGCCTTATGAACAGCTCAAGCAGTGCCGGCAAGCAGCCGCGCGCGCTAGTGATTGCGCCGACGCGCGAACTTGTGGCCCAAATTGCCAGCGATGCCGAAGGGCTCACTGCCGATAGCCCCATAACCATGATGGCAGTGTACGGAGGGGTCGATTACGACAAGCAGCGTCAGGCTCTTGCGGCAGGGGTAGATGTTATCGTTGCCACGCCGGGTCGTCTAATCGATTACGCGAAACAAAAAGTGTTTAATTTCAGCAAGATAGAAGTTCTGGTTATTGATGAAGCTGACCGTATGTTTGATATGGGTTTTATCAAGGATCTGCGTTTTATTCTACGCCGTCTGCCAGACTACGACAAACGTCAGACTATGCTCTATTCTGCTACCTTATCTCCACGAGTGATGGAATTGGCGTATGACTTTATGAATGACCCGGTCAAGATCCAGGTTGAGCCGAAACAGGTGACCGGCGCTGACATTGATGAGGTGGTATACCACGTAGGGCGTTCCGAAAAGATCCCCTTGTTGCTGGGACTTTTGCAGGGGCAGATGGAGAATGGCAAAGTGATGGTGTTTGCCAACACCAAGCGTGAGACCGAGTATGTTACCTCCGTATTACGTGAAAACGGGCATCGAGCGGCGCTCATCTCCGGAGATCTGAACCAGCCGAAGCGGATGCGGATCCTGCAAGATTTCAAAGACTCTAAGCTTGATGTCTTGGTTGCAACCGATGTAGCTTCGCGCGGAATTCATATTGATGATGTGACCCACGTGGTCAACTACGATGTCCCTCAGGATCCAGAAGATTACGTGCATCGTATCGGGCGTACAGCGCGTGCTGGGGCCTCTGGTCTTGCCATCATGTTTGCCGATGAGGAACTGGTGTACAACCTGCCTCCGATTGAGGAGTGCATCGGGCATAAAATTCCGCATGATGTTCCCATGGAAGAGATGTTCCGTTGGGATTTCAAGCGCCCCCGCCCCCAGAAACGTCGCCCTGCACCAGCGCCCAGAGGGAAAAAGAGTTCTGGAGCGCCGAGTGGAACAAGTAAGGGCAAAGGGCCGCGGCGCGCACCAGCTTCGCGGCGGCGGCGCAACGTCAAGGATAATGAGCCGCGCACATGAGCACTGTAGATATATGTTCCGGTTTGCTCGAGTGCAGGCGCTGCGAACGCTTGCACACCTTCATGCACGAGCTTAAACCGCGCAAAGGGCTCGACAAGTCAGACTACTGGAGCAAGCCGGTGCCAGGATTTGGTCCCACTGATGCACGTGTGTGGTTGGTAGGGCTTGCTCCTGGTGCGCATGGTGCCAACCGCAGCGGGCGTCCGTTTACCGGAGACGGCGCGGGAGACTTTATGTACCCATTGTTGCACCAAACGGGTTTCTGTTCTGCCCCTGCGGATGAAATAAGCGCAGATGACGGGCTTGAGCTCTACGATCTGTATATCAGCAATGCGGTGAAGTGTTTGCCGCCAGGGAATAAGCCCAATGCGGCGGAGTTTGCGGCGTGCAGATCATGGCTGCTACAGGAATGGAACATGCTTTCAGAGGCAAAAGTCATTCTTGCTCTCGGGCGTGGGTCTTTTATCAGCCTGCTTCACTTTTTTAAGGAGCAGGGGCATGTCACCCGTTTGGCAGATTATCCCTTTGTCCATGGGGAAGCGTATAAGCTTGGAGAAGCCCAGTGGCTTCTGCCCTGCTATCATACCAGCCGCTATAATGTTCAGACTGGTCGCATGACAACACAGATGTTTGTGGATGTGTGCACGCAGATTCGTACGCTTTTGCAGGCTTAATGCTACGCTAGATACTTTTTTGCGTATGGTCGCCTCTAGCATACGCTGAACTTCTTTTTGAGTTTAGATAAAAAAGCAGTTGAAAGAGGCGCGCTCAATACATTAGACTCAAACGTTAACCTCTATGAAATTTTGCATCGACTACGCTGGAATTGTTACCCTTCTTCCACTTGAGTCGATGTTTGTTGACGAGACAGGACAAGCATGGGGCGCATTGAATCCACATTTGCACGGCTTAAACGGCAGAAACGCGCGGGTCTGATCCCCTTTATAACTGCTGGGGACCCCGATCTAGATACAACCCTTGAAATTATGCTCACCATGGAACAGGCTGGGGTAGACCTTATTGAGCTGGGGATCCCTTTTTCTGACCCAGCTGCCGATGGGCCCACTATTCAGGCTGCGTCCCAGCGTGCTCTCGCCGCAGGGACTTCTCTGGAGGGAGTCCTGACGCTGGTGGAGCGCTTCAGGGCGGTTTCAGATGTGCCTGTGGTTCTGATGGGCTACTATAACCCTCTATTTATATATGGCATGGAGCGTTTTGCTGCACGTGCTGCGCGTGCCGGAGTGGATGGGGTTTTGGTCGTGGATGTTCCCTTTGAACATCAAGAGGAAATAAAGGTGTATCTCGACCCCTACTCAATCCGCAGCATAACCCTGATTGCCCCAACCACCATGGCTGAGCGTGCGCAGCAGCTTCTGCAACAGGCTAAAGGGTTTGTATACTACGTATCTATCACTGGAGTTACAGGTACCACCTGCATAGATATCGACTCTGTAGAACAACGGGTGAAAGAGCTGCACGCGCAAAGTGCAATCCCGATTGCGGTAGGATTCGGAATTACTACCAGTGCTGATGCCCAGCGAATTGCAAAGTTCGCAGATGCTGTAATAGTTGGAAGTGCTTTGGTAAAGGTGATTAAGCGTTATAGTGGCACTGCCGAGCTGCAAGAACAGGTGGGCGGATTTATTAAAAATCTCAGGCAGGGACTTGAGCAGGCTTAAATTTAAAAAATTCAAATCTCAAATCTATATAGAGCGAGGATCTAAGCATGGCATGGTTTAAAAAGTCGAAGGCGCCGATAACAGCAGTAGAAAACAAAACAGTGCAGATGCCGCAAGGCGTGTGGGTAAAATGTCAAAACTGCGCTGAGATCATCTATGCGAAGGAGATTGAACGTAATCTCAATGTGTGCCCTAAATGCGATTACCATTTTCGTATCAGTGCCAGAGCGAGAATTGATCTGGTGCTGGACAAAGGCTCTTTCGTAGAGATGGACGCCAATCTCGAATCGACAGATTTTCTCGACTTTAAAGACAGTAAAAAATATAAAGATCGCATCAAGGCTTCCCTGGCAAAATCAGGCGGAGGAGATGCTGTGGTGTGCGGCGAGGGAACCATTGAAGGACTGCCAGTGGTGGTCTCTGTCTTCGATTTTAGTTTTATGGGAGGCAGCATGGGGTCTGTAGTGGGGGAGAAAATAGCTCGCGCCATTGAAAAAGGTCTCGAAACCAGAGCGCCGGTAATAATCTTTTCTTGTTCTGGTGGGGCGCGGATGCAGGAGAGTATTCTGTCGTTGATGCAGATGGCCAAAACCAGCGCAGCGTTGGCTAAACTCAAAGAAGCTGGTATTCCATTTATCTCGGTGCTTACCGACCCCACTACCGGAGGGGTTACCGCAAGCTTTGCCATGCTTGGGGATATCAATATGACAGAGCCACGTGCCCTCATTGGCTTTGCCGGCCCCCGCGTAATAGAGCAGACTATCCGGCAGAAATTGCCGCAGGGTTTTCAGCGTTCCGAGTATCTGCTTGAGCATGGAATGGTGGATATGATTGTTGCGCGTCAGGAGATGAAGGCGCGACTTTCTCAAGTGTTACGCATCTTTATGGCTGCTTGATTCGGCCTTCTGCGTATGTGCAACGATGCCGCCCTAGATTACCTCTACAGCCTCGGGATGTTCGGGATAAAACTCGGACTGGACAATATCCGCGCCTTGCTAGAGGGTCTGGATGATCCGCACACACATTATCCCATCATTCATGTTGCTGGAACCAACGGCAAAGGTTCAGCATGCGCCTTCCTGGGGCAAATCTATACCCAAGGCGGATATCGGGTTGGTATTTACACCTCGCCTCACCTTAAGCATTTCAATGAACGTATCCGCATCGGATCTGAGTTTATCTCCACCTCTGAAGTGGCTAACCTGACCACAGAGATCCGCGAAATAGCGCAAGACATTCAGCCTACCTTTTTTGAATTTACCACCGCCATGGCTCTGCTGTATTTTGCGCGCCAGAAGGTTGATCTTGTGGTGCTGGAAGTGGGTATGGGAGGGCGCCTGGATGCCACTAACGTGGTTGATCCGGTCTTGAGTATTATTACCTCTGTCTCATATGATCATGCCACCTATCTGGGTAACTCACTTAGTGATATTGCGGCAGAAAAAGGGGGTATTATCAAGGATGGAATTCCACTAGTATTGGGGTCACAGTTACCTGAAGTTGAAACCTGTCTGCAAACGCTTGCTATCCAAAAACACGCTCCCTGTTATCATTACGGTGCTGATTACCGCGTGGAGAGGGCAAATAGCGGTGGGAGTGGCGAGTTTATCTTTGATATCACTACACCACAGCAGGTTTGGCAGGCGTTGAAACCAGGGCTGCGGGGACAACATCAGGGGGAAAATCTCGGTGTTGCTCTGATGGCGCTCGAAGTGCTCGAAACGCAAGGGCTGAAGGTTGAGCCTGCTCAGGTTAGATCAGCAGTTGCACAAACGCGTTGGCCCGGGCGTTTGGAATGGTTCGGCCCAGCTGCGACCTTCCCCGGCACAGTGCTGCTAGACGGAGCGCATAACCGTGCGGGTTTGATCGCTCTGCGACATTATTTGCAGGCGTGTGAGGCGGTCTCCGTGCACTGGGTGTGCGGCTTTAAACACGATAAAGACGCGCGGGAGATGATCCCCCTATTAAGTGATTATGTGAGAAGTTTTTATGCTGTTCCTGTTCCGGTAGAAGATCACTGGGAGCCCCGTGATCTTGCCGCAATTGCTGTCTCTGCTGGAATCACTGCGCAGGCATATGTAGAGGTTGGCACGGCATTGAAACAAGCGTTGGAGAACTGTCGCCTTCAAGACATTGTAGTGGTGGCAGGGTCTCTATTTCTGGTAGCTGAAGTGCGGCGAATTATGCATCTGCATACATGGGGAAGTACATGCCCGTAGTTAAACAGTTTTTTTGTGTGAACTCCATGCTGATAGGGTGTGCAGTTCTCGGAGTGCTGCTCAGCACCTGGGGTTTAGTGTATGCACAAGACTATGAGTCGGCACCGGTATCGTTAGAGGCTGACTCCCTGGAGCGGGATGCAGTCACTGGGATATATACTGCCACGGGCAACGTGCATATCGTCCAGAAGGGCGTCGAGCTCGAGGCGGATTCTGTCCGCTACGATGCTGCCAATGATAAGGCCGATGCCATTGGGCATGTATTTCTGCAAGACTCTGATGGGTATATGTACGGGGAGCAGATGCAAGTCAATATGGATAGCGCCACCGGGACTGCTTACAATGGGGGAGGGTTTATCTCTGCCTACGATTTTCGCCTCAGTGGGAGCGAGATCGAGAAACTTTCAGACGATCGCTATCGAGTTGAAAATGGTTTTTTCACCACCTGCGAGGGGCGGGTACCGGCGTGGAAATTCGGAGCACGCAATGTGAACGTAACGCGCGAAGGCTTTGCGCGCGCAAAACACGTTAAGTTTTATCTCAAAGACCTTCCTGTTCTTTATCTCCCCTATATAGTATATCCGGTCAAAACCGAGCGCAGTTCCGGGTTTCTCCTTCCCATGGCAGGGTATTCCAGTTCACGCGGTATGCAAGTTTCATTAGCTTATTATCAGGTTCTCGGACAGAACCAGGACGCCACCTTGTACTTAGACCATTTCTCTGACATGGGGATAGGTACCGGGATGGAATATCGCTACATATTCGGGCAGGACAATGCTGGTGTCGCGAATCTATACTATGTTTCCACCTACGGCAGCTCAAACTATGACGACCTGTCCGATCGCTATGCGTGGCGCTGGGACCATCTGGGCACGCTGCCGGGCAATGTGCGCTTCAGTGCGGATACTGAATATGTAAGTAAACGTGATTATTTCGAAGATTTTGGCACCGTGGCAGAAGAGTACGACAAGGATGAGGTGGAGTCCATTATAGCTTTCAGTCGTACTTGGGGTAATCTCTCTCTTACTTCTCAATTTCTCTACACCAAGGATTTACTTGAGGGAGCGGATAACGATAAAACCCTGCAACGTCTGCCCGAGGTTCAGCTCGACTACATGCGTACCCGTATAGGGGATACTCCGTTCTACGCAAAGTTTGAGTCAAGCGGAACCCACTTTTGGCGGCGTAAAGGTCTGACCGGAACTCGTTTTGATATGCGTCCTTCGCTGTCGGCATTCTTTATGCCCCTGGGGATGTTTGAACTCGAACCCGAGGTGGGCTACCGGCAACGTATCTATTCAACTTCAGCGGATCGCTATACGCAGGAGGAAGAGGGCTATGAACACGCGGAAAACTGGGACTTTTCCACGCGTATGGCAACCAGGGTTTCACGGGTATTTGAGCTCGCCGACACAGGCCTGACCAAAATCCAGCACAGTATTGAGCCTGAGGTCACCTACTTTTATACTGGACGCAAAGATCAAGACTACCTCCCTTATTTTGATAGTGAAGATCGAGTTGAACATCAGAACAAGGTGGAGTATGCCCTCGTAAACCGCTTGACGGGGAAGTTTGAGGATGATCTTGGGGCACCCACCTATCGCGAACTGGTGTACTTCAAACTCTCACAGGAATATGATATTTGGGTAAGCCGCAGAGAGCGTGAAGAACGCTATGGCTACGACCGTTTCTCCAACATAGACGGAGAGCTGATTCTGCGCCCATTTACCTCTTGGAGCATTGACTTCGATTCAGCATATAATCCGCATGAAAATAAACTGGAGAATTTCAACGCCCGTACCACCTACAAAGCGGCACCAGAGCGAAGTATCGCCCTCGAATATCGTTATAATCGCGATGTGTCCGAATATATGGCGGCGGTGGTAGAGATAGACCTGCTGAAGCCCGTGTACTTAACCTATGAAAAACGCCACGATATTATGAAGTCAGAGCGTTTGGAGAACGTGGTACATCTGGAATACCGTGCCCAGTGCTGGAGCCTGTTTATCAGCTATCGTGATCGCCTCGATGACCACGAAGTTATGCTGGGATTTGCCCTGACAGGAGCGGGACACGTTGCCAGGATTGGTGGCAGTTTTGGGCTTGAAAACGATAACGGTAATAATAACTCTAGAAAAAGCAGCATAGGAGATATCCCCTAGAAGCAGGGGAGCGGTACGAAATCTCCTGAGGGTATCTTTTATCTCGAAAACAGGTATGCTACAGCGGCAATGTGGAAAAACAAGGTCCCACATGTGACTTCAGGGTGAACCCGCGCGTTAGATCTGGTTTTGCCAATAGTGCAACTCATCCTCTGACAGGTAATTGTGAGATGTCTCTTTTTGCTGAAAATGAACTCTTAGATGCGTGTCGCGTATTATTTGGCACCGAGGTGCAGCTGAACCGTGATTTTTTGTTCTATATGCAGCCGGGTGGTGTAAAGAGTGCTTTCAGACAAAAGGCGAAGCAGATCCACCCGGACATGTATATGACAGCATCGGTGGATGAGTATGAACGCCAAACCGAGTTGTTTCGTGATGTTAATGAAGCGTATAAACTCCTCGGCCGTTTTACCGCGAGTGAGGAGAAACGGCTCTGGACTCCGGCAGATAAAAAAACCACCTTCAGACACGCCCCGAATACTTCTGCAGCCCGGGGGCGTACAGATACGGAAGAGGAGTTTTCTCTACCCCAGCACTACCTTGAAACGGGGCTGTATTTGTACCACCGCGGTAAAATAACATATGCAGAGATGATTGAAGCGCTGGTGTGGCAGCGGCGTCAACGCCCCGTTATTGGAGAACTGGCACGCCGTTGGGGCTGGCTTAAAGATGCAGAAGTTGATGTCATTAACCGCCAGGGCACCTTCCGAGGGCGTTTCGGCGCGCGCGCGGTACACTATGGCTACCTGACTCCATTTCAGGTGCAAGTGCTGCTGCGCTATCAGCAGAGCTGTCAACAACCCTTTGCCCAGTATTTTGTGGAGCAAGGGATTTTGAGTGCCGCGGAAGTTAAACGCCTCATGCGCCAGCAAGCACAACATAACGCTAAGTTCACCAAACATAAGTGATTGTATGAAAAACTTTCTTACTCCTCCGGAACTGGCACAACACGTAGTAACCTGGGGGGAGGTAAAAACCCAGCACTCTACGCGTACTGCATTGCTTTTGGGGGGTCTCGCCGGAGTATACATAGGCTTTGCCGCACACTTGGCTACTGTTGTGGGTACTGGCACTTATGCGTGGATTGGTCTGCAGCAATTTATGATGGGGGCAGTGTTTAGTCTGGGGTTGATGCTTGTAGTGATCCCTGGCTCCGAACTCTGGACCGGTAACACCTTGATGAGTGCTGCGCTATTGGAACGCCGCATAACTCTGCTGCAGATGCTGCGTCACTGGGGGGTGGTCTACCTGGGCAATCTTATCGGCGCGCTGGTGCTTGCGTGGATGATTGCGGGGCAGAGCGGTATTTTGGATGGAGCCTTCGGGGTTAAGGCGGTGCAGATAGCTGTCGCCAAGGTTGAACAGAGCCCCGGGCATAATCTGGCTTATTTTTTCCGTGCCATCGGGTGCAATTGGCTTGTATGTCTCGCGGTGCTGCAGGCTATGGCTGCTCGCGATATCGGCGGGAAAGTGCTGGCGATTTTTTTCCCTATTATGGCGTTTGTGGCCTCGGGGTTTGAGCATGCCATTGCAAACATGTATTTCATCCCAGCGGGAATACTGGCAGCAAAACTCGAGGGAGTGAGAGCGCTGTACGGTACTGAGGTGGCCGCGCTGGAGCAGCTCAACTGGGCAACCATGTGGCAGCATAACCTTCTAAGCGTCACCCTTGGTAACCTGGTTGGGGGTGCACTATGTGTGGGGGCATATTATTGGTGGATTTACCGCGCTCCCTCCGGTTAGTTTTGTTTTCTCCCTCTATTCAGGCGTTCCAGCGTCGCAAGGGGATCTTTCACCTCAGCGCCAAAGGCACCGTGGACAAACCTGTCACCTTCGAGCATATGACATGTAGCTAGAATTTGTTCAAAGTGTTTGCGTTCGATCTCCTGTGCACCTAGTGAAAGCAGGTGTGGTGTGGGGATCTGGCAGTCGATAAGGGTGTAGTGGTGCTGGAGCAGATGGGCCACCAGGGCCGCAAACGCAACCTTCGAAGCATCAGTACGTCGGTGGAACATCGATTCGCCACAAAAACACTGACCTAGAGCTATTCCGTATAGACCTCCCACCATCTCATCCTGTTCCCAACATTCAACACTATGGGCGAAACCCAAGGTGTGCAGGTGGATGTATGCATCCTGCATTTCGGGTGTTATCCACGTCTGTTCGGTGCGCTTTTGGGCGTGGGCGCACAGGTAAATACATTGGCTGAAGTCTGCGTTAAAGGTTATGCGGTAGGGCTTTTGGCGCAGGGTTTTCTTCAGACTGCGGCTCAAGTGGAAGTTGCGTGGGAACAGGACACAGCGCTGTGGTGGTGCCCACCACAGCAGCGGTTCGCCTGGGTTGTTCCACGGAAAGATTCCGCAGGTGTAGGCAAGTAGAACACGCGCGGGGCTGAGGTCGCCCCCAACTGCAAGCAGGCCGGTGCTTTCGCCCAGATGGGTAGGAGGAAATGCCAATTTGTGACTCAAGGCGAATACTGGCATCCTAGATTCTCTGCACCCTATTGCTCCGTTAGAGTAAAATGAAAGGTTAGTTCGTCATTGCGACAGCCGATGCGGACGCTACCACCATCCTTTAGTTCGCCGAACAAAATCTCATTTGCGAGGCGGTTGCTGATCTTCTCCTGAATCAGACGATCTAACGGGCGCGCGCCGTAGCGACGGTCAAAACCGTGACGCGCCAAATATGCACGCCCTGCCTGGGTGACGCTTAGGCTGACCTTTTTTTCCTGCAGGCGCTGACGCACTTCAGCGACAAACTTGTCTACAATCTGCCGTATTTGCTCCGGTTTCAGTGCCGCAAAGGTGACAATAGCATCCAAGCGGTTACGGAATTCAGGAGAGAATAGCCGATTTAACTCTGGGTCGGGACTGCGGGTAGAATCAGTGGCAAAGCCGATGGGGGCCTGACTCATTTCGCGTGCTCCAGCATTGCTCGTCATTATGATGATGCAATCACGGAAACTCGCACTTTTGCCATTGTTGTCAGTCAAAGTGCCGTTATCCATAATCTGAAGTAAAACATTAAGCAGATCAGGATGCGCCTTTTCGATCTCATCCAGGAGCAATACGCAGTGAGGGGTTTTGTTGAGAGCGTCGGTCAGCAGCCCGCCCTGCTCGTATCCCACATAGCCAGGAGGTGCCCCGATAAGGCGCGCCACTGCATGTTTCTCCATATATTCACTCATGTCGAAGCGGATGAATTCGATCCCCATCTGGCGCGCGAGTTGTTTTGCGACCTCGGTTTTCCCTACTCCGGTGGGGCCGGCAAACAAAAATGACCCCATGGGGTGATCTGGGTGATCCAGTCCGGCACGGGCGCGCAATACGGCTTGAACCACTTGTTCAATGGCAGGCTCCTGTCCAAACACCCTCTTTTTAAGGCGTTTTTCTAACAGCGCCAAGTTTTGCCGATCATCGTGCGCTACAGAACGGCGGGGTATTTGCGCCATTGTAGCTACAACTTGCTCCGCATCGCGGATGCTTGCATTGTGGCGGGGAGTTGCGCCGGTATGAAGTTTGGCACCTATTTCATCCAGCAAGTCAATGGCGGAGTCAGGCAGATGACGGTGGTGCAGATGGCGCTGCGCGAGTTCGGCAATGGTTTCCAGCACATCGTCGGCAAAGGTAACAGCGTGAAATCTCTCGTACTGATCTTTCAGCCCTTTGAGAATCAGAACTGTTTCCGCTACGGAAGGTTCACGTATGTCGATCTTTTGAAAACGGCGTGACAGGGCACGATCTTTTTCAAACAGGCGTTTGTACTCATCATAGGTTGTGGCTCCGATACAGCGGATTTTGCCTCCAGCAAGCATAGGCTTGAGGATGTTAGAGACATCCAGGCTCCCGCCACTCGTAGCTCCGGCACCGATGATAGTGTGTATTTCATCGATAAAGAGAATGGGCAAGGGGAGTGCGTCCAACTCGTGCATAACTTGCTTCAAACGCTCCTCAAAGTCACCACGGTATTTGGTGCCCGCAAGCAGACTCCCCATATCTAGGGCATAGATTTGCGCCTGTTTGAGCATTTGCGGCACTTCTCCCGCTTCAAGCAGAGTCGCAAGACTTTCGGCTATGGCGGTTTTGCCGGTGCCAGGTTCCCCCACAAGGATGGGGTTGTTCTTGCGTCTGCGACACAGCACCTGGAGCATCCGTTCCAATTCCGCTACGCGCCCGATGAGTGGATCGATATCGTGATTGCGTGCCCGCGCGCGCAGATCAACGGTAAAGTTTTTTAACGCACTGCGCTGCTTGTCGCCCGAGGTTTCTTCGCTAGGGTTGTCTTCCCCAGCGTTTTTGTGTTCCGGCTCAACGCCACTACCGTGTGAGATCTCTTGCAGAATGTCGAGGCGCTCAATCCCGTGGGCCATAAGTAACTGAGTAGCGTAACTTTTTTTCTCGCTCATTATGGCGGCGAGAATGTCGCCAATTTGTACCTCTTTGCGCCCCGCGGCAGCACAATGGGTGACCGTGTGCTGCAGAATGCGCTGAATGGCGATCGACTGCTGCGGCACATAGTCCACTTCCTCAACAGGTATGCTCTCCACGTCACTGGTTAGATACGTGCTTACCGAGTTGCGTAGTTCGTCTACATCTGCGCCACAGCGGTTAATCACGTGCTGCGCCTCATCACTGAAAAGCATCGCATAGAGCAAATGTTCGGTAATGAGGTATTCGTGATGACGTTTCTGGGCTTCCTGTACCGCCAGAGAAAAAACTACCTGTACTTCGTTGCTAAAAGTCAATTTGTTATCGATCCCTTATGTGTTGGTCCGTGTGTAGCTGCGTAGCCGTGTGGCTTTATGCCGCGTGTATGCTACAGCGCAGGGGGTGTCCTGCTTGTTTGGCCATGCGGTGCACCGTTGCAACCTTGGTTTCGGCTATTTCAAACGGATAGCTGCCGCACGCCGCTTCCCCTTTGGTGTGGATTGTCAGCATGATGCTGGTAGCTTCGGCATTACTCTTGTGAAACACATCTTCGAGCACCATCACTACAAACTCCATAGCAGTGTAATCATCGTTGTGCATGATTACAACAAAGCGTGGCGGGAGGACATTTTTTCGTTGTGTGCGAGTCTCACGTGTTACCGTAGGATTGGTGCTATGCCCCATCTGTGTTATCCCCAAACTTGAGATATGTGGAAAAGTGCTAATAAGAGTTTTTTCTTCTATGCTATTGACTACTGTTCTAGGATGCTAGCATATAATGAAAATCCAGACCATATACTCAAGTGTAGCGCGCGCCAAAATTTGTTGAGAAGCGTGGCGTTGTTAGTACGTCATATAATTTAAAGCTAAATTTTTTTCTCGCTCGTGTCGAGAAAGGGTTGAGTTGTTTACTCTCCTAGATTAGTCTTTGTTTAACCTTGGCATGATGCTACTAGGCGAATATCGTTAGCCCGAAGAGGTGACACTTTAATATGGCTTCAGAGCAAGCAACAGAACCACAAAAAAATAAATCGCATACAGCAAAAGTCCCGGGGAAAACTCCACGCAGATCGGTATCCTTGGCGCTGTTGACACTTTCAGTTCTGGCCCTTTCAGTTATGGGGGACAATGGAGTGCTAAAGCTTTTTGACGTAGTAAATTACAAGGCTGAACTAAACGAACGCAAGCGCTCTCTAATTCAAGAAAATAAACGCCTGGAGGCACAATTGAAAGCACTACAGCACGATGACAGCTACATAGAACAGGTAGCCCGTGGAACCCTGAGTCTGGTGCGGGAGGGGGAAACTGTTTATCAGTTTAAAGAAACAGAGCGTTGATTGTTGGATAGAAACGCTATAAAATAGGCGGGTTGGTATAGGGGGATCATTGAAGATCCCTTTTTTTATGCGTTGGATTACACCGCCTCGGCTTTCAAAATCTGAGCGCCTGAATATCTACACAATCGAGAACATGAGGATAAACAAGAATGAAAGATACCCTTCAAAGTGCAGTCAGAAATGCATTGCAGACATGTTACCGTGCCGAAACTCTTACCAGCGGAATCTACCCAGACTTTGCCATTGAAACTCCCAACCTCAGCGAACACGGTGATTTTGCTGTAAATGTCGCGATGTTGCTCGCGAAAGCCGAGAAGATGCCACCCCGTAAGATTGCCGAAATTTTGATGCAGGAGCTGAATGCTGAGGGTTCGATATGGAGCAAGGTTGAGATCGCAGGTCCCGGATTTATAAATTTTTTTCTCACTCCGGTGTGTTGGTACCAAGTGCTTGAAAGTGTGTATCGCCAAGGGGAGCGCTACGGCGCAAGTGCTGTCGGTACAGGGAAGAGGGTGCAAGTTGAATTTGTAAGCGCTAACCCTACGGGACCGCTACATATCGGACATGGTCGTGGTGCTGCCACCGGAGATGCTGTAGCTTCGGTTCTACAGGAAGCAGGCTTTGAAGTACAACGCGAATATTACGTCAATGATGCAGGGAACCAGATGGATACCTTGGGGCGTTCCATCTATCTGCGTTATCTCGAATTGCAGGGCCAGGAGATAGACTTTCCCCCTGATTGCTACCAGGGCAACTATGTAGTCGATATCGCGCGCCGAATTGCCGCGGCACAGGGACCCGGCCTGGCGGAACTGAGCGAGCAGGAAGCGGTCACCTGCTGTGCTAAGCTGGGGGGAGAGCAGATCCGTGCTGAGATAGACAGTGACCTGCAAAGTTTCGGGGTCCGTTTTGATAACTGGTACAGCGAACAGAGTTTATACGCGCGGAATTTGGTTACACGCGGGATAGAAACTCTAACTGAGCGTGGTTTTACCTATACTGAGGATGGTGCTCTGTGGTTGCGCACGACTGAGTTTGGAGATGACAAGGACCGTGTGCTGGTGCGTGCCAATGGCGCAAAGACATATTTCGCCTCAGATGTCGCCTACCATCAGGACAAATATGCGCGCGGGTTTGATACTGTCATCGATGTGTGGGGGGCGGACCATCACGGCTATGTGCCGCGGATGAAAGCAATGTTGGCTGCTCTGGGTGAGAAACCCGAGCGTCTGCAGATCATTCTGGTACAGTTGGTTAATCTGCTGCGGGGTGGAGAGCAGGTTGCTATGAGCACCCGCGGCGGTACTTTTGTCACGCTGCGCGAAGTGCTCGACGAGGTGGGGAAAGATGCCTGCCGTTTTTTCTTCCTCATGCGCCGCTCCGACAGTCAGCTTGATTTTGATCTTGAATTGGCGAAACAGCAAAGCAATGAAAACCCGGTATACTACGTCCAGTATGCACACGCGCGCGTGTGCAGTATAAATCAGAAGGCTGCTGAAGCAGGGATTGAAGGTGATGCCTGTAGCGGCGCAGATGTAACCCTCCTTGCCTTAGAGGATGAGCTGTCTTTAGCGAAAATGTTAAACCGATATCCAGAAGTTATAGCAGCAGCAGCGCTTAACTATGAGCCACATCGCCTCACGTTTTATCTGCAGGAGCTTGCGGCAAAGTTCCACAGCTACTATAATCAACACCGCGTGATTATAGAGGATCTGGAAACCACGCGGGCGCGTTTGTACCTGGTGAATGCGGTGAAAATCGTACTTGGCAACGCTCTGCGTGTCCTTGGAATAAGCGCCCCAGAGCAAATGTAGGTTTAGGTGAAAGGTAAAACTATGACTCAGGCGGAATATAGGCGCCCTCGCAACACGGGACAACGCAAAACGGCAGTGGTTACGCTCTTGGTTCTGGTGCTGTGTCTGACCAGTTTTGCCCTCGGCATAATGGTGGGTAAGTCGGGTACCGAAGAGATGGTAGCCCAAGTGCCAGAGCAGACACTTGTTTCTGTTGGTGCGCAAGGAAACCTTGAGCCAAGCCTTGCGCGCACCGATGCTGCAGCTAAGCAGGAGTTACTCCAGCAGAAACCTGTACGCCTAACAGGGCAGGCAGAAAGTTTACGTAGCAACACGCGCCACACAGATGCGGAGAATGGATCAGTAGCACAGATAGAAGATGAAGTGGTACAGGAGATCCCCCTTGGGAGTGGCATCAACCCGCGCAAAAATGGAGCCAGCGCTACCGTTGGCGACGTTGGAACTGATATGGTAACCGCGCGCAAGACAGAATCTGCGCACAAAGGTGATGTCCCAGCTCCAGCACCAGCACCAGCACAGGCTGCTGCGCCTTTAGCTGCTGAGCATAAAACGCGCTCTGCTTCTTCTCAAGTTAGTGCAGCAAAGGGGGGAAAGTATGTGGTGCAAATCGCATCTTTTCGCGCGGTTGCAGATGCTCAGGCCCTGGCTCAAAAGCTTCAACCTGAATTTCCGGCATATGTGCGTGAGGTAGATCTTGACGCCAAGGGTAAGTGGTTCCGAGTTCTGGTAGGGCCGCTGGCTCAGCGTGAAGAGGCAGATGCGGTTCAGCGCAGAATCAAGCAGGAGGCAAAGTTGGATGGCTTTGTTAAAAGGATGCCCTAATAAAGTGGTGGATGCGTACTGAAGTTTTATTTTGTTTTTTACCTTGACTTCAGTTCTGCAAATGAGTACATTGCGCTTCGCTTTGACGCGGGGTGGAGCAGCTTGGTAGCTCGTCGGGCTCATAACCCGAAGGTCGGAGGTTCAAATCCTTCCCCCGCTACCAAAAAATACAAAACGGCGGTGTAGCTCAGTTGGTTAGAGCATGCGGCTCATATCCGCAGTGTCCGGAGTTCGAATCTCTGCACCGCCACCATTTATATAAGCCTCTCCAACCCCGGAGAGGCTTTTTTTCTATGTGGTCTCTGGTTTTGTTCCTCTGGGTCGCGGTATCTTATGCCCTGGATTAAAACCATGGGGATGCCGCAGGTAGCGCATTTTACGTAGCGGTGTGTCTAGCCAACCTTTTCTTGAAGAGCCCCTTAAGATTGATATCTGTACAGATGGAAGGTCTTATTCGACAAAACATTGAGGAGCATGCTCTTCTCTCCCCTGGAGAACGGGTGCTAGTTGCAGTGTCGGGAGGGGCTGATTCAATCGCATTGCTCCATGTTTTACGCCACTTGGGGACACAGATGGATTTTTCTGTGGTTGGGGCGCACTTCAACCATGGTATTCGCCCTGCCGCCGCGCGCGATGCGGCTCATGTTGCGCGCCTATGCCATTGTCTGGGGATTGCATGCGTATTCGGGGCCGGAGATGTGCCGGGGTATGCGCACAAAGAGAAGGTTGGTTTAGAAGAGGCGGGGCGCGTGTTAAGATACCGTTTTTTACGCGAGGCTGCGCGCAGGTGTGGGTGTGGGCGTATCGCAACTGCCCACCATCAGCAAGATCAGGCCGAGACTGTGATAATGCGTCTGGCACGCGGCACCTCAGTTTCTGGTCTTACGGGTATTCTGGTGCAGAATCTCCCTTTTATTCGCCCTATGTTAGCGGTGGAGCGGCGCCAGATTGAAGATTATCTGCAACAACGGGGTCTTGCCTGGGTCGAGGATGAATCCAATCGCAACTGCCGTTTTACGCGCAATCATGTGCGACATAACCTGATGCCGCTGCTGGAAACAGTCCATCCACAGGCGCAAAAACAGATAGCGCAGCTAGCGCAACAGGTGTGTCTGGAGGAAGACTACTGGGACGGCGAAGTGCGCAAAAGTATGAAAAAGGCGCATTTTGGAGCAGCTGAAACACGCATCTCTTATGCTGAACTCAGCGCCTTGCACCCGGCATTGCGTCTGCGGGTGGTGCGCGCGCTCCTTGGGCATGTGCGCGGCAATCTGTATGGCTTGGAGCGCAAACATCTACACGCAGTTGAGTCGATGTTTGCTTCTTCTAAACCTCAGACTCAGTTTGACCTTCCCGGCGCATGGGTGGCGCGACGCTATGCCGATGTGGTGTTTCGCCAGAGTGCTCCACAGGAGATAGCGTTAGATTACCTCTTGCGCATAGACGGCCTCGGACGCTATCCCATTCCGGATGGCTCTAGCGTCGAATTGGCATTTAGCCCTAAAGCACGCGGAGAGACGCTATACTGCGTGGAATTGGACGGCGCTGAGGTGAAGTGGCCATTGTATGTTAGAGAAAATAGGCCGGGTGATCGCTTGAAGTGTGTTGGGATGTCCGGAAGTAAAAAACTGAAAGCCGTGTTTGCGGAGGCTCGTCTCGAAGCGGAGGCGCGCAAATCTGTGCCTCTGCTCTGCAATCATGAAGATGAGATTATTTGGGTGATGGGGATTCGGCGCAGTCGTCTATGGTGCTGTGATCCATCCACACACAAGGTGGTACGGGTTGTTTTTACTCCGACGCGCCCTAAATTGTAATTGAGCGTACACAGGGGCTGTGTTACCTTGCAAGTTGGTTTTTTTGATGTCTGGTATCAAGTGTACCCGTAACCCTTAAGGTACGGACCAAGCCGATAATAACTGGGGAGGAAAAGTGAATCAGTTCTATAAAAATATAGCTTTGTGGCTTGTCATTTCTTTGGTGATGATCCTGCTGTTCAATATGATGACCAAGCAGGAAACTCAGCAGAAATCAATCAGTTACACAGCGTTTGTTAATGCTTTGGAAGGCGGCCAGGTTGAAGAGGTTGTAATTCAGGGCTCTAACATTAACGGGGTCTACAAAGATGGTGCCCACTTCAAAACCTTTGCCCCATCAGATCCCGAGCTGATTCAACAACTGCGCCAGAATGAGGTAGTGATTGAAGCGAAACCGGAAGAGGACCGCAGTTTCTGGGTGACTATGCTGGTTTCCTGGGGGCCGATTCTTCTGCTGATTGCAGTATGGATATTTTTTATGCGCCAGATGCAGGGTGGTGGGGGCAAAGCGATGAATTTCGGTAAAAGTAAAGCGCGCTTGCTGACCGACACTCAAGGGCAGGTTACCTTCAAGGATGTAGCTGGGGTTGATGAAGCAAAAGAGGAACTCGAAGAGATCGTTGAGTTCCTGAAGGATCCCAAAAAGTTTACCCGCCTCGGAGGTCGCATCCCTAAAGGGGTGTTGTTGGTGGGATCACCAGGTACCGGTAAGACTTTGCTGGCGCGCTCCATTGCTGGTGAGGCTGATGTTCCATTTTTCACCATCTCTGGCTCCGACTTTGTAGAAATGTTTGTCGGGGTGGGTGCGAGCCGCGTGCGTGATCTGTTTGCTCAGGGCAAGAAAAACGCCCCCTGTATAATTTTTATCGACGAAATTGACGCTGTAGGTCGGCATCGTGGCGCTGGGCTGGGTGGTGGACATGACGAGCGTGAACAGACCCTGAACCAGCTGCTGGTTGAGATGGATGGATTTGAGTCCAATGAGGGAGTTATCCTAATTGCCGCTACCAACCGTCCAGATGTGCTGGATCCAGCCCTGCTGCGGCCAGGTCGCTTTGACCGCCAGGTGATTGTGCCCCGTCCTGACGTGCGTGGGCGTACCAAGATACTCGAAGTGCATTCGAATAAGGTCCCCATGGACGACACCGTGGATTTGGAAATTGTTGCCAAAGGTACTCCGGGTTTTTCCGGCGCCGACCTTGCCAACCTGGTTAACGAAGCTGCACTTCTTGCCGCGCGTGAAAATAAAGACGCAGTTGGAATGCACGAATTTGAATATGCTAAAGATAAGGTATGGATGGGGCCGGAGCGGCGCTCCATGGTGATTACTGAAAAAGAGAAGAAAATCACCGCATACCACGAAGCCGGACATGCGCTGGTTGCACTTAAGACCCCTGGGTCTGATCCGGTACATAAGGTCTCCATTATTCCTCGTGGACGTGCCCTTGGGGTTACCATGTATCTGCCAAAAGAGGAGAGCTATAGTCAGAGCAAGGAAGATTTGCTTGGTTCCCTTGCTGCTTTGCTGGGTGGGCGTGCAGCGGAGGAGTACTTCCTCGATAGTGTCACCACCGGAGCGAGTAACGACATCGAACGTGTTACCAACATTGCGCGTAAGATGGTGTGTGAGTGGGGGATGAGTGAGAAGCTCGGCACTCTCTCGTTTGGCGAGAAAGAGGGCGAGGTGTTTCTCGGCAAAGATATGAATCATGCCCGTAACTATAGCGAGTCTACCGCCGAAATGATCGATGCCGAGGTAAAGAGCATCGTAACTGAGGTGTATGAGCGCACCCGGCAGATTGTCAAGGATAATGCCGAAATACTCGAGCGGATGGCGCTGGAGTTGCTTGAGCATGAGACCATTGATAGCAAAGATATTGTACGCATAATGGCTGGCGAGGCACGACCCGCTGAAAAAGATCCACAACAAACGGGCTCCCCTGTGACACAAACACCGGCAGCAGATGTTGCCCCTGTAACTGAGAGTGAGAAACCAACACCCGAAGAGGGTGCATAGAGCGGTGCGGATCCTGTCTGAGTGCGATTCTGAGACAATGCACATGCAGTTGACGAAGCTTGGCGTCGATCCGGGTGGCATCCAGCGCATGCTGGGGAAAACCAGATTACGCAATGTTATACTGCATAGCGTTCCATGTGGTAGCGCGAACATTCTCAAGCAGGAGATGCTCTCTCTTGGTGGAGATGCTGCAGTTGCGCGGGGAACCGTGTGCTGCAGCGTGACCCATTCAGATGTTATCCTGATGGGGACAGTGAAGCAGCTTACGGCCTTACCGCCCCGCCTCGCGGCGCAGCCTTTTGGACTGGCGGCACTGGGCAAAGAGTTGGATCAATTGCTCCGGAGGGCTGAAACCCCGGCGCAACTCCTGAAAGGGCGCGCTGAAACCCTTGATTTAACCAGACCTTGCGTTATGGGGATCCTTAACGCTACCCCGGATTCTTTCCACGATGGTGGCACCTGCGCCGGAGTCGATGAGTTGTTGCGTCGTGCAGAGGAGCAGGCGCGAGGCGGCGTTGATATCTTTGACGTTGGGGGAGAAAGTACCCGCCCCGGCGCTCCGGAGGTTGAACTGGAAGAAGAGCTTAAGCGCGTTCTGCCTCTGATCGAAGCGTTGAAGCGCGAATTTGCCCTGCCTATTTCGGTGGATACTAACAAGGCTGAAGTCGCACATCGAAGTATTGATTCTGGCGCTGCGTTTGTGAATGATATCAGCGGCCTGAAGTTCGACCCGCGTATGGCAGAAGTGGTGGCACAGACTCAGGCAGGTGTGTTTGTTATGCATACCCCGGCGCGCCCAGAAGTTATGCACAAACACACTAGCTATACCGACCTGCTGGGGGAGGTTATAGCTGAACTCAAAAGTTCTGTGCAGTTGGCGCGGGGTGCCGGGGTTGAGCCTGAATATATTGCGCTTGATCCCGGGGTTGGTTTCGGTAAGGGGGTAAAGGGAAATCTCTGCCTTATTAGACATTTGCAAGAGATTGTCGCGCTTGGATTCCCTGTGTTACTTGGTACCTCGAGGAAAAGCTTCATTGGTAAGGTGCTTGGACAGGCGGAAACGACGGAGCGCTTGACGGGTTCTCTTGCAACGATTGTGCTGGGACTAAACAATGGCGCGAGGATTTTTCGTGTCCACGATGTCGCACCTAGTCGCCAGGCTCTCGACATGGCATGGGCAGTGATAAATAACCACTAAAGCATTTTTACCCCACAGATATTGAGGCAAGTATGGGCGAGCTGGAGGAAATCTTAAAGAACAGCAGATGGTTGCTGGATGCCCTGGATGTGGCCCTTGTCGCCTTCATTATTTACCGTATTATCCTCCTCATAAAAGGTACACGCGCAGTTCAGATGGTTGTAGGGCTCGCCGTACTTCTCGCGGTGTATGTTGTTTCAGAGGTTACTGGTCTTTACACTCTCCAGTGGCTACTCAACAACTTTCTCACCTCAATTGTCCTGGTCATAGTAGTTATTTTCCAGAACGATATCCGGCGGGCACTTATGCACGTAGGGCGCAATCCGTTTTTTGCCGATGTAACCTACAGTGAAGAAAACCATATTATTGATGAGCTGGTTACTGTCACTGTGAGTCTGGCAAGTAAGAAAATCGGCGCTCTAATGGTTATAGAACGTGAAACCGGACTGAAAAACTTCCTCGAGATCGGGGTGGAAATTGATGCAAAGGTTTCCTCAGATCTTATCTCCGCCATCTTTTTGCCGCTGTCTCCTCTTCATGATGGAGCTCTGGTGCTTCAAAATGGGCGTCTTAAACAGGCCGGATGTTTTCTCCCTCTGTCCCAGAACCCAGATATAAGCAAACAACTAGGTACTCGCCATCGTGCCGCCATTGGACTGACCGAACTCGTGGATGCGGTCGTAATTGTAGTGTCGGAAGAAACAGGCAAAATCTCTGTGGCTGTTGGTGGGCGCATGACCCGAGGACTTGATTCCACTTCTTTGCGCCGAATTCTGGTACGTCTACTGGATCAGGCACATACGAAGCGCAAAAGGTAGATAAATGTTAGAGCGCGTACTGACCAACTGGCCCATAAAACTTCTGTCGCTGGCGTTTGCCACGGTGTTGTGGCTGTTTGTAATGGGGGAGCAGGACACGGAAGTGGGGTATACTGTCCCCTTGGAAATTAAAAATGTACCCAAAGGGCTGGTCATTGCCAATCAGATCCCCGGACATGTAGATGTGCGTCTCGCTGGTTCGCGCACGTTACTGGCAAATATACTGGGCTCTGACCTTGAGGTATCGGTAGATTTGCACGATGCTAAACCCGGAATCACCACCTTTCGCAGTTTGGATGAACGTCTTAATTTGCCGCGCTCCATTGTGGTGCGCCGCATGTCTCCTTCATACGTGGATGTAAGGATTGAGCGGGTGGTGCAGAAAGAGGTCCCTCTGCAAGTAGTGTTTGATGGGACTCCAGCACCGGGGTTCAGTGTTGTGGAAGTGATGGCCGCGCCTGATGTGGTGGCAGTAGAGGGGGCGGAGAGCGAGATGAAACGGGTAACTGAAGTTGAAACAGAACCTGTTGATATAAGCGGACTTAAAGCGAGCTTTTCTCTGACAGTATCGTTGAACCACAACGGCATTTATAGCCGTCTGACAAAAGCTAAGACCGCAGAAGTGCAGGTGATCATTCGCAAAGATCCAGATAAAGAACCGGAACCTATACCGGAAGCAGAGCCTGAAAAGCAAGAAGACGGGGTTTCTGCAGAGGGTTCCGCATAATTTTCCCTTTCCGCAGGCGCATCAGCCTGTAATGCTTACATGGATGTAGATTTTATTTATGACTGAAACAAAAAAGATTTTCGGCACAGACGGAGTTCGGGGGATGGCCAATGTTTACCCCATGACCACGGAAGTAGCGATGCAGCTTGGACGGGCACTGGCATATATGTTCAAGGGTCCGGGGAAGCGACGCCGTATAGTAATAGGAAAAGATACCAGGTTGTCCGGGTATATGATTGAAAATGCTCTCGCTGCTGGAATTTGCTCCATGGGAGTGGATGTGCAGCTGGTTGGCCCCCTGCCAACCCCGGGTATCGCATTCATAACCCGCTCCATGCGCGCGGATGCAGGTGTGGTTATATCGGCGTCTCACAATGCCTACCAGGATAACGGCATCAAGTGTTTTTGCTCCATGGGGCAAAAACTTGCGGACGCTAAGGAGCTCGAGCTTGAATCTTTGCTGTTTTCTTCCGAACTCGATGTGTTGCGTCCCACTGCAGCAGAGGTAGGGAAGGCCTATCGGATTGATGACGCCACAGGGCGCTACATAGTGTTCCTCAAGAACGCCTTCCCACGCAATATGGACCTGCTCGGGATGCGTATCGTCCTCGACTGTGCCAACGGAGCTGCATACAAGGTGGCACCTGCAGTGTTTGAAGAACTCGGTGCCGAAGTGATCCGTTTGGGGGTATCACCAGACGGAACCAATATTAACGCGGGCTGCGGCTCTCTATATCCTGAGGTTATAGCACAGGCGGTCAAAGAACATCGAGCGGATGTAGGCATTGCTCTGGATGGAGATGCCGACCGGGTCATCTTTGTGGATGAAAACGGACGTGAAGTTGATGGCGACCATATTATGGCTATCTGTGCCGCATATATGCACGAAAAAGGGGAGCTGGAGCATAACACCCTCGTGACGACAGTGATGAGTAATATGGGGCTCGATATCGCCATGCAGGAACGCGATATCAATGTAGTGAAAACCGCAGTCGGCGATCGCTATGTGCACGAGCAAATGCTCGAGCATGGGTACAACTTCGGCGGCGAGCAATCGGGGCATATGATCTTCTCTGATTACAATACCACCGGAGATGGGACTCTCTCAGCGCTGCAAGTGCTACGCATTATGCGGGAAAAAGAGAAACCGCTGTCTGAATTAGCGAGAATAATGACAGCTCTGCCACAGGTTCTGCTTAATGTCCGCGTGAACGAGAAAAAAGATATCAGCCAGATCCCTGAAATTCAGGAAGTGATCTGCAAGTGCGAAGCAGAACTTGGGAACAATGGGCGCCTGCTGATCCGTTACTCCGGGACCGAACCGCTGTTGCGTATTATGCTCGAAGGACCTACACACGCAAGGATACAGGCTATGGCAGATGAAATTGCCGCACAGGTTATCGAATCGCTAGGAGGACAACAGAAATGCTAGAGCCACGCTTAGGGGTTAATATTGACCATGTAGCTACCATCCGCCAGGCTCGTGGTGGAACTGAACCCGATCCGGTAACGGCAGCAGCTATTGCTGAATTGTCTGGAGCTAATGGTATCACGATACATTTACGCGAAGATCGGCGCCACATCCAGGATCGAGATGTGCGTATTCTGCGTCAGACTCTGCAAACTCCCATGAATCTGGAGATGGCCGCCACCGTCGAGATGCTGGGTATTGCGTGCGAAATAAAGCCTTACTGTGTCACCCTGGTGCCGGAAAAGCGCCATGAGCTTACCACCGAAGGGGGGCTTGATGTGGTGACGCAAAAAGATTCCCTGCGCGACAGCATAGCTCAATTACACCAGGCCGGCGTTAAGGTTAGTCTGTTTGTTGATCCCTGCCCGAATCAGATTGAATGTGCAGCTACCTTAGAGGTGGAGGCAATTGAGATCCATACCGGAACCTACTGCAATGCATTTAATACTACAGAGAGCGAAGCTGAGCTGGATAAGATTGCTGCCGGCATCGCCCTAGGTCATGCAAGTGGATTGCAGGTTAATGCAGGACATGGACTTAACTACCAGAACGTGCAGGCGGTTGTGGCTCTGGGGGGAATCGCGGAATACAATATTGGTCATAGTATTGTCTCCCGTGCGGTTATGGTAGGGCTTGAACGTGCTGTGCGCGAAATGAAGGCGCTGCTGTGCGGCGGTGTATACTAGGGGATCACGGGAGCATGGCTGTTGCCGGTTTAGGTACCGACATTGTGCGTGTAGAGCGCTTTGCTGATTTTATTGCGTGCAATAATCGCGGAGTGCTCGAACGTCTATTTACGCATGCCGAGTTGGAGTATGCCCTGCCGAGGCGACAAGCCGCGGAGCATCTGGCAGCGCGCTTTGCGGCTAAAGAAGCGTTTCTAAAAGCACTTGGGACCGGATTGCGCGAGGGTTTGTCGTGGCACGACATGGAAGTATGCAATAATCACTACGGAGCCCCATCCCTTAAGCTCTCTGGGGAAGCAGAAAAAATGTTTCGCGCGCGCGGGCTGCATGCGGTGTTTCTCTCATATTCCCACGAACGCGAATATGCCGTTGCCACGGTGGTGTTGGAGGTATAATGAAGCTGGTGACCGCAGAACAGATGCGTATGCTGGATAACAGCGCCGTCGCAACCTACGGCATCCCTGCCATTGTCCTGATGGAAAATGCCGGCCGCAGCGTGGCTGAGATTGTCCATAAGCGTTACTTCAGTCCAACGCTGCAGCGTGCTCTTGTCTTCAGTGGCAAGGGCAACAACGGCGGCGATGGCTTTGTAGTTGCACGCCACCTGCAGACCTACGGCTGGGACGTGCAGGTAGTGGTACTCGCAGCAGCGGAGCAGATCCTGGGTATTGCTGCAGACAACCTCAGGGTGCTGCAGCGGTCGGAGCTTGAAATTGCCTTTGCGCCTGATGCTGAAACGCTCAAATCTTTGCTTCCAACGTTAGCGCAAACAAAAACTCTGATTGTAGATGCGATGTTTGGCAATGGTCTTACCTCTGCCATCTGCGGGCACTATCTTGATGCACTACGTTGGATCAATGCCAGTCCTGCTCCGGTAGCGGCGGTAGATATGCCCTCCGGGGTAGAGGCCAACACAGGTGCAATTCTTGGTGAAGCGGTTGTGGCCGATTGTTCTATCAGCTTCGCCTGCGCCAAGGTGGGGCAGGTAAGTGCCCCGGCTTACAGTGTCGGGGGGGAGCTGTTTGTCGTGGATATCGGTATGCCTCGCGTACTGAGTGATTCTGTTGCAGATACCCTTGTGTTTGTAGATGCTGGTGCAGCGCGGCATCTGCTTCCGTGTCGTCATGACGCGGCACATAAAGGGACGTGTGGGCATAGCTTTATTATTGCGGGAACCCCCGGGAAGGGGGGCGCGGCCCAGATGGCTGCACATGCGTGTGTGCGTAGCGGCAGCGGCTTGGTAACCCTCGCTGTCCCCGCTCCGGTGCAACTCGGCATTGCCGGACATATCCCTGAGGTGATGACCCACGGCGTCTCCACTGCTGAAGGGTGGACTCCTGCGCTGTTACCCGAACTGAAGCAGTTGTGGCAGGAGTGCAACGTAGTTGCTGTAGGCCCTGGATTGGGACAAGAACCTGCTTGCGTTGAGATGGTGCGGAAGTTGGTTGTGCAATGCTCTGTGCCACTGGTTGTTGATGCCGATGCTCTCAACGCACTGGCTTCTGCTCCCGAAATACTTATATCCCGCCCAGCGGACGCAACCATTGTTACTCCGCATCCTGGCGAAATGGCGCGTCTGTGTGGCATTAGTGTCGCTCAGGTGCAGGCAGAGCGTATCCGCGTCGCGCAGGAATTTGCTGCGCAATATGGAGTTGTTGTTGTCCTTAAGGGGGCGCGCAGCCTGATTGTTGATCCACACGGCAGGGTGCGCATTAATTCAAGCGGCAATCCGGGTATGGCCAGTGGCGGTATGGGAGATGTTCTCACCGGAGTAATTGCCGCATATGTTGCTCAAGGTCTTGCTCCCTTTGATGCCGCCACTCTGGGGGTGTATATCCACGGCAGGGCTGCGGATTTGTGCGCCCAACAATTCGGCCCGGTTGGTTACACGGCTACAGATGTGGCGTGTAAGCTTGCTGGGGCAAGACAGGAACTGGAATCTGTATCTCAAGCGTAGTCCAGCTATAATTATCAGGAGATAATCTCTATGGCAAATGCCCGCGATATTATGACCACTGAGGTGGTCAGCGTAGAACCACAAACATCTCTGCAGGATTTCAGCGCTATCCTCGAAAAGTCGGGTTATAGCGTGCTGCCAGTGATAAACCCAGACAATACTCTGTACGGCATCATCTCCGCTACCGATCTGGTTGAAAGCGATCGCCCCCTGCATATTCCTACGGTGATTTCAATTTTTGACTGGGTACTATATCTGGAAAGTGAGAAGAATTTCTCTGAACAGGTAAAAAAGATATGTGCTCAAACCGTCGGAGAGATATGCACCCGTGAAGTTATCACATGTACTCCAGAGACATCGGACTCTGAGGTGGCGGAATTGATAGTGAAACATAAAGTACATTTGATCCCAGTAGTAGAGCAAGATAAGCTGATAGGGGTTGTAGGACGCTTGGATATTATCCGCAACATGGGGAGACCTAAGCGCGGAGCAGATGCTTGATATTGTGTACCTTCCTCAGCAACGGTGCAGAAGAGACCAGACGTTTTGGTGCAGAACTTGGCACCATGCTCGAACCTGGGACGCTGGTGCTCCTGCGGGGTGAACTCGGGGCCGGTAAAACCTGCCTGAGTGGTGCTATTGCACACGGAGCTGGAGTGAGTGTTGACACCGCCATCACCAGTCCCACCTATACTCTGATGCAGGAGTATCATGGGCGCTGCCCAGTCTATCACTTTGACCTGTATCGCCTCGCGGACTCTGATGAACTCTTAGAGCTAGGATTTGATGAATATCTGCCAGGATCAGGGATAGCTTTAGTAGAGTGGCCGGAACGTTTCCCAGAGCTGGAGGAAGATGCTCTGTGTTTGACCCTTACGTGGACAGCAGAGCACGCACGCTCGTTGCGCTGCGAAGCGCTGGGAGACTTTGCGCAAACCCATCCGCAACTGTGTCATGAGGTGAAGGGCAGGTGGGGCAGGTGATTCGCGCATGTGGTATAAAGGCCCACATATTCTCTATCTTTATCCTTCGCTTTAGCGAGTAAAAAGTTTTGACCGCAGAAGAAAATGTTGTTACAAGTTGCATGCTGTGGTGTAGAGTCTGGCGGCGTTTAAGTCTGATGTTTGAAGTTTGATTTAAGGGAGCACAGCATTTAGTCTATGCATAACTTGAATGAGCTTGAATACGTCTAATAGCTTATGACGGAAATGTTGCCATCTGCGCATGTGGGTGGAAATCTTCCGAGGAGGACAGGAAACAATGGCTCTGGTTGTACAGAAATATGGCGGAACTTCCGTAGGAACTATTGATAAAATTCGCAATGTTGCCAAGCGCATAGCGCGTACTTACGATGATGGCAATGATGTGATCGTGATCGTCTCGGCCATGTCGGGAGAGACCAACAAGCTTGTGGCGATGGCTAACGAGATGTGCGAATTTCCCAGCGAGCGTGAATACGATGTGCTCGTTTCTACCGGTGAGCAGGTTACGATAGCGTTGCTGTCTATGTGCCTTCAGTCAATGGGGTATAAGGCAAAAAGCTACCTTGGGCATCAGATCCCTATCTTGACCGATGGTGCCTCATCTAAGGCGCGTATCCTGGAGATTGGGCAGGACAATATTCGTCAAGATCTTAACGGCGGCAGCATTGTTGTAGTGGCCGGATTTCAGGGAATTGACGCTGAAGGCAACATTACCACCATGGGGCGTGGCGGTTCTGATACCTCTGCAGTCGCGGTGGCGGCAGCGCTAAAAGCGGATGTATGTGAAATTTATACTGATGTAGACGGGGTGTATACTACCGATCCACGTATCGTGGAAAATGCAAAAAAGATTGAAAAAGTTACCTACGACGAGATGTTGGAGATGGCGTCACTCGGTGCCAAAGTCCTGCAGCTTCGTTCCGTTGAATTTGCCAAGAAATATGGCGTTGTGATTCATGTGCGTTCTAGCTTTAACGACAATCCCGGTACGCTGGTGCAAAAGGAGGATTCAGATATGGAGACCGTAATGGTTTCGGGTGTTACCTACAGTAAGGACGAAGCAAAGATTTCAGTGTTGCAGATACCGGATAAGCCTGGGGTAGCCGCGAGCATTTTTACCCCTTTGTCCGATGCAAATATCACTGTTGATGTAATTATCCAGAACGTGTCCACCAAAGGACTCAATGACCTGACCTTTACAGTGTCGCGCGCTGATTATAAAAAAGCGCTTAAAATCGTGGAAGAAACGGTTGAGAAGATAGGTGCTGGTGGGGTAGCGTCCGATTCTAAAGTGGCGAAGGTATCCATTGTGGGGGTTGGGATGCGTTCCCACTCAGGGGTCGCATCCAAAATGTTCAACGCCCTTGCCGCCGAAGGGATCAATATCATGATGATCTCTACCAGTGAAATCAAGATTTCCTGCGTCATAGATGATAAGTATGCAGAGCTTGCAGTACGCGTACTGCACGATGCCTTTGAACTCGGTGGTGCGGAAGAAAACTAATAAAAATGCAATCTGTTCTGTGCCGCTGAACCAAGGGGCACAGGCAGATTGCATCGGTGTGAAAGAGATTGGAGCTCAGAACTATGAAACGTGTCATGCTGTACGACACCACCTTACGCGACGGCACCCAGGCGGAGGATATTTCCTTTCTGGTTAATGACAAGGTGCGCATTGCGCAGCAACTCGATGAACTTGGAGTTCACTATATTGAAGGTGGATGGCCCGGCTCCAATCCAAAGGATATCTCCTTTTTTCAGGAGATAAAAAATGTACACCTATCTCACGCCAAGATAGCCGCATTTGGTTCCACCCGGCGTGCCAAGTCAACGCCTGAGGATGACAACAATATTCAAACCCTGGTTCAGGCAGCTCCTGATGCCGTAACCATTTTTGGTAAAACCTGGGATTTCCATGTTAAAGAGGCACTGCGGATCACTCTGGAAGAAAACCTGGAGATAATTTACGACTCTCTTGCGTATCTTAAGCAGCATGTCCCTGAAGTGATCTACGATGCGGAGCATTTTTTTGACGGTTATAAGGCCAACCCAGAATATGCGTTAAAAACTCTGGCAGCAGCGGAACAGGCTGGAGTGGACTGCATTGTCCTCTGTGAGACCAACGGCGGGGCGCTTCCTCACGAGGTGGGCGAAATTGTCGAGGTTGTGGCACAGAAAATTAAAACCCCGATCGGTATCCATGCACACAACGACAGTGAGTGTGCGGTGGCCAATACCCTTATGGCGGTTGAAAAAGGTGCTGTACATGTACAGGGAACCATCAACGGCTTCGGTGAACGCTGTGGCAACGCCAATCTGTGCTCAATTATCCCAGCGCTGCAGCTCAAGATGGGCAGAAAATGTGTCTCGGAAGAACAGTTGCGCAGTTTACGCGTAGTTTCACGACAGATATACGAACTCGCAAACTTGGTGCCTAATAAACACCAGCCATATGTGGGCAATGCCGCCTTTGCACACAAAGGTGGGGTGCATGTGTCTGCAATTCAGCGCCATCCAGAAACCTATGAACATATCCGTCCCGAACTGGTTGGCAACGCGACCCGAGTATTGGTCTCTGATCTCTCCGGGCGTGCAAATATCCTTGCCAAAGCACAGCAGTTCAATATTAACCTCGACAGTAAAGATCCTCTCACTCTCGAAATTCTTGAAGAGATCAAAGAGATGGAGAATATGGGGTATCAGTTTGAAGGCGCTGAAGCGTCGTTTGAGTTGTTGATGCGCAAAGCGCTGGGGAATATGCGCCACTTTTTTTCAGTTATTGGCTTTCGGGTCATTGATACACGCCTTAAAGAGGGAGACAAGCCTCTCTCTGAAGCGACGGTGAAGGTGAAGGTGAGCGGCCGCATAGAGCATACCGCCGCAGAGGGAAACGGCCCGGTAAATGCGCTGGATAACGCCCTGCGTAAAGCACTAGAGTGTTTTTATCCGAAACTTAAGGAGATGCGTCTATTTGACTACAAGGTGCGCGTTCTCCCCGCTGGGAAAGGGACAGCATCGGTTACCCGAGTTTTAATCGAATCGGGCGACTTAGAGAATCGCTGGGGCACTGTAGGGGTGAGCGACAACATCATTGATGCCTCCTATCTTGCGTTGATAGATGCCTTCCAGTATAAACTTGCGAAAGATTCTGAATAACAGATTTTCTGTCTGCGGTATAGGAGCCACGCTCATAGCGATGGTGCTAAGTTTTTTATTGTTACAGAGCCGGAGTCTTTCCCGCACAGGGGAGGGTCCGGCTTTTTTTGTCCTTTCTGCGCCGGAAACCTGTTGGGTTGAGGCTAAAGGTCGTGCTGGTGCCAGTCAAATATATGACGTCTCCGGCATGGAGGGCGTCAATGAAATGGCGCTGTGGCTTGATGCTACTCCTGCACAAGCATATTTTTTACAAAAATATGAGTATGTTTCTGGGCAACATATTGAAATTACATATAAAAATTCTGAAAAAGAGGAAGTGGATTTTACTTGGATGCGCGCCGGAAAGCGTATGGCACTGGGGATTTCACTCCACCCAGACCGGATGGATGCCTTAGATTGGCAGGATTTACGCGGGATAGGGCCTGCGTTAGCACAGCGTATAGTTCAGGATCGTCAAGAAAATGGCGACTTTAATGTGGTTGATAACATAATACGGGTGCCAGGCATAGGTAGAAAAACGCTGGAATCTATCCGGCCGTGGTTTTTCCTCCCTGTAAGTATTCAGAATCAAAGCTTTTTCCAGGAAAGACAATCAGATTAGACAATTATTAGCACCTCTCTCTAATCAGCCACGTGTTTGGCATGGAATGTGTACTAATAAATAAGCATTCATATGACTTGATTAGCTTGGGAGGGTGTAAAATGAAGTGTCCAAAATGCAAGGGGCGGATGTATACCGAAAAGTATTTTGACTATGTACGTTCATACCAAGGATGGAAGTGTAGTTGCTGTGGCGAAATGCTGGATCCAACCATAGTTTCGAATCGCGCGCGCAGCCAGAATTACTATCTGGGTTGATACTTAACAATTATCGTGTTGGCATCACTGCAACAACTCCATACATAAGCAACAGTAAAAAGCCAGGAATTTATTCCTGGCTTTTTTTGTGTGTCACCCCCGCATGCTGCTTTAACCTTGGTTATAGCTCCATTTTGCTTTGTTCATTGAGTCGATATACATAGGCCAGTACCGCTGCTACTGCCTGGTAAAGCTCTTCTGGAATTTCATGCCCAATGGGTATTTGCGCCAGCAACTCCGCTAAGCCAGGGTCAGTGGTGATATGCAGCCCGGCCTCTTGGGCCAATTCAATAATGCGTTCAGCAATATCTCCCTGACCGCTTGCTACTACCATAGGGGCAGCACCAGAACCGCTGTCATACTTAAGGGCTACCGCTCTTTTAGGCTTGGAATTCTCCATAGTTTTGACCTGTCACACTCTCGCATCCAGGACAGGCTTCCCTGGGCTTAGGCGCTGCAGCAGTGACACCGCTGGGTCTTTGCCGTGGGCATCGATATTGAGACGCTGAAGCCCCAAGGGGAGTAGAAGCGTATTCAGCTCTGCGCGGGAGTCTTTCACCAATGCAGTAGTTTGTGGATCTGCGCAGCTGATACGCATAAAGAGTTTTTCTTGTTCAAACAGCATGTGGATATTAATCGCCCCAAGATTGTTCAACACTAGATTCAAGGTGACACTGAGATTCTTCCCCGTTTTATCACCTTCTGTTTCGTGCTCTTCCCCATATTCTTCGATCAGGGCATAGCCTTGTTGCAGGAAGTCATACGGCAGAGGCAAGAAAAGAACGCCTTCTTGTGCCAGACGTCCACGGCATAGCTGGAATAACTCAAGTTGTTGAAGTAGTTTTGAGCTGCTCTCCCGCACCATGGCAGGCGCATCTTCCTGACCCCTTAAGCTTAAGAGCATCCCCTTCAGGCTCTTGCGGGCCTGCTCAATGTCACCATTTAGCAGGCGGCCTTCAAAATTGAGGCCCAGAACCTGCGCTAAGAGTGCCAGCTCACGCGCAGGGGGAGTGGCTATCTGTTGTTGCATATTTCCAAAGGTTTGCGTCAGAGCTTGAAGCAAGGCGGCCGCGAGTGCGAGAGCGTGAGCGTTGTTAGCTGCGATCTCTATCTGGCTGGCTCCAGCCCCTGGTGGAGGAGGTGCTGCAGATAATTTATCCAGCTGAGCCAGTAGAGTCTGGATCTGGTGTAGGCCTTCTGCGCTAGAGGTTGTCCCAGCTACTGTCTGAAGGAGAGGATTGAGGATCTGTGCTGCCTGTGCACTGAGGCTGGTAGTGGGAGTAGAGCTTGTGCTTGTAACGCTGCTATTGGGGCTTTGCAACACAGAAACGAGGTTGTTAAGCACCTGGGTTAACAGTTGTGACGGATGCTGAGGTAACGCGTTGGAACCACTCTGCGTTGTTTGGAGGGAAAACTGCTGTAGCAACGCTGTGATCTGCGTCCGCACATCTTGAGGCACACCCTGAAGTTGGGCCAAGGCGTTCTGCAGGGGGGCAGCTGTGCGCGCCAGTTCTGCTCCGCTGGGGAACGGACGCTGGCCGAGGAATTGTTGCGTCAGTTGTTGTAGTTGCTGGCTGATATTTTTGTCATCAAGTTGCGCCCCAATTTGTTGCAGTCTGGCTCCAAGTTCGGGCTTATGGTCAAATAGGTGGATAAGGCGGAGTAGGTGTTGTTCCGCACCTTGTGGCACAACTCGTAGCTGGAGGCGGGGTTCAGTGCTGGTGACCTGGAGATTAAGCTGTTGCCCGGTTTTAACATCCGCCTTACTTTGAGCCCACATCTGTTTGCCATCCATTTCGAGCAATACTCGACCGTCGCCTTTTTCGGCTATCGTGGCCTGCACTACCTGATATGGCTGCAGATTGTGCTGCACGGCGTCAGCACTTTTTTGTGAGGGTGTGACCGGGGTTACACTAAACGTTGCCGGCTGCACCGGGACAAAAAATTCCATACCATCCTATCGGCTTGTTAGATGGTTTTATTTAAAGATAGCGCTTTTAGTTGGGCTTTTTATTTCCAGAAGCTGAGTTTTGCTCCGGTGGTACTGCCCCGGGGAAATTCTGTGCAATTTTGCTCATGGCACGGGTGTGTTCTGCATTCATTGTGGCTATTCCCGCTGCGGTCAGGTTCATCTCTCCTGCAGGAGAGCGTTGCAGTAATTTCTGCTGTTCCAGATTTTTTAATGTTTTCTTCAGATATTTTTTCACTTCCGCTTCTTCTGTTTCATTGCCAAGCATGGCGGCAAACTTTAACCCCAGGTCGATGTTTTTGCTATTAATCAGGTCTTTCTGGGCAAAGGTTTGGGTTGTGCTGGTGACAAATTTGCTCAGAAATAACAGGGTTACACTGTGCCATATGTGCATATCCTCTTTTGCCATGGTGCTCCTCTGGGGTTTTCGGGTTGTATGTGTAAAAAGGTGATAAATGTTTTAGTAACGTTTCTTGTGTCTGTGGTGTCCTTTTATCTAAGCCTGCTCACGCTTCATTTAAGGTGCGGAATTGTAACCTCATCGCGCTCAGGAGTCCAGATCCTGTTGTGCGGGGCTAATCTTGATGGTTCCAGCACTCAGCTCAGTTAAGTGGCGTATTATTTTCAGGCGATGTTCTACCGGTACCCGTATGTGCAAATTGATGCTGGTGCCAAAATCGCGTGCATCTATTATGGCTTCGTATTCGGGTAGTGTGCGCTCGACCATGTCAAGGAGTGCGTATTCCACATTAATGTGCAGTGGAGTGTAACTGATTTTTTCCTGCAGCGACATGCGTTCCAAAACATGGAGCAGAGCGTCGGTGTAGGCGCGTGCCATTCCCCCTTTGCCCAGTTTGATACCTCCGAAATAGCGGCTGACCACCACCGTGGTGTCGCCAATATTCGCGTGGAGGAGGGCGGTGAGCATAGGTTTCCCTGCGGCACCTTGCGGTTCGCCGTCATCACTCATGCCGGCCTGATGTGTGCTGCCGGGGGCACCAAGCACGCGGGCCCAGCAGTTGTGGTTCGCATCGGCAAATTCTTCTTTGATGCGTGCAATGAAGTTGTTGCTTTGCGCTAGATCCGGAGTATATGCCGCGGTAGCGATAAAGCGACTGCGTTTTACTTCAATCTGGGTGCGTAGTGTTGTTTGCGGTATGGGATAGCGTTGGGTATCTGAACTCATGATCCAAAGCTGATACTTACATCCTGGCGGTGCTCAGGATTGATCACCCACAGGGTTTTAGGGCTGAAGTTGAATCTAGTGGCTACCAGCATGTCGGGAAACTGCGCAATGCGGATATTGTAGATGTTTATGTATTCATTGAAAAGCTCGCGTCGATCCGCTATCTGCTCCTCAATTTGAGAGATGCGGGTTCCAAGGCGGCGAAAGGCCTCATCCGCCTTGAGATCAGGGTAGGCTTCAGTTACTGCGAAGAGCGATTTCAAGGTCTGGCTCAAAAAATTTTGTGCTTCTAGCTTTGCATCGGCGGAATCGGCCTGCGCCACCATTGAGCGCGCCTTGGTTACCGCCTCAAGGGTATCGCGTTCGTGTTGCATATAGCCTTTGCAAACCTCCAACAGTTTTGGCAACTCATCATAGCGTTGCTTCAGGAGTACATCGATATTGCTCCATGCTTTATCGGTATTGTTGCGCATGCTTACCAAGTTGTTGTAGATGATGATCGCATACGTGATGAGTCCGATCCCTATAAGTGCAACAATACCCGCAACAATTAATCCCGTCATGGCTTTATCTCCTTAAAATAAATGCAGGTTTTTCCCTGCGGTATGTGCTCCCCAAAGCGCTAGTGCAAGCCCGGTGGCGAGGAGTATGACGCTATAATACGCAAGTTTTCGCGTCAGATGAAGTTCTGATTCGGTCTCGGCGATAAGAAAAGGGTAGTCGCTTCGGGGAGGTTTGCTGATGCGCGTGCGCACGTTGGTGTGAGTGGTAGCGCTTTGCTTTAGTTGAGCGTGTGCCACTTCGTGGGCGGTGGCGCGGCGCGCCTGGTCCCATTCTGAGGCATCGATGTGTCCGTCACCATTGCGGTCAAATTGATGGAGACGCTCTTGATCCTGTTTCAGCTCACTCAAGGCCTGGCGGAGTAAATCCTGATGCGCGGGGGCAGCATTGTGGGTGTGTGCAAAGCCCAGGATATATATATAGCTACCGTCCGGAATAATCTCCTCTTCCCAGCGCTCATTGGAATCTTGTGTGCTTCTAGTGCTGAACGGGAGCTGTGCCATGCTTCCGTTTCCAGCATGGGTGGTTCTGATCTTAAGTTTTGCCCCATCTGGCACTATTTCCAGGGTTCCGGTTCCATCATTAAGAAGGAATGGGACATTGTTACTCGAAGAGATGCTCACCAGCGCCCATTGACTTTGATTATTGCTGGATATGAGAGGGTGAGTGGAGTGGTTGCGTTTGCGCCGGTATTTTCTGATGCGGTAGTAAACGCACGGCAACCCGGAAATGGGAGAAACAAGAGCATACTTCCGGGTTGCACGCCCTTGCACTTCCACTGCCCCCATGGCCATCGAACGTATTTTGCTCGTGGGTGTATCTTCAATCCGCCGTTTTAGGAGCAGGTATTTAATCCCGCAGTAAAAACAGATCCCTGCCAAGAGGGCTTGTGCCGCCCCGGTGGAAAAGAGATATCCCAGGATATAGACACCTATCTCTGTTTGGGATGTGCCCGCTATAATAGCGACAATAACCATCCACAAAGTCAGTAGAGAGTGTCTTCCCTGCAGGTATAAGTTCAGCCCCGCCAGGGTTGTGGGATCTGGTGGTTGCGGCAGGTTTGAGTTGCCATCAATATGTTCACGTTCTGCCGCGCGAGCTTTCTGCTCCCTCTTTGTTGCAGCGGGGGAGGTTTCCATCTTGGCATCAGGTTTGAAGAAGGAGGGAAGCAGCGGTGCGCTAGCGCAGGTAGGAGTGCCTTTCTTTTCTGCCCCTGCGCTATCTCCAGGGTTTTTATCCAGCTCCGCCATAAACCAGGCGTATTGAGTCAGGGCGTGCAGGTTGTCGTGCTGAGCATATGGGTTGGGCTGGGTAACTGTTTCTGGGGTACACTCTGGAATAAACCCCAGACCAAAGCCATGATGGGTTTTGAGCTCCGCGCCGGAAGCTTGAATTCTCTGCCACAGGGCTGCGAGGTTTTTGTTTCGACTTAGACTTGCTGCATCTCCGAGCTGACGATGATCAAACCTACCTGGAACAATTCTGATCCCTGTATCAATGTTTCCGGAATCGGTGAGCGTGTAGATATCCAGAATTGGCGCAAGGTGGAAAATATCTTGTTCCAGTGTTGTTGCATCTGGGCCGTCTGAAGCGTTAACCCCGTAGGTATGGCGCACCATTTTGCGCTTCAGGTGGCGTTCGGTTATTTTACCAGAGATATCCGCGACAATGGCGAGCAGGCGTGTATTAGCGTTGCAGCGGATAGTGGAGGTAGACCCATGCAGGGCAACCTGGGCGCCTGACAAGGTAAGCTCCTTAAGTTCTTGCGGAACAAATGTGGGCACGGGTGGATTTATGCGGCGATATGGGCGCTGGTGCTGTTCCAGCACCTGGGCTAGCTTTTCCATCTGTGCTGCGTCGCCATGGGCGAGGCGCGCAGGGAACTCCCCCTGTAGGCGCTGGCGCAGGGTGTAGAGATCCGCATACCCTTTTGCAGCTAAGGCCTGAGCCAGATCCTCATCTGCCGTGGTCAGGCGCACACGGGGTTGGATGAATAGCTGTATGTTGTTATTGTTGTGTTGTTTCATGCAGCTCAGGAACTTCCGTACTCTGCTGCGCCTGATATCCGGCGATATTGCAACTTTTGACCAAGGTGGCAAAAAGCATAAGGGCTGCAATCAGCAAGAAAAAACCTAGGTAGTTTTCGTTTTTAAGACTATTTTTAGAGGACATGCTAACTCCAGTTGCTAAGGGCGAAGCTGTTTTGTGTGTGGAGCCGCTGGCGTTGGCTAGCCAAGCAGCACCGCGAGCCAACGCCATTCTTCTGTGGCTTCTAGGGCAATCTTTAAAATCATGGTCAGTGGAACCGAGAGAAGCATCCCCACCGGGCCGAGGATCCAACCCCAGAACACCAGAGATACAAAAACCACCAGCGGTGAAAGACCGAGGCGATTTCCCATAAAGCGCGGTTCCACCACATTCCCAATCACTACGTTAACCGCAATATATATCCCAGCAACAATCAGAGCAACGATGATGCCGTGTTGAATCAGTCCGAGTAAAACGGCAGGTATTGCAGCAATGATTGAGCCGATATTGGGGATGTAGTTGAGTAAAAACGCGAGCAGCCCCCACAAGATGGCATAGTCCACATCCAAAATTAACATCCCGATGGTTATAACGACACCTGTTACCGCACTCAAGAGCGTTTTCATCGCCAGATAACGCTGGACACTGAAGGTTATTCGGGTGAAATTATCCAGGGATGAGGTGGCGTTTGGCAACGCATGTTTAAGTTTTTCTGGCATGGAACTCGCCTCAAGGAGAATAAACACCACGGTGAGTAAAATCAGAAAGCCATTGGTCAAAGCCGACCCCAGACTGCTCAGGGTGTTAGCCGCAATCTTCATAGCAGCGCTGGGGTCAAAGTATTCCAGCACTATCTGGGACGAGATCGCGATACCATAGTTGTTGAGCCAGCCAAATAGCGCCTTGGTTTCTTCGCGGATCTGTTGTTGGTATGTGGGCAAGGTAAGGGTAAAGTCATGTACTGAGGTGCCGATAAATAGCGCAAGAACCAGCCCAAAAAGCAGCGCCAGAGTAATAACCATACAGACTGCCAGTACTCCTGGAATTTTCCTCCCCTCCAGCCATTTGAGGGCTGGGAGACATAGGATGGCAATAAAAGTTGCGAGAAAAAATGGCACTACAAGTTGTTGCGCATTTTTAAACCCAGCCAGAATAACGATCAAGCAGGCACCGGTGATGAGGATAGATTGCCCGGGACGGGTATTTGTGGTGGTCATGAGCCAGCTTCCTTAGATTTTATATGGAACAAAATAGATACGGTGTAATGTTGCCTCATATTGCCTCATATTGCCTCTGGTGCAGAAAAGTATAGCGCTGTCGCTGGGCAGGCACACAGTAGGCAGTCTGTATTGTACTTGTTTACAGCGCATACTTCAGTGAGAATCCGGGGCGATGCATGCGACGTCTGCATCGCCGAAGTTTACCACACGACCCCTGCCAGACAGGAGCAAAATATATAATGGTTGCGAAGCAACAATCGGCACTATCATACCTCTTTGTTCTGATGCTTCTTGGTGTGACATGGTGCCTGCTCCTGGATGTGAAACAGGCACAAAGCGCGAACTGGCTCATGCTCCAGGGGGTAGAGAAGCCCGGTGCCAAAAGATTTAACTTCAATGGTTTCCTTATGGCTGATTACCAGGATAGTGGTGGTGGAACCTTGAAAGCGGGGGCGTTCGAAGGGCAATCCATGGCCAAAGGGGTTGTGGGGCCAAGCCTGAAGTCGCGTGCTGAATTTAATGTGCGTAAACTGCAGGGGGGATTTCGGGGCGCATTGAACGATGCGTGGGGTTACAGTGTCAGAGGAGTCACTGGCAACAATATCGCAACTCGAGGGGAACACGACAACGCCCTCATGCTGGTTGAGGCTAGTGTTACCTGGAACACCCCTGCAGGACCGCATGTACGTGTGGGGATGTTTAAAACCCCAGGTTCGGAGGAGTCACTTGCTTTTGCTCCACCGGGTAACTACATCAACCTCACTAATGTAACCAACATGTTGGTGCAGGAGCGCTTTTTTCGCAGCGATGGTTCCGCTGTAACCCATTCCAATAACTACGTCACCTGTAGTTGCTGCCGCGACAGTGGGATCATGTTGTTTGATGCCATCAGGTATCAGCAGTGGGAATTTACCTATGCGACTATGCTTGGGCGCGGATATGGGCTCGGGCATTCTGATCCCAACTCCAACCCCGATCTCTATCTGTATCTGGCCGCTGAGAGGGTGTTCAACTCCGGTGTAGGGATGTGGCGGCAGGGATGGAAGATGTTTGCCTGGAGCCAGCATGGAGAACGTACCCTGTATGTTGGTGTTATGCAGCGTAAAGTCGATGCAACTCGTGAGCGCTATGGGGTTGGAACTACTCTGTTGTGGCACAGATGGCGTTTGGGCGCGGAATTTGTTCGCGCCTCAGGGGTGATATTTATGGCAACCGACGGGGGGGCGATTCCCGGAGCGATCAGCAATAATGGCACCATGGTGGCGAGCTACAATCTCTTTCATGACGATAAGGGCTATGGCTGGTACATCGATGCGGGTTATGAACTGGTGCCGGGACTGTGGGGATGTGTGCGCTACGATGAGGTGCGCTTTGGGACAGAAAGTGCCGCTGAGCGAGAGTTGGGCAGCCTAACTCTGGGGCTGCAATATTATATCACTGCTGCACTGCAGTTGAAGGTGAACTATGAGTTCCGTTCCGGCGCGGCGCGCCGGCAGAGCAAGGATTCGGTCACTAACCTGAATATGGATGCAATGCCAGATCGATATGGGGCGCAAGTGGTGTGGCGCTTCTGACGTAGCGCGCTCATGCGTTTCAATTAGCGCACCCGTTTTGCGCCAGGATTGAGTAGCAGAGCGAACACAATAATAGCAGAACCGAGAAGCAGTTGTGTAACGTTGATGCGCTCGCCGAAAAACAGCATCGAACACCCGATGGCCAGAGGTATCTTAAGGTTGTTGCTCACCGCTAGAACTCCGGCATTGACCTTGCGCGCGCCGTAGTTCCACCAAAAGAAACATATCCCAGAAGCTAGAATACCCAGATAGAGTAGAGTGAGCCACTGTTGCGCGTTGATGATGCTCAAGTCGTGCCAGCCGCCGGAATGGAGAAGCATGGGGAGGGTTGCGCCAAATCCCCCCAAGTAAAGGAGGGAGAATACATTGCGATCCCCCAGTTGGCGAGTACGCATGAGCTTGCAGTACGCCACCTGTCCAAACGCAAAACACAGATTTGCCCCCTGCAACAGAAGAAAGCCGGTGTGAAATTCAGCGGTGCTGAAATCGCGATATAGCACAATAGCGGTCCCCGCAACTGCCAGCAGAGACATGCTGAAAAAACGTCGGTGGAAACGGAGCGAGAACAGGTCGTTGACGATGGTGACAAATATAGGGGTAAAAATGGTAAATAGTGCAACCTGATATGCCTGCAGATATGCAAAGGCAGCGGTGTAGCAGGTATACATGAGGCCATATTGGATTGCACCGATGCCAAGGAGCAAGGCGCGGGTGAAATAGGAGCAATGCTTAATCCGCGCAAAGGGAAGAAATACCAGCCACGCTAGCGCCAGACGTAGCGCCGCAACGAGGCTTGGGTCAATCGTGGTTAGTTGCCCTTTGATAAGGCCGAAAGAGAATGCCCAGATAAGGGATACTGCAACAAGGTAGAGCAAGGGTTACTGCACCGGAGTCTCAAGCTCTGCGAGTTGCACGCGGTTTTTGCCACATTGTTTTGCCATATACATGGCTCGATCGGCGCGCGCGATAATTTCATCCTTGCTAAAGTTTTCACTTTCTGGGCAGAAGTGTGTCACTCCAATGCTCGCAGTAGTTCGAATTTTATGTCTTTTCCACGGGGTCCTGTGTTCTTCAATCTGCTGGCGCAGACGCTCGGCAATGATCATCGCTTCATTGCTGTTGGTTTCAGGTAAAAACACCGCAAACTCCTCCCCCCCATAGCGCGCAGCTAAATCCACCTGGCGTAGAGCACCGCAGATCAGTTCCGCAATGTACTGCAGGACACGGTCTCCAGCCAGATGGCCGTAGGTATCGTTGATCTTCTTGAAATCATCCAGATCAAGCAAAATAAGGGAAAAACAAGTTTTGTACCGCAGGGAACGTTGGATTTCACGCTGGAAGTAGTCAAGAAAATAGCGCATATTGTGCAGCCCGGTCAGGTTGTCCTCAAAGGCTAAGAGGCTCAGCTCAGAGTTGGCGCGGTAGAGTTTTTTCGAATTCTTTACCAGGGTGTCACGTTCGCGCTCCAGTTCGCGCAGCTTCACGTCGGCACTGAGGTTTAATTTACTCAGAATGGCGTTTGCTTCCTGTAGCAGCTGTCCGGGGCTCTTGATTTTGTCGGGATGAACCTCAAAGAACGCCAAAGTTTTAAGGCTGTTGGCGAAGATTTCTTGAACCAGCCGATCAACGGTCGTCTGATCGATGTTTTTTTGTTCGAAAAGTTTTCCCAGCACTTCGAATTTATCCGCAGCAGGCTTGCTGTGAAACAGATCAGCAATTAGATCAGCAACCTGAATTACAAATGCAGCATCCCTGTGTTCGGGCGGAGCTTCCTCTGGATTGTGATGGAACAGAATCGGTTGGGTGATGCTGTCGGGGAGCTGCCATCTCTTAAGCACTCCCGCCCCAAGTTGACAGTGGTTGAAGCCGAAGGTTTGCTCCTCTCTTTTCCGTAGTTCATCCTGGGAGGAGGTGGAATCTTCAAGCAGATCAAGGTATTCGGGTATTTGGCTCCCAGCGATGAGGATGCCAATATCGTGGAGCAGGCCGGTTATGAATGTGCTGCCGTTTTCGCCGTAGAGCTCCTTGTTTATCAGATTTGCTGCTACTGCCGAAGTCAGGGCATGGCGCCAGAAAAAATTGAAATCGAAGCTGGAGTGGAAGCGCCGCTTATTGAACGCGTGCACAAGAATGAACGAAAGCGCAATATTGGTAACCTGGGCGGTGCCAAGGCGTGTGAGCGCAACATGAATACAGGCAATATTTCCCGCTGGGCTGAATAGGGGAGAGTTTGCCACTTTAAGGATGCGCGCTGCAAGCGCTGAATCTGCCGTGATGATACGGGTAAGGCGATCAAAATCGATATCCTCGCTACCAAGTTCTTCCAGAATCAGGGTTGCCACGGAAGGGGGTGTGGGCAGGGTGAGCATGTCATTGTGGTTTAAAAATTTGTTTAAGGCCACAGCTGTCTGGTCGCTTTCTGCTTATAAACGAGGAAAAGATCCAATTGTGTGCGAGTGGTTGCTGGCTAACTCAAGCCTCACTAAACTCCCGCCTGCCCCTCATTAAGAGAGTGGCGAGTTTGGGTAGTCTTCTGCTACGCGCAGTACTTAAATGTCCTGGAGCAGCCCCACCAAGGGTGCTGTGGATTAGCAGAATACAGGCAACTTGGGGGCAACTTGGGAAGCAACTTAGGGCACTCCGAGCGATTATCCTAGCACGTCGTGTAGGTTGAGCCAACTGGTAAAGTGTCCTGAAATGCAGATCTTTAGGTGCAGGATTTAGAACCACACTAGATGGCACAGTACTTGACAAATATTGGTGTGGTGACTACCTTACGCCGTGTTTTGATCTATGTTAGAGTGTCGCATTAATACTTAGCCTGGGAGTTGAGTCATGCCTATCTATGAATACAAGTGTAACAAATGTGGGTTGGTGTTTGAAGCGCGGCAGAAATTTTCTGATGCCCCACTAAAAGAGTGCCGTGAGTGTGACGGTGAAGTAAGCAAGCTTATTTCCAACAGTGCGTTTACCCTTAAGGGTGGCGGCTGGTATGAGCAGGGTTACACGCATGCTCCACCATCCTGTCCTAAAGCAGAGTCGGGCGCGTGTCCTAAAAATGCAGGTTGAGCCTAAACTTTAAAGTGGCACCAGGTCTGGTTGCCAGTATATAAAGAGTGCAATGGGGAGTTTGCCCTACGGGCAGTTTTTGTTTGTATGCATCAACATACGGAGGTTTACATGGCAGCAACACTTATCGACGGGAAAGCGCTGGCAGCGCAAATGCGGGAGCAGCTGGCGCAGAGCGTAGCTGAATTGAAACGGCAAGGTGTTGTGCCTGGTTTGGCTGTCGTGTTGGTGGGGGATGATCCTGCAAGCCGCGTGTATGTGTCCATGAAGGAAAAGGCGTGCGCGAAGGTGGGGATATTCTCCGATGAACATCGTCTCCCGCCTGAAACCACCCAAGAGGAGCTCCTGGCTCTGGTAGATAAGCTCAACAACGATCCCCGTATCGATGGCATTTTAGTGCAATTGCCGCTTCCGCAACATATTGACGAAGATGCGGTGATCACTGCTATCGCCCCCGAAAAAGATGTGGACGGGTTTCATCCGGTTAGTGTCGGACGTCTGGCGATCGGAAGTCCAAGCTTCAAATCGTGCACCCCCTATGGGGTGATGAAAATGCTTGAATCTATCAACTACGACCTCAATGGTAAGGAAGTGGTGGTGGTAGGACGCTCCAATATTGTGGGCAAACCGGTGGCGCTGATGTGTCTGGCCCAGAATGCAACGGTCACCATCTGTCATTCACGCACGCGTGATTTGGCCGAGCATGTTAGGCGTGCGGATGTCGTGATCGCCGCAGTGGGGCGCACCGAAATGATTAAAGGCGAATGGATTAAGGACGGTGCGGTGGTAATCGATGTTGGGATCAATCGTCAGGAGGACGGGAAGCTCCTCGGGGATGTGGAGTTTGCTGCGGCGGCAGAAAAAGCTAGTTTCATCACTCCAGTACCCGGTGGGGTTGGTCCCATGACCATCACCATGCTGCTGGAAAATACGGTGCAGAGCGCACGTTGCAGGACTAAACAGGTAACGAGGTAACGCGTGTTCAGGTAACGTGTATTCGCGCGTTGGCGTCTGATTTGTAAGGATGCAAAATTCACACAAAGGTTGTCGGGAGATCCGGCGACCTTTTTTACTTTCCGAAGATCTCTTGCCTGCCTCCAAGTTGGTAGTGAAAATACGCCTTGATACGCAGTTGCTCTTCCGGGTAGCTGTCTGGGAGCTTGCCGTAGGGTCCGCCTTTGATTACTGCGGCTATCGCTTCACGGTTCAGGCGCTCAAACTCTGAGCCGTTGAGCAGGTTCACATCCTCTACACTGCCGTCGCGATTGATAATGATCTCCAGCAGTGCGGTCCCCTGTTCGCCACGTTGGATCGACTCATGCGGGTAGTTCCATGCCGCGTAGACCCCTTTTTTAAAGCGGGCGAAAAAAGAAAACAGCAGGTCGTGCTTCATATTGAGCCACACTGCTTCCCCCCGTGCCACATCGGGGCGCTGCTTTATCCTGGTTTCGCGCGCAATATCGGCCGCCGCATGGGTGCTTGAACGAAGGAGCTGCTCCAGCTTCGGCATAGGTCTAGTGCTCGGCTGGACATCTGCTACTGGCTCAGGTTCCGGTTCCGCCTCCTCGAGGGGCGTTTGTTCCTCGAGCTGTTTTTGCTCCTCTTCAGGGGTGGCTTCTTCTGTGTCCGGCTCTTGCAGCGCTTCAATCTGCGGCATGCTGGGGGCACTATCCTCGAAGTCATATCCTTCCGGGGCTTGTTCCTGCTCCACCTCTTGGCTGGCTTCGCCTAAGCGATGGGTTTCTACCTCTTTTTCAACAGGGCGTAGCACTTGCGCCGTTTCCCGTTCTTCGCGCAGGGGTTGAATCTCTATATAGGTAGGTTCCTCCTGCACGAGTTCCCTCTGTTTTTTGGCGTCCGGTCCTGAAAAAAGGAGGAGCAGATGGACGCCCAGTGACAGGGCGATAAAGAGGAGGAGCAGAACAATATGTGAATCTCTGGAATTTCGCACCATTGTCTGCTCAGTTAGATCCAGGTACAGAAAAAGTTGATAGAGGGTTATGAGAGTGGCAGCGTTTTTGCTGACACACCCCTCCAGGGCAAGTAAACAGTGAATATATATGTAGAAGGATTAAGTTCATCTGATCTCTGCAGTTGTCACCATGTTCCGGATAGTTTAAGCTTTGGCGGTATTGGCGCATCTGGTGTTTTGGGCTACAACATCGAACGTTGGCGCCCATGACTCGATTCGTAACCGATAAATAACATTCTGGAAACTTTATGGAGCATTGATATATGAAGGTAATTCTACCTGTTGCCGGGCGTGGGACCCGCCTGCGTCCGCATACTCATGCAAAAGCGAAATCACTGGTGCGCGTTGCGGGTAAAACCGTGCTTGAGCATATCATTACCAGGCTCGAAGCGATAGATGTTGAAGAGTATATCTTCATTGTAGATGACAACGGCACTCAGATTGAAGACTTTATGCGCGAAAACTTCCCTGCGTTGGCGTGTACCTATATTCCGCAGCGGGAAAAACTTGGACCGGCGCACGCGGTGTATCTTGCCGCACAACGCATTCAGCCCGGAGATGATGTGCTGGTGGTGTTTAACGACACCATTTTTATCACCGATCTGCAACAAATTGATGCGCTGTGCCGCACGTGTGACGGTCTCATCTATTCACATGAGGTGGAGGATTATCAGCGCTTTGGGGTGAATGTTGTGCGCGACGGATATATTGTGGATATGGTGGAGAAGCCCGACACCCCTATCTCTCGTTTGGCTCAGGTTGGACTGTACTATCTCAAGGATGGGTGCGATTTTATGACCTACCTGCAGCAAAGTATTGAGGCGGATGAAAAAGAAAAAGGGGAGTTCTATCTGCCGGCGGTGTTTATGCGCATGATCCGCGCGGGGAAGAAGTTGTGCGCGCCGAGCATCGATGCCTGGCTCGACTGCGGCAAACCAGAAAATTTGCTTGAAACCAACCGCTATCTGTTGCGTACAAATAATAAATGTATGGGAGAGCTGACCAACTCCGTCATCATCGAGCCGGTCTATATAGGTCCGGGCGCGCAGGTGAGCAACAGTGTGATCGGCCCGGATGTGTCGGTAGCGCGGGGGACGGTGGTGGAACAGGCGGTGATCAGCGACACCATTATCAATGCCGACAGTGAAGTGAAGAATGTGGTACTGCGCCACAGTATCCTTGGAGACTCTGTGCGCTTAGTTGGTTCGGCTCAGAGTATGAGCATGGGAGATCATTCGGTGCTGGAGCCTCCAGCCTGAGACCAATAGCTGCTTAGTGGAAGGTAAACCGTTACCAGCCCACAGCGTTTTAGTTGCGCAGCTGATGAGAGAAGTTTTTTGTTACGCATACATACGGAGAGAATATGCAGGTTCTGGTAACCGGAGGCGCTGGTTATATAGGTACCCACACCATGGTGGAGTTGCTTGCAAGTGGGCATGAGGTGATTTGTGTCGATAATTTGACCAATTCATCCCCCCGGGCGCTGGAACGGGTAGAACAGATCAGCGGAAAAAAGGTGCAGTTCTATCCCTATGATGTGCGCAACAGGGTGAAGCTGGAGGAAATATTTGCCACCCACAGCGTAGATGCAGTGATCCACTTTGCCGGCTACAAAGCGGTGGGAGAGTCGGTAGCTCTTCCACTTAAGTACTATGCCAACAATATCGATTCCACCCTGGTGCTGTGTGAGGTTATGGCGGCGCATGGGTGCCGGAATCTGGTGTTCAGCTCTTCTGCCACTGTGTATGGCGATCCTGAAAGTGTACCTCTGTGCGAGAACGCTCCCGTGGGACCCACCAACCCCTACGGACGCACGAAGCTTATGCTTGAGCAGATCCTTGCCGATGTGCATACCTCCGAGGCAGGGTGGAATATTGTGCTTCTGCGCTACTTCAACCCGGTGGGAGCACATCCATCTGGATTGATAGGCGAAGACCCGCGCGGCATTCCCAACAATCTACTCCCCTTTGTGACGCAAGTGGCCGTGGGCAAGCGGCAATGTCTCAGCGTTTTTGGAGATAATTATCCCACTAAAGATGGAACCGGAGTGCGTGACTATGTTCATGTAGTGGATTTGGCGCGTGGTCATGTCTGTGCGTTAGAGCGCGGTGTTGAGGTTGCGGCGCAACAGAACCAGGTGTTGAAGGTGAATTTAGGCACCGGGCGCGGCTACTCTGTCCTTGAGGTTGTACGCGCGTTTGAAGCTGTCAGTGGAAAAAAAGTGCCGTATCAAGTGGTGGAGCGGCGTCCGGGTGATATTGCCACCTGCTACGCTGATTCCTCTCTGGCGCGCACCCTGTTGGAGTGGGAGGCGCGCTTGGACTTAGAGCAGATGTGTCGCGATGCATGGGCGTGGCAGAGCGCTAACCCCGATGGGTATGGGGCTTGAGTGCTTAGTGCTCAGTGCTCAGTACTCAGTACTCAGTACTCAGTACTAAGTACTAAGTACTAAGTACTCTTGACGCGATGCGATGTTCTTCCACCTGCAGACGTTTGTTGCTGGCGCTGAGGTAGAAAAACAGGTGAATATCTTGCGCTGCGTTATCCTCTCTGGAGCCCTGCATTCGCTGCAAGGCAGGGAGGCGCGCGGCAAAGTGTTGCAGTTTTATCCCTCTCCCTTTGATCTGATCCAGCTTTTCTGTTACCCGTTCTTTTACCGCCCGTTTTTCGCTGGCGTTTAATTCCAGGGTATAAAAGCCAGGGATTTTCCCCACTGTAACCACTTCGCGCAGGGCCAGATCTCGCATCAGAGTCTGGTGCAGAAACTCTACTGTTGCGCTGGCGCGAGGGAACAGATGTGTCACAGCATGGGCAAGATGTTCGAAGATCTCCCGTTGCCCCAGCGGAAAACGCAACAAGCCTTGCTCTTTCCAATATGCCTCCAGTTTCACCAGTGCCGTCGCTACACTGCCGTATTGTTTTCCCAGCTCAAGGATAAAGTTGGTGGCGCGCTCGCAATTCCAGGTGAGATCCAGAAGACGGCTGATACCACGGATCCGTTCGAGGGCAAAAAAATCTAGCTTGTCTGAGCTCAGCACGGTGTAGGGGGGGTGAGGGTCGTAGCGTAGCCCCAGTGCGTCAGCATCGCGCTGCAGCGGTGCGCCGGGGAGAATCTTGAGCGTTTCTATCTGAAGGTGATGCGGGCGTAGGGGCATCAGTTGGTCAATCCCGTGTAGAATACGGTTGAAATCGTCGCCAGGTAAACCCGCAATGAGATCTAGATGGATGTGGATATGGGTGCGGCGCAACAGTTGTTCAACATTTGACAGCAAAGTCTGCAGGGGGGCGCTGCGTTTCAGTGCTGCGAGGGTATCCTCCAGGGTGGATTGCACCCCGATTTCAAACTGAAACATATCTGCGGGCACCTGTTCCAGCAGTTCTATGGTGGCGGCATCGAGCAGATGGGCCCCTATCTCAAAGTGAAAATGGCTACAGCGGTTGTGTTCGAGGATGAAGGTGAAAATTTCCCGCGCCCGCTGGGAGTTGTAGTTAAAGGTGCGATCCACCAGCTTGATCTTAGGTACCTGCTGCTCCATTAAGAGGAGCAGGTCTTTCTTGATTCTAGGCATGGAAAAACTGCGTACTCTGGTGTCAAGAGCACTCATGCAGAACGCACAGTTATAGGGACATCCGCGGCTGGTTTCGTAGTACACAAAACCGCGTTCGCAGTCTACCAACCCCAAAGCATACGGCGAGGGGAGTTGATCCAGCTCTTCAAGCAGGAGCGCTTCCGGGTTGGATACAATTCCCTCTGCGCAGCGCAGACTCAGCCCTGGAGATGCGGGCACTGACGCTCCTGCATTCCACCTCTGGAGCAGGTGGCGCAGGGGACGTTCCCCCTCTGCATGGATAATGGCACGGATGCCTGGGTGCTGCTCCCAGATCTCCGCTTCGGGGTAGCTTATCTCCGGTCCCCCGAGGATGATACGGATGTGCGATGCCGCCACGTGGATTGCATCCACCAGGGCGAGAGTTTCACAGCGATTCCAGATATATACCGAAAAGGCGATTACATCGGGGCGTTGTTCCAGCAGGGCTGCCAAGATGTTTTCCCGCGGTTCGTGCACGGTGAATTCGCTGATTACAATCTCTCCGCACCCATCGTTGCAGTATGCCGCAAGACAGGGAAGGGCGAGGCTGGGGTGGATGAATTTACTGTGTAGGGTGGTAAGGATAGTTTTCATGCGCGCCAGCATAGGACATATCTGGCGCGGAATTAAGTAAAAAATGGAGTCGCGCATCTCTGCATCTGGCGATCCTTGCTTGCCATCCCTGCGCACCGATAAGGTGTGACTTGATTTTCTATCTCTTAACCTCTTCATATTGCACAGATATTGCACTTGTTTATCCGCATGCAGTTGCTGTAGCATTGAGGTTTAATCTCTGGTCGCACGAGTCTGCGCATAACGGCAGGGAATAGTCTGATTTTTGGAAGGAACAGGTATGACTTTTTATACCGTGGTAGCAACGCAGGATGGCGAAATATTTGAACATCCTGAATACCGTATGGCTGGAATGAGCGGCACCGAAGTTTGCATTCCGGGCGACACCGAGATGATTCCGCTGCCGGAGGGGAGCCGTTTGTTCACCATGCCCGGGGTATTCCCGGTGGGGATCAATATGCGCAGCGGCGTCAAAGAGACCATTCGGCGTCTGCCCCGCTCTATGGGGGGGGAAGAGGTGCAAGCGGTATGTGCCTTCATGTCTCCAGCATATATGCGTACCTATTTGCCCGCAGTGGAGTATCCTGCCACGCGCCAGACGTTGCCCCTGTGGGCGTATACTGCACTTGCGTGGTGTGCTGAGGATGAGTGTTTTTACGTTCCCGCCCTTAAGGTGGACCGCAGCACGCAGTGGCAGGCAGAATACTTTGATGATCGTGAGGTCGCTCCAGGGGTGGACGAGCTGCTGGGACGCTATCCAGACAATCGTCTACTTGTGCAGTTATCCCGCTGTGCTTTAGACTATCATTGTTTTGCGGCAAAAAATCTGTTTTTAAAGCGTTGGGAGGCACCGTTGCCTACCTCGCCCACATGCAACTCCAACTGCCTTGGGTGCCTCTCCTATCAGGCTGCGGAAAACGAGTGTTGCCCTTCCAGTCAGGAGCGGATCGACTTTGTCCCCAGTGTTGCAGAGCTGGCACAGGTAGCAGTGCCCCACCTCCGGCACGCCGAGAATGCCATTGTTTCCTTCGGACAGGGGTGTGAGGGTGACCCCATCATGCAGGCGGATGTTATCAGCGCTGCAATCAAGGCGATGCGGCGCGAGACCGGGCGTGGAACCATAAACTTCAACTCCAATGCTTCGTTGCCCCATAAAGTAAAAGAGCTTGCGGCGGCCGGGTTAGATTCGATCCGTATCTCCCTCAATTCGGTGCGCGAACCGATGTACAACGCCTACTATCGCCCCAATGCATATCGTTTTGCAGATGTGCTCGACTCGGTACGCTGTGCCAAGGAGCATGGGCTGTTTGTGATGTTCAATTACCTGGTGTTCCCCGGCATCACCGATCAACGTGAGGAGCTGGAGGCGCTGATAGAGGTGATTGACGAGTGCGGCGTGGATATGTTGCAGTTGCGTAATCTGGCCATCGATCCTTGCATGTATCTGCAGGCGATGCCTCCGGCGCGAGATAGTGTGGGGATGGCGCAGATGTTCACAGAGATAAAGACACGTATCCCGCGCATTCAGTATGGCTACTTCAATCGTACCAAGGATAGTTTTTATCCCGCCGGATTTGAGCGTGATTGGCCTCTGAAAGATAATTAAGCATAAATGTAGCAGGAGAACAGCTATGAAAAAACACCTTGTAACAGCCGTTGCGATCTGTGTTCTGAGCCTTGCGTTCATGCCCGAATGGGCCACAGCCGACACCCGTTATGTAGCAGATCAGCTTGTTATCACGGTGCGCGAGGGGATGGGTAACGAATATCGTGTGAAGCGCACAATAAAAACTGATACCCGCATGGAAGTGCTTGAAGAGCAGGGGCGCTATCTGCGCGTGCGTCTGAATGACGGCACTGAAGGGTATGTGCTGACACAGTACGTATCTACTCAACGTCCCAAGAGTCAGATTATTAAAGAGCTTGAGGCAGAAGTTGAGGGTTTACGTTCCCAAACTGAAGCGCAAGCTGCCGCGGTAGCAGATGCGGAGCAGACGCGTGCCGAAGTGGAGCTGCTGCAACAACGGGTGCAAAGCAAAGAAGAGGAGCTGGTTAAAATCCGCGAACTCTCTGACAATGCCCTGATGTTGGATGAAGAACGCAAGCGCCTGAAGCTTGAACTGGACGCGGCGCAGGAGGAGTTGAACAGGTTGCGAGAGGAAAATCGCACCATACTCAGCACTGCGAGCACCAAGTGGTTTCTTGCCGGCGGCGGGACGCTGTTTGCAGGGTGGGTTATGGGTAAGCTATCGAGACGTAAAAAGCGTAGAGATTTCAGCGGAATTTAATTTAACAAGTTATGGAACACCAGCTTTTTTAAGGATAAATATTTATGAATTTCCCGGACATTGGCCTTCAGGTGCCGCGTATTCTGTTGCCCGCGCCTGCTACCGATATGCAGAAATGGGCCGTTATCGCCTGTGATCAATACACCTCAGATCCTCAATACTGGGAGGATCTCGCAGCATTTATAGGGTGTGCGCCTTCGACCCTGAAGATAACCCTGCCTGAAGTGTATCTGGAAGATGAAAATGTGGATGAGCGTATCCGCCAGATTAACTCCACCATGAACACCTATATGCAGGATGGAAGTATGGTGGAACACGAGCCGGCGTTTGTCCTCGTAGAGCGCAGCACCTCCATGGTGCCACAGCGCAAAGGGCTTATGGTCGCACTAGATCTTGAATGCTACGACTACAGCAAGGGCTCGCACTCGCTCATTCGCGCTACCGAAGGTACCATCGTGGATCGTCTCCCCCCGCGGATAGAGGTGCGGCGCAATGCCCCCCTGGAACTGCCCCATATTATGGTGTTGATTGATGATCCACGCAAAACCGTGATTGAGCCACTGTTTGAGGCGAAGCTGGAAAAAATATACGATTTTGATCTATATGCCGACAGCGGACACCTGAATGGTTATCTTGTGGATGATGTGCAGTTGCAACAGCAGGTGGCACAGGCGTTACGAGAGCTTGCCGATCCGTATGCATATCAGCGCAAGTATCCAGGGCACGAAGATGTGATGCTGTATGCTATGGGAGATGGGAACCACTCCTTTGCCACAGCAAAAGCGCTGTGGCATGAAATTAAGCAGCACGTGAGCGACCCGGCTGAGATTGCAGATCATCCGGCCCGCTACGCTTTAGTTGAATTGGTAAACATTCACGATCCGGGGCTGGAGTTTGAAGCGATCCATCGCGTGTTGTTTAATGTCGATGTTGTGCATCTACAGGAGGCTATGGAGCTATCCTTTCGCACCGCTGGGATGGGATTCACCCTGGAGCCACAAGCAAATGCAGATGCATGTCTGACTGCGATGGCAGCCGCCGAAGGGGGGAATGAGCACTGTATCGGCTGTGTCCTCAGCGGAGCCTACTATCTGATGCGGATTGTAGATCCGCAAAAAACCCTTGCGGTTGGGTCGTTACAGGATTTTCTGGATACCTATCTGGAAGAGCAGAAAAAAGTGCGGATAGACTATATCCACGGCGCAGAAAGTGTCACCCAGATAGGTTCACGCTCTGCCTGTGCGGGATTTTACCTTCCAGCGATCTCTAAACACGATTTTTTCCGCACTATAGTGCAGGATGGAGCGCTACCGCGCAAAACGTTCTCCATGGGGGAGGCGGATGAAAAACGCTTTTATCTCGAGGGGCGAAGAATTTGTCCTGAGTTCTAAGAAGTACCGGAAGGGTTGCCGTGTTGTTTCCAGGGGGAGTTGCGTGTGCCGCGCTCCCTTTCAATCCACCCCAGGGTTTGGGCGATGAAATCCAGGCAGTCCTGCTCCAGGTCTGTGTAATTTTGTTCCAGTTGGGTGATGGCGCCGTGCAGTGGGTCATGGGCTTTAGCGCGCTGACTGATGTGATTCAGGGCACGCTCCATAGTTTCAATACGCGTATAGGCAGTCAGCCAGTTGTGTTGACGCATCCGTGGCACAATGGCGGAGAAAGCAGGGACAAGACCGGGATGGGCCTCGAGGATCGCATATATTTCTTGCGCGAACTCCGGCAGCGGTTGTGGATGGAAGTGACTCCAGTGGCGCGCCGCAAAATGGTCGTAGAAAAGATCTACCATAATGCCGCGATAGAGTCCGTAGCTTGAATCCAAGCGGTGGTAACTTTGCTTAAAAACAGCAGATCGTTGCGTGTAGCTGTCTATGCGCCGATGTTGTTTTAATCCGCGGAGCACCCCAGCGCTGAAGCGCTGGGGGCGCGTTTCCAGCGGCCCTTTTACAAAGTCCCCCATCAGGTTGCCTGTATAACAGTCCGGGGTGGGGTCAGAAAAAAGGAGATGGAGCAGATAGTTCACAGAGTTGACGCGGCGTCTGAGTCTTCAACTGCGGCCGTTCTGCTGGCGATGGACTCTTGGACCTGCTCAGATTTCAAGGCCAGTTTCTCACGCAGCCTATCAACGTTCTCAGCAAACTCTGCCTTGTTATGGGAGGCGATAGGCTGCGCCGGAGTAGACTTGATCTTCAGCGGATTGATAGGGACGCCATTTTTTAACATCCTGAAGTCCAGATGTGGTCCCGTAGCTAGTCCCGTACTGCCCACATAGCCAATAATATCTCCCTGTTTGACCCTGGTCCCTTTACTGATCCCGCGCCCGAATTTGCTCAGATGGATATATGTTGATTCATACCCATTGGGATGACGCAGACGGATCAGATTGCCGTTGTTGCGATCGTAGCTTTTGCGCACAACCGAACCATCTCCAATCGCTTTTACCGGAGTTCCAGTGGGAGCAGCATAGTCAACCGCAAGGTGAGGGCGCCATTCATTCAGCACCGGATGAAAACGGCGGTTGGTGTAGCCCGAGGAGATACGCGTGTAGGAAAGCGGGGCTTTGAGAAACGCTTTGCGCAAGCTCTGTCCATGTTCGTCATAGTATCCGCCGGCACCATCGTTAGCGTAGTAAAAGGCGTAAAAGTCTTTCCCCTGGTTGCTGAAGTGAGCTGCGAGCACATTGCCGTAACCTTCAAGTTTACCATTGCGGTAACGCTTTTCTACAATGGCGCTGAAGTAGTCTCCATGGCGGATGTCGCGAATGAAGTCGATATCCCAGGCGAAGATATCCATAATGTTTATAGCCAGCTGGGAAGATTCTCCGATAGAAGCAATGCTTCCAAACAGGCTGGACTCAATTTCGGTGCCGATATTCTCCACTTCGGTATCGTAGGGGATTGGTTTGCGTTCAATGTGAATCTCCCCCTCTCTTTTCTCAATGATAAGCTGTTCTTCACTGTCGATATCGTAGCGGAAGGAGATAAACTCCTCATCTTTCAATTCAATGCTGTATTGATTTCCAGCGCACAGCTTGTGCAGGGGGAAAATAGGCTTGGCTTTTTGGTCTATCTGGAGAATTTCCGCCGGAGTGAAGTAGTGGCCAAGCAGATTAGTGATGGTTTCACCCGATTCCACCGCACAGCTGATAATTTCGCGCCGCGCTTCAAGTGTCGCTTCGGGCAGAGGGTCGTCAAACACTGCCGGTTGCAAGATGTGTGGATCGACAGGTTGCACCACTTCGGCTTCGTACAGGCTTTTGTCCTGGGTGAAAAAATAGATCAGGGTGCCGAGCCCAGCAAGGAGCAGGAACAGCACCATGCTCTGCCGCCGCCGTGCAGCTTTGCGCTTTTTAGTCGAGGGGAGTTCGTACAAGTTTCTGCCCCGCGCTCTATTGCGTGAGTTTTTATGTGAACGTTGCGAAGTCATAGTTTATACAGAATGGCCTTTTTTAGATGTTGGGCCGGATGAAGTTGCCATGCAAGAGAACCTGAGCAAAGCTTCAAACCGAGCCTTACAGGGCGAGAGCATAGAATGGGTGCAGGGTATATAGATTGTACCGATATTTAATCCCTCAGCATATTACCTGGGGGGACTGCTGATTGCCTGAACGAGTGTGGTGCGGTGGCGTTTGCATGCCAGCAAGCCGCAGCGGGGCTGGCGCGAAAAACCCTTTAGACTTCAGATTGTCGTGAATGGTGATTGAGGTCATCCACAGATATATGATAGTAGCAGAGGTCTGTTTAAAATGTCCATAGCTTCTATGCATCATAGAAACCCCACTGCATAGATTAATTCACAGAGGTATACTTCAGCCTGTTCAGAAATCTGCACGCCACCGGACGGATGGGGGGGTGCTGCAGAGATGCATATTTACTCCAGAAACAAATACGATGTGAGGATTTAATGATCAATACCACGAGACTTTGTACAGAGTTTAGCACCTTAGCGGCTATTTCAAGTCCATCCTTTCACGAAGGGGAGATCGCAGCATATCTGCACTCGCGCCTGGAGCAGCTGGGTGCTCGTGTAGAGTGCGATACTTCTGCACAGGCTACTGGAAGTGAAAGTGGAAATATTATTGCGCGGATTCCTGCTTACAACCACGCGGGCGCCCCTGTGCTGTTGTCTGCACACATGGATACAGTCTCTCCCGCGCAGGGAGTGACCCCGGTGCTACAGGACGGCGTGTTTACCAGTGCCGGGGATACCATCCTCGGGGCGGATGATAAGTCCGGCATTGCCCAGATTCTCGAGGTGGTGACGGTATTGCGGGAAAATAATATCTCCCACCCACCCCTTGAGCTGATTTTTACCGTGTGTGAAGAGGTGGGATTGCTCGGGGCAAAGAACCTTGATTTCAATGCCCTGTATGCGCGTCACGGGCTGGTGCTGGATACCTCTGGCGTCGGGATGGTGGCGTGCAGTGCTCCGTGTGCAAACAAGATCAAGTTCCGCATCCGCGGACGGGCCTCCCATGCGGGGCTCAACCCAGAACATGGCATCAGTGCCATCCGCATTGCTGCACGCGGCATTGAGCAGATGCGTCTGGGGCGCGTTGATGCGGACACCACCGCTAATATCGGGGTGATCCATGGTGGCCAGGCCACTAACATCGTTCCAGCTATGCTGGAGATGTTCGGAGAGGCGCGCAGTTTCTCCGAGGAAAAACTCCAGCGTCAGACTGAGCATATGTGTACCTGTCTGCACGATGCGGTGCGTCACTACTGTGGTGATGCCCATATCCCCGAGGTTGGGGTTGAGTGTGAGGTTATAGAGGATTACCCCTTGATGAATGTGCCCCAAGATACGCCTGTTTTGCAGACTTTGCGAGACGCTGCGGCGACATTGGGGCAGACCCTGGAGGTGGGACGTTCCGGCGGAGGTAGTGATGCAAACATATTCAATGCCCACGGCATCACTACTCTGAACCTCGCCACAGGGATGAATAAAGTTCACTCCACAGATGAATACATTCGGGTCGCAGATCTTGCCGCGGTGGCGGCCCTGCTACTTGAGTTTGTGCGTAGCATCCCCTCAACTGCGCCCCACATATCAGCTGAGGTCTCCAAATGATTTCTGTTACACCAAGAATGCAACAGGTGGGATCACCCCCTATTACAGAAGTTAAGCGCTGGATTGCGGGACGCACTTTCCCCGCCCACCGCCCACTGGTGGATATGTGTCAGGCGGTTCCCGATTATCCGCCCGCTCCGGGGTTGCGCCAGTATCTGCAAAAACTTGTGCTGCGCCCCGAAGTTGCGCAGTATTCCCCCGATGAAGGGCTCGAGGCGGTGCGGACCGCGGTGGCGGCATGGTACGCACGCCGCTACCGCGGGGCTCCGACGGCGGAAAATATCTGTCTGAGCATTGGAGCGAGCCAGGCCTTTTGGTTGGCGATGTTGCTTGTGGCCGAAGCCGGGGATGAAGTGATTGTACAGAAACCCGCATACTTTGATCACCCCATGGCTCTCGACACGCTGGGGATTAAACCTGTGTTCGTTTCTGCCACAGTGGATGGTGGTTCAGATATTCAGGCTATCTGCCGGCATATAACGTCACGCACCCGTGCCATTGTGGTTGTTACTCCCAGCAATCCCACCGGTAGAGTGTTGAGTGCTGCAGAGATTGAGGAGTTGTACCAGTGCGCCTCCACGCACAATATCGCGTTGGTGCTGGATGAAACCTACAACGCATTTCTACCCTCTGATCAGGAACCTCATCACCTGTTCAGCAAACCTGACTGGGGGGAGAATTTTATCCACTTAGCTTCGTTCGGCAAAACCTTTGCCCTCACAGGGTATCGTGCCGGTGCCCTGATTGCAGGGACTGAGTTGATCCGTCAGGCTCTTAAAATTCAGGACAGCATGGTGGTGTGTCAGCCGCGTATTACGCAGGAGGCGGTGGCCTGGGGGTGTCGCAACCTCGATTCCTGGGTAACATACAACGCCCAGCGCATGCGTGAACGCCACGATACCTTCTGTGCCCTGTTTGCTGATGCTCCACACGCGTTTGAGTGCTGTGCCAGCGGAGCCTTTTTTGCCTGGGTGCGCCATCCATGGCCAGAGCTTGATTCGTGGCAGGTAGCGCGCCTGCTTGCCGAACAGGCCCATCTTCTCTGTCTTCCTGGGGCTGCGTTTGGCCCGGGACAGCAGCGCTATCTACGTCTAGCCTTTGGCAACCTCAAATGTGAAGATATGCCTGCTGCAGTGGAACGTTTTCGTATGATTTCTCCCTCCCACGGTTGACAACGCCACCAGGGGTGATTATCTTCCCGCCAGTAACAATGGCGCGGTTGTGCTGAGTGTCTAGCCATGTTTGGGAGTTAGTCCAGCCGCACAGATATATCCGATAAATTCTTAACAGGAGGTATCCCTTCCCATGAGTGTAGTAAAACACGCATTTAAGGCCGAGGTTAACAAGATTCTCGATCTGATGGTGCATTCACTGTATTCGAATAAAGAAATTTTTCTCCGCGAGCTGATCTCCAACGCTTCGGATGCCATTGACAAGGCACGCTATGCTGCCCTCACCGATTCTGCCGTAGCAGAAGGGGGGGAGGAGTGGCAGATTGAACTGATTGCCGACAAAGAGGCCGGCACTCTGACCGTGCGCGACAACGGTATCGGCATGAGCGGAGACGAAGCTGCGGAAGTGCTGGGTACTATTGCCCATTCCGGTACCAAAGAGTTTATCAAGTTGCTTGAAAGTCGCGAAGTGGAGAGCAATCCCGAGCTCATCGGCCAGTTTGGTGTTGGATTCTATTCTGCGTTTATGGTTGCGGATAAGGTGAGCGTGGTCACGCGCAAAGCTGGTGCCGCTGCAGATACTGCGGTGATCTGGGAGTCTGAATCCGATGGCACCTATAGCATCGAAAAGACGAGCAAAGAGGAGAAAGGCACCGATATTGTCCTCACCCTGAAAGAGGATGAAAAGCAGTTCCTCGAAGAGTACGAATTGCGCAGAATTGTAAAGCAGTATTCCGACTTTATCGAGTATCCGGTGGTGATGGATGTTACTCGTACCAAGCCTGATCCAGAGGATAAAGAGAAAACCATCACCGAAACTGAGCAAGAGACCCTGAACTCACGCAAGGCGATCTGGCTGAAGAGTAAAGATGAGATCAGCGCCGAAGAGTACAACGAGTTCTACAAGCATGTCTCCCACGATTTCACCGATCCGGCCAAGGTGATTCACTACCGTGCCGAGGGAACCACAGAGTTTTCGGCGCTGTTGTACCTGCCGAAAAAGCGCCCTTTTGACATCTTCTATCAAGATTATAAAATCGGCCCTGCCCTGTATGTGCGTCGAGTACAGATCATGGATCACTGCGAAGAGATCCTCCCCACCTACCTGCGTTTTGTAAAAGGGGTAGTGGAGTCAGCGGATCTGCCCTTGAATGTGAGTCGCGAGATTCTGCAGCACAATAAAGCCGTTGGCGTAATCAAGAAAAACGTCACTAAAAAAGTGCTCGACACCTTAGCGCACATGAAGAAAGAGGAACCAGAGGCGTATAAAGAGTTTTATGCGGAGTTCGGACGCATCCTCAAAGAGGGGATACATCACGACTTCGAACGCCGCGAAGCCATCGCCGATCTGCTGCTGTTTGAATCCACTAAAACCAAGCCGGGTGAAACTACCACCCTGGCCGAGTATGTGGAGCGGATGCCTGAAGATCAGAAGGAGATTTACTACATCACCGGTGGCGACCGTACCAGTGCCGAAGCTTCTCCCTATCTTGAAGCCTTTAAGGAAAAAGGGCTTGAAGTGCTGATTATGACAGATGATTTTGACGACATAATCATCTCTGGCTTGGGTGAGTACAAAGAGAAGCCGTTCCAATCCGCAATTAAGGGTGATTTAGATCTAGGCGAGAGCGACAAGGAAGAGCAGAAAAAGGAATTTGGCGATCTGCTCGAAATGATGAAGGAAGAACTTAAGGATGTGGTGGAAGATGTAAGAATTTCCGGGCGTCTGAAGAGTTCTGCGGTATGCCTGGTTGCCGGAGAGCATGATCTCGACCCCAAAATGGCGAAGATGTTTGAAGCGATGGGGCAGAACGTGCCTCAGGGTCAACGTGTGCTGGAGATTAACCCCGGCCACAATCTGATTGGAAAGATGAAGCAGGTGTTTGCTGCCGATAACCAGAGTCCGAAGCTGAAGGAGTACATTGGCCTTCTCTATGATCAGGCCCTGTTGCTCGAAGGCGATAAGCCGCGCGACCCGGTAGCGTTCTCTGAATCCATTGCGCGTTTGATGGCAGAAGTGGTGGAGAAGTAAAGCCTTTAACATACAGCTCCAGGTAGCACAAAAGCCGCACCCACGTAAGCTGGGTGCGGCTTTTGTGTTTTCTTATATGGGGGCGGTGTGGTGGGGCGGTGTGATGGTTTGCGCTACTGTGCTTGCAGTTTATCCCTGGGGCAACACCTTTTTCCACTCCTGAATCAGCACTTCGCGAAACAGTCCCGCCTTGGCATAGGGATCATCGGCCGCAAAAGCATGCGCCTCTGATGCTTTTTCACATTCAAACACAACCACAGAACCGTTCATGCTCCCATGTGTATCCAGGGTTGGACCTGCCGCCTTGATCTGCGTCCCGAACTGCTTGAGATAGGCAAGATGCTCGGCGCGGGTTTGTTGGCGTAATTCTAACTGATGGTCTTTGTCAAAACAGTGAATAACAAACAGCATGTGATTTCCTTTTGGTTATAGATAAGTGCTACCCCTGTGGGCTGAAGTTACAGCGCACCACTTGTGTGGATACTCAGCAGAGCATCAACCAGGTATTCCCGAATCTCGGTGGCACTGCCCATTTCGAGGACTGCAGCAGTGATCTCTGTAGCGCGGGTGTATTCTAGCTCTGCGAGGAACGCCTTGATGCGCGGAATAAAAGGAGCCACCACAGAAAACTCTCGAATCCCGAGACCGAGGAGCACTGTGAAATTGACTGGATCGGTTGCCATCTCGCCGCAGATGCACACCACTTTGCCCTCTTTGTGTGCGGTATCGGCGACATACTTTATTGCCTGAAGTACCGCCGGATGGAGGGGGTTGTAGTATTTGTTGACCAGGTGGTTGTTCCGATCTGCCGCCAGCATGTACTGAACTAAGTCATTAGTGCCGAGGGAGAAGAAATCCACCTCTTTTACCAGAAATTTGCACATCTGCACTGCTGCCGGCACCTCAATCATAACTCCGAGGGGGATATCTTCACAAAAGGGGATGTTTTCACGGCGCAGATTATCTTTAGCTTCTGCAACCATCTCCTTGCATGCCTGAATCTCCTCTATTCCCGATATCATGGGGAACAGCAACTTCACCGTTCCGTGCGCACTCGCCATCAGAATAGCTTCTATCTGGGTGCGGAAGATGTCGGGGTTGTCCAGGGATACCCGTACGGAGCGCCAGCCCATAAACGGATTGTCTTCGTGGGGAAGGGTGAAGTAGGGCAGGGCCTTGTCGCCGCCGATATCCAGGGTGCGGATGGTAACTGGCTCCCCTGCAAAGCTCTCGACAATCTTGCGGTACAGCCGGTACTGATCCTGCCGATCGGGGAAGTTGCTGCGTGTCATGTACGGAAATTCGGTGCGGTAGAGCCCAACTCCCTGCGCCCCGTTGCGCCGCGCGATCTCGACGTCGCTTACCAGGCCGATATTGGCACGCATAGTGATTTCTGTGTTATCTCGAGTTAAGGCAGGGAGGAAACGATATTCGTTGATGCGCTTGAGCTCTTTACTGCAATCCTCTTCGAGGCGCTGGTATTCCTCAATAATTGTTTCGGATGGCTTCATATACAGATACCCGGAGTTGGCATCAACTATGATAAATTCTTCCTGAATCGCGCGGCTAGCGACCCCCTTAACTCCCACCAGCGCCGGAATGCCGAGCGATTTTGCCATGATCACCGCGTGCGAGTTGCGCTCTCCCGCTTCGGTGACAATCCCTAGAAGCTTATCGTGTTCGATCACTGCCATATCTGAAGGGAGAATTTCATGCGCAAGCAGAATCCCTTTTTGTTTGAGCTTTTGCGCTTTTCTCCCCTGTCCCGTAAGGCTCGAAAGCATATGGTGCCCGATATCCATGATATCGGTAGCACGCTCGCGCAGATATGGGTCCTCCATCTTGGAAAAGGTTTCAGTGTAGCTGCTGATAACCTTTTTTAACGCATAGGGAGCACTGTGCCCGGCGTTGATCTCGTGGATAAGTTGATCTTGAAAGGTACGGTCTTCAAGTATCATCAGGTGGGTGTGGAAAATCGCCGCGTCCTCTTCGGACAGCTTGCGCGCCACGCGTTTTTCCAGCATCAGGGTGTGGATACGGGTTTCTTCGAGCGCATCCTGGATTCGGCGCAACTCCCGCTCTACGTCGGTATTCGCTTCATCAAATACGTCCGCAAACCCGTAGCGGTTATCCATTATATATGTCGGACCAGAAACGACTCCGGGGTAGGCGATGGTCCCTTTGAGCCTGACGGCACCGCTAAACTCATCCTGTTCCGGACAGGCGCTGCGGGCGTGCGTGTGGCTCACATAGTCAAGTAATTTCGCGTTGGTAACTACAGCGGCAATTTGAAACGCTATGGTGGTTAGAGCGCTGATCTCCCGCGGCGGGTATGCGCGTTGTTTAGTGCTCTGGATAACGATAACCCCGATCGCCTGACGTCGATGATTCAACAGTGGAACTGCCAGAAAGCTGGCATAGCGCTCTTCTGCGGTGATAGAAAGGCAGCGATAGCGTGGATGCTGAGATGGATTGATGACCGATATGGGACGAGATTCTTCTATCGCCAGGCTGGCGAGCCCTTCACCCAGATGCATGCGCACCTGGCCAACGGCTTCGGGCGGGAGGCCCTTAGTGGCCTTGAGTACCAGTTCGTTGCCGCCGTCCTCAAGCAGGTAGATGGAACACACCGACGCTTCCATCCGCTTTGAAACCAGTTCTGTCACATTTTCTAAGGTGTCGTTCAGATCATGTGACTGTAAGATCAGGGAGGTGATATCTTCGAGGGTGCTGATGCCGAGGGTATTGCGCGCACGTTTTTTTGTCATCGTTCCTGTCACCGGCAAAGGCAGCATGGAGCCTGTGGGGCACGGTAGGATCACTGACCCGCTCTGTGTCGGGTCAGTGGATCGGCATGGGGCGTCAACAACAGGCCCAGGTTAAAGAAAGGTTATACCTCTTTCGGGTTTACATGATATGCAAACACCTTGAGCTGATCTTTGATCTTGTATTCTGGCTGTTGATCGTTGATTATTTCGTGAATAACGTCCCGTTCGGCAGTGCTGTGAATGTGCCCGTCAAGGGTTATACATCCTTGCTTGACATCGATCTGCATGTGGTAGCCATCAATATCGGGTGAACGGATCAGTTCAATCTCGATTTTTTTACGCATAATAAGTTCACGTAGGCGCTCTTTGGAGTTGTCCCGCTGTTCGATTAAGTGCTTCTCTTTCAAGGCGTGGCATATCAGTTCCACTGCCTTCTCTTCTGAAATCTTAGCGGTATTGATAACCAGATCGTAGTTGGAGGGGTCGTTCCAGTTGCGATCAAAGTAGTACTTGATAAAACCATCGCGCTGCTGGTCGCTTTTGCGCACCAAAATTCGTGATAGATCAGGGTCGAGCCATTCGCGCTCGGCCCAGCGTTCTACGCGCAATTCAAAAGGGGCAATGATGCGCGTGGTGAGTACGCTTTCTACCCCTTCAAGGATATCTTGCCCGCCGCGCCCATAAATCACCACATCGCCGCGTAGGGCGTATTCCAAAATGATTTTCTGAATGCGGTGAATATCCACCTCAATCCGAGCGTCGAGGCTATCCACAAATGCGGGGGGCTTTTCATCTGCATTTTCCACCGCTTCGTGCGACAATCCATGTTTTTCTGCTTCCTTGAGGATGGTTTCTCCATCCACCAGGGTGTATCCAAGTTTGGCCGCCAGATCCGAAGCTATGATGGCTCCGCCGCTGCCCATCTCACGTGAAATTGTAACAATAGCCATGCTTTTCTCCCTAGTGCATTGATGCCGTAGTAGCTAAAACGCTGTGATTCTAGCAAGAGCACATTGTGTTGACAAGTTATTAGCTTTATTTCGCTTTAAGCCGCGATGTGTTCAGTTGGCGGGTTTGTGATCGAAGTAGTGGTATGCATCGAGAAAGCGTACGGTGCGACTTTTGGAGCGCATCACTACGGTGTGGGTGCGTGCGCCGCCGGAAAAATAGCGGATGCCTCGCAGCAGAGGTCCTGAAGTTACCCCAGTCGCGGCAAAGAACACATTTCCTGCGGCCATATCTTCGAGGGTATAGATCCTGTCTGGGTCGTTTATCCCCATCCGCGGTGCGCGTTCGCGCTCTTCATCCGTGGTAAATACCAGGCGTGCTTGCATGTCGCCGCCGGTGCATTTTGCGGCCGCTGCCGCGAGCACCCCCTCAGGAGCACCTCCAATGCCCAGCACCATATCCACGCCACTATCGGCGATTCCAGTTGCAACCGCAGGTGCCACATCGCCGTCACTGATCATGTGAATACATGCACCAGCTTTACGAATGTCGCTTACGATATCGGCATGGCGCGGGCGATCCAGCAATACCACGGTCAGGTCCTCAATGTTGCAGTTTTTTCTTTGCGCCAGACGGCGCAGATTCTCTGCCGGAGGTGCATCAATATCTATGACACCGCGTCCGTCTGGTCCCACGATAATTTTATCCATGTACATATCTGGCGCGTTCAGAAAACCGCCTGACGGAGCTAAAGCAATAGTGGTGATAGCACCATTAATCCCCTTGGCGCACAGGGTTGTCCCCTCGAGAGGGTCAACTGCTATATCTACCGCCTGGTGTTTGCTGTTCCCCATCTTTTCTCCGATGTAGAGCATGGGGGCCTCATCCATCTCCCCTTCACCAATTACTACAGTGCCGTAAATATCCATCTTGCCTAGGGCGTTGCGCATGGCAGTGGTGGCTGCGTCATCTGCAGCGTTCTTATCTCCTTTGCCAATCCAACGCCCCGATTCGAGCGCTGCTGCTTCGGTAACGCGGGCGAGTTCTAGGGCGAGATGGCGGTTCATACTGTTTTCTCCTGTTGGCTATGCTACTATTCGGTGTATTTTGTATCCAAAACCTCGCTATCATTGCATAGATATGTGGTGGGAACAATTACTAATATATGCAAGTGCGCAGCCAGGGTTATCCACGCAGGCCGCCGCGGTTTCAAGCGGGGTAGCGTGGTGTGGGTAAGTGCGCCTACAGAGCCGATCAGGGAGTACAACACACTAATGACGCCGCAATCTATAGAAACCGAATTGTATCCTGTCATCCTTGAACATATCCGTGAGCAGGGTGATGCCGGGCTGAGTTTTGCCGATTTTATGCAGCTGTGCCTGTATGAGCCACAGTATGGTTACTATATGCAGAATCGGGAACGTATTGGCAAGGAGGGTGACTTCTTCACCTCTTCCAGTGTGCATGCAGTGTTTGGTGCCTTGTTGGCGCGCCAGTTGGAACAGATGTACTCCATCCTGGGGCAGCCGGCAACATTCACCGTGGTGGAGCAGGGCGCAGGGGAGGGGCATCTGGCTCTGGATATCCTCACTGAACTGCAGACCCATGCCCCTGAATGTTATGCGGCACTCGATTATTGCCTCATAGAAATCAGCCCGGAGAACCGCAAACGCCAAGCTGATTTGCTGCATGCACATAAGTGTGTGCGCTGGAGCACTCTCGAACAGATTGAGGCGGTGCACGGGTGTTTTATTTCCAATGAATTGGTGGATGCGTTTCCGGTCCACATGGTGGAAAGACACAAGGGGATACTGTATGAAGTGCGTGTGATAGAAAAGGCGGGAGCTTTAGCAGAAAAACTTGTTCCAGCCTCGGACCACATCGTTGCTCACTTCACGCGCCTTGGAGTTCAGCCCGCAGAAGGGTGCCGTGCCGAGTTGTGCCCTGCGGCAGCCGTGTGGATGGAGCAGGTCGCAGCGAAACTTAAACACGGCTTTGTTATCACCTTAGACTACGGATATCCTGCAGCAGAACTGTATGCCCCTTTTCGCCGCCACGGCACCCTGATGTGTTATTCCCGCCACAGTGCTAACGACAATCCGTACCAGATGGTGGGGGAGCAGGATATAACTGCGCATGTGGATTTTACCCTCCTGCAGCAGCGTGGAACAGCTGCGGGGCTGGATACTCTGTACTTTGGTGAGCAGTACCGCTTTCTGATGGGGCTTGGGTTTGTGGAAGAGCTTATGCGTCTGCAGACACAGAAAGAAGATCCCAGTGAGGCGTTAGCCCTGCGGATGACGTTGAAAAACCTTATCATGCCTGACGGTGGAATGGGAGAGACCTTTAAGGTGTTGGTACAGGGGCGCGGGGTAGGTAACCCTGAGCTGCTGTGCAGCAGAAGCATGGCCGATATAGCGGCCCAAATTTCTATGGATGCGCTTTAGGATGATCTTCTATCAGCGCCAGCTTAATTTGAAAGGAACAGTATGACACTAGAGGAACGCGTAGAGGCGGCACTGGATGAAGTGCGCCCCACCATGTTGGCAGATGGCGGCAATATTGAGTTGATTGAAGTGACTGATGCCGGGGTGGCACGAGTAAAATTGACGGGGGCGTGCAGTTCCTGCCCTATGGCAACGGTTACCCTCAAGATGGGAGTTGAGCGGGTGCTGCTAGATAGAGTGCCTGAAATAAAAGAGGTAGTTCAGGTGGGGTGATGCACCCGTTACTTGAGACATACCTCTCTTTTTTGGAGGTGGAGCGCAATCTCTCACCGCGCACCTGTAGTGCGTATATGCGCGATATTCAAGAGTTTTGTGTTTTTCTGCGGCAGGACTCAGATGACAACACGGATTTGGCTGTGATGCTTGGCGCGGTTACGCGCGCTGAGGTGCGCCGCTGGCTGGCTCAGTTGCGCCGCAAGCAGAAAAAGGTCACCGTTGCACGGAAAATCTCAGCCTTAAGAGGTTTTTACACCTACATCGCCCGGCGTCTGGATATCAACAGCAACCCCTTTGATGCAGTGCGCCGCCCTAAAGTGGAATCTCGCTTGCCAAACGTGATGGATGTTGATGGGGTGTATCATTTCCTTGAAAGCATTTCGGGCACAGATTGGATGGAGCGCCGAAATCTGGCGATCTTTGAGCTTCTGTATTCGTGTGGATTGCGCATAAGTGAACTTACCGATATTGATGTGCCCGATGTCGACTTTGCTACAGCACAGGTGCGGGTGCTTGGCAAAGGGGGTAAAGAACGTATTGTCCCCATTGGAGCCAAAGCTGTGCATGCCTTGCGGTGCTATATGCAATTGCGCGTCGGTGTAACTAAAGAAGGGGAGAACGCTGTATTTGTCAATCGTTATGGCAGCAGAATAACTCCGCGGAGTGTGCAGCGTCACATGAAACAGCTGCTTTTGCGTGCTGGGATGTCGAGTGCATCAACGCCACACAGTTTGCGGCATAGTTTTGCCACTCATCTGCTGGATAATGGCGCCGACCTTCGTGCTATTCAGGAACTCCTCGGCCATGTCTCTCTTTCCACCACGCAAAAATATACCCATATCAGTAGTGAGCGGATGATGGATGAGTATGATAAGGCCCATCCGCGTAGCCGCAAAAAACGCTGATAGCCCTTTCTCCACGATAACTTCCCCACTCTTGAATAGAAGGTAACGCACAAAAAAGCCCCGCTGCGGACAGCGGGGCTTGGTGTTGCTTGCACGGGTGTTACGCCAACCTGTTATTCACACAGATCAACGTTGATATCCCAGCTCTTGATCTTCATGGTACCGTTGAGCGCAAGGTTCTGCTGCATCTTGAAGCAACGGTCGAACAATTGCGGCTCATGCCCAACACCTTTGCTGAGGGTCTCCTTGCAGGCACGGTCGAAGTACTCCTGCAGGATAGGCTTGTATTCGGGATGCGCACATACGTCAATAATTTTCTGGGCACGATCCTTCGGTGCCAGTCCACGCAGATCCGCCAGCCCCTGCTCGGTAACCAGAACATCAAGGTCGTGCTCAGTGTGGTCGATATGCGGAGCCTTCGGCACTACGCAGGTGATGCCGTTGGGGTCGGTCTTGCTTGGACGGCTTGAGGGGGTATGCATGATGGAGAGGTATGCATTGCGCAGGAAGTCGCCTGAACCTCCCAAGCCATTGATCATGCGGGTACCGCCAACCAGAGTGGAGTTGGCATGCGCATAGATGTCGAACTCAACCGGGGTGTTCATGGCGATACACCCCAGGCGCCGGATCGGCTCTGGTGCGTTAGAGATAGACAGCGGACGCAGGGTGATCTTGTCGGCATACTTATCCCAGTTCTCGAAGAAACGGGGAAAGCCGGGATCTTCTGACAGGGACAGGGAGCAGGCTGAAGCATGATTGAGTTTGCCTGAGTCAAAGAAATCCAGCATGGTGTCCTGCAGAACCTCGGTAAATACGGTGAGGTTGGAGAATGGTCCATTAGCCAGTCCACCCACAACGGCGTTAGCGATGGAGCCTACCCCGGACTGCAGCGGGAGGAGGTTCTCCGGCAGACGTCCCGCCTTAACCTCGGCTGAAAAGAAATCAAGGATGTGGCCTGCAATAGCTTCTGATTTTTCATCCGCATCGCTGAATGCGCGCCCTTTGTCGCGGTGCTTTGACTCAACTATGGCAACAATCTTGTCTGGATCGCAGGGAAATGCTGGGTCGCCAATGCGGTCGTCAGCCTTGTTGATCAGGAATGGTTGACGATGGGGCGGATTGCGCGGGATGAGACAGTCGTGCATCCCCTCGAAAGAGGGCTGCCCGGTGTTTACTTCAATGATGATTTTGTCCGCGATTTTGAGGATTTCGCCAATTACACCACAAGAAGAGGTGGGGACAAGACCACACTCTTCGGTGATGGCAGAAACTTCGATGATCGCCACGTCGATTTTTGGAGTATAGAAACCATAGCCCAGATCCTGTGCGAACAGGGAGAGGTGCTTGTCACCCATGCGGATGCGCCCTTCGTTAATCCCCTTGGCGATGTTCTTCCCGGTCTGGTAAGGCCAGCGCCGATCAATCATGTCGAGTTGGGCCCAACGATCCTCTGTTTCCGCTCCTACGGAAGCACCGATGAAGAGATTAAATCTCCATTTGCCCTGCAGATTGTTTTTTTCCACATGGTCCGCCAGCGCGATGGGCACCGCTTTAGGGTAGCCGGCCGGAGTAAAGCCAGACCAGCCCAGATCCATACCGGGTTTGAAGAACTGCACACAATCCTCAGGTGACATCACCTTGTCGAGCAGAGATTTGCGCCGTACACGAGTTTCAAGATTACCAAATTCTGACATTTGTCTTCCTCCTTATACGATTTAAAAGTTTACCTCCTCACCCGGATTTCGAGCTCAGAGTTACGTGCCGAAGCACATAAAAAAATCTTTGCGTTCACATGTTGGTTCAGTCAGGGCCTATTCGACCCCAGCCCTTAAGTATGTTTAAAAGAGATGAGCCCGGGTACGCATCTTTTCAGTGTGTGGGTTGGCGGGTCAAGCGTGAGCCACATTAGCCTGCCGTACACATATGGTAAAAAATGCGACAGTAAAACCGCGTTCTGAAACCACGTATAATATATAGGGTAACTAGTGTCAAGTTAAATAAGGGAATATCTGCGCCTGTGCGATATGGATAAGGTTAGCTGTAGTCAGCTAGTTTCAAGTATGGCTGCACGCATAAGAGCCTGAAATGTAAGAGCTAATCTAGGTGTGGCTTTTGATAGCATTGGTATGTGGGTGCGTTTGGATAGTTAGAGTATAGATATAACAAGTATTTGCTTATCTAATAAAAAATACCGTGTTCTATTTTGGTGCAAATAGCGCTTTGAATTGAATTAGCTACTAGCGCGGGTGTTGCGATGTGTAGATGTGAAATCATTTCTTTGCTGATTATGCGATTTGTCATTTAAGGCAGCATCGGGGATGCAGGCGGGGCGTAAAAGTTTTTGATAGCAGTAAAATAAAAAGCCACCATGCAACAAGTGCATGATGGCTTTTAGGGGGATAGGTGTAGAAAGCTTTAGGTTCGAAAAGCTATGTTGTTCTATTCACACAGGTCTACGTTAATATCCCAGCTTTTGATCTTCATAGTACCGTTGAGCGCAAGGTTCTGCTGCATTTTGAAACAGCGGTCGAACAGTTGCGGCTCATGCCCAACGCTCTTGCTCAGGGTTTCCTTGCAGGCACGGTCGAAGTAGTCCTGCAAGATGGGGCGATACTCTGGGTGCGCACATACATCAATAAGCTTCTGGGCGCGATCTTTTGGCGCCAGTCCACGTAGGTCCGCCAGCCCCTGCTCGGTAACCAGAACATCAAGGTCGTGCTCAGTGTGGTCGATATGCGGAGCCTTGGGTACCACGCAGGTGATGCCGTTTGGATCGGTCTTGCTTGGACGGCTTGACGGTGTATGCATGATGGAAAGATATGCATTGCGCAGGAAGTCACCTGAACCACCGATACCGTTGATCATGCGGGTCCCCCCTACCAGAGTTGAGTTGGCATGCGCATAGATGTCAAACTCGATCGGGGTGTTCATGGCGATACACCCCAGGCGCCGGATCGGCTCTGGAGCGTTAGCGATGGATAGCGGGCGGAGTGTAATCTTGTCCGCGTATTTGTCCCAGTTGTTAAGGAAGCGGGGGAACCCTGGCTCCTCAGACAACGATAGAGAGCAAGATGAAGCGCAATCCAGCTTGCCGGAATCAAACAGATCCAGCATGGTGTCTTGTAGAACCTCGGTGTATACGGACAGGTTAGAGAACGGCCCGTTGGCCAGGCCACCCACAACAGCGTTAGCGATGGAGCCTACCCCGGACTGCAGCGGGAGGAGGTTTTCCGGCAGGCGTCCAGCTTTAACCTCGGCAGAGAAGAAGTCGAGGATGTGTCCAGCGATTGCTTCTGACTTTTCGTCCGCATCGCTAAACGCGCGCCCTTTGTCACGGTGCTTGGACTCAACTACTGCAATGATTTTGTCCGGATCGCAGGGGAAGAAGGAGTCACCGATGCGGTCATCCGCCTTGCTGATCAGAAACGGCTGACGATGGGGGGGATTGCGCGGGATAATGCAGTCGTGCATCCCTTCGAAAGAAGGCTGTCCAGTGTTGACCTCAAGGATAATCTTGTCTGCTACTTTGAGAATTTCACCAATCACGCCACAAGAAGAGGTGGGCACAAGACCACAGCTTTCAGTAACGGCGGAAACTTCAATGATAGCTACGTCGATCTTTGGAGTATAAAATCCGTAGCCCAGATCTTGCGCAAACAACGAGAGGTGCTTGTCGCCCATGCGGATGCGCCCTTCGTTGATCCCCTTGGCGATGCTCTTGCCGGTCTGGTAGGGCCAGCGCCGATCAATCATGTCAAGTTGGGCCCAGCGGTCCTCGGTTTCAGCTCCTACGGAGGCACCGATGAAGAGGTTGAACTTCCACTTGCCCTGCAGGTTGTTTTTTTCCACATGGTCCGCCAGCGCGATGGGTACCGCTTTAGGGTAGCCGGCCGGTGTAAAGCCGGACCAGCCCAGGTCCATGCCGGGCTTAAAAAACTGCACGCATGCCTCAGCCGACATCACTTTGTCGAGCAGAGATTTGCGCCGTACACGAGTTTCAAGATTGCCATAGTCTGCCATGATTCTCTCCTTTTGGTGCTTGGATAGCATCAAATAAAAACAAAAAACACTCCGTGCACTGCTGCAGCGCCCAAGGGCTGGCAGGTTTTCGGAATGCCAAAATAGGGTGTCAAAAGCTAAACGAGTGCAACGTATATAGCTGCTCCGCAGCTCATTAGCTCTCGACCACACCGGTGCTAAATTACCAAGGAAGTGAGTACCTTATCTGTTAATATATGTCAAGAGAAATAAAGGCAGCTCAGCCCCTGCGTGGGTGGGGCAAGCGCAGATGTGGTGTCAAATTGTGTGGGGGGAGTAGCTGAATGGATAAAACAACAGCAGCGGCAACCAGGGGTTTCTCCAGGTTGCCGCTGCTGTTTAATAGAAAAAGTAGTGCCGGGTTGGACACTTCCCCCCCCGTACTACAGGTTGTGGTCGTTCAGATTGTGCTTGGTGCGAAACTTCTGAATTTGTTTGCGCAGACTTTCATCCTGCGTTCTACTCTCCAGGTCGCGAAGTATGGCCACGCTTTCCGGTTTAGCATCGGTAAAGTAGTATGCTTTACCCAGCAGGAATTCCGCGCTGGGCAGGGCCGAAAATGTAGGGTAGGTCTGGCGTAATTCCTCCAGCCGGGCACGCGCAGGTGCATAGCGTTTGGTCTTCAGGTAGAATTCGGCAATATACAGCTCATTCTCGGCAAGCCTGTCTTTGCATTGTTGAATCAGGCTTGCTATTTCTGCGCTATCCTCTGCTTGGGGATAGTTCCTCTGGATCTGCTCAAAGGTTGCCAGGGCGTTGCGGGTTGCAGTCTGATCTCGGTCAGCGCTGCGCATTTCGCTGAAATGAGCCCTCCCCAGACGCAGAAGTATATCGCGTGTGTGTGAATGCCCTGGATGCTGTCTGAGGAAATTTTCGTATCCAGCAATTGCCTCAATGGTCTGTCCTGCAGCATAGTGTGCATCGGCAATTTTTCTTTCGGTCAGGGTGGTCAGCTCTGTAGTGTGGTACATGTCGCGTACCGCTTGCCAATGCTCAATGGCGCGGGCGTAGTTTTTCTTTGCATACGCCTCTTCGCCTTGCTTGAAGCGTGCGTAGGCCGCACTGATCGGCTCCTGTTGCACGTTCTTTCCTTCGGTACCACAAGCACTCACAAGTATGCTGAGAAGTACAACCAGACCTAAATATCTCAAGTATGACATCCTGTGTAGGCATCCTTTTCCTGAAGCGTTATTTATTTGGCGCGTGTACACATCTGCCGCGTGTACACATATGTGTGAAAGTAGGGTGCCATAGTAAATCAACCTGGATATGGACTCAACTGTTAATCATCCCTCTTGCGTTTCCATGCAGGCACGCAGGCGTTCCAATGCACGTTTTTCAATCTGGCGTACCCGCTCCCTGCTGATAGAAAAACGTTCCGCGAGTGTTTGCAGTGTCGCAGGAGATTCTGCTAGAATCCGTGCGCGCACAATTTCTTGTTCTCGGGGTTTCAGAGTGCTCAGGGCCTGCTTTATTGCGCTGTTGCGGTTCCTCTCTTCTTCGTGCTCAATAAGCAGATGTTCTTGATCTGAGTCGGTGCTCGCGAGCTTATCGAGCCAGGTTTGCCCCTCTCCCTCAATAAATTCTATATCGAGAGATTGGTCCCCGCTCAGACGTGTAGTCATCTCGCGAACTTCTTCTGCATTCACGTGCAGATGTGCTGCAACGGCATCGTCGCAGGCTTCACCGTTTTCGCGCTGCAGTTGCGCCTGGGTCTGCTTAAGCTTGAAGAAAAGTTTGCGCCGCGCCTGCGTCGTACCGATTTTGACCAGCGACCAGCTGTTGATTATAAAGTTATGGATGTATGCTCTGATCCACCATACTGCATAACTTATTAAACGGTTGTTGCGCTCCGGGTTAAACTTTTTAACTGCTTTCATCAGGCCGATATTGCCTTCCTGGATCAGGTCAAGCAATTTTAGACCATAGGCGCGGTATTCGTGTGCTATCTTCACTACAAAGCGTAGGTTGGAACACACCAGGAGCTGAGCTGCATCGAGGTCGTTTTCGTTTCTATATCGCTGTGCCAGGTCGCGCTCTGTTTCACGATCAAGCAGTTTATATTGATTTATCTGTGCCATGTAGTGATCAAGGGTGTTGCCGGTAAGAGCTAGTTGATACATATTGGTTACCTCCCGTAACGGAATTTAGCGGTCCGTGCGTTTAGCACTCGTCACTATCGAGTGCTAACAAGTCTAGCTCGACTTGGAGCTTGATGCAAGAAAAAACTTTAAATACCAGCACTTGGGTTAGATTTTGTTAGAGATATTCTCAGCTTGAGCCAAGTAATTACCGGAGATAAAATATGCATTTTATTTATATAGGAATATTTGGTGGGGTAGGGTGTCTAGCCAGATATGGGGTTTCTGCATGGGCTGCAGCGAGCTTCGGCTCAAGGTTTGCGTATGGAACTCTAGGGGTAAATGTAGTTGGTTCATTGTTGTTAGGCGCAGTTATGGAGTTCGCTATGCGCAGCTCGGTTCTGAGTGCGGATTTGCGTTTAGGCCTATGTGTCGGATTTATGGGTGGATTCACCACATTTTCAACTTTTGCGTATGATTCATGGAGTCTGCTGGAAGCGGGGCAATGGGTTGCAGCCTCCCTTAATATCCTCTTGAATGTGGTACTCTGTCTTGGTGGGGTTGCTGCCGGCATCGCTTTAGTGCGTCTTTTTCACTAAAACCTCCCCCCAAAATCCCTTTATCCTCTTTCTCCTTTATATGTTGCGGATTATTCTTCAACCAAGTTACATGGGATAGATATGCTGATTATCTCTCCGCGCCGCGCTATCAGCACATTCTTGCTTACGGTGGTGGGCTCATATTTGTTTAACCCTTGGCACTTGATTTTGTAGCGTGCATTGTAATCCAGTCCCGGGACAAAAGCGGGCAAGGTGTAGCGTACCCCGTCGACTGTGCAGGATATCTCATTGCGCAAAAGCTCTTCTCCCTGGGTGTATTCGCCGTTTTTATCTGCATCGTGGTAGGCTTCCATAACCAGGGTTCCACGCTCAGTGGAGCGTTCGGGGGTGCTTCCAAGCACGATATTCAGGATGTTGCCCTGCCTTCCTGGCGGGTCAACAGGCTCCTGCTGCTCGAAGGATTTGTCTCCCGCAGGCTCGTTCAGGCTCACCTCTGTTTGGCTTATGCTCGGACGCGCGGAAAACAGCAGCGTAAGAACAACAAGGCATAGCAGCCAACTTTTGTGCAGATAGGGTGTGGGCATAATTACTCCTTCAAACTGATTACAGGTATGCAGAACAATATTCTGCCCTTAGGTATTCTGGGGCGTAAGGTAGGTATCTGTCTGCTATAAAGCGGTGTTAGGATTTAATGTATCCGATTCGGTGGGTTGAGTCCAGTTTCCATCTGCGCCCTAAAGAGGTGCGCGCTATCTGGGTGCACGTTATCTGGCGTTATCTGCTATAGTATAAGGGTTCAAACGGTTCTGTGGGGTGCGCGTGAGGGCGCACACCCCACAGAATCAGTAAGCCTCAGACGTTCTAAGGCAAGGGTCGCTTGCCCTTAAGGTTCGGCGTGGACTAAGCTTCTGCAGAAGAGGCCGTGCGCTTCGCCAGCTCTTGATCCACCATCATTAATCCGCGTCCGTCATCTTTAATGCGCTTGAGCTTTGAGATGATTTCACCCACGCTTGCCTCTTCTTCAACCTGTTCGGTGACAAACCACTGCAAAAAGATCTGCGCCGCATGGTTTTTCTCCTCCTGAGCCCGCTCCATAAGCTCATTGATGCGCTGCGTAACTTTTTGCTCGTGTTTAAGGGCGCTTTCAAATACTTGCAGGGGGGAGGTGTATTCGTTGGTGGGAGCATCCATCCCCAGTATTTCTACCCGCCCGCCAGCGTCGCATACAAACCGGAATATTTTTTCTGCATGGGACAGTTCTTCCTGGTACTGCAGATTCATCCAGTTTGCCATCCCGGCCAGATCTTCAGCCTCGAAGTACGCTTGCATCGCCTTGTAGATGAAGGCGGAATAGTTTTCGTAGGCAATTTGTGCGTTTAAAGCTTTATTAAGTGTTTGACTTAACATGGGGTTACTCCTTATGGTTTGGTGAATATAGGGGATACTTAACCATTGTACTCATGTTTGCGAATAACTCAAGGGGCATTCTTTTTGTCAAAGTGGTCATATTCTACCCGGGACAAGTGCAGCTCGTAGCTGCCTGTTGCTGTTAGCATAAAAGGAGAAGCACCATGCCTGCATGGGATACCCTGATGCAGTTTTTTCTCGCATCCATTGCGCTGGGACTCGCTCCAGGACCGGATAATATTTATGTTTTGACCCAATCTGTGGCGCAGGGGCGCAATGCCGGGATAGTTGTCACGCTGGGGTTGTGTACCGGGTTGGTTCTGCATACCGCCTTGGTTGCGTTGGGGGTTGCTGCTCTCATTGCAACTTCACCGCTGTTGTTTATGCTTCTAAAGCTGGGTGGGGCAGGGTACTTGCTGTATCTTGCATATCAAGCGTTCAGGGCGGATGGGGCAGCAATAGGGACGGGAAACAGGGCTGCGGTTGCGTATCGACATTTGTATAAACGTGGCCTGTTGATGAATATCAGCAACCCCAAGGTGTCGATGTTTTTTCTCGCATTTTTACCTCAGTTTGTAGCGGCGGATGGTGCTGCGGTGTCGCAGCAGATGATTGTGCTGGGAGGAACCTTTATCGTTGCAACCCTGCTGGTGTTTAACGCCATCGCTCTGATGGCTGCTGGTCTGGCTACAAAATTGCGCAGCTCTGCCTCAGCCCAGCTGGTTTTGTACCGCATCACCGGGGTTGTATTGTTGCTGCTCGCGTTACGTCTGCTGCTTTACCAGGCGTAGCAGATTCCCAAAGCAGAAGCTGAGGCGGTGTCCAACGCTTTTTTGAGATGCGCCAACTGGGTGAGGCGAGAAGAAAGACAGATCAAAGGTTTTTTGCTTTTCATAGGAGAGATTTTACATGGAACATGAAAATAGTAACAAAACCAGCGGTTATGCGATTATTGAAACGGAGAAATTGCCCATAAAGCTGTGGCTGGATGAGGATCAGATGGAAGAGGGGGCGCTGGAGCAGGCGCGAAATCTGGCGAATCTGCCCTTTGCCTTCAGTCATATCGCCATCATGCCCGACACTCATCTGGGCTACGGTATGCCCATCGGCGCAATACTCGCTACCAAAGGGGTTGTCGTCCCCAACGCTGTCGGCGTGGATATCGGCTGCGGCATGTGCTCTTTGCGCACCAATCTCACGGTGGTAGAAACAGCGGACTTGAAAGAGATCATGGGCATTATTCGGAAGACCGTTCCCGTTGGTTTTAAACATCACAAGACCCGCCAGGACGAAAGCTGGATGCCGCCGCGAACAGGAGACCTGCCTATCGTGAACCAGGAGTATGCAAGCGCTCTGCGTCAGATCGGTACCTTGGGCGGGGGCAACCATTTTATCGAGATCCAAAAAGGCTCGGATGGCTATATCTGGATCATGATCCACTCCGGCTCGCGCAATATCGGGTTCACGGTGGCTAATCACTACAATAAAGTGGCAAAAAAGAAGAACACTGAAGCTGGCGAAGATGTGTCTCGCGACCTGGCATATATTCCGGAAGCGTCAGAGTATTTTGCGTTGTACTGGAATGAAATGAACTACTGCCTCGAATTTGCGCTCGCCAACAGAAAGTTGATGATGGAGCGGGTAAAGGCAGCTTTCAGGGAGGTTCTGCCCGAGGTAGAATTTGCGGACTTCATCAATAAACCGCATAACTTCGCCGCCATGGAGGAGCATTTCGGCGAAACGGTTATCGTGCATCGAAAGGGGGCAACCCGAGCCCGTAAAGGCGAGTGGGGGATGATTCCCGGCTCCCAGGGGACGCGCTCTTTTCTGGTAAAAGGGAAGGGGGAAGCGCAGTCTTTCGAGTCATGTTCCCACGGTGCCGGCAGAATCATGAGCCGGACTCGGGCGCGCAAAACCCTGGACTTGAAAGAGGTGATAAAATCCCTCAATAAGCGCGGAGTTTTGCACGCCATCCGGGGGCGCTCCGATCTGGACGAAGCCCCGGAATCCTACAAAGATATCGATGAGGTGATGCAAAATCAGACCGACCTGGTTGAGGTGCAAATAGAGCTGCGTCCTCTGGCAGTTATCAAGGGGTGATCTGCTTCTGCCTGCTACAATGCTTTTGCGCGGATGGGCACGGTCAAAACGGGGAGCCCCGCTTTGCGCACGACGCGCTCGGCAGTGCTGCCGAGAACCACGTGTGCCAGCCCAGTACGTCCATG
>CAZDRL010000004.1:0-88184 GCA_964508035.1 uncultured Desulfuromonas sp.
AAACCTTTTGCGTCATTGAACCACTTTACTGAACCTTGTGCCATTGTTTCTTACTCCTTTTGTTGCCGATCTACTATCGGTCTATTACTGCGTTTACAGCCGGATTTCCGTGGAACGATACGTACCATAAGTCAAAAGAACTCCGTACTAAACTGAAAACATGCTGCACCTTACCACGGTGTTAATGCTTGTTGCAAGTAAATTGTGCACCGTGTGAGTGTTTATTTATAGATTGTGGCACATAAACTACAAGCCGAAGGCTATTCATGCGCCGAAATCAACACTTCACGCCCTTTGCTGGTTCCGTCTGAGGGGCCAACAATTCCCTCTTTTTCCATCTGCTCAATAATTCGTGCCGCGCGATTGTAGCCAATACGCAGACGGCGTTGAATCATTGAGATTGAGGCTTGCTGTGTCTGAGCTATCAGGGCAAGTGCTTCATCCCAGCGCTCGTCATATTCGTCAACTCCATCGACGCCATTGCCGTCCTGTTCCGGTGGAGGGGTGAGGATGCTGATGTCATATTCGGGTTTGGCTTGCTTAGCCAAAAATTCCACCACACGCTGTACCTCAAGCTCCGACACAAATGCTCCGTGGACCCGTTGCAAGCTTCCGGTCCCCGGAGGGAGAAACAGCATGTCCCCCATCCCCAGCAGGGTTTCTGCTCCCATGCTGTCCAGGATGGTTCTGGAGTCAGTGCGGGAAAACACCTTGAAAGAGATGCGGGTAGGGAAGTTAGCTTTGATAAGCCCTGTTATGACATCGACACTAGGGCGCTGGGTTGCCAGAATCAGATGAATTCCAGCAGCTCGCGCCATCTGAGCCAGGCGTGCGATATGTTCTTCAATTTCGCGTCCTGCCACCATCATAAGATCGGCAAGCTCATCTACTATTACCACTAGGTGCGGTAGATGTTCGTGTTCGAGCTCTTCATCTGTATCGGGCGCAACGTAGGTTGGATCCATTTGAGTAGAAGATGGATCGACTCCCATCGCGTCTAAGGAACTCCCATCTGTTTCCTCTGCGGCTGCCGTTGCTGCCTCCAGGCGCGCCAGACGCTCCTGGTCTTTCCGTTCTTTGGCAAGCTTTTTGTTGTAGCCATCGATGTTACGCACACTCTTGTCCGCCATAAGTTTATAGCGCCGCTCCATCTCACGTACCGCCCAACCCAGGGCGAGTGAGGCCTTTTTAGGGTCGGTCACAACTGGAAGGAGAAGGTGGGGGATCCCTTCGTAGATGGAGAGTTCCAGCATCTTGGGGTCCACCAGGATCAGGCGCACATCTTCGGGGTCTGCCTTGTAAAGCAAGGATAGGATCATGGTGTTGATGGAGACAGATTTTCCGCTGCCGGTAGAGCCTGCAACCAGCAGATGTGGCATTTTGGTGAGGTCTGTTACTATCGGCTGGCCGAAAATATCCTTCCCCAAAGCCAGTGGTAGTCTGCCACCATGTTTGCGAAACTGATCCGAAGCAATGACATCTTTCAGGTACAGGGTTTCGCGCGTATTGTTGGGGATTTCTATCCCCACTACGCCACGCCCAGGGATGGGGGCAACAATGCGGATGGAGGTGGCGCGCAATGCCATGGAGAGGTCGTCGGATAAGCCGGCAATCCTATTTACTTTAATTCCCGGCGCGGGGGCAAACTCGAACATGGTTACTACCGGTCCTGGTTTAACTTCTACCACCTCGCCACTGATGTTGAAATCCTTAAGCTTGTTTTCCAGAATGCGCGCCATCGCCATCAGAGAGTCTCGATCCACCGGTGGAGGGGTATCTCCATCGTGGTCGAGAAGAGACAGGGATGGCGCATGGTAGGCGCCAGCGGTTTCGATAAAGTCAAAGGCGGCTTGGGTCTCTGCTTCAGCTTCTTTTTTGCTGCCCTTGTTTCTTGTTTTGTTTTTTGGGTCCCTGGTTTTCTTTGGTTCTGAGGTGGCAATGCGGGGTTCGGTCGCCTTGGCTTTCTGCTTCTCGCTTTTCTTCAATGCTTTTTGTTGTTGGCGCTGTTCAAAGAAACGCGCCATGCGATCCCCTAGTCCGGCAAAAAACAGCGTGAGAGAGAAGCGGGTCATAATGATGGCGGAGACTGTGCAGCACACTAGAAGTACCAGTGCCGCACCGGCGGTATTGAGATATTCAGCTAGAAAATTGTGGAGCAGGCGTCCTATAGCGCCGCCAGCTTCAGCAATTTTCTCCTCTCCTAGGTTGATACTGTGGAGACGAAGGGCTAAAAGGCCCGCACTGGATACAATGAAAATTATAAAAGATATGATTTTATACGCGCGTAACTTAACGGCACGAGCACGCAGAAGTCTCCACGCGAGGAAAAATGCCATCAACGGCAGCAACAGCGCGGGGATGCCGATAGATTGGTACAGGATATCAGCAACATGTGCTCCGATAATCCCGCCGTAGTTATGGATCTCTTCCGGTGCGAGATTGTTGTTGAAGGACGGATCTGCGTTGCTGAATGAAGTCAGGCACAAAAGCAGATATGTCCCCAGCGCGAGCCACGCAAGAGCGGCTATTTCACGGCGTAAACGCTGAATGCGCGATGTTTCAGGAGCTTGTTCCATGGATAGATGACTCAAAAGTAAGAGTGAAATGTAAAAAGCTAAATGGATACTTGTGCTTTAAGCAGTTGTGCATATGCATGTGGTTTGCCATCTTTCTGTATGTTGCAGCTCAACACGCACACCAGGCGCTTTAACTGCCTAAGATAGCACAAATACCGCGCATGCAACAGCCCAGCAATACAGGGCGAAGACGCTCAATCGCTTACGCGCAAGGATGCGCAGGAGCATATGAATGGCAGCGAGACCACTGACAAATGCCGTTGCTCCACCTGCCAGATACACAGGGATTTGATCTGTGGGCAAATTCTGCATGTCACCTACTGAGAGAAGTGTTGCTCCGGCGATCGCTGGCAGCGACAGGAGGAATGAAAAACGTGCAGCACTTGCGCCGTCAATTCCGCGAAACAGCAGGGCGGCAATGGTGGAGCCGGAGCGCGAGATTCCCGGTGCTATTGCGAGGGACTGCGCCACCCCGGTTATAAATGCATCGGTAAAGGTGATGCTCTCCATGGGGCGCTTCCCGTGCCGCCAGCGCTGCGCCGCAAACAGCAGGGTTCCAGTTATTAAAAGCATACTCGCCACTGCATATATGTTGTGAAACATCGCAGTGAAGGTGTCCTTGAAGGCAAGGCCAATTATCGCTGTAGGGATTGAACCAAAAATTATCAGCAATAGTAGTTTGCGGTATTGTTTGCCTTGTGCGCTTTTGTTCCATGGAGCTAAGCATAGGTTTTTGATATCATTGCTGAAATAGAGCATTACGGCAATTAAAGTGCCAAAGTGGAGGATCACATCAAATAAAATTCCTGGTTGCTCAAAGTCGGCAATAAAGTGTTGTGCAATGGCCAGGTGCCCCGAGGATGAGACGGGGAGAAACTCAGTCAGACCTTGGAGCAGGCCTAGAAACATAGATTGTAGCATGGTCATGGGCAAAGGTAATCCTCTATAGTAATTAAAGGGTTAATGATTGTGAGTGGCTACAGTTACATGGGGACGATACCCTAGAATTTTTTTGCATAACGCCACACTTTGTTTGTGTATTTCGGTATATAGATGATCGTGTTGTGCTGTTGCTCTCTTTGCGGGAGCCAGCTGGGCAACAATGTCACGTGTTTGCTCCTGCAACTGGATTTTCAGTTCGGAGTGGAGGGTGTGGTTATTGATTCCACTCAAATGAACCGCAATCGCTAGTACGGGTGTCTCTGGAGGCGTGGAGCTGAAAGACACACTTACGTGCACGCATCCATCTCTGCCCATCCGTTTACGTTCCTGCAGGTGAGAACGCTCCACTTCTGCGCCATTGTGCATATCTATATATGTAGGGCAGCACGAAATAGAGGGTTCAAGTTTTACCCCATTGCAGGAGAGTGTGGCCCCCATCCCATCGCGAAGGATCAGGGTGTTTTGCATTCCAACTCCACAGTGCTGAGTCAGGTGCGCATGCTGCATCAGGTGGCGTGGCTCTCCATGCAGGGGGATAAAAAAGCGTGGTTTGACTAGTGCTACAAGTTGACGCAGTTCTGCGGCGCATGCATGCCCGCTCACGTGTACATCCGCATTTGTGCCGGTGATGATTTTTGCTCCCAGACAGTGCAGCTGGTTCAACATAGCATTAACCTGTAACTCGCGGCCGGGGATAGTGCGTGCTGAGATAACTACACTATCATCTGATTTTATCTGCACATGCGGATTCCCCCCTGCGGCTATCCGCTGCATGGCACTGCCTGGTTCACCCTGACAGCCGGAAGCGATAATACACAATTTCTCCCTCGGGGTGTACTCTGTAGCATGCTCTGCGCGGACTATGGTGTGTGGCCTTACGCATAAAAGCCCAAGTTTGAGCGCAATGTTTATGTTTTCACAGAGCCCACGTCCAAGCAGCATCACTTTCCGTCCAGCGTTTTCTGCGGCATTAATTGCCAGTTGGATGCGGTGGATATTGGAGGAGAAGGTGGAGATAAATACATTGCCACTGCAGTGCGCATTTATGTGGGCAAAAATCGGGGCAAGGTCATTTTCAGAGGCACTAAATCCAGGTTGCTCCACATTAGTGGAGTCGGCTAGCAGAGCTAAAACCCCGGCATCGGCGTAGCGCCCCAGTGTAGCGAGGTCGGTGGTTATCCCATCCACAGGGGACGGGTCTAGCTTAAAATCACCGCTGTGAATTATGCACCCAGCCGCAGTGGTTATGGCGAGTCCCACTCCGCTGGGGATGGAGTGCGCAACGCTGAACGCTTCTATGGTAAAGGCGCCACAGCGGAAGGGTTTGCGCGGCTGGATCTGGTGCATGGACGCAGCGCCTGAATGTTTGCGCTTGTGTAAACGAGCACGGATCAACTCCAGAGTGAATGGTGTGGCATAGATAGGCGGGTTGCCTAAATCTGTGAGAACAAAAGGGAGGGCGCCAATATGATCTTCGTGTCCATGGGTTATCACTATGGCACAAATGCGTTCGCGTTGCGCACGTAACCACCCGATATCTGGCAGAATAATATCAGCACCACCAAGAGCGGTATCGGCAAACATCATCCCACAGTCGACCAGCAGAATGCTCCCTTGGTGCTCCAATGCAAGGAGGTTCATCCCAATCTCTCCGGCGCCTCCAAAGGGGATGAGACGTACCAGATCGGTTCTGGAACTTATATCTGTAAGCATGAAACCTCGTTGCAGTGAATATTCTGTTCAGGGTTTTGGATGTAGGTGGGTTTGCAGCGCCTAAAACGACCCTGCTTAAGTAGCTGCATAACCCTACACATTTGGGCGAGAATTTACAATATCAGCGTTGCGCTAATCTTGATACGCCTTGTATTTTCACGTCCTAAACCGGTTGACAAGATAAAGGCTATCATATATTCTGCCGCACCCACACTGTGGAATAGAAGTACAGTTTGACGGAAGTGAGGTGAAGAGTATTGGAAATACAGGTAATGGACAACAACGTGGAGAAAGCGATCCGCGTCCTGAAGCGTAAGCTGCAGCAGGAGGGTCTTTTCCGCGAGATGAAACGGCGCAAGTTTTACGAGAAGCCGAGCGTAAAGCGTAAGCGCAAAGAGAAAGAGGCTCAGCGCCGTCTGCGTAAAAAAATGCGTCAGATGCAGAGTTACTAAGCAAGCTGCGCATCTGCGTTTGCAACAGAAAAGGGGAGGTCATTTGACCTCCCCTTTTTTTGTTGCCAAGCCCGGGGAAAATGCTGTGGTATAGTTTCGGTGTCCAAATTTTCATTCAGAATGGCCTTTGTGAACCTGGAGCATTACGTGGCAATAGTGTTGTTGTGTATCAGCTGCTTAGGGGGCTTTATATCGGGGCTCCTTGGCGTGGGTGGTGCTGTAATCCTGATCCCTTTGTTGCTTTCAATTCCCCCCCTTGTTGGGGTGGGGGTATTGGATATGCATACCGTTAGCGGCATCACCATGCTTCAGGTGTTAACAGCCTCGGCGCTAGGAGCTTTTCTCCATCGGCGCAGTGGCACCCTGCACCCTGCCGGAGTGGTTGCTGTTGGTATCCCGCTTGCTGGGGGGGCTTTCTTGGGCGCAGTGCTCTCCAAATATGTACACGCTGATGTGCTCCTGCTCACCTTTGGGGTTTTGCTGTTGCTCCCTTTTGTTCTCTTGCCTCCAGAACCTCAAGGACAGACAGATTCTGGGGCGGGAGAGTTTTCTCCACATCGGGGCGGGTGCGTTTTAGTGGGGGGCAGTGTGGGAGTTGTTTCAGGACTCCTTGGAGCTGGGGGTGGGTTTATTTTGGTACCGTTATTGGTAACGGTGCTTAAGTTCCCGCTCAAATTGGCGGTGGGGTCGAGCCTCGGGGTTGTATTCATCGGTGCCGTATTGGGAGCAGCAGGCAAGGTTGCTACCGGGCAGGTGGTATGGACTTACGCGATTCCGGTGGTTCTGGGTTCCATCCCTATGGTGCACCTGGGATCACTTCTGTGCCGTCGCCTTTCACCGCGTCGTATCCGCCGCTTGTTTCTGGCGCTGCTGGCGATAGTCGCGCTACATACTTGGGTCGATATTTTATTGCATTAGAGCTAAGTTCGGGTATTTCTTGTACTTCATGCGCTTGAGTACGACCCCTTGAATTAAACATTTCAATCCGGTGGAGAGCAAAACAGATGGTGGCGCTTAACTCACATAACATAGCCGTAATGTTTTTTTCTCTCGCTGTTTTGCTGGGGATGGCGCGCGCTTTGGGGGAGGTTGCGCAACGTCTGCGCCAACCTTCGGTGCTGGGGGAGTTGCTTGCTGGGGTAATTCTCGGTCCGACGATTCTCGGGCGTATAGCTCCTGCGGTAAGTGAAACACTTTTTCCATTGCATGGAGTTAACGCTATTGCCCTCGACAGCATCGCCACGTTGGCTATTGGACTTTTTTTGCTGGTTGCGGGGATGGAGGTGGATCTCTCTACTGCATGGAAACAGGGGAAAACCGGGGGCAAAATTGGGCTAAGCAGCATTGCGATTCCGTTCGCGGTCGCAATGTTGGCGGCATTTATTGCGCCCGCAGCGTTGGGACGCATGCCGGACTCAGATCCTCTGGTCTTTGCCCTGTTTTTTGCTATTGCGATCTCCATCTCTGCCCTGCCCATCATTGTGAAAATCTTGATAGATATGGGGCTGTATCGCAGTGATCTGGGGATGGTCGTGATCAGTGCGGCTATTTTGAATGATATTATCGGCTGGGTGGTTTTTGCGGTAATTCTGGGTTTTCTCAGCGGTAGCACTGGCGCCGGAGTGGAGGTAGTGACGACCATTGCGCTCACGCTGATCTTCATTGCAGGAATGCTCACCTTCGGGCGTAGCCTGATACATAAGGTATTGCCTTTTGTGCAGGCGTATACGCGTTGGCCTGCAGGGGAATTGAGTTTCGCCCTGATTCTTGGTTTTCTGGGGGCGGCATTCACCGAATGGATTGGAATTCATGCCATTTTGGGAGCTTTTATTGTCGGGGTTGCCATTGGAGATTCCTCCCATCTGCGCGAGCGCAGTCGGGTAATTATCGGAGACTTTGTCTCCTTTATCTTTGCGCCGGTGTTTTTTGCCAGCATTGGCCTGAAGGTGGATTTTCTCGCCCATTTCGATGTGGGGTTGGTGCTGGTGGTGTTGCTCATGGCGTGTGTGAGTAAACTCGTGGGTGGAACCCTTGGGGCGCGCTGGGGGGGGATGTCGCAGCAGGAATCTTTTGCGGTGGGATTTGCCATGGTCTCCGTTGGTGCTATGGGAATTATCGTAGGGATGATTGCCCTCAATGCCGGAATTATTGACGAACGCCTGTTTGTCGCCCTTATTGTGATGGCGATGGTGACCTCCATGATCAGCGGCCCATCCATGAGTTTGATCCTGCACAAAGAGAAAAAGTGGAAACTCAGGGATGTGTTATCTGCCAAACTTTTTATCCGTGGACTCCAGGCGCGCACGCGGCGCGAAGTTATCCGGGAGATGGTCACGGCAGTGGGCGAGGTTGGCGATCTGGACGCTGGTGCGTTGGAGCTGGCAGTCTGGGCGCGTGAAGAAATTATGAGCACCGGTATTGGCAACGGTGTTGCCTTACCCCACGCACGTGTTGTTGGCCTTGATGGGGTGTGGGTGGCGGTTGGAATCTCCTCACGCGGGATCGATTTTGATGCCCCCGACGGGAAGCTGGCCAACCTGATATTTCTAATTCTCACCCCTGAAAACGACCCGAGTGCGCAGTTGGATATTGCGGCAGAAATTACGCGGCGTTTCCGCGAGCCGGGGGCAGTTGTTGCTGCTTTGCATACCGAAAACTTCACCGACTTTCTTGCATTGATGAGTTCCGGAAGTCAGTTGCGTTAAAGAAAGAGCGGTATCCTGTTCAGGACACCGCTCTTGGGCATCAATCCACTTTGCGCGCCACCTCTCAGGGGAGGGTGGGGAGTTTCAATCCTGCAATTTCTTCCACTAAACCCACCACCTGCCAGCTGTAACCGTACTCGTTGTCATACCACACATACAGCACACAACGGTCCTCTTCTACAATGGTGGCGAGAGAATCAAACACCCCAGCATAGGCAGAACCGACAAAGTCGCTCGATACAACTTCAGGCGAATTGGTGTAGTCGATCTGATCCTGTAGCTTAGAGTTTAGAGACACATCGCGCAGATGGGCATTCAGCTGAGCAACCGTGGTTTTCTCCTTCAGGCTCAGATTCAAGATTGCCATAGAGACATTCGGGGTAGGGACGCGGATGGCGTTGCCGGTCAGTTTCCCTTTTAGCTCAGGCAGCGCTTTTGCTACCGCCTTTGCTGCTCCAGTTTCGGTAAGCACCATATTCAAAGGTGCACTGCGTCCACGCCGCGGTTTGTTGTGGTAGTTGTCGATCAAGTTCTGGTCATTGGTGTACGAATGGCAGGTCTCTACATGTCCATTCACAATTCCGAAACGGTCCGACACTGCCTTTAGCACCGGTACAATGGCGTTAGTGGTGCAGCTGGCAGCAGAGTAGATGTTCTCTTGTTCGTGGATCAGTTCATTATTGATGCCGTATACAATATTGGGGATGTCGCCTTTGCCGGGGGCGGTAAGGATCACCTTGGATACCCCCTTGGCCTGCAGGTGGCGTCCGAGCCCTTCGCGGTCGCGCCATTTACCGGTGTTGTCGATAACAATGGCATCCTCGATTCCGTAGGTGGTGTAGTCGATATTTTCCGGCGCGTCAGAGTAGAGGATTTTTATCATGTTGCCGTTCGCGATGATGGCGTTTTCTTCCTCATCGATCTGAATCACTCCATTGAAACGCCCATGCACGGAGTCGCGTCGCAACAAACTGGCGCGCTTGATCAGGTCATCTTCGCTCCCCTTGCGCACCACCGCTGCGCGCAGACGCAGTTTGTCACCGCCACCGCTCTGTTCGATAAGGATGCGCGCCAGCAGACGCCCGATCCGTCCAAAGCCGTAGAGCACCACATCGCGCGGCTTGCACAGCACGGGGGTAGAACCGGTATTCATGGAATCAAGCCTGGTTTTTACAAACGCTGTTACATCGCTACTCTGCGGTTCTTGCATGAAGGCGCTGGTCAGCTTCCCCAGGTCGATCTTGCATGGGGCCAGATCCAGCTTGCTCAGCGCCTGGAGAACCGGGAAACTATCGCGCACAGAGATTTCGCTTTCAATAATCTGGCGCGCAAAGCGGTGTGCACGCAAAATCCCAATGGGCTGCCGATTGTTGAGTTTGCGCCCGTAGATGGTGGTGATCACTCCGCGGTTACGATATAGATCGCCAATAATGGGAATCATCTCCTCGGCGAGTTCTAGGCGTTGCGACCAGTCTGTATAGTACTCTTCCGCTTTTGTTTTCATGATGTAAAGCCCTTTTGTAGATGTGGTGGTTCGTTTTCTCGACAATCCTCGACAATCCTAAGATAGCTTTGTCCTATAAATAGCCTCAGGATAAATATATGCTCCCTGTCAAGCCATGCCCTCTAGCAGGCACACTCAGTAAAATAAACCAGCGTATCCTAGTGCAGAGATAAAAGATTTTCAACTTCTTTAATGCCCTGACCTTTTCCCCTTTTCCGTATCTTGAGGTGAGAAGTGGAGAAGAATCGAAATAATCAGGTGCTTTGCTGTAACGATTCATATAGATCGGGGTGAGTGAAAGTAAAGCCGCTTTCCAGTAGCTTTTGCGGTACAGCGCGTGTGCTGGAGAGGAGCAGAGCGTCCGCCATCTCCCCTAGCAGTAGGCGTAAAGCGAAAGGGGGCGCCGGCAATACTGTCGGGCGTCCGATTACCCGCCCTAAGGTGGTGGTGAACTCCTTGTTGCGTACCGCTTCAGGAGAAACTAAGTTAACCGCGCCTTGCAGTGTGCGTTCCTGGATGATGTGTTCTATTGCGCGACATAGATCCTCAATGTAAATCCAACTCATGAACTGACGCCCGTTCCCCATGGGGCCACCCAGGCCCAGCTTAAATGGGAGGAGCATCTGCTGCAGGGCGCCGCCATTGGGACTGAGTACCATCCCCAGGCGGATATTTACCGTGCGAATTCCAGCTGTAATTGCCGGACTGCAGGCGGCTTCCCATTCCTGGCATACCTGTGCCAGAAAACCACTGCCGCTCCTGCTTTGCTCGGTGAGTTTCTCATCCCCTCTGTCGCCATAGAAGCCTACTGCAGAGCCGCTGATGAACAGTGTTGGCTTGTGCTCTTTTTCTGCCAAGCTTTGGGCCAGCAGGGTAGTGCCACTCGCGCGACTCATGCGGATACGCTCTTTTTTGCGTGTGGTCCAACGCCCGGAGGAGATATTTTCCCCCGCGAGGTGGATAACTACGTCGTAGTCTGGGTTAGACCCCCAGCTTATTTCTCCTGTGCGAATATCCCACCACGGTTGGGCTTCATCTCGGGTACGTGACAGGGGGACAGGGGAGTGTCCACGTGCTTGCAGATATGCACATAAGGCGGTTCCAACTAGGCCGGAGGCTCCGGAAATAAGAATACGCATCAGTTTGCCCTCCACTTTTACTAACTGTTCCGAAAAAAATACGCCACCCCATCCGTAGACATTGCCGCTGGAGTGGTTGCACACGTTGCATCTATCCATTAAACTCCTGGTTAACAGATGTGGTAGTATAGCGCGTGGTCAGTCCCTCTAGAAGAGCCACTTGTAAACCCTTAGCGCACTCTTGGCTGACACAAGCCAATTTTCGATTACTCACAACCGGAGGTAGTTTTAACTATGGCAGAACCTATCCATTACAGCAAGCTTGGCCTGGTAAATACGAAGCAGATGTTCGCGCGTGCCTTTGATGGCGGTTACGCCATTCCAGCGTACAATTTTAACAACATGGAACAGTTGCAAGCTATTGTAACTGCGTGTGCCGAAGGAAGGTCGCCGGTGATTATTCAGGTGAGCAAAGGGGCGCGCGAGTACGCCAATGCAACCCTGTTGCGCTATATGGCCATGGGAGCGGTAGAGATGACCCGGGAGATGGGGGTCGATCTGCCCATTTCTCTCCATCTTGACCATGGAGATTCGTTTGAGCTGTGCAAATCGTGTATCGATTCGGGCTTTTCCTCTGTCATGATTGATGGATCTCACCTTCCCTATGCAGACAATGTTGCTCTTACCCGCCAGGTGGTGGAATATGCGCACCAGTTTGACGTCAGCGTAGAGGGTGAGCTTGGTGTCCTTGCGGGGATTGAAGATGACGTGGTGGCAGAGACCTCTACTTATACTCGCCCCGAGGAGGTGGAGGACTTTGTTTCCCAAACTGGCGTTGACTCCCTGGCGATCTCCATAGGTACCAGCCACGGGGCATACAAGTTCAAGCTCAAAGAGGGCGAAGAAGTGCCCCCGTTGCGTTTTGATATCCTCGCCGATATTGAGAAGCGCATCCCCGGATTCCCTATTGTGCTCCACGGTGCTTCCAGCGTTGTGCAGGAGTATGTTGGCCTCATTAATCAGTATGGCGGACGCCTGGATGGTGCGGTTGGGGTGCCGGAAGAGCAACTGCGTAAGGCGACGCAAAGTGCCGTGTGTAAAATCAATATCGATTCCGATGGACGTCTGGCAGTAACCTCCAAGGTGCGTGAATTTCTCGCCAACAATCCAGAAGAATTCGACCCGCGCAAATATCTGGGCGCCGCGCGCACCGAGCTGATAAAGCTAATCAAACACAAGAACGAAGCTGTGCTCGGGAGCGCGGGACGTATTTAAGTGCTTCAGCGTCGGCACAGCGTATTTTAAAAGAGCACTTATGTACACATCCTGCCGAGCTTTAGGCGAAAGCTGGTGAGGCTGTTTCTTGTAGCTTCAGCCAAGAAGTTAGCGTAGCTTGGCCAGTGTATGAACTATCAAGCTCTTTAGTTTAATAGTGAGATATGAAAAACGCCGGGACTCAAAGAGATTCCGGCGTTTTTCATATATTTATCGCACTTAGTTCCGTCGCAAGTTACGCTACTGTTCGTAGTTTACTCGGTACGGCCCCACCAGACTATTGAAGAGCAGGTCTCCGTTAGGAAGAAACTGAATTATGGCGTAGGAGCCGTTGCCGTAGTTGGTCTTACCAAGCAGGGTGCGATGGACAGTCTCTCCTGTGTTCCAATCCAGACCGGTGATCCCCCATCCGTCGTCGTCATATCCGCTAACTACTGCCATGTTGCCTGCTTGACTGTTGATGGGGATCATGCTGGTGGAGGAGACGTCGTTGCGGCTCCAGGTTGATTCCCATTGGCGTTTTTTCGTATCCCAGCGGAATCGCTCTACCCCTTTCGAGGGAGGATATACCGGCCCTAACGTAGCAACTCCGAGGATCTGTTTCTTGAGCAGCTCTGGCATTTCTTCCGCATCGAGGGGCATATTATTGACTACAAAAGCTCCGTAGCCTCTTACCACCACTGATTGTTCTGATTGAATCCAGACTGGAAGAGGGTCAAGCCCGCACGTCACCGGGATCTGCCCTGCTATGCGGCGAGATGCAGTGCCAGGTTGCTGGACAAAGTTTTCTGGAATCTCATCGCGCCAGAAGGCTACCAGGCTCATGTGCTGGCTACCGTCAGTTATGACGACGAGCTTGTCAGGGTCGTCACCGACCCCCATCAACGTCGGAGTGGAACCTGAGCCTGGGCCGAATTTGACTATTGGTGGAAGTGCGTCCTCTGGGGCATCGTAAGGAGAACTCCAGGCCCCGTCGGCTGCATCCTCTGAAAGCTTGGTGCCGGTCCAGACAAGCTTGTGCATCATCTTATCGGTGACCACATATATGCCGTTATTTTCATCTATAGCGATGGAATTGCTGGTTTTTTCACCAGAGAATCCTACGAATTGCGCCGTATCTGGGTCTAGTGACCGATCCAGCACCGCAACGCCGTTGGAGAAGTTTATTACCAAAAAGCCGTCGTAGGTCATGGTGAGACCAAATAAGGGCGTTCCTGCTAGTGGCCCGTCTATCTGCGTGGTTGCATCTTCTATACTGTAGATTATCTCTAGCCCAGCAGAGGGATTTTCTTGATCCTTGAGGGCAAGCGCATACACCCCGTTGCCGAACGTTGCGTACAGGGTGTTGTCCCGGTCGACGACCGAATAGACGCCGTTAACCAGACGGGCGGGATAGCTCTCTCCGTAGCTTTCGGTGAGGATGGAGTCTACCTCAGAAAGGGTGCGGCCCTCGAATGTCATCTCCCCAATCTTTTTATGCGTCGCAGGGTCAATTGGGCCTAGCTCGTCGAAATAAAATGCCGGGGCATCCATGCGAGTCACCTCGGTCCATTCCCCTTCGCTGGCATCAATATAGGATACGCGGTCGCTACCTATTCCCCACATGTGCGAATCTGATGTTGATGCCAGAGTGATGATGTTTATCGGTCCACCACGGGAGATCTGCTGTTCCATGGGGTCAACCGTGAAGATTCCTTTGGGGGGGCCGTAGGGGGTGGAGTCGCTCTGGGATGGGTCGAAATGGGTTATCCCATAGATGGTGGACGCCAAGTAAGGGTTTGCCACCGGATCCTTGGCTTGGTGCTGCTTGTGGCTGCTGCTATCTCCGCATCCGCTGAAAGCTAATATTGCAACGCTGGCACACGCCAATAAAGTAAAGTTTGATAACTTATGTTTCAACGGTAAAACCTCCTGATTTGATCGAGTTCCATTATACAAGCCCTTTCCTGGGGCTTGCGGTGAAGGAGCTACAGAGCATTTTTATCAGATTCTATTATGCGCGGGGCGTCCCAATCTGCGTCTATTGTTTCCATGTCTGGGCAGTAGATCCGTAAAAACAGGTGAAATCCATCATCTCCTATGGGAAGCCAGTTGGCCTTTAGAGGGTCGTTATCATTGAGAGGCTCGGGCTGAACAAACAGGTCCAAGGAGCCGTCTGCATTGAAGATGACGGCGGTTCTGTCGTTGATGCTGTAGCGATCCAGACTATTTGGAATCAGGAAGTTGTCATCTCCGTAGGCGGTGATCGACCAAAACCCATCCTCTAATATCGGCGGGAGTGCTCCTGCTTCGAAATGTACCCTGTAGCTTCCTCCAGCCTTTAGAGGGTTGCCGCCTGAATCTTTGTTGGCGCTGGCGTAGATCGCGGCGGAGACCGGGTTGGCTCCCAACCCCTTCAGTGCGACCATGGCACGGTAATCATACTCTGTGCCAAACTCGGAAATGGGCTCACCCAGGTATTCCCACGGATCCCAATAAACGAAGAACTTCCGACTGGACTCCATTATCCGCTCTCCGACCCTGCTTAGCATCTCTTTCCAGGCCGTGTCGATGGCAGCGGCGTCATTTCCGAGAACTGCAGGGTCGAAGGTTAGCCCTGGACCCACCCCTATCGACTGAAGCTTCTCCATCATGGGCTGATCGGCTGCAACGGGGGGATTTTCCTGCATCAACCTGTTAGCTTCTTCAAAAAATTCACCTGGGGACATGTTGGTAACATGCTCTACTGGAACAAAGTCGTACTCTGGGTCATAGGCTCCAGCGGGAGGAACGTAACTTCCACCACCGAGATAAGCGGCTAGAGGCAGCAGTTGCATCCGATCCTGAATGTCCCAGACATTTACAAGGTCATCCTCATCTTCACACAGGGTTCGTCCAATGATCCACCCGAGGTTCCCAGAGAATCGAATCTCCTTCATTCCAGTGGGAGCAACGGTGTCATGGTCGTCCTCCTTCATGAGGATGCAGACCTGCTCCGCGTAAGTATCCTCTCCAACCTCTCCGCCGGATCCGGCAATGCCCACTGAATTTGTCCAGCTATCCATAAACTGCATTGAACAATATCGGTCCGATTCAGGCTTCACAAAGACAAGAGGCCCATCTTTCAGGTCGATAAAGGCCTGAGAATAAAGGGTGTCAACGTTGGGAGAAACGACCCCCCGAAAGTCAACTTTTACTAGATTGGTAGCGTGGTGCAATTGATTCAGTGGTGCCTTATTGGAGGTAGCCTCCAGGGTATTTGTGGAGTTCTGCATGGTCGCGGACACCATCACCAGCGGAAGACTGAAGATATAGGCATCGGAGATCACCTGCGCGGAAACGTTCTCCGCGGAATTGTGCGAGGAAGAACTGTTGCCGCACCCCCCTAACGTGAACAGGGGGAGCGCAAGAAGAAGGATCGAGGGTAAAAACTTGAAATGTCGCATAATTCAACTTTTCTAAAAAAGACGATGGCAATAATATTGAGCGCAAGTTCCATTAGTTTTCGTAGCTTGCTCGGTACGGTCCCACCAGACTGTTGAAAAGCAGATCTCCGTTGGGGAAAAACTGGAGGATGGCATAGGCCCCGTTGCCGTAGTTGCTCTTCCCGAACAAGGTGCGATGGACGGTTTCACCGGTGTTCCAGTCCATGCCGGTAATCTCCCAACCATCGTTGTAGTAACCGCCCACCACTGCCATGTTGCTTGATTGAGAATGAATCGGCACCATGCTAGTGGAGGAGACATCAGTGCGGCTCCATACCGATTCCCACTGGTGGGTTCCTGTGTTCCAGCGGAACCGTTCCACCCCGTATGAGGGTGGATATACGGGACCCAGCGTAGTAACACCAAGAATATTGTTGACCCTCTGCATACTATCCGCATCAAAGGGTAGGTTATTGACCACAAAAGCTCCATAGTCTCTTACCACCACTGATTGTTCCGATTGAACCCAGGGTGGGGGAGAGGTAAAGCCACAAGTTACCGGAATCTGCCCGGCAATGCGGCGTGATTGGGTACCAGGTTGCTGGGCAAATCTTTCTGGTATTTCATCGCGCCAGAAGGCCACCAGATTCATCTGTTTGCAGCCGTCGGTTATAACGACCAGTTTGTCAGCATCTTCACCAAAGCCCATAAGGGTGGGAGTGGCACCTGTTCCTGTGGTGTGCTTAACTATCGGTGGTCTTTCTTCTGAAAAATCGTAAGGGGAACTCCAGGCTCCGTCGTCTTCTTCGTCAGAAAGTTTGGCGCCAGTCCACACTAGCTTGCGCATCATCCTGTCTGTCGCCAGGTAAATTCCATTCTTTTCGTCTATAGCTATGGAGTTGGTGGTGTTCTCACCCTCAAAAGAGACCATTGACTTAATAATTCCAAGGGTTCGATCCACTACAGCAATGCCGTTAGAGAAGTTAATCACCAGAAACCCATCGTAGGTCATGGTCAGACCGCACAGAACCGCGCCTTCTTCCGCTACATCAATTTCTTCGATGGCATTTTCCATCCTATATTTTATCTCTATTCCAGCGGAGGGGTTTTCTTGATCTTTGAGGGCAAACACATACACTCCGTTGCCGAAGTTCGCATAAAGAAGGTTGTCGCGGTCTACAACCGAATAAATGCCGTTAGCTATGCGTAAGCGATATTCCTGACCGTAGTTATCTATGAGTTCTGAGTGGACTTCATCTGCACTCATCCCCTCGAAAGTCGCCTCGCCCATTCGTGTATGGATTTCGGGGGCGATTGAACTTAGCGCATCAGACAAGTATGCGGGAGCATTTTCACGCGCCACCTCGTTCCAGTTGCCATCACTAACCTCTATATAAGCAACCCTGTCGCTACCTACTGCCCACATGTAGGATTCAGAAGTTGATGCCAGGGTAACAATGTTGACTGGTCCCCCAGGGGAGATCGGTTGCTCCAGGGGATCTACATTGAATGTTCCCTTCGGAGGACCGTAGGGGGTGGAATCGCTTTGAGATGGATCAAAATGAGTTATCCCACCAAAGGCGGAGGCTAAATAGGGATTAGCCACGGGATCATTGGTTTGATGCTGCTTGTGGCTGCTGCTATCCCCGCATCCATTGAGTCCACACATTGCAATGCCGGCGCAGATGAATAAAATAAAACCAGATATCTTGTGGTTCAACGGTAAAACCTCCATTTTTGATTAGACTTTATGAAACAAAAAGCCTCTTCGGACCTTTCGTTTAGTGAACTGCAAAGTGTTTGTCGGCAACGCTAATGTTAGCAATGTTAATAATGTGCAACATGGGCGGACAGGTAAAATCAGAAAATATTCTTGGAGTAAAAAATCTCCGTCATCTCACGGTGCAGCAATTCCTTGACACGAGCCTTCTCCTTGTCAGAGAAGTCCTGCATTGCGGTGCCGAACAGATAGTTTTCCAATTCAAGTTCCTTCACCAGCATTTTGGTGTGGAATAAGTTCTCCTGATAGATGTTGATATCCACACATTCATACTGATCCAGGGTTTTTTTATTGATGTATTGCTGGATGGAGTGAATGCGGTGGTCGATGTAGTGTTTCTTCCCCTTCACGTCACGCGTGAAGCCTCGCACTCTGTAGTCCATCAGCACAATATCTGATTCAAACGATTTAATCAGATGGTTCAGCGCTTTCAGCGGACTTATGCGCCCGCAGGTGGAGACATCAACGTCAACCCTGAAGGTGGAGATGCCGAGCTTAGAATCGGTTTCAGGATAGGTGTGGATGCACAGGTGGCTCTTGTCTAGGTGTGCTAATACTTGATCAGGTTTGGCGTCTACCGGCTCCTCCGCAATCAGAACGGTGACGCTTGCGCCCATGGGCTCATAGTCCTGACTTGAAATGTTCAGAATGTTAGCGCCGATAATGTCGGAGACTTCCTGCAGAATTTTTACCAGGCGTTCGGCGTTGTACTCTTCGTCGATATACTCAAGATACTCTTTGCGATTTGCTGGCGCCTTGGCATAGCAGATATCGTATATGTTGAAGGATAGAGTCTTGGTTAGGTTGTTGAAACCGCGCAGTTTTATTTTACGCGGACGCTTGTTGGTGTAGTTTTTTTTATTACGCACGGAAGGCCTCCTTCTGGTGCTGTGAGGGGCTGGAAACAAAAACCGAAATTAAGCACAAACTATGCGATTCTAGCAAGAGAATAGTACAGTTTCACTTTCCATGTACACATAGTGTATGGCTGCCTGATTATATTGGGCTACTTGCAGTCTCTTTCCGCACAATCTTATGCAGACGTATTCCAAGTAAAAGTGCGGCAGTGCTCAGGCCACAGATCAGCCCGATCCAGAAACCACGTGCCGCCAATTCCAAGTGTAAACCCAAAAAATATCCGAGGGGCATCCCAACCCCCCAGTAGGATACAATTTGCAGCAACATCGGGGTGCGAGTATCCTTGAAGCCGCGCAATGCCCCAGCACAGCTGACCTGTAACGCATCGGGGATTTGGAACAGGGCTGCAAGAAGGAGTAAGGCCGCCGCCGCACCCGCCAGTTCGGAGTCTGGTGTGTACATGGCGGTAAGGGGCTTTGCGCTTGCAGCAATGAAGGTGCAGCTTAAGATAGATATCCCCAGGGTGGTGATAAGGCCGACCCTTACTGAGCGTTTGGTGCGGCACGCGTGGTTGCGCCCGTTATTATAACTTACGCGCACCGAAATAGCTGTAGCGATACTCAAGGGGATCATAAACATCATGCCGCTAAAGCTGATAGCGATTTGATGCGCGGCTACAGTCTGGGCTCCGAAGCGAGAGAGGAGCAGGGCGATAATCGCAAAAATACTGCACTCGATAAACATCCCCACGCCAATAGGGATACCAAGGCGGAGCAGATAAGTAAGGATTTCTCCATTGGGGCGCGCGCGAAACGACAACAACTGCAGGTAACGAAACAAGCGACCGCGCCAGAAAATAAGCAGCATCCCTCCCATCATCACCCACATGGTTGCGGCCGTGCCTACCCCGCATCCAACGCCGCCAAGGGCAGGAAAGCCGAGTTTGCCAAACACCAGCACGTAGTTAACTGCAATGTTGACTAGCAGCCCCACAAAGCTGATCAACATGCTTGGACGTGTGACTGAAAGTCCTTCGCTGCAGTAGCGTAACGCAAAACAGATCCCAATAGCGGGGAATCCCCATGAAACGGGCTTTAGATAGGCCATTATCAATGGTACAATGGAATCGTCTACCTTTAGCAGGATCAGCAATGGGGTGCAGTTGCGCAACAGAAATGCGGCGCCCAGTCCAAGAGCTGCACCGAGGTAGAGCCCTTGGGGGATCAACGCACGGATGGTGACGTTGTCTTTTTGCCCGTATGCATGGGAAACGCTTGGTGTAAGGGCATTGAGAATCCCCAACAGAAGAATGAAAACCGGAAACCAGATACTTGAACCCACGGCAACCGCAGCAAGATCGGTAGCGCTGACTCTTCCCGCCATCAAGGTGTCCACAAAGCCCATACTTGATTGCGCCAGCTGTGCCAAAATCAGCGGAAAACTGATGCGCATCAGGATTTTGAATTCCATCCAGTTGAGTTGGGTGGCACGGTGTGAGGGGGGCATACGCAAAATCTTTCCGAGACGAAATAGAGAATCCTGGGATGGCCTTGGACTTGGTACAGCGCAGAGGCGCTGGTGCGCTGTCTTAGCAGATTCGGAAGCTTTTGTATAGTGGGGTATCGGGTGTCCTTGAGTTAAGCAGGAGGGGTGATGCAAAAAGCTCTTATCTTAAGTGGGATTGGCCTAATAATGTTGGGGCTGTTATGGTCTTGGGTAGGTAAGATCCCCTTCGGACACCTTCCTGGAGATATCGTAATAGACAGGCCAGGGCTGAAAGTATATTTCCCCATTACCACCATGTTAATTGTCAGTCTGGTGTTATCATTGGTGTTGCGATGGTTCAAATAGAAGCTTGCAGCAGATATAAACTTACACGAGTTATGGAGAATTTTAGCGCATGCATACCTTTAAAGTTGAACAGCACGAGGCGGGGCAGTCGTTGCTGCAATTCCTGCAACAGCGTATTCCTGCAGCGGGGCGTGGGTATCTGCGTCAGTTGCTTAAGAAGGGGCGTATCTGTAGTGAAGATGCGCCCTGCACCGCGGATGCGCCGGTATCTGAAGGGCAGTGTATAACCCTGGGTTCGAGTGCGCGTCTGCAGGAACTGGTTAACCAGACCCCTGCTGCTGCTACTGAATTTAATATCCTCTACGAAAGCGCGGAGATGCTGGTGGTGGATAAACCCGCAGGAGTTGCGGTGCACAGCAGTAGTGGGCACGAAGATGACAATCTGACCTCGCGCGTACAGAATTATCTGAAAGGAAAGCGCTTTCAGGTTGCCCCTATCCATCGCCTAGATGTGGGGACTTCAGGGCCGGTGCTGTTTGGCAAAGGGAAAAAGGCGTGTGCCGCGTTGGGGGCGTTGTTTATGCGGCATGACGTGGAAAAGGTCTATGTCGCCCTGGTGAGTGGAGCACTGCAGGGAAAAGGGGTTCTCGCCCACCCTTTGACAACCAAAGGGAAGGTGAAAGACTGTTTCACCACCTTTACTGTGTTGAAGCGCAACGCAGATCTGAGCTTGGTAGAATTGACCCTGTTAACCGGGCGCCAACATCAGATCAGGCGTCAGCTTGCCCTCGAAGGGCATCCAGTTGTGGGGGATAGACGCTATGGCGGAATAGAAGTTCAAGGGCTTGTGCATCCTTTTCTTCACTGTCGCAGCATCGCTTTTGCCGACCCATTCTCGGGCGCACCGCTTAAAATTGAGAGTGAGCTGCCGCCTCACTTGCAGGATGTTGTTTCTGCGCTATTTTAATTGTACCCCGCACATCGGCTGTGCATGTAGGTAGGGGTTTACTTATAAGCAACATAGAAAGGGTTTTGTTATGGAATACTGGAATGTCTTTACTGAAACGTCACGCATCGCTTATTTCTCCATGGAGATTGGTCTGACTCAGGAGATCCCTACATACAGTGGAGGTCTGGGGGTTCTGGCCGGAGACACCATCAAAAGCGCGGCAGACCTTAATATCCCGTTGGTAGCGGTTACCTTGGCGAGTCGCAAGGGTTACTTTGCTCAGAGCTTGGATGCAAAAGGCGTCCAGCACGAGGACCCGGTGGAGTGGGACATCTCCGCACGCATGAAGCGGCTACCGGTCAGGATTACAGTGCCGATTGAGGGGCGTGCGGTAACCGTGGCGGCATGGCTGTATCGCAACCATAGCCCCGCCGGTGGGGTGGTGCCGGTGCTGTTTCTGGATACCGATCTGGAGGAAAACAACGCAGAGGATAAAACCATTACCCACAGGCTTTATGGTGGAGATCAGCGCTACCGCCTCAAGCAGGAGATTGTCTTGGGTATTGGTGGAGTGCGGATTTTGCAGGCGCTTGGGTTCAGAGTGTTTCAGTACCATATGAATGAAGGACATGCTGCTCTTCTCACCCTCGAACTGCTGAACCAAACGCGCAATGTACACGCCGGCAGTTGGATGAACACCTTGGATGTGGATCGCAAGGCGGTTGCACAGCGCTGTGTGTTTACCACTCATACTCCGGTTTCTGCCGGGCACGATCGCTTCAACTACTCTCTGGTGCAAGATGTGCTCAGAGAAGATATATTGCCACTCGACCAGTTGCGCGAACTGGGTGGAGATGCAGAGCTCAACATGACCACCTTGGCCTTACAATTGAGCCGTTTTGTAAACGGGGTGGCGAAAAAGCACGGGGAGGTCTCGCGCGAGATGTTCCCAGGGTATGAAATTCATGCCATCACCAACGGCATCCATCCTCTGACTTGGGCCTCTGCGTATATGGTAGCGTTGTTTAACCGGCACATCCCCGGCTGGGCCTTGCAGCCTGAGTTGCTGGTACGGGTGGACAATATCCCCGATGAAGAGCTCTGGGATGCACATCAAGGTGCCAAAGCGTATCTGGCGCAGTATGTGAAAGAGGTGACTGGAGAGCAACTTTTTCTGGATGTGTTCACCATCGGGTTTGCCCGCCGCGTGGCGGCGTATAAACGCAATGACCTGATTTTTCATGATCTCAAACGTCTTCTTGCCCTTGGCAAAGGACGAGTGCAACTGATATTTGCAGGTAAAGCCCATCCTCACGACAACGATGGAAAAGCTCTTATCGAGAACATCTATGCCGCAGCTGAGCGCCTCCACGGTGAGATTAGCGTCATCTATTTGCCTAACTACTCCATCGATGTTGCAAAACATCTGATTCCGGGAGTGGATGTATGGCTCAATACTCCCACCCGTCCGCTAGAAGCTTCCGGCACCAGCGGTATGAAGGCCGCACTGAACGGGGTGCCCAACTTCAGCGTCCTGGATGGATGGTGGATTGAAGGGCACATTGAGGATGTTACCGGGTGGTCAATCGGGGAAGAAACCAGTGTCAACACCAGCTCTGCGGAAACCAATATCGCGGATGCCGAGGATATGTATATGAAGCTGGAAGAGAAAATTCTTCCTCTCTACTATGAAGACAGACCTGGATGGATCCGCGTGATGAAAAACGCTATCGGTAAAAACGCATACTATTTCAACACCCACGTAATGATGCGGCGCTATGTTACCGAGGCGTATCTGCAGCGCTAATGTGAAGGATGTTACATCATGAGATATCACAATCTGGATCAGAATCCAGCTTACCATACGCTTCTGCATGCTTGTGCTGACGCGGATCTGCATACACTTTTAGATGCGCGCCGAGTTGAGGAGTACTCCTGCGCTATGGGGGGGGAGATGTACTTCAATTACGCTGCCACCCCCGTTACTCCACGTACGCTGAAGGTGCTGCAGCAATTGGCACAGGAAGCTCAGGTGGTGGGGCAGTATCGGGCGGTGCTTGATGGCGTTGTGATGAATACAAGTGAACAGCGCATGGTGCTCCACCATCTCACTCGTGGGCAGTGCGGAGCACAGGTGGTACATGCCGAGGCAGATCTCCGTGAGTTTTATCGCAGCGAGCAGGAACGCTGTGCCACTTTTGCACGTGCGCTTCACGCTGGGGAGATCCGTTCTAGTGCTGGGGAGCCATTTACCCACCTATGCCAGATTGGGATTGGCGGTTCTGACCTGGGACCAAGGGCTTTGTATCTTGCCCTAGAACAAGAAGCACGCAGGGGCAACAAGCTGAAGATGGAGGCTGAATTTATCTCTAACGTTGACCCTGACGACGCCGCCGCAGTTCTGGCACGTCTTGACCTCTCCCGCACCCTGTTTATCCTGGTGTCTAAATCAGGTACCACGCAGGAGACCCTTACCAACGCCGCTCTGGTGCGGGGCACCCTGAAAGATGCTGGCTTAGATCCCGCAGCGCACATGGTGGCGGTAACGGCGCAGGGGAGCCCACTGGCGCAAGATGAGCACATGCTGGAGCGTTTTTACATCGACGACTTTGTCGGGGGGCGTTTCTCGTCCACCAGTGCGGTGGGGGGGGTATTGCTTTCTCTTGCCTTTGGACCCGAGGTCTTTGCGCAACTTCTCGAAGGGGCGCACCAACAAGATCTGTTAGCTCTTAAGGAGGATGTTAAGGTCAACCCCGCCCTCCTTGATGCCCTTCTCGGGGTATATATGCGCAACTGCCTCGGATTTAGAGCCACCGCAATTTTGCCTTACAGCCAAGCGTTAAGCCGTTTCCCCGCACATCTGCAACAGGTGGATATGGAATCCAACGGTAAGCAGGTCAACCGCTATGCTGAACAGCTACATTATCCTACTGGGCCAATTGTTTTCGGGGAGCCTGGCACCAACGGGCAACATTCGTTTTATCAGCTTCTGCATCAGGGCTCAGACGTAATTCCGCTGCAGTTTATCGGTTTTAACTCCCCCCAAAGTGGTGGCGACAGAGCTGTTGATGGAGTTACGAGCCAGACAAAGCTCAATGCAAACCTCGCAGCGCAGATCGTCGCCTTCGCACGTGGCCAGCAGAGTTCCGATCGTAACAATGCATTCCCGGGAGGTCGTCCCGCAACCTTAATCCACGCGCCGCGTTTGACCCCAGCTTGCCTTGGCGCCTTGTTGGCACACTATGAAAACAAGATAATGTTCCAAGGCTTTTTGTGGAATCTCAACTCGTTTGACCAGCCTGGAGTACAACTGGGGAAGGCCCTTACTGCGCAGGTTTTACGCGGAGACAGTACAGATAAAGTATTACGCGGGTATGCCGCCAAGCTCGGGGTAGAGGGATGAACCATCTCTGTCCCCCTGCAGAAACGGTTCCAATAAAGATCAGGTCTTTGGCACGCATAGTGCACTAATTGATTGTTTTCATTTTGGTGTCTGAGTTCATTGTAATGACAATATGATTAAAGCGCGCATGTCTGATTAGATTTGTGAGGCTTTAACTGGCGAATGGTGTTGATATTATGCTGCTTCTTGGCGGAGATATTGGGGGAACCACCTCACGTTTTCAATTTAAAGATACTGAGGATGAAACCCGTTTTGGCGAAAAAATTACCTACCCAAGTGGGGCTTTTCCCTCTTTTTACGCTCTGCTGCAGCATCTGCTGCAGCAGCATAATATCACGCATGTGGATGGAGCGTGTTTTGGTCTTCCCGGTCCGATTACAGACAAACAGGTGGAGTTGACCAACCTCCCGTGGCACATCTGCGTCGACGAGATTAAACGCCAACATCCCATCGCACAGGTTGAATTGGTCAACGACTTCTATGCTGCTGCTCTCGGGGTCGATCTCCTTACTGCGGCAGACTATGTGTGCGTATACGCAGGGGAGTATGACCCCAACGGCAATCGCCTGGTTATTGGGGCGGGGACGGGGCTTGGAGTGGCGCCGGTGTATCAGATCGGTGGGTGTTTTTATCCTCAGCCTTCCGAGGGGGGGCACATTGATTTTGCTCCCCTGAACCATGAGCAAGAGGTCCTCCTGCGCTGGCTGCATTCCCACTGGGATCGTATTTCGTATGAAAACATCCTCTCCGGTTCAGGGCTTGAAACCTTGTACCGCTTCTGCACAGAACAAGCAGATCCCGCTCATCCACGCGCTGTTGCTCCTGGTGGCGCCATCCAAGTCAGCGCTCCCGAAGTCCACCGTCTTGCTCTTGCGGGCGATTGCGCGGCTAAAGAGGCAGTGCGCCTGTTTGTAAATATATATGGCGAGTTCGTCGGCAATGCAGCGTTGATTTGGCCGGCGCGGGCTGGGATCTATCTTGCGGGGGGGATCGGCGCAAATCTGGTGGACTGGATGACGGGCGAAGAGTTTGTCAATTTCTTTCTGGACAAGGGCACCATGCGTGCGTTGGTGGAAAAGATGCCCGTGTATCTTGTAATGGATGATATGATGGGACTTAAGGGCGCGATGGTGAAGGCACAAAGACTTTTTAAGGAGCAGGCATGAAAAATCACCCACGAAATAATAAACTTACCCACAATACTTTGGCGTTGGTTCTGGCTGGTGGCCAGGGAAGCCGCTTGCAAGATCTCACTCAATGGCGCGCTAAGCCCGCAGTACCCTTCGGAGGGAAGTACCGTATTATCGACTTTGTCCTGTCCAATTGTGTCAATTCCGATATCCGCCACATTGGGATTCTGGTGCAGTATAAATCCCACTCCCTGATCCGCCACGTGCAGCGGGCATGGAACTTCATGCGCTATGAAATAGGGGAGTTTGTGGAGTTGCTTCCGGCACAGCAGCGCCTCGGTAAAGAGTGGTATCAGGGCACCGCTAACTCTTTGTATCAAAATCTAGATATTATCCGGCGCCATAACCCGCGCTATGTTCTGGTGTTGGGCGGAGATCATGTGTATGCCATGGACTACCGCGGCATGATAGACGCCCATGCTCAATCTGGCGCGGATGTTACCGTTGGATGTGTTGAAGTTCCCCGCACGGAAGCTACCGGTTTCGGGGTGATGTCGGTAGATGAAAACATGAAGATCACCAAGTTTACCGAAAAACCTATAGATCCAAAAGCGATACCGGGGAAACCGGACAAGGCCCTGGCCTCCATGGGGATATACATTTTTTCCCCCGACTTTCTGTTTGAAAAGCTTATTGAAGACCACGATGACCCTAACTCTTCCAAAGACTTTGGTAAGGATATCATCCCCTCCACCATTGGACGCGACGATGTCAGAGCTTATCCGCTTGAAGGGGAGGATGGTACACCCGGATATTGGCGTGATGTTGGTACGGTGGAGTCATACTGGAGTGCCAATATGGATCTATGCCATATCACGCCAGAACTCAATCTGTACAATCCAGAATGGCCCATCTGGACCTACCAGGCCCAGTTGCCCCCAGCAAAGTTTGCCTTTGATGATGAAGGGCGGCGCGGCGAAGCTATTGATTCTCTGGTTTCGGCTGGATGTATCCTCTCCGGTGCTCGGGTGAAGCGCTCCATCATCTCCAGCGATACGTTTATCCACAGCTATGCATTAGTAAAGGATAGTGTAGTTTTGCCTTCAGTAGATATTGGGCGTAACTGCCGTATTAGCAGAGCAGTAATAGATAAATCGTGCATTATCCCCCCTGGAACTGTGATCGGGGAAGATCCTGAAGAGGATAAAAAACGTTTTAATGTAGATGAAAACGGGATTGTACTGGTTACTCCCGATATGCTCGGTCAGCACTTGCACACGGTGCGGTAGGAGCCGGGGAGGGGTCAGTAGGGTAGGGTGTAATTTTATTTGCGCTAACATCGCATGTAGAAAGCATTAAAGTATATGGAAAACAACATAAATGTCGTTCTGTGCTGGCATATGCACCAGCCTCACTATCGGGATGCCCTCGATGGCACTTACCATCTGCCTTGGGTTTATTTGCACGCTATAAAGGACTATTCCGATATGGCGTATCACCTCGAAAGGTGCCCAGAGGCGCGGGTGGTGGTGAATTTTGCCCCAGTATTGCTTGAGCAACTCAGTGACTATGCTGCGCAGATGCGCGCGTGGCTCAAAGATGGAACCCCAACTGACGATCCACTTCTAAACCTCGTGGCTGGGGCCACCCCTGTCGCTGCATCTCCGGATGAGCGAGCAGATATCATTTCGGCCTGTCAGCGTGCCTTCGCTCCCACCATGATTGAGCCCTATCCGGCATTTCGCACTCTGACGAACATCGCCAAGGGGTTGTATCTCCATGGTAATCTCGATGTGATGCGGGTTGGTTATCTCAGCAGTCAGTTTTTTACCGATCTGTTGGTGTGGTACCACCTTGCGTGGATGGGGAGCAGCATAAAGAAAAACGATTTCCGCATTTCACGCCTGATGGCGCGGAAAAACAATTTTACTTCAGTGGACCAGACCCTCCTTATGGAGGTGCTGGCAGAAGCGGTTGAATCGATCATCCCGCGTTACCGCATTCTGATGGAAGCAGGACGCATCGAGCTCTCCATGACTCCATATGGGCACCCGATTGTGCCTCTGCTGCTTGATTTCTCCAGCATGCATGCAAGTCAACCCGAGGCTCCAACTCCAGTACATCGAGAGTATCCGGGAGGAGAAGAGCGCGTAGATTGGCATATGCAGCACGGTTTCGAGGTGTTCGAGCAGCATTTTGGTACGCGCCCCGCCGGGGTGTGGTTATCCGAAGGTGGTATCAGCTCGGCAGCCATTGAGGCGCTGGATAAGTGGGGCATACGCTGGACCGCATCGGGTGAAGGGGTGTGGCGCAACTCCTGTAATGCCTCGAGCGGGGGCAAAAAACTTCTTGCGCATAAAAATGGCCTCTATGCCCCGGTGCAACATGGCAAGAACGAATGTGTCGTGTTCTTTCGAGATGACGGGCTTTCAGATCTGATCGGGTTCGAATACAAAACCTGGAACCCCGATGATGCCGCGGCCGATTTTTGCGGACATCTGCACAATATCCGCAAATACTTTGGCGCAGATGCTCCCAAACGGGTGGTGACCATTATCCTCGATGGGGAAAATGCGTGGGAGTACTACCCCGACAACGGCTACTCGTTTCTGCAGACCCTGTATCAGAAGCTCAGTTCCGATCCACACCTGAACATGACCACCTTCAGCGCCCTTCTAGGCGCTGAGAAGGAGTGTGCTAGAGTTAAGCTCGACACTATAGTCCCAGGCAGCTGGGTGTTTGGTTCTTTTTCCACCTGGATTGGGGAGAAAGACAAAAATGCTGCTTGGAGTATGCTGGTGGAAGCGAAGAATTGCTTCGACCGCTCTGTAGCAGCGGCAGAACTGTCGGAACACAAGCTGAATGAAACCAAGGTTCAACTTGCCGTGTGTGAAGGTTCAGACTGGTTCTGGTGGTTTGGGGATTTAAATCCTGCTGCAAGTGTACGCGACTTTGATCAACTGTTCCGGCGTCATCTTATCCGCCTGTATCAGATGTTGGAGATGGTTCCACCGCAGAATCTGAAAAATCCCCTTTCCCACGGAGGTGGGGATATGGAACATGCCGGTACCATGCGCCGCAACTAATCTATTGCAGCTGTTGATATGTTAGCTGTCCGTTTTAATAACCCCTTTATCCCCCCGTACTAGGGGAGATATACATATGCTCTAGGGGCTCAAATCATAGAAATTGAGGTGTTTATGCGTAAGGCAGGAGTGTTGCTCCATCCAACTTCTCTCCCTTCCGGGGTGCTGGATCAGCATGTTGAGCGTTTTCTCGACTGGATGGAGCAGAGTGGCTTATCGGTGTGGCAGATGTTGCCTCTGTCCCCGCCACATGCCGATCGGTCACCGTACCAAGCGTATTCATCTCATGGGATAGATCCTGCTCTTCTTCCTGCAGAGATAACCTTTACCCAGGAAGATACACCAGCATTTGAGGCTTTTAAACGCACCCATGCTAACTGGCTGGAAAATTATTCTGTATTTGTGGCGCTGCGTACTTACTTTAAGGATCGCCCCTGGTATGAGTGGCCTTCTGAGTTCAAACATCATGACGAAGCTGTGCTTGAGCAGTTTGCAGCTAAACATCGTCCCCATGTTGAGCGCCTGGAGCGGGAACAGTTCCTGCTGTGGCGGCGCTGGAAAGAGATTCATCGTGATGCCAACCAGCGCGGGATTGAGTTGTTGGGCGATATCCCCATAGCCGTTGCCTACGACAGCGCCAATGTATGGGCCAACCATCACCTGTTTAAACTCGATGAAAACCTAAAGCCCACAGTAGTAGCTGGGGTCCCGCCTGATTATTTCTGCGAAGAAGGGCAGCGTTGGGGCAACCCGCACTATAACTGGGATGTGATGCAGCAAGACAACTTTGCCTGGTGGCGAAGTCGTTTAGCCACGGCATTTCATCTGTTTGATACAGTGCGCATCGATCATTTCCGTGGTCTTGTGGCACTGTGGGAGATCCCGGTGGAGTCAGAAGATGGGCGCCAGGGGGAATGGGTAGAGACGCCGGGCCGCGAATTGCTGCAGGCGTTGCAGGAAGACTTCCCCTCTATGCCGTTTGTAGCCGAGGATCTTGGGATTATCACTCCGGAAGTAACTGCGCTCCGGGATGAATTTGGTCTACCTGGGATGGCCGTGCTGCAGTTCGGCTTTGACAGCAATGGTGACAATCCGCACCGGATAGGGAATCAGCGCACCAATACTGTGGCGTATACCGGTACCCATGACAATGACACCACCTTGGGGTGGTTTCAATCCCTTGATGCACCAATGCAGGCCAAGGTGTTAGAGGAATTGGATACCGATGCCGCTCTGATGCCCTGGCCTCTTATTGAGGCTGCGCTTGCGTCGGAGGCGCACACCGCAATTATCCCCATGCAAGACTGGCTCGCCCTTGACAGCCGTAGCCGCACTAATGTCCCTGGCACCACCGAAGGCAACTGGAACTGGCGTTTTACGTGGAGCCAAGTTCCCGAAACGTTGCACCAAAAGATCTCTGAGTTGCTGCACTCCAGAAATCGTATTAACCAGTAAAGCAGTCCATGCAAACAGAATATAAAGGTCATCTCTACATGAAACAGCTTAAAGCATACACTTGTGATAGCGACGATTTTGAACGTCTGTGCTCTGGCACCCACCATGATCCATTTACCTTTCTCGGCATCCACTCTCTGGATGCGAAGCGGTGGATCATTCGTGCCTGGCTCCCAACCGCGGTTGCGGTGCGGGTGGTGTCTGGTCCTGAGTTGAAGCCAGTAGGGCAGGGGTTGTTTGCCACCATTGTGGATAATGCGACGAAAGAAAAAATTCCTGTTCATTACACCCTCGAATGGAGTGAAGCGCGCAGCGGAACGCATCAGGTGGTTTCACCTTACACCTTCCCCCCTCAGCTTGGGGACGTGGATCTGCATCTGTTCGGGGAGGGGCAGCATTGGCATATGTACGATGTTATGGGAGCCAATACTCGCACTGTGGATGGAGTCGATGGGGTGCTGTTTGCAGTCTGGGCCCCTTCGGCGCAGCGCGTTTCTGTGGTGGGAAATTTCAATAGCTGGAATGGATTGCGCCACCCCATGCGCTGCCGCGGGAGTTCAGGAGTGTGGGAGCTGTTTATCCCCGGTATCCAGGCGCCGGAGCGCTACAAGTTTGAAATCCGCAACACCCAGACCGGAGATATTTTTGTCAAGGCAGATCCCTATGCGCGCGCCATGGAGATGCGTCCACGTACTGCCTCCATCGTACATATAAGTGAATATCAGTGGAACGATGCGAAGTGGATGGAGCAGCGCCGCGCATTTGCTTGGCAGCACTTGCCCATCAATATCTACGAGGTACATTTAGGCTCGTGGCAGCGGAGCGACGCCGGACGCTTCCTCAACTATCGTGATATTGCCCACCGTCTGGTGGAGTACGCCCTGTGGATGGGATATACCCATCTGAATCTTATGCCGGTTAGCGAGCACGCCCTGGATGAATCCTGGGGTTATCAGGTTACCGCTTACTACGCACCCACGCGGCGTTTTGGTGATCCAGATGATTTCCGTTATTTTGTAGATTACTGCCATCAGCACGGATTGGGAGTTTTCCTCGACTGGGTACCAGCGCATTTCCCCAAAGATCGCTTTGCGCTGGCACGTTTCGATGGCACTGCATTGTATGAACATGAAGACCCGCGCAAGGGGGAGCATCGCGAATGGGGCACCTATGTGTTTAACTACGGGCGCAATGAGGTGCGTAATTTTCTCATCGCCAATGCCATGTACTGGTTGAACGAGTTTCACATCGATGGGTTGCGTGTAGATGCGGTGGCCTCCATGATTTATCTCGATTATTCGCGCGATGATGGGGAATGGCTCGCCAATGAATATGGTGGCAACGAAAATATCGAAGCGCTCGAATTCCTGCGCATCCTGAATACAGAGATTCATGCACGCTACCCCGGCGCAGTGTTGATGGCGGAGGAATCTACCTCGTGGCCCATGGTGTCGCGTCCGGTATGGATGGGAGGCCTGGGTTTTTCTATGAAGTGGAACATGGGGTGGATGAACGATACTCTGAGTTATTTCGAAGAGGATCCTGTTCATCGCTCCTATCATCACTCCCGCCTTACCTTTAGCCAACTGTATGCCTATCACGAGAACTTTGTTCTTCCCCTCTCACATGATGAGGTGGTGCATCAGAAGGGTTCTCTGGTGGATAAAATGCCCGGCGATCGCTGGCAAAAATTTGCCAATCTACGTCTGCTGTTTGGGTATCAGATGCTCCACCCTGGGAAAAAGCTTCTCTTTATGGGGGGTGAGTTTGCCCAGTGGCGCGAGTGGAATGAAGGCACAGCTCTTGACTGGTATTTATGTGATGAGCCGGAACATCGCGGGGTGCAGTTACTGCTGCGTGATCTGAATAAATTGTATGCTGAAAGCTCTGCCTTGTATGCACACGATTTTGAAGCCAAGGGCTTTGAGTGGATCGACTGCAACGACAATCAGCAGTCGGTGCTGAGTTTCGTACGCCAGGATACCCGCACCAGCCCGGCACGCCAGCTGGTGTGTGTGTTTAACTTTACCCCAGTGGTGCGCACAGGCTATCGGGTCGGGATGCCTAAGGGGGGAACCTATCGGGAACGTATCAACTCTGATGCTGCTGTATACGGCGGCTCTAACTGCGGCAACAGCGGCGCAGTGTACACTAATGACCAGCCCTGGATGGGGCGCGAATGCAGTGCTGTAGTCACTCTTCCGCCTCTGGGTTTTGTAGTTTTACAACGTGAGGAGTAAAAATAATGCGGGTTCTATTTGCAACTTCGGAAATATATCCTCTGATAAAAACTGGAGGTCTGGCTGATGTTGCCGCAGGGCTGAGTAGCGCCCTGCAACAGCTTAATCATGAAGTAACCGTTATCCTGCCAGCATATCTCGATGTGATGGAGCAATTGGAGTCGGTTTACGAGGTGGCACATCTTGACGAGCACTGTTGTGGCGTTGAGCGCCGAGTGCGGATTCTGCGCGCGGAGAACGCTAGCGGCGTGAGACTGTTGCTGGTGGATATCCCTGGATTATTCGATCGCGCTGGAAATCCGTATCAGGATGAAGATGGTAACGACTGGTGGGACAACGGCGAACGCTTTGGTTTGTTCAGCCGTGTTGTGGCACAGGTAGCGCTGAATCAGGTAGACCTTGACTGGGCTCCAGATGTGGTGCACTGCAATGACTGGCAAACAGGGCTGGTGCCGGTGTTTATGCGCCTGTTTGCCGCAGAAACCATGCTGCGCCCGCGGTGCGTATTTACCCTTCACAATCTATCTTACGCGGGTAAATTCCCTTATCCGCTATTTGCTGGCCTCGGTTTGCCTGATGCGTGGTGGAATCCCGCCATGCTCGAGTTTTATGGCGATTTTTCTATGCTAAAAGGGGGGATTGTAACCGCTGAGCATGTTGCTACCGTGAGCCCCACCTATGCTGAGGAGATATGCACCCCTGCGGGTGGCTTCGGCTTTGAGGGGATTCTGCTGCAGTGTGCGGCGCAGGGGAAGCTAAGTGGAATCCTCAACGGCATCGATACCCAAGTGTGGAATCCGGCGCTCGATCCGTACATCTCCTATTCATATTCGGTGGAAAAGGGGCGCGTAGCGCAGAAAAAGCGCAACAAGCAACATCTGCTGGAGAAACTCGCACCCCAGGATGGCGGAGTGGATATGTCCGCACCTCTTCTGGGTTCCATCGGGCGCATGGTGGAACAAAAAGGAACTGATTTGCTCTTGGAGGTGATCCCAGCCCTGGTGGAAGAAACTGATGCCAACTTTGTGATTCTTGGTTCGGGCATGAGTATCTATGAGGATGGGTTTACTACGCTGGCACAGCGCTATCCTCAGCGGGTGTTTGTGCGAATCGGTTATGCTGAAGATCTGGCGCATCAGATTGAAGCGGGGGCGGACGTGTTTCTCATGCCCTCGCGTTTTGAACCCTGTGGTCTCAATCAGATGTACAGCCTAGCGTATGGCACCCCACCGATCGTCCATGCCACTGGGGGGCTTAAAGATACTGTGGTTGACGCGACCCCAGAGATGGTGGCAAGCGGGGAGGGTACCGGCTTTGTTATGCAGCAAGCAACTACAGCAGAGTTGCGCCGTTGTGTGGATCATGCCCTGGAACTGTATCGCAAACCGCGCACTTGGCAGAAACTACAGAAAAACGCCATGCTGCAAGATTTCGGCTGGCAGCGCAGCGCCGCTGCGTATCTGGAGATCTATCAGGATAAGCAGAGGTAGATAGACCAGATATAAAGAATAACAACACTCTTGTAAAATAGATGAGGAGCTTAAATGGGACCATTTACCTATGATGAACAGGATGCGCGCGCGCAGGAAAAAGCGCTGCGTTGCCTCGGCAATGATGAGCGCAGTATGGAGACAAGTTTTCTCCATTACCTCTACAACGCGTTCGGACGCCATCTGTACGCACAGAAATATTATCTGTACAAGGCCTTGGCCTATGCCGTGCGCGATCGTCTTATGGCGCGCTGGAAACAAACGTGGCTCTCCCACTATGAAGCGGAGACCAAGCGTGCATATTACCTCTCCATGGAGTTTCTTATCGGGCGCTCCTTAAGCAATAACCTGTTCAACTTGGGGATAGATGATACCACCGATAAAGCGCTGTACGAGGTGGGGCTGGATATTGAAGAGGTGGAGAGTGCCGAACACGACGCCGGCCTGGGTAATGGCGGTCTTGGACGTCTGGCGGCGTGTTTTATGGACAGCTGTGCCACGCTGCAGTTGCCGGTGGTGGGATACGGGTTACGTTACCGCTTCGGTATGTTTCGCCAGCGCATCCAAAATGGCTATCAGATAGAGGAGCCGGACCAGTGGTTGGGATACGGTGAATATCCATGGGAAATAAGGCGCTCAGACTACACCAGTGTCGTGAAGTTTGGGGGCAGCACTAGAATTTACCGCGACCCTCATGAACAAGGGAAGATGACGGTTCACTGGGATCATGCAGAGGAGGTGCTGGCTATCCCCTACGACGTGCCGGTGCCGGGATATAAGAACAATACTGTCAACACTCTGCGGCTGTGGTCTGCAGAATCTGCGGAAGATTTTGACCCCATCGAGTTCAACACCATCTCTTACTACGATAATGTGGCAGAGAGAAATGCGGCCGAAAGCATAACCATGGTGCTCTATCCCAACGATTCAAGTGAGAGCGGCAAAGAGCTGCGCCTACGCCAGCAATATTTTTTGGTGTCTGCCAGCCTTTCTGACATCGTTAAACACTGGAAACGCGCCCACGGTAGTGATTTCAGCACCTTTGTGGCTAATAACGTGTTTCAGCTTAACGATACCCATCCAAGCCTTGCTGTGGCGGAACTTATGCGGATCCTGGTGGATGAAGAGGGCTTAGGGTGGGAGGAGGCGTGGGAGATTGTGACCCGCACTATGGCGTATACCAACCATACCCTCCTGCCTGAAGCGCTGGAAACCTGGCCCGTACAGATGTTTCGCAAACTTCTACCGCGACTGCTGGAGATCATCTATGAAATCAACAGCCGTTTCCTCACTGTAGTTTCTATGAAATGGCCCTTAGAGCAGGAACGCTACCAGCGTATGTCGATAATCAGCCAGGAGCAGCATGTCCGTATGGCGCATCTGGCATTAGTGGGGAGTTTCTCGGTAAATGGGGTGGCGGCAATCCACTCAGAGCTGCTCAAACAGGGATTATTTAGGGATTTTTACGAACTATGGCCGGAAAAGTTCAATAACAAGACCAACGGTGTTACCCCACGGCGCTGGCTTGCGGTGGCAAACCCCGGTCTGCGCGAACTTCTCAATAAAACTATTGGCACCGATTGGATGGTAGATCTGACCCAGTTACATGCATTGGAGCAACATTTAGAGGATGCAGCTTTCATGAATGAGTGGGAAAAGGTGCATCGGCACAACAAACAACGTCTGGCCGATCTGGTTAAGGAGCGTACCGGAATTGAAGTTGACACCGGGATGTTGTTTGATGTGCATGTGAAACGGATCCACGAATACAAACGCCAACTGCTCAATGTGCTCCATCTTATTCACCTGTATGCACGCATGAAGTTTGATGGATACCAGCCTGAAGTAAGGCGTTGTGCGATCATCGCGGGCAAGGCCGCGCCCGGATATGATATGGCGAAAAAAATCATCAAACTTATCCATAATGTGGCGGCGGTTATTAATCGTGACCCAGATATCGGTGATGCGCTTAAGATTGTGTTTCTCCCCGATTACAATGTCTCCACGATGGAGGTGATATGCACCGGAACCGATCTTTCCGAGCAGATTTCTACGGCAGGGAAAGAAGCTTCAGGCACTGGGAACATGAAGTTCATGATGAACGGAGCGATCACCATTGGCACCATGGATGGTGCGAATGTGGAGATCTTAGAAGAGGTGGGGGAGGAGAATTTCTTCCTGTTCGGAATGAAGGTAGAAGAAGTACAGGCGCACCTGTACCACTACAATCCGGCCAAAGTTCTCGAGGTAGATCAAGATCTGCGCCGCGTAATGAAATTGCTGGAGTCCGGCCATTTTAACCAGTTTGAAGGGGGTATTTTTAACGATATCATAGGCTCTTTGCTGGACCCGGCCGATCCATGGGTGACGCTGGCGGATTTTAACAGTTATGTGGACGCGCAGGATCGAGCTGAAAAAGCCTTTATAGATCGGGAACGCTGGGTGCGGATGAGCGTTATTAACAGCGCGCGTAGCGGCAGGTTTTCAACCGATCGCACCATGCTGGAGTATAACCGTGATATCTGGAAGCTCGAGCCGATAGAGATAGAACCTGTTGCGGATCCAAAAAACTAGCTGGGAAGGTTCATTTTACTCCAGCAAGTGCAACCTGCAGGGGCACGGCACTTTATGCCGTGCCCCTGGTTTATTCAGCACAGCTGTGTATAGCTTTTTAAAGATTTGAACTAGCCTTACTTTTGCAGATACAGCACATATTCAGTTAGAGCTTCAAGCTGTGTTGCTGTCAAAGCAGAAGAAAAGCCTGGCATCCCCTCTTCGCGCCCATCACGGATAGACTTTAGCACCGCCTCGCGTCCATTTCCGTAACGATAGTCTTTACCATTAAGAGCAGGCCCACTGCGCCCACCCATGCCGTTTCCACGGGGCCCATGACATGAAGCGCATTTTTGCGCGAACAGTTCATTGCCACTGCGTAATAACTGCTGTTGTGGAGTTAATTCCGTGACTGGACCTGAGTCACATCCTCCCGCAAAAAAACTTGCTGTGATGAATGTGCCTATGAGCAATACTCGAGCAAAGCAAAAAAGATTTTTTTTCAGCATATTGTGTCTCCTCAGCGCGGTGTTTACTAAAAAAGCTTGCGTATCAACATATGGATAATGCACGCGCGGCGGTGTAACTATTGGCTCTGTACATTTACTACAGAATGGTTGAGGTAGAACAAAAAAACGGGCTGCAGATTATGCAGCCCGCTAGAAGTGAGGGTTAGGCTTGCTTTTGTTTCTGGAATTCGCTCCGCTCATCCATAACCTTCATCGCGCAGAACTCTCCACACATGGTGCAGGCGCCATGCTCATCTGCGGCTTCGTTCTCACTGCGGCGTGCGCGGGCGCGCTCAGGGTCGAGAGAGAGGGCATACTGTGCTTCCCAGTCCAGTTCTTTACGCGCTTTAGCCATGGCGTTATCTTTCTCGATCGCACCTGGCACTCTTTTCACAATATCAGCAGCATGTGCGGCAATCCGGCACGCTATTACCCCTTCCTTGACATCATCAATATTGGGGAGACACAGATGCTCGCTCGGGGTCACGTAGCACAGGAAGTCGGCTCCGGCTGAAGCGGCGAGCGCTCCGCCAATGGCACATGTGATGTGATCGTAGCCTGCCGCAATATCTGTTACTAGGGGACCAAGAACGTAAAACGGGGCGCCGTTGCATAGCTTCTTTTGCAGCTTGATGTTGGTCTCAATCTGGTCTAGGGGTACATGCCCCGGCCCTTCAATCATTACCTGGATCCCAGCATCCCATGCGCGCTTGGTTAGTTCGCCCAAAGTAAGGAGTTCTTGCACTTGGGCCCGATCTGTCGCATCGGCCAGACACCCGGGACGGAACCCGTCTCCGAGTGACAGGGTAGCATCGTAGGGGCGTACTAGCTCCAACAGGCGATCGTAGTACTCATACAGGGGATTCTCCGCATCGTTGAAGGCCATCCACTTTGCAGTGAAGGAGCCCCCGCGCGAAACTACATCCATCACACGTCCTTGCTGATCCATGGCGTCGAGGCTGCGCCGTGTAACTCCGCAGTGAACCGTGATGAAGTCAACTCCATCATCCAGATGCTTCTTAATGCCGTCGAAAATCTCATCCACGGTCATCTCAACCATGGCTTTATTCTTCTTTGATACGGTATCTACCGCCGCCTGATAGAGGGGCACACTTCCGATGCATGCGCTGGTCTGACCAATGATAGCAGCACGGATCTCATCAATGGGGCCACCAGTAGAGAGGTCCATAATGGCATGCGCACCAGCAGCTACAGCAACCTTTGCCTTCGCCAGTTCGTTGTCGATGCTGATGTCATCCTTGCTCGTGCCAATATTGGCGTTGACCTTAGTGCTCAACCCTTCTCCAACTGCGAGGGGCGTGCCATTGGTGTGCTTAACGTTATGGCAGATACATACAGTCCCGGCAGCGACGCGCTGGCGCAGAATTTCTGCATCAATGCCTTCTACTTCTGCTGCTCGGCGCAGAGTGTCAGTTATTATCCCTTTGCGGGCAGATTCCATCAGTGTCATTATTCGTTCCTCTCGTGTTGTGAATGAAGGTTGCGCAGGAGCTCTTCCGCCGCAACAAAGTGATTTACCGGACCGTGACCGTGACCAAGTTCCGGGGCTGCAATTATTGCGGTATGGATAAATTCCTTGGCCAATTGTGTCGCTGTGGGGAGGGGAAATCCACGCGCCAACAGTGCTGCGAGGGCGGCTGCGGTGGTACATCCAGTTCCGTGGGTGTTGAGGGTATCAATACGCTTCTTTTCCAATACCAGCGAGGTATCGGCGTAGCGCAGTATATCTGTGGGATCCCCCTTAAGATGTCCACCTTTTACTAGCACGTGTGTCGCGCCCATACGCTGAAGGGCGTGTGCCGCTTCCTCCATCTGCGTGATAGTGTTGATTTTGATCCCCGTCAGTGCTTCTGCTTCTGGGATGTTGGGGGTCAGCAGATAGGTTAGAGGGAGGATCTCCTCTACGAATGCAGCTACCGCTTCGGACTGAAGGAGGTTGGCTCCCCCTTTGGCGATCATCACTGGGTCGACGACGTTCAGAGTGGGAGCGTGGCGCAGCACCTCGGCTACGGCACGGATAATCTCCGCACTGAACAGCATTCCCGTTTTCACCACATCTGCGCCTATATCTTCAAGGACAGATTGTGCCTGCTGCACCACAAATTCAGGTGGGACCGGATGGATCCCCTGCACTCCAGTGGTGTTTTGTGCGGTGAGGGCAGTGATTGCACTGCTGGCATAGCTGCCCAGCAGGGTCACGGTTTTAATATCCGCCTGAATTCCTGCCCCACCGCCGGAATCGGAACCTGCGATGGTGAGAACTCTCCCTATGGGGGGGGGCACAACCGAACTGGCGCTGCGTTTAAACATAAGGCTCAGTTCGCGCGCAGCTACGTCGGGGCGTGGTGCATTCATCACCGCAGAAACCACAGCGGCAGAGCTCGCCCCTTGGCGAATCACCTCAGGGAGGTTGTGTGCGTGGATTCCGCCAATGGCAACCACAGGGATATCCACAGCACTGCATACTTGGCTGAGTTCCTCAAGACCGATGTGGATCGCGTCGCCTTTGGTGTGGGTGGGGTAGATGCTGCCAACACCGAGGTAGTCGGCACCGTGTTCCTGAGCGCGCAGCGCTAAAGCTACACTGTGGGTTGAGATTCCGATGAGAGCTTGAGCGCCTAACTGTGCGCGCGCATGCGCTACCTCCCCATCATCCTGTCCGAGGTGAACACCATCCGCGCCGAGTTGCAGCGCAAGTTCAACATTGTCGTTGACGATAAAACATGCATTGTACTTGTGGCACAGAACCTTGAGTTTGTTGCCTAGTTGAAGTTGGTGTGCAACAGGAGCATACTTATCGCGTAATTGCACAATGCTTGCTCCCCCTTTGAGGGCGAGCTCGGTGGCAACAAGGATCTCGTCTTCTGTCCCTTCTTGCGTGATTACATATAATCCGTGTATTTTATGTTTATGCTTTGTCGGGCGCATTGTTGTAACGTCCTCCCATAAAAAAAACCGCACCCTTGATAGGGTGCGGTTAAAAACACTTAGCTAAGTATGTGTTTAATGTCGCTTCCCTACGCCGGTATAACCCGGATCAGGTTCCAAGGGTCGCTCAAAAGAGCTCTCAGTGGAATAGCCCACTCCCCCAGCTTCTAGTTGTTCGATCACCCTAAGACATCTATGCGAAGGTGTCAACTGCCTGAGTAGAATAACTTTACACCACTCGATGCAACATGGTACAAGAAACACCATTCCATCAGGGGGGGCGAAGCGGTTCAAATAGAGCTGTGCTCCCGCTCTCTTACATAATTTATTTAACCCTCAGTACATATCATATCTGACCATGCATTATGCGCATCGCCCCACCCGGGTAGAAATAGATCTGGCTGCTCTGCGGTATAACTATATGCAGCTTCGCAGCCGTACTGCCCCTGATGTGGACATTTTGGCGGTGGTGAAGGCCGATGCATATGGGCACGGCGCGGTTTTTGTCGCTCAGACCCTGCAGGATGCTGGAGCATCCATGTTCGGTGTTGCCATCGCCGAGGAGGGGCTTGAACTGCGGCGTGCAGGGATAATAAAACCTATTCTGGTGCTGGGAGGGGTGTGGCCAGGGCAAGAAGATACTGTCTTGGCCGAGCGTATGCACACCACAGTGTTTGAGTATGCCCAGTTGGAACGCCTTAACAGTGCGGCAAAACGCCAGGGACGTAGATGCGCGTGCCATATCAAGCTGGATACTGGGATGGGTCGTCTCGGACTCCAGGCAGAAGATCTTCCTCCGTTTCTTGCGCAACTCAAACATTTCCCGCACATAGATGTGGTTGGGGTGATGAGCCATATGGCGCTGGCAGATGAGCCGGAACACCCCCATAACGCCACTCAGATAGAGGCGTTTGCGCGCGGAGTGAAACAGATTCGGGCGGCAGGGTTTACGCCACGGTATATCCATACGTGCAACAGCGCCGCCAGCTTTGCGTCCCCTGCACCCATATGTAATCTACTGCGTCCGGGGATATCCCTGTATGGGGGGCAGCCTCTCGCTGCCGCGCGGCTTGATTTGCGCCCTGTGATGAATTTTCGCACCCAGATTGCGCACCTGAAGTGGCTCCCGTGCGGGAGCGGCGTCTCCTATGGACAACATTTTGTCACCACCCGCCCCACCTTGGTTGCAATAGTGCCGGTGGGATATGCAGATGGATACAATCGTCTGTTATCCAACGGTTTTGCAGCTATTGTAAATAAATGCAAGGTGCCAGTGATTGGCAATGTGTGCATGGACTGGACCATGCTCGATGTAACCGATGTTCCAGAAGTTGTAGAGTACACCGATGTCACTCTGCTGGGGTGCGAAGGGGATGTGTGTGTGTATGGCGAAGATTGGGCCGAGCGCATTGGGACTATCTCCTATGAGGTGTTTTGTCAGGTGAGTAAACGAGTACCGCGCGTGTATCTGCCCAGCACTGCTGACGACGTCTCCAGATCAGAGTGTGAAGTGTGCGGACATAAAGGTGTAGACCAGCCTGATGCTCAGGGAGGCAGTTGAGATGTGCAGAACCAAGGATGCACTGATGGTTGCCCTCGATATGGGCACCACCACCCTGGTGGGGCAGCTTATTGCTCAATCAGGAGCTGTGTGCGCGCACACAGCAGTATTTAATCCCCAGCAGGCATATGGTCACGACATAATTCGCCGTCTCGAACATGCCACTACGCCGGAAGGTAGCGAACAACTGCGTGCGGCGCTGATGCGTGGCGTAGCCGAAGTGCTTAATGTTTTGTGTCAGGATGCCGGAGTTGAAGTATCGGCGCTGCACCGTGCGGTTGCGGCAGGAAATTCAGGTATCAGCATCCTTGCCCATGGAGGTAATGTTGCACCGCTTCTGCGCCCCCCGTACCGTCCTGATTCATGCGCTGGAATCGATCTGCATGTGCCCGGACTCCAGGTGCCGCTGTATCTATTCCCCCTGGCGGGTGGCTACGTGGGGGGAGATTTGCTCGCGGTACTCTATGCCCTGGATAACCCCACGCCTGGCTCCTTAATCGTAGATGTGGGTACCAACGCAGAGATGGCACTCTTTGACGGCACGCGCTGGCTCGCAACCTCGGTTGCGGCAGGGCCGGCATTCGAAGGTGGCAACCTTAGCTGCGGCATGCCGGCTCGAGCAGGTGCCGTACGCGGTGTACAGATTGAGGATGAACGCTTCTGCCTGGATGTCATCCCTGCAGCGCACCCTCAGGGCAAACATGTGTCCCCGCTAGGACTATGTGGCAGTGGCGTGGTGGAAGCTCTGGCAACAGCATTGGAACACGGTCTGGTAGGAACTGATGGCACCATTGCCGATCCAGATGCGGTGGACACCAACCTGGTGCGCTACATAGGTTTTCAGCCTGACAAGGCAGAAGGTTCACGCGCTGGAACGGCAGAGGAGAGGCAGGTCTATATCCGCGTGTATCGGGATGCGCGGGTGGATCTGCGCCTGACGCAGGAGGATATCCGCCAGTTTCAGCTCGCCAAAGGGGCAGTATATGCTGGAGCAGAGTGCCTTATGCAGCGCGCTGGGCTCGAACCTGCTGCGCTCCAACGTGTATATATCACTGGAGCTCTGGGAGGAGCGATCCGCCCCCAGATGCTGAATACAATTGCCCTGCTACCCGAATACATGATAAAAAAGGTCGAGTTTATCCGCGATGGGGTGTTGCACGGACTGGCGCGGTTTCTGCGAAGTGAACAGGGAAGCTCCGAGGTGGAAAAACTGCAAGCGCAGATCAAGCTCTATCCCCTCTCTGGAACTCCCGCATTTGAGCGCGCCTTTGTCAACGCCCTGAACTTCTGAAATCTTTTCAACAATTGAAGCGCGGTTGGAACGCGGAAAAACAAAGAGACGTTTCTAATTAAGGCTTTAGTCGCTAGCGTCTAAAAACCATATTGCAGCGTGCGGAGGCAGGATTTCTCTTGTCTGTTCGCGTATAAACACGTAAACATAAGCGTCCTGGTCTGATTTGACGCAAGTGTACCAAATTCAATGCATTGGGAAAGGATTCAACATGGCTGTTATCAAACGCGCACTTATAAGCGTTTCCGACAAAGAGGGTATAGTAGATTTTGCCCGCATGCTGGCTGATTTCGGGGTAGAGATTCTCTCCACCGGCGGCACCGCGACCCTGTTGCGCGCGCAGGGGGTTAAGGTAAAAGAGGTGGCAGACTATACCGGATTCCCTGAAATGCTTGACGGCCGCGTAAAGACCCTGCACCCCAAGATTCATGGTGCTCTGTTGGGCTTGCGGGATAATCCCGCGCATACCGACAAGATGAAAGAGCACGGGATCGAACCCATTGATATGGTCGTGGTGAATTTGTATCCGTTTGAAGCTACGGTTGCCAAAGAGGACTGTACCCTCGCGGATGCAATTGAAAATATTGATATCGGCGGTCCCACCATGTTGCGCAGTGCAGCAAAAAATAACCGTTTTGTCACCGTTGTAGTGGACACTGACGACTATGCCACCATTGCGGCCGAGATGCGCGCTAATGGTGGCGCGGTATCGGAACAGACCAACTTCCGCCTTGCGGTAAAGGTGTATCAGCATACCGCTGCCTACGATGGTGCCATCTCCAACTGGCTCGGATGCCGCACTGGCGCCGAGCAGACCCAATTCCCCTCTGCCCTTACCCTGCAGTTCGAGCAGAAACAGATTATGCGCTACGGAGAAAATCCACATCAGAATGCGGCTTTTTACGTGGAAAAAGGTAATACACAGGCCAATGTGGCAACCGCTACTCAGTTGCAGGGCAAGGAGTTGTCTTACAACAACATTGCCGACACGGATGCAGCGCTGGAGTGTATTAAACAGTTTGATGAGTTCCCTGCGTGTGTAATTGTTAAACATGCAAATCCGTGCGGAGTTGCGCTTGGCGACGATCTTCTCAGCGCGTATGAGCGTGCCTTCAGTACCGATCCTGAATCGGCATTCGGTGGGGTTATCGCATTCAACCGCACCTTGGATGTAGCAACCGCAAAGGCGATCATAGAGCGCCAGTTTGTAGAGGTTATTATCGCCCCGCAGATATCTGCAGAAGCGGTAGAGGTGGTGAAGGGGAAGAAAAATGTACGCCTGCTCGTGTGCGGTTCCTGGACTGGGCAGAACCCCAGCAGACTTGAGTACAAGCGCGTCAACGGAGGACTTCTAGTGCAGGATCTGGATCAGGACCTGACCTTAGAGATGAAGGTGGTGAGCAAACGTCAGCCCACAGAGAAGGAGATGGAGGATATGCTCTTTAGTTGGCGGGTGGCGAAATTTGTGAAATCCAACGCGATTGTGTACGCTCGTGATGGGATGACCATTGGGGTTGGAGCGGGGCAGATGAGCCGGGTGAATTCCGCCCGCATTGCCGCGATCAAAGCGGAGCACGCTGGTCTTGAAGTGAAAGGCTCAGCCATGGCGTCAGATGCGTTTTTCCCCTTCCGTGACGGACTCGACAATGCCGCCAAGGAGGGAGTTACTGCGGTAATTCAACCGGGTGGATCCATTCGCGATCAGGAAGTTATCGATGCAGCCGACGAGCATGGCATCGCCATGGTGTTTACCGGTATGCGTCATTTCCGCCATTAAGCACACACAACGGCGGCAGATACACAGCACACAAGCAACATAGGTCCGGCACGACAGATGCTGGAAGCTAACGGCAGCAGGAGAAATTGATGAAGATTCTGATAGTAGGCGGCGGTGGTCGTGAACATGCGCTAGCATGGAAAATCGCTCAGTCTGAACAGGTAGAAAAAATCTACTGTGCTCCGGGTAATCCAGGCATTGGCGAGCACGCAGAACTTGTGCCCATTGCGGTAGATGAAATCGAAGCGCTGTACGAATTTGCACGCTCGAAACAGATCGATCTGACCGTGGTGGGGCCAGAACTTCCCCTTACTCTGGGGATAGCGGATAAGTTTCGCGCCGGCGGGTTGGATGTGTTTGGCCCGAGTAAGGCGGCGGCCCAACTTGAAGGAAGCAAGGGTTTTTCTAAAGATCTCATGCAGAAATACTCCATCCCCACGGCAGCGTACGCTTCTTTTACTGAACGCGATGCCGCCGTGGCATATGTTCGTGCTCAAGGCGCCCCAATTGTGGTGAAGGCCGATGGCCTGGCTGCTGGCAAAGGGGTGATTCTGGCACAGACCGAAGCAGAAGCCATTGAGGCGATTGATGAAATTTTGCTGCAGCGCAAGTTTGGTGCTGCCGGCGATGCTGTCGTGATAGAGGAATTTCTCTATGGTGAAGAAGCATCGTTCTTTGCCTTTACTGACGGAAAAAATATTCTGCCGCTGGCCTCATCTCAGGACCACAAGCAGATTTTCGACGGCGATCAAGGTCCCAATACTGGAGGGATGGGAGCGTATTCTCCTGCACCAGTAGTTACCGCGGCCTTGTACCAGCGCATTGTTGCGGAAGTGGTGCAGCCCACTATCGATGGCATGGCCGCAGAGGGAACGCCCTACCAGGGGATTCTGTTTGTAGGGCTGATGATTGATGGAGAAAACTTTAAGGTGCTCGAATTTAACGCCCGTTTCGGCGATCCAGAAGCGCAGCCGCTCCTGTGCCGGATGAAGTCCGACCTGGTGCCGGTACTGCAGGCGTGTGCACGCGGTGAACTCAACGTATCCGAGCTTGAATGGTACGAGCGTGCTGCCGTATGCGTGGTGTTGGCTGCGGCTGGATATCCCGACAGTTATACCAAGGGAGACAAGATCAGCGGCATTGACGCTGCTAACGTCATCGAAGGGGTGCATGTGTTTCAGGCCGGAACCGCAATACAGGATGGTCACATTGTAACCGCAGGTGGACGTGTTCTTGGCGTTACCGGCTGGGCTGACACTATTGCAGCGGCGATTGAGAAAGCTTATGCCGGCGCGGCAAAGATCAGCTGGGACGGCATGCAGATGCGCCGCGATATTGGACAGAAAGCCTTAAAACGCGCGTAGTACCTAACAACATTGTTAATCGGGAAGATTAAAGTTGTATTGTTCAGAGTTCTGCCACGTAAAGTTAACTACTGATTTTGAATAAGGATCTAGCCGTATGGAAAAACCAGTAATTGGAATACTGATGGGGAGTGATTCTGACTACGAGGTGATGCGTGAAGCTGCGCGCGCGCTACACGAGTTTGACGTAGCGTTCGAAATGCTTGTGTCTAGCGCCCACCGTTCACCGCAGCGCACTCTAGAGTATGCCGCTAGCGCGCGTGAGCGCGGTATCCGTGCCTTTATAGTTGGGGCTGGAGCTGCCGCGCATCTGGCCGGGGTGGTTGCATCCAAAACAACCCTGCCGGTGATCGCTGTCCCCATTGACAGCACCGCCCTTAAAGGGCTCGATGCACTCCTCGCAACGGTACAGATGCCGGGAGGGATCCCCGTGGCGAGCATGGCGATCGGCAAAGCCGGAGCAAAGAATGCAGGTCTGTTTGCGGTACAATTGCTAGCCACTACCGATGCAGATTTGGCCGCACGCCTAGATGCATCCCGCACTGTCATGGCTAAAGGAGTTGCAGAAAAGAGTGAAAGCTTACAACAGCGTCTAAAAGCAGACGGACTGGCATAACTTTTAACCACAGCTGGCGCGACGGAGGCAGCGCCCGCACCAGCGAAGGAGAACTAGAATCTTGAGCAAAAAACAGCGCAGTATATTGACAACTATATGGGATTTTTTCTGTTCCCTGAAATTGTCGATCTTTATCCTGATAACTTTGGCGATTACCTCCATTATCGGAACCGTAATCCAGCAGAACCAGACCAAAGAACACTATCTTAAGGTCTATAGCCCAGACACTTATGAACTTCTCAATACCCTGCAGGTGTTCGATATGTACCATTCCACATGGTTTGTCGGGCTCCTGATTTTATTTTGTGTCAACCTTATCTGTTGCTCCATCAAGCGCCTGCCACGGGTATGGAAGATGGTTTACCATCCGACCCTGGTGCCGAGCAATGGCGTACTGGAGGCATTCTCCAACACCACCGAGCGCAATGTACGCGGGAACCTGAGCGAAGTGCGTGCCCGGATGGAAGAGTTTGTTAAAGAACATTTTGCACCGACGCGCTGCACCGAAACCGACGACGGCGTGTATCTGTATGCAGAGAAGAATAAATACGCGCGCTTTGGAGTATATGTTACCCACCTGTCAATTTTGATAATTTTTGTCGGGGCTATTATTGGTAATGTCTTTGGCTACAAAGCCTACGTCAACATCCCGGAAGGTGGTTCTGTAGACAAAGTGTGGCTGCGCAGTGGCGAACCCGTTGATCTTGGGTTTAAGGTGGCGTGTGAAGATTTCTCCGTTAGCTTCTATCAAAACTCTCAGCGTCCCAAGGAATACAAAAGTATCCTTACGGTGATTGAAGATGGTGAAGTGGTAGTGGATAAGCGCCCCATTATAGTAAACGATCCTTTAACCTATAATGGCATCACCTTCTACCAGTCAAGCTATGGTCCCGCAGGCGCGGAGATCATGACCATCAAGGTAAAGCTCCGTGGCGAGGATAAAGCACAGGCGTTTACTTTGAGCCGGGGTGAAAGAGCGCAGCTGCCCGATGGAACTAGTGTAATCGCGGCCGACTTTACCCAGTCATATCGAAATTTTGGTCCTGCAGCACGTCTTACGGTACAAAAGGTGGGTGAAGCTGCCACCTCTGTAATTGTATTCAAAAACTTCCCCGAGTTTGATCAGCAGCGCAAAGGCACCTATTTGTTTTCTCTTGAAGACTTTGATCAGCGCTACTATACGGGGCTCCAGGCCACTAAAGACCCAGGTGTCTGGGTGGTGTGGTTTGGGTGTACCCTCCTGGTGGTGGGGAGTCTGATAGCATTCTTTGTTGCTCATCGACGTATGTGGGTTGTCCTGCGCGAAAAAGACGGCAAGGTGCAGGTACGCCTGGTTGGAACCTCGCACCGCAATCAGCCCGCCTTTGAGCTTTACTTCGATGAACTTAAAGAAGCTTTTAACAAACATCTGGCGTAAGCCGTTAGAATACAAAAGGGGTATCTACCATGACTAGTGGAGCATTATTTAATTTCGTAACTATCGGCTACTTTGCCGCAATGGTACTGTTCATTGGCTTTCTGGCCACGCGCAATTTCGGCGTAGCGCGTCTTGCAAGTTGGACTGCAATAGGCAGTTTTATGGTGCAGACTGTGGGGATAGGCCTGCGTTGGTACGAGACGTATCAGATCCCTGGGGGAGAAGGGTACGCCCCCATGTCGAACCTGTATGAGTCTATCGTATTCTTTGCCTGGACCATTCTCCTTATCTATATCCTCATAGAATGGAAATACAAGCAAAGAGCCGTGGGCGCATTTGTGCTTCCCTTTGCGTTTTTAGCCATGTCGTGGGCACAGCTTTCCCTCGACTCCAGCATCTCACCTCTGGTGCCGGCACTGCAGAGTAACTGGCTCACCTACCACGTAATCACGTGCTTCCTCGGCTATGCTGCGTTTGCCGTGGCGTGTGGAGTTTCGATCATGTACCTGATAAAGGTGCGTAAAGAAGAGAGTGCCGATGGTAAAGCGGGGGGAGTTTTAAGCCTGTTCCCCAGCGCTAAGATTCTTGATGATATGAACTACAAATCGATCATGATCGGTTTCCCGCTTCTCACCTTGGGGATTATAACTGGTGCCGCCTGGGCTAACTACGCCTGGGGTACCTACTGGAGCTGGGACCCCAAGGAAACCTGGAGTCTGATTGTGTGGTTTATTTACGCCGCATTTTTGCACGCCCGTATCACTCGTGGCTGGGCTGGACGGCGCGCCGCCTACCTCTCCATCATCGGCTTTGCGGCCACAATATTCTGCTACTTGGGGGTTAATCTCCTCCTTTCAGGGCTCCACTCCTACGGGTCTTGAGCAGATTAGGTAGTTAAGCAGAAACACAGCAAAAAGGCCCGTTCTCCGTTGGAGGCGGGCCTTTTTGCCTTCAGTGTCAGACGCTTTAAACGGTAAGAGAGCAGCGCGGTGTTTCAGGGCAAAATGGTCAGTCTCGATTGACACTGAGGCTCAAGCTCGAGCAAAAATATTTGCCTTAGCCTTAATTGCGTCATCCCTATTGTGCTGTTATCTGCAGCTCCTCCGTTTCACAATGCAACTCACGCAGTTGAGCCGGCTGTTTTTTCTGCTACATTTCTTTTGTTTACATGGGTTGCGCCTTTGCTGGTTGACGCTCAGGTTTTTAACTATATGCAGTAGCTGTTCAGCCTCTGGCCCAGATGGGTCTGAAGCGGTAGTGTGGTTTGACGTTGGGCTGGCTCCAGAAGCTAAATAAGGATTAACTGCTCCAGCAAATTGGGTGCGTATTTTTTTGCAAGGATATCGAAGTGTTATGACCTCAGACCAGATGCTGATTATTATATTGCTGCTGCTCACTATGGGAGCTTACATCTGGGGACGATGGCGGCATGATCTTGTCGCCATGGGAGCCTTGCTTGCGGGGGTGGGTTTCGGTCTAATCCCTGCGGCAGAAGCCTTCAGCGGCTTCGGACACCCCGCAGTAATTACTGTAGCCTGTGTGTTGATCATCGGTTATGGGCTACAGGCTACTGGGGCGGTAAAGATCATCACCCGCCACGCTCTTCCCTCCACCGCCAGTGTAACGTTAAGCATCCTTTCTCTGTGTATGCTAGCCGCGCTCTTATCAGCTTTTATGAACAATGTTGGGGCGTTAGCATTGTTGATGCCGGTAGCAATCAGGATTGCGGAGAAAAAAAAGCTTCCGCCCGGTAAAATCCTGATGCCGCTCTCTTTTGCCTCCATTCTGGGGGGAACGATGACGTTGATTGGTACCCCGCCCAACCTGATTGTGGCAGGATTCCGTGCCGATGCGGGGTTCGGAAGCTATGCCATGTTTGATTTTCTCCCGGTGGGAGCAGCACTGACTGTGGGCGGTGTGACATTTATCGGTTTTATCGGTTGGCATTTGGTGCCAAAGCGAAAGCAGCAAGAGGGTGGAGGCTTTGACACAGGAATGTATCTGAGTGAAGTGCGCGTAGATAAAAACAGCAAGGCAGAAGGAAAGCGTATTTACGAGGTGGAGCGGATGTTGGATGATGCTGACGCTCAGGTGGTGGGATTTGTGCGCTATGATCTTAGCGTTACGGCGCCCAATCCACGCTATGTATTGCGCGCCGGAGATGTTCTGGTTGTAGAGGCAGAGCCGGTGGCGCTGGCAGAGCTTCTGGCCGACTTGAACCTCAGGCTTGAGGAGGATGTCGAGGCGGAAGAAAAGGGGACGACAGCGGCGCAGCAAGGGGCTGCGGCGCCAAAAGCTGTTGAAGCGCATGGAGAGGAAAAGAGTAACACCCAAGAAGAGGTGGCCGCGCAAGAAGAGGTAGTTATTCAGGAGCTGGTGGTTTTGCCCAGCGCTATGCTGGCGGGGCGCAGCGCAACTGATGTTTCTTTGCGCACCCGCTACGGGATTAATCTCCTTGCGATTTCGCGCACCGGCAGGCGTTCGATAAAACGGTTACGCTCCACTCTGATCCGTCCCGGTGATGTGCTCCTCATGCGGGGTGAGCCCCAAGCACTTTCTGCCTTTGCCAGTTATTACGGCTGCCTCCCCCTGGCAGAGCGTGATATCCGCGTGCCGCAGGGCAAGAAAGCGCTGCAGGCGATGCTGGTTATGGTCGTGGTCGTTCTTGCGGCAGCTTTTGCCTTGGTGCCAGTAGCGGTAGCCTTTGCTGCCGGAGTGCTCGTCTATATCGCCCTGCGCATTGTTCCCCTCCGCGCGGTATACACTGCTATCGACTGGCCGGTAATTGTCCTGCTCGCCGCTATGTTACCAGTTGCTGGGGCCATGGCATCTACCGGCGCAGCGGACCTGATCGCCAACGTTCTTTTCGGGACTGTTGCCCACGGCGATGCTGTAGTTGCGCTGGCGCTGATCCTTGCTGCCACCATGCTGATGACCGATTTTATGAACAACGCCGCTACGGCAGCAGTGATGTGCCCTATTGCGTTGAGTACTGCATCCCAGCTTAGTGCAAACCCCGATCCGTTCCTGATGGCGGTAGCGGTAGGGGCTTCTTGTGCGTTTTTGACCCCCATCGGGCATCAGAACAACACGTTAATTCTCGGCCCCGGAGGGTTCAGGTTCGGCGATTACTGGCGCATGGGTCTTCCCACTGATTTGCTCGTTATTGCAATCAGTGTCCCCATGCTCCTGTGGGTGTGGCCACTTTAGGCTACGATGGTTATGGCTTCTCATGCCAGCTTCAGCGGTGGGTAGAAAGGTGTGAAATAGTCTTAAAATCCCAAAGCCCACCCTCGGTTGCGGTGGGCTTTGGAGAGGTAGTAAGGGAGTTTTTTTATTTACTACCGATCTGCTCCGACAGGTAGCGCTGCACCCCCACCTGTTCAATCTGGTCCTGTTGCTCTTCGATCCAGTCGAGGTGTTGTTCCTCATCCTTAAGGATCTGCTCAAGCATCGATTTGGTGCCGTTGTCGCCAACTTCCGTGGCGAGCTTGATGGTGTCGTTGTACTTTTGGATGGCATCAACTTCGGCAATGCTGTCGTACTTGTGCATCTCCTCTACTTGTTTGCCAATGGTGATCTTGCCAAGATTGGAGACAATCGGCCGCCCTTCCAGGAAAAGGATGCGCTCAATCAACTGTTCTGCGTGCCTCATCTCCTGGATAGAGCGTTGTTTGATTTCATCCTGCAAGGTGGTGTAGCCCCAGTCTTCGCACATCTCCGCATGAACAAAATACTGGTTAATCGCACCTAGTTCTTCGGCAAGGCGATTGTTGAGCTCATCAATAAGTTGCGGATTTCCCTTCATACATAACTCCTTTCGTTGAGGATTCAAGATTGGGAACCTGTTATTCAATGAGTGTAGCCGCTGGGGCTTGAATTTCAACTCTTCGCCCACTATTTATTCAAGGATTCTCAGAGCCAGTTGCGTTTGCGGAAGAAACGCAACATCACCACGGCAATTACGATTAAAACACCCCAGAATATAAAATAGCTGTAGCGGTAGTGGAGCTCAGGCAGGTATATAAAGTTGGTGCCATAGACCCCGGCGATGAAAGTCAGGGGAATAAACACCGCAGAAAAAATGGTGAGCACGCGCATAATATCGTTGAGGCGATTGCTGACCCCAGTATTGTAGACGTGTAGATAGTCGGTGAGCATGTCGCGATAGGTTTCTATGATCTCTACACTCTGGGTGGAGAGATCGAGCAGGTCTTTCAGAAAGGGGACACTGCTGTCTTGAATTAGCTCGTTGTCGAGCTTGCTCACTTGAAGTATAAATTCGCGCGCGGGGCGCGAGGTTTTGCGCAGATAGTTGATCTCGCGCTTGAAGAGGTTGATCTTTTCCAGAACTTCGCGGTTAGGGTCGGTGATTATTTCGTTTTCGAGATCTTCTATCTCTTCGCCCAGGCGTTCGATAGAGGCGATATAGTTATCCACTACGGTGTCGAGTAGAGCATACGCCAGGTAGTCGCTCCCGCTTTTGCGGATCCTTCCGCGCTGCTTCCGAATGCGTTCTCGCACCGGGTTGAAGGTGTCGCCTGGTTGTTCCTGAAATGTGAGGACAAAAGAATCTCCCATAACGATGCTCAATTGCTCGCTGCGGATAACTCTGTTCTCCTGATCGTAGTGCAGCATCTTCAACACAAAGTAGAGGTAGTGGTCAAACTCCTCCATCTTGGGACGCTGCCCTGTATGCAGGATATCTTCAATAGTGAGGGGATGGAGATTGAAACGGGTGCCAATAGCTTTGATTGCTTTTGGGTCGTGGAGCCCGGTAATATCAACCCACTGAACTGCAATGCCGCTCGTGGCAGGACTCCAGTCTTTTGCCGCGACGATTGTGCCTTCCTCCACTGTAGTTGGGGAATAGCACATCGATCTAAGCGTGGTTTCGGAGACTTTTTGCACCCCTATAAAAAGTGCAGAGCCTGGAGGTTGTCCAAGAGATGCCTCTTTTTTCTTCAAAAATCTGGCCATGACATGTTTCCTTCTGCATGTGCTTTGAGTATGGCTTCTCCTCAGGGAAGCACGCATGCGTATTAGTAGTTTTATTTAGCGATCCATTCTATCTTCCCTGTCTCCAATGTACACCCAGAATCGTTATTGCGCGGGGATGATGGAAGGGGGAAAGCAGGCGTATGGATGAACAAAAAAACAGAATAGCATTGACACAGAAGTTGATATATCCCGATGAAACCTTGACGCAGTTGCGCTCTGGTGGTCTGCAGTTGATTCAAGCTGAAAAAGGATACCGCTTCTCGCTTGATCCGGTGCTGCTTGCCCACTTTGTCACCATAAAACCAGGAGAGCGCATCTTGGATATGGGCTGTGGCTGTGGTGTGATTGCGTTACTTCTTGCACGCAAGGTTAAAGATAGTGAGGTGGTGGGAGTAGAGGTTCAGGCGCAGCAAGCAGATCGGGCACGGCGCAATGTACGTTTGAACGCGCTGGAAGCGCGGGTGCAGATTGAGGTTGGGGACATCCGTACTTGGGGGCAGGGGCAAGAGGGTGAGTTTGAGCGGGTAGTGTGTAATCCACCGTTTCGTGCCAGCTGTCAGGGGAGGATTTCGCACGGAGAGGAGCGGCGCGTCTCCAGACACGAAATGCACGGAACCTTGCACGATTTTATCCGCATTGGTGCACAGCTGTTGCGCAAAGATGGAACCTTGAGTATGGTTCATCTGCCCGAGCGTTTGGCGGATATTATGCTAAAGATGCGTACCTGTGGAGTTGAGCCGAAACGGATGCGCATGGTACATAGCCGCAGCGCAGAAGGGGCACGCCTGGTGCTTATAGAAGGGCGACGTCATGGGCGCCCCGGACTTGAAGTGGAGGCGCCTCTGTATATATATGCAGATGATGAAGGCGGTGGGGAGACAGAGGAGAGGGCACCACAGCGCAACTACACTGCAGAGATGGCGGGATACTACGATTTTTGTTGAGAACCCGCTTCGATGCGGCGCAGTTTGTCCAGGCGTTTTTGTTTGCTCAAGAGTTGAAACATAGCGTTGCGCACCCCCGGATCTTTAATCGCGCTCACCATCCGCTCCACTTTCTGGGTCTCCATAGCGCTGAGCTCCGGCAGCACCAGTTCTGGCTCCGCTTCTCTGCGAAGTGGGGCCTCGGGTGGCTTGCGGCGTAGATACATGCTCTCAATGGGGGTGCAGTTAAGCTCCCGATTTATCTTGGCAAGAATTTGCGGCTTGAGCAGTTGGAGTTGCTGCATCCATACTGCATGATCCACCCGCACCTCCAGGACATTGTTGCGGATACTTGCAGGGCGGGCGTGGGCGGCGATCTGTGCCCCAACAACCTTGTCCCAGATGAACCACACTTGGTGTTGCTCGATGCGTGGCGCAATCCCCATGTCGCTGAAGAGTGCTTTGACAAGGGTACGGGTGGTGGCGCCAAATCCCGGGGCGGAAAATCTAGTGCTCATGGGTTATACCTGCGGCGTACCCATCCCCCGCTGAGCTGTCCGATTACGGCACATGCAAGGGTGAACGGAATGATCTGCCAGCTGAAGCCAAATATGACCCGCAGCCACACAATGAAGGGGATAGAGCAGTGGATGTAAAAAAACCACAGCAATGAGCCCTTGCGCGTGCTCTGGCGCAGATATCCGAACACCACATTACTCAGCAGAGCAAAGGTGAGGAGTTCTGTTAGGTGGATCCAGTAGTAAGACACAGTTGTGGTCGCTGTCCTGGGAGTTAAAGCTGGCATGAAAAGGTGTGAGCGGATACGCAATACAAAACGCAAGTTTCTTTCACCTGTAACGCAGCACTTTAGACATTTACCTGTTCGCTGTCAATCGACACAGATAAGACACGACGTAAAAGGATTTAATAATATGAAAATGGTTGAGGCGCACCACCGTCTGCTGGTGTTTAATTCAGTTCACCGTGTCATGGTGGCCGAGCAAAAATTGATAGACAAATTCGATATTCTGCTGCTGCCGGTTCCGGCCGCAATCTCTGCAGACTGCGGCATGGTGCTGCGCATCTCTTCCACGGATGAGGAACAGGTTGTGTCGCTCTTATGTGCCGCCAAATTACAACCTTTCAGTGTATATACCCCCGAGGGGGATGGATATGTGCAGGTTGGGGAATTTTCTTGACAACAACAGGGGGGCTAACTATAGTCACCGTTTGCTATTTTAGAATAATTGCCTGAACTAATGGGGTAGGGATGTTTGACGGTTTAAGTGACAAGCTGGATTCGGTGTTTAGTAAACTGCGTGGCCAGGGGCGCCTGAGCGAAGCGCAGGTTATTGAAGCATTGCGAGAGGTGCGCCTTGTTCTTCTCGAAGCTGATGTAAACTTCAGGGTAGTTAAAGATTTCATCGCTGCGGTGCAGGAGCGTGCCACCGGCGCTGATGTTCTTAAAAGTCTCACCCCAGATCAGCAGATTATAAAGATCGTGCGCGCTGAGCTTGGGCGCTTGATGGGGGAGGGCGAGGATAACCAGCTCAACCTCGCCGCTAGCCCGCCAGTAACTCTGATGCTTTGTGGTTTGCAGGGTGCGGGTAAGACCACCACCTGTGGTAAGCTCGCGAAGCGGCTGCGCAGTGAGAAACGCAACCCCCTGATGGTTCCTGCAGATGTGCACCGGCCCGCGGCAATTGAGCAGCTCAAAACCTTGGGACGTCAGCTTGAGATTGCTGTGTACGATTCCGATCCGAGTCAGAGTCCGGTCGACATTTGTACCCAGGCACATACATATGCTGCGAACCATGGCTACGACACCCTGATTCTTGATACTGCGGGGCGTCTGCACATTGATGACACCCTCATGGCAGAACTTGAGCAGATCAAGGCAGCACTTGAGCCGCGCGAGATCCTGTTTGTGGCGGATGCCATGACTGGGCAGGATGCGGTCAATGTGGTCAAAGAGTTTGACACGCGTCTCAATATCACTGGAGTTATCCTCACCAAGCTTGATGGTGATGCGCGCGGCGGTGCTGCACTGTCGGTGCGTGCCGTAACCGGAAAGCCGATAAAGTTTGTCGGGGTGGGAGAAAAACTCGACGCTCTGGAGGTGTTTCACGCCGACCGCATGGCGCAGCGCATTCTCGATATGGGGGATGTCCTCTCTCTGATCGAAAAAGCGGAGGCCTCCATTGATAAAGATGAAGCGGCGCGCATGGAAGAGGCGATGCGCACCGAAGGTTTCACCCTGGAGACCTTTCGGGATCAGTTGCAGATGATCAAAAAAATGGGCTCCATGAGCTCGCTGATGAAGATGATCCCCGGCATGAACAAAGCCATGAAAAAAGCGAGTGGGATGCAGATCCCAGATAAAGAACTGCAGAAGATCGAGGCGATCATTTCGTCCATGACTCCGCGCGAGCGCCATAATCATAAGCTTATTAATGGTTCGCGTCGGTTGCGCATTGCCAAGGGCAGTGGCACCCGAATTCAGGATGTGAATCAGCTGCTGAAGCGCTTTACTGAAGCACAGAAGATGATGAAAAAAATGCAGAAAATGGGGCCAAATGGTCTGAAGAATATGCTCGGAGGAGCTGGACCCAAACTCCCCTTTTAGTGCAGAAGGTGTTGTTGGATGTTTTTCGCGCAGGGCAGAAGTCCTGCTAAAGCCGTGCCCGCAGGCAATCTGTGGGTGCACCATATAACGAGAGGAAAAGAGCAATGGCAGTAAAAATCAGATTAGCCCGTGGTGGCGCTAAGAAGAAACCCCATTACCAGATTGTTGTAGCGGATGAGCGCTGTCCGCGTGACGGTCGTTACATTGAGAACCTGGGGCAGTATGATCCCCGTGCTGAAAAAGACCAGATCACTCTGGATGGTCAGCGCACCCTGAGTTGGCTCAATAAAGGTGCACAACCTTCAGAGGCAGTGGTTAAAATTCTGCGGCGTGAAGGGATTTGGAGTACCTTCAAAGGTGTAGAACAGGCTTAAATATCCATCACATCAGCAGTGAATGCTCCTGATGTGTTAACTGAACAGGCCGGAATAAGAGACGCGACATAAACTATGGCTGCAATCAGCACCAGACAGGAATTTTGTGCCGGGGTGATAACCTCGACCCACGGACTCAAAGGGGAGATGAAAATTCGCCCCGAACAGGCGTGTGCTCCTGCCCTGTGCGCTGCGCCACAGTATCAATTGCGTTCTGATGCCAACACGTTCATCACCGTGGATGTGCGGCGCGCGGCTCTGCATAAACAGATGGTTCTGGCTTCTTTAGCAGACTATAGCAGTATAGATAGTGTAAGGGACTTCGTTGGTGCGGAGGTTTGGATCGATCCCGCCTCTCTTCCCGAAGTTACAGATGGAAATTACTACTGGCACCAGCTTCAGGGCTTGAAGGTTATTGACCTGGATGCAGGTGAGATCGGGACTCTTGAAAGTCTCCTTTCCACTCCGGGGCACGCTATTTACGTGGTTAATGGCCCCTATGGTGAGGTTATGATCCCTGCAGTCGCTGCGCTGGTGAAACGGGTTGACCTGAAAACAGGGACAATGCATGTGGTCCTACCGCAGGGATTGGTTGAGTTGAACTGATGCAATTCGCGGTTCTAAGCCTGTTCCCCGATATGTTCGTATCCCCATTTGCGCAAAGCATTATCGGCAAAGCGGTGGAGAAGGGGTTGCTCGGAATTGAAACCCATCAGTTGCGGGATTACGCCACGGGACGGCATCAGGTTACCGACGATACTCCGTATGGTGGTGGCGACGGCATGGTGATGAAGCCCGAACCCGTGTGGCGCGGCATTGAAGATATGCGCCAACGCTATCCGGGAGCACATGTGGTGCTGGTAACTCCACAAGGACAGATGTTTAACCAGTCTGTCGCTGAACATTTGGCACAGAAAAAGGCGCTGGTGTTTGTGTGTGGACGCTACGAAGGCTTCGATGAACGGATTCGTACCTATGTAGATGCTGAATACTCCATCGGAGATTATGTCCTCACCGGTGGGGAGTTGCCTGCAATGGTGATCATGGATGCCGTGGCTAGATTGGTTCCTGGGGTGTTAGGTAACGAGGGTAGTGCACGCCATGATTCACACAGCGATGGCCTGCTTGAGTTTCCCCACTATACCCGACCGGCCGAGTTCAGGGGAGAAAAGGTTCCTGAGGTGCTGCTTTCAGGCAATCATGCGCACATTGACAAGTGGCGCCACAATGAGCAGCTAAAACGCACCGAAGAGCGGCGCCCCGATCTGTGGCAACGCTATATGCAGCAACACAAGAGCGATAATTAAGGCCGCAGGCGCGGCAACGGCAGAAACTCAGGCCGTTTATGTTGACATATGTAACGGATATTGTTATCCGCTAGGACAATAGCAAGGAGATCGTGATGAATATCGTAGATCAAATCGGAAATGAGCAGCTGAAACAGGATATCCCCATGTTCAAAGCTGGGGACACCCTGCGTGTGCACGTAAAAATACAGGAAGGTGCCAAGGAGCGTATCCAGGTTTTTCAAGGGATGTGTCTTAAGCGCGTGAACCGTGGCATTGGTTCCACCTTTACCGTACGCAAGGTTTCTGGCGGGGTTGGCGTTGAGCGTGTTTTCCCCCTCCATTCTCCCAACATCGACAAGATTGAAGTGCTAACGGTCGGGCGTGTACGTCGTGCCAAGCTTTACTACCTGCGTGAACTGCATGGCAAGGCAGCACGTATCCGCGAGTTGCGTAAAAACTAAAGGCGCACGCAGCTAGCGCAGTCTTTCAGGCGCAGGCAGTATTCCACCAGCACCCGAATAATCACGCGATTATTCGGGTGCTGGTGTTTGTCTTTTATCCTGTTTCTTATCCCATATTAACGTCTCGCTTCACTTGCTCTCGCCATCCTTTATCCAGTTAAGCATATATTACACCGTAGCAGCAGATTTTTAGTTTTAACTCCGATGCCTGCCAGTTATACTCAAAGCCTTTAATGGATATGTAATTGTACACAAAAGAAAGGGACAGATTTGACGCCGCGCAGCAGTTCAGGAACAAAGGTGGTACCACTGGACACGTTGGAATTTGAACGCCGGCTGCACGCGCAGGGATATCGCGCAATTGCTGGAGTTGATGAAGCAGGACGCGGCCCACTGGCAGGGCCGGTGGTGGCGGCAGCAGTGATTTTGCCCACAAACTTTAACTTACCTGGGCTTACCGATTCCAAAAAGCTCAGTGCTAAGCGGCGTGTAGAGTTGTTTTCTGCTATTCGCCAGCAGGCAATAGCGATTGGTACGGGACATGTCTCGGCGGCGCGGATCGACGCGATCAATATCCTGCAGGCAACTTTGGAAGCGATGTGCATGGCGGTTGAGCGTCTACCCCAAGTTCCGGACTCCCTTCTCATTGACGGGATCAATGCCGTGCCCCTCAACTTGCCCCAGCACACCATTAAGCAGGGGGATTCACGCTCCCTATCCATTGCTGCCGCCTCAATTATAGCTAAAGTAACGCGCGATCGGTTGATGCGTGCCTATGCGCGCCGCTATCCTGAGTACGCCTTTGAGGCGCACAAAGGTTATGGTACGGCAGCGCACCGCGCGCTGATAAGCACCCACGGACCGTGCCCGATTCACCGTACAACCTTCGGCGGAGTTAAGGAGCATCTGTGACCTATGCACGCCTGCAATTGGGGCAGTGGGGTGAGGCGCGTGCCGTGCGCTATTTGCGCCAGCGCCTGTATCGCATTGTTGCTACCAATTATTCCAACAAGTGTGGTGAAATTGACATCATCGCCAGACGTGGCAAGATGTTGGCATTTGTGGAGGTTAAAACTCGGCGGAGTGCAACATTCGGTAGCGGAGCTGAAGCGGTAACCCCGCGCAAGCAGCGTCAGATTATCCGTACCGCCCAGCTTTACCTCCTTCAGAATTCGAATATGCGCGCCTTTCAGCCGCGTTTTGATGTTATCGGGGTGTTGGTAGGTCCGGGGGAAGATGAATGCGCTGTGGAACATATACCGGATGCCTTTGGTCTGTAGCTTTTACCTTCTTCTATTAACGCGTATCAGCTGACACTCGCGAAACACTTAGGTGAATATTGAATCTCAGGAATATAAAACTATGCCTCAAGTAAGTGGTGCCGATCTCGGATTCTTGCGCGTGGCGGCAGCGTCGCCAACCCTGCGGGTTGCAGATGTTGCCTTTAATCTAAAGCAAATATCTGCCTTGGTAGAACAGGCCGCGGCGGATGCTTGCCAAGTGTTGGTATTTCCGGAATTAGCGCTGACCGGTTATACTTGCGCCGATCTTTTTTTTCAGCAGTTATTGCTGGAAAAGGTTGAGCATGCTCTGCTTGCATTGGCCGAGGTGAGTTCACGCTACCCTCTACTGCTTGTGGTTGGAGCCCCCCTGGAGCAACGCGGGAGGTTATATAGTTGTGGGGTGGTTATCAACCAGGGCAACATTGTCGGGGTGGTGCCAAAAACTTGTATCCCCAATCGCAACGATCTTTACGAAAAGCGCTGGTTTTCCAGTGGTGAGGAGCGCACCAGTAATGAAGTTAGCCTCGGGGATTTATGCATCCCTTTCGGCAATGATCTGTTGTTTCAACATCAGACGTTTCGCGAGTGCTGCATCGGGGTTGAGCTGGGCGCAGATGCCGAGGGTGCCAATCCCGGTAGTGGAGATATGGCCCAAGCCGGGGCTACCTTAATCTGCAATCTTTCGGCCAGTGCAGAAGTGGTAGGGAGCTCGCAATATCGGCGTCACCTTGTTGAGGGTCAGTCGGTCCGTTGTGTGGCGGCATATGTGTACGCTGCCGCTGGCGCATGGGAGTCCAGTACCGATCAGGTGTTTGCCGGTCATTGCCTGATCGCGGAAAAGGGGACAGTGCTGGCCCAGTCAGAACGTTTCGGGTTTGATCCCAAGCTTATAAGTTGCGATATCGACCTGCAGCGCCTAGATCTTGAGCGCCGTAGAAATAGCGGTTTCACCGCATCCAATGGTGTGCGCGAATTTAGCAGGCGGCCTTTTTCTGTCTCTCCATGGGGGGGACAGCAACTCCAGCGAGAGATCGTCAGCACTCCGTTTGTGCCACGCACAGGTGCAGAACGCTCTGAGCGCTGCGAGGAAATTTTTGCAATTCAAACTACGGCCCTGGCGCGCCGTTTGCTGCATACGGGTTCTAAGCGCGCGGTGATCGGAGTATCCGGTGGCCTTGATTCAACTTTGGCACTTCTGGTGCTGGTGCGTGCGGTAGAGATGCTCGGACTGGGGTCCGAAAGCATTGTCGCCGTCTCAATGCCAGGGTTTGGCACTACTGCAAGGACAAAATCTAATGCGGAAAAACTGATTGATCACCTCGGCGCAAGCAAGCGTGTAATCAGCATTGATGCAGCGGTGCACCAACATTTTAACGATATCGGCCACGATGAAGAGAACCGCGATATTACCTATGAAAATGCTCAAGCACGCGAGCGGACGCAGATCCTGATGGATATTGCCAACCAGCAGGATGGGATTGTGATTGGGACCGGAGATTTGTCGGAGCTGGCTTTGGGCTGGTGTACCTACAATGCTGACCATATGTCCATGTACAGTGTCAACTGCGGGGTGCCTAAAACTCTGGTGCGGTACATGGTGGAGTGGTGTGCTGAAACGCTGTTTTCCGCACCAATCCGAGCAGTTTTGGAAGATATCTGTGCCACGCCAATTTCGCCGGAGTTGCTCCCTCCAGATGAGTATGGCGAGATCAAGCAAGTTACCGAGGAACAGGTGGGGCCTTATGTGCTGCACGATTTTTTTCTGTTCCATGCAGTGCGTAATCAGTTTGCGCCACGCAAGGTGTTCTATTTAGCTAATATTGCGTTTGGGGAACAATATCCTGTTGCAAATATCAAGCACTGGTTGCGTAATTTCTACGCGCGTTTTTTCTCCCAGCAGTTCAAGCGCTCCTGCCTTCCTGATGGCCCAAAGGTTGGAACTGTGGCGCTCTCGCCCCGCAGTGATTGGCGGATGCCCAGCGATGCGAGCGCCGATCTGTGGCTGGCAGAAGTGGATGCCCTGAGTGAGCTTCAAGATGAGTGAGGATGTGGAAGAGCCTGCGAAGCGGTGCGGGGTGTTGTACGTTGTTGCAACTCCCATTGGCAACCTGGAGGATATGACCTATCGCGCAGTACGCATCCTGCGCGCGGTGGATCTGATTGCGGCCGAAGATACGCGTCACAGCCGCAAACTATGTGTCCATTTCGGCGTCTCAACCCCGCTGACATCCTACTTTAGTCACAACGAGGCACACAAAGGAGAGCAATTGGTGCAGCGCCTTCTGCGCGGGGAGGATATTGCCCTTATCAGTGATGCGGGAACCCCCGCAATTTCCGATCCGGGGGAGGTGCTGGTGCGTAAGAGTATTGACGCCGGAATTAAGGTGGTGCCAGTTCCCGGAGCCAGCGCGGTGATAACAGCGCTGTGTGTCGCAGGCTTGCCCACGGATATGTTTACCTTTGTGGGTTTTATCCCCGCAAAGAGATCCCAGCGCGAAGCTTTTCTGCAGCGCTGGGGCGGTCAAGAGCATACCTTGGTCGCGTATGAAGCGCCGCACCGTCTCGCTGCATGTCTGGAGGATATCTGTACTCTGTTGGGAGAAGAGCGTGAGTTGGTAGTGGCGCGGGAGCTTACCAAGGTGCACGAGGAGTTGTTTCGCGGTAACGCGCGTGCCGCGCAGGAACACTTTAGCGCCCAGCGCATCAAGGGTGAGGTCGTTCTCCTGCTTGGGGTGCAACCGCCGCAGGTGGTGGAGGAAAGTGTGGCGGAGACCATTGTGCGTTTGCTCCAGAGCTCAGACACATCGTTGCGCCACATCTCCAAGCAGGTTGCCCAACTCCATCCTGTGTCTGCAAGTGAGGCATATGCTCTGGCGTTGAAAATACGTCAGGAGGTTGAATAGTGGTGTCGGGGTTTAGTAGCGGATCTCGAAGCTACGAAATTCCCCCTCGGTGTGGGTGGTATCGATACTGATATGTTCAACCCGTGCACGCGGCGGTCCGGTACGGCATGCGTTCAGTGCTTGCTGCACTAGCTCCTCCTCCCCCTCAAACAGTGCTTCCACGTTTCCATCAGGGAGATTTCGCACCCAACCATTCAAACCCAGTGCGTTGGCGATTTTCATAGTGAAAGCACGGTATCCAACCCCCTGCACCAGCCCCTTAACCTTGATATGTGTGCTAATCTTAGCCATGTCTTATATTCGTTCCGTTTTTAGTTTAGCTGTTTGTTCCAGCAGGTTTTGCTTGCTAATCTGCCTGCGCAACCATTGCGCGAAATTGAGCCTCATCCAGTTGAGTAATTCCTAGAGCTTCTGCCCTGACCTGCTTACTCCCAGGGTTTGCCCCCACAACGACAAAATCTGTATTACTGCTTACGCTGCTACTTACCCGCCCCCCCTGGGTTTCCACCAGTTTTTTTGCTGTTGCGCGACTCATCCCCTCCAGAGTGCCAGTTATCACCACATTTTTACCTGCAAACTCCCCTGCGCGCATTTCGAGCGTAGGGGGTTGCGGACGTACGCCGTGCGCTTGCAGTTGTGTCAGAACTTCGCGGTTGGCGGCGCTGGCAAAGAAGTGCACCACGCTTGCACTAATCTGGGGGCCTATCTCGTGGATTTTCTCCAGAGTTTCAGCTTCCGCTTGTTGCAGCGCAGCAAGGGAGCCAAATTCGTGCGCCAGGATTTTCGCCGCATGCTCGCCGACGTGGCGGATTCCGAGACCGGTAAGGAGCTGGTGGAGGGGGCGCTCTTTACTTGCCTCTATAGCGCTTAAAACATTGTGCGCTTTTTTTGTGCCCATTCGTTGAAGCTGGAGGAGTTCATTTTCCTCTAAAGCATACAGATCGGCGATGCTCGTAACCATTTTGGCCTCAACCAGTTGGGTGATCAGCTTCTCGCCGACGCCTTCAATATCCATTGCCTGGCGCGACACAAAGTATTTAATCCGCCCCACCAACTGTGCGGGGCACTCAAGGCCCTGGCAACGTGGCACCACCTCATCGGGGAGTTTTTCCACTGGTGCGTCACATACAGGGCAGCGGCTTGGCATAGGGATGGACTGCTCAGTACCTGTGCGCCGCTCAGGCAAAACCTGGACCACATCGGGGATAACATCACCGGCTCGCTCTACCACTACCTGGTCCCCAATGCGGATGTCCAGGCGCGCAATCTCATCCCAGTTATGCAGGCTCGCTCTGGAGATGGTCACGCCGCCGAGCTTAACTGGGGACAGAGTTGCTACCGGTGTAATGGCCCCCGTGCGTCCAACCTGAAAGTGCACCTCCTCCAAGGTGGTTTCGGCCTGACGCGCGGCAAATTTATATGCGATTGCCCAGCGTGGTGCACGCGAAGTTGTTCCAAGGTTTTGTTGCGCCGCAAGGCTGTTGACCTTAATCACCACGCCGTCGATCTCATACGGGAGGGTGTCCCGCTGCGTGTCGAGTTCGGCACACAGTTGGATGACCTCATCCATGTTATGTTTTAAATACAGGTATTCTCTGTTGATGCGCAGTCCCCAGTGCTGCAGCTTGTGCAGGAGCTCTTCCTGGGTTGCGGGGCTGGTGCCATGTACAATCTGAGCACCGTAACAAAAGATATTCAACGGACGTTTTGCGCTCTCGCGTGGATCTAACTGACGCAGGCTTCCGGCAGCGGCATTGCGCGGATTGGCGAAAGGAGCAAGACCTTCTTCCTCCCTTTGCCTGTTGTACGCCTGGAAGGTGGCGAGCTCCATGTACACCTCTGCGCGCACCTCAAGTACTTCGGGAAAGTCGTGCTGCAAGCGGAGCGGGATTGATTTGATTGTGCGGATGTTGCTGGTTATATCCTCTCCATGGGTGCCATTGCCTCGGGTTGCTCCCCGTATCAGCTGTCCCTGCGCGTAGGTGAGCGCTACAGCCACCCCGTCCATCTTTAACTCACATAGATATCCATCAGTATCCGGTGTTGCTGCGCGCACTCGATGATCAAAATCCTGCAGTTGTGCAGAGCTGAACGCGTTGTCGAGGGAATACATGGGGGCGAGGTGTGCAACGCTGGTAAACTTGTCTAGTGGTTTGACCCCCACGCGTTGCGAAGGGGATTGGGGCGATACGAGCTCAGGATGTTGTTGTTCGAGCTCGAGTAGTTGCTGAAAAATGCGATCGTACTGCGCATCGGTTATTTCTGGTCGAGCATAACTGTAGTAAAGAATGTTGTGATGGTGCAGTTTGGAGCACAACTCCTGGTGCAGTTGTGCCGGGGTTTTATGTTGCGATGATGGCATAGATAAATCCGCAGAGGAATGGGTGAACGATGAGGGGAAGTATGCAAAACGGACCAATGATAACCTGCACTACGTAGATGTGCCAATTGCTTTTTTTAAAGTTAGTAAGCTACAATGCCTTCGCAGGCGCTAGGGGATTGAATGTTGCACCAAATTGAAGCATGTGTCTGCATAATCCATACTAAAAAGGGGTGCAGTATGTCCGAAAATGTGTGGCTGGATCTGGCCACAATGGGCCTGTTGTTTATGTTGTCGGCATTTTTTTCCGGCTCCGAAACGGCGTTGATGGCACTAGATCGAAGCCGAGTGAGTTATCTGGTGGAGAAGAAACGCCCCGGTGCGGCAGAGTTAGAGAAGATGCTTAGCCATTCTGACCGGCTTCTGGGGGGCTTGCTCATCGGCAACAATATTGTCAATATCGCCCTGTCAGTGTTGGCTACCACCTTCTTTGTCCGCCTGTATGGAGAGCGGGGCGACTTGTTAACTATTGCCATTCTCACCCCCATGGTTCTGGTTATCTCGGAAGTGTGTCCCAAAACCATTGCGGCGCGCCGGGCTGAGACGGTTTCATTCCTGGTGTTGCGTCCGATCAAGTTGGTTTTGCTGTTATTAAGTCCGCTAATTTGGCTGGTAACCAGGTTTTCTGCCATCCTGACCAGATTTTTAAGCGCTGATTCTGGGCAACCACATCTGTCGGTGGACGAAATTCAAACTATGATTGCACTGGGGGCGAAAGCTGGTTCCCTTCCTGGTGAACAGCATAAGATGTTGCATGGAGTGTTTGAACTCACACAGATACGGGTGCGTGATGTGATGATTCCACGCACTGAAGTGGATGGAGTGGAGTTCAGCGCTGACTTCCCGGAGATTCTGGCGCAGATCACCACCTCGACCCATTCCCGTTTTCCGGTATATAAGGGGGATGCCGATAACATTGTGGGGCTGATCCATTCCAAGGATATTTTGCGCTACATCAATAACCCGCACGAATTTAACATGTTGGAGGTTATGCGTGAGCCGTACTTTGTCCCCGAATCGAAGCAGGCGCAGGCTCTGCTCCAAGCGTTTCGTCGTCGCCGTATGCATATGGCTGTGGTGCTGGACGAATACGGTGGGGTTGAAGGGATTGTTACCCTCGAGGATGTGCTTGAGGAGATTGTAGGTGAAATTCAGGACGAATACGATATGGAAGAGCCTGGTATAACTGCCATGGGTGGCGGGCGTTACCTTATCGATGGTGGTATCTCACTGCGGGTGTTTAATCGCCGTTTCAATCTAGATATAAGTGAAGAGGAGAGCACTACGGTGGCGGGGTTGATGCTCTCCCATCTGGGGCAGATCCCTGAAGAGGGGCAGAGCTGTCAGATTGAAAACATGACCCTGACTGCGCATAAGGTGGTGATGCATCGCATCGAGATGATAGAGATGTTGCTTCCCACGCCAAACTCCTGATTTAACAGGGAAGTTATCCTTTTTTTGAAGTTTGTAATATTTCATACCCCGCTGAGCCCTGGGCTCAGCGGGGTATGCTGTTTTTTCTCCTTGCTATTCGATTTTATCCCTTATTTAGCCCTTCTCATAACTTGACACAGCTATCTGGCGCAGCTATAGTCACTCCAATAGGTGTCAAAAAGTGTCAAAAAGTGTAATAAGGGGTGTAAATAGTGGGGCTGACCGGCGAGTTCTTCAACAACATAGATGCAAAGGGGCGCTTGAGTATCCCAGCGAAAATGCGCGCCTTATTGCAGGAAGAGTTTGGCGACAACGAGCTTGTGGTCACCCGTACCAGTGAAGCGCTTGTGGCTTACCCCTTATCACGGTGGGAAAAAATAAAAGCTGATGTTGAAGCGATGCCAAATGGTGCAGATAAAGATGTGATCTATCGCAGCCGTATCAGTCCCGCTGCGCAAAGTGGCTTCGACTCTCAGGGGCGCATCGCTATCCCTGCATCGCTGCGCTCCATAGCGCGGCTCGAAAAAGAGGTGGTGATCGTCGGTCTCTCGGACAAAATTGAACTCTGGAGCCATGTGCGCTTCGTAGAGCAGATGGAGCGTTCTGAAGAGCGCTTGCGCACGCTCACTGATCAGCTAGGTTCCCTGGGTTTCTGATGGAGACTTCGGCGGATTTTAAACATGAACCTGTGTTGCTGCACGAAGTGCTTGAGCTGTTGCACCTTCGTCCAGGTGCTTATGTGGTCGATGGAACGCTGGGGGGTGGTGGACATAGTTTTCACATCCTAAAGGCAACGGCACCGGATGGACACCTGCTTGGGCTTGACCGCGATACGCGTGCCCTTGATGCCGCGGCGCAACACCTGGCCCCGTTTGGGCGCCGCGTTACTCTGCGGCAGGCAAACTTTTCCCAGATGGACGAAGTCCTCAGGCAGGAGAATATTACCAAGTGCGATGGGGTCCTTCTGGACCTAGGGGTGTCCTCGCATCAACTGGACTGTGCGGAGCGTGGATTCTCGTTCCAGCAAGACGCTTCTCTCGATATGCGTATGAATCAAAATGAGGGGATTACCGCGCAAGAGGTGGTGAATGAATACTCACCTGCCGAACTCGTACGTATCTTTAGAGAGTACGGCGAGGAGCGTTGGGCGAAGCGAATCGCGCGGCGAATTGAGCAGGTGCGTAGTGTTACGCCACTGCAAACTACGCTTGAATTGGCAGAGCTGGTGCGAGATGCGGTTCCAGCGGGCAAACAGCCGCAACGGATTCACCCTGCCACCAGGGTGTTTCAGGCGTTGCGCATCTATGTAAACGATGAACTCGGACATCTGAAAACAGGGCTGCAACAGGCATTGGATGTATTAACCCCTGGTGGAGTGTTGGCAGTTATAAGTTTTCATTCGTTAGAGGATCGGATAGTAAAACAGTTTTTTCGCGCCCAAGCACAAACGTGCGCATGCCCCCCCCGTTTGCCGGTATGTATATGTGGCAAGCAGGCACAAGTGAAGGTCCTTACGCGGCGCGGGGTGAAGGCAAAAGAAGAGGAAACACAAACTAATCCACGCGCCCGCAGCGCCATCCTGCGGGGGGTGGAGAAGTTGAGTCAGCTGGATAAGGAGTGAGTGATGCTTGATATGGTCTGGTCCCCACCGGGGATAGTACAAATGCGCATGCGCGTAACTACTGCAATTAGCGCGATATTGTTGCTGTTATGTATTGGAGTATTCCATGTGTGGCTGCGTACGGAGATAACTCAGCACGAATACGCAATATCCAAGCTGGAAAGCCAGATCCGCAAGCAGACCTACGCAAACAAACAGCTGCAGGTTGCTGTAGCCAAGTACAGCAGCTCAGATTACATCGAAGGTGTGGCGACAAAACGCCTGGGATTGCAGCAGCCGGATGCGAATCAGGTCATTACCGTGGCGACACATTGAGGAGAGATGCTATGAACAGCAGAGATATCGCCGAAAAAAAAGATTTGTGGAACGAATTGAATGATCTCTGGATTCAGCGGCAGATGCGGCGGCGCAAAGGACGGTTGAGCCTTCTCGCTGCGCTGTCCGTTATTGTGGTGGCCGGAGCAGTTATGTATGCCGCCAGCTTTCCTGCGCCGGAGCAGTCACTATTTATGCAGATCAAGGGGCAGAAGCTCGATAAAGGGGTAGTGGAGCGCAGCTCAACTGAACAGGGAAACTTCCGGACACATAGTACTGTTGAAGCTGCCGAGACCATCACCATCTAAGCGCCTCCCGACGCGCAAGGAGGAGGCGGCCAAGGAGCGGGAAGTGCGCGCGGTTCGCCGCCGGGTTGGGGGGTTCATCGTTCTGTTTGTGTTGGTAGCCTCAACCCTGATCGGCCGCGCTTTCTATCTGCAGGTGCTGTGTGCCGATGCGTGGCAGGAGCGTGCCTCAGATCAGCACCAGAAGATTATACGTCTAACTCCACAGCGTGGAGCCATCTTTGATCGTGGTGGTGAGACGCTCGCTATATCTTTGGAGGCAGATTCGTTTTATCTCGATCCAACCCGCATGCGTGAAGAGCTACAACTTCCGGCAGGAAGTGACGTATATCGCACGCATGCTAGGGCCTTGGCGCGAATCTTGGATTTGGACGCAAAGTGGGTACTGCAGAGAATGGGTACGGATAAGCGCTTCATCTGGCTCAAGCGCCGAGTCACCCGCGAGCAAGCGGAGCAGGTTGAAGCTTTGGCAATTCCAGGGGTTGACAGTATCAAAGAGCATAAACGCTGGTATCCCAACGGTAGGCTGGCAGGGCAGGTGGTTGGGTTCTCTGGAACCGACAATGAGGGCCTTGAAGGGTTAGAACGCTACTACAATTCTACCCTCGCTGGCGGAGAAAGCTATCTTGTGACGCGCAAAGATGCCACCGGCAGAAGTTTTGGCAGCAGTCGCCAGGTGGTGAAAGGGAAGCTCGGCAGCGATATCTATCTGACTATCGACAAACTTATTCAGCATATTAGCGAACGGGAACTGAGTAAAGCTGTCAGAGATAGTGGGTCGCGTTATGGAACTGTGCTGGTGATGAACCCGCACAGCGGAGAAATTCTGGCGCTGGCTAACTATCCGGACTATGACCCCAATGAGTTCGGGCGCTTTTCTGCTGCTCAGCGCCGCAACCGTGTCATATGCGATGCCTACGAGCCAGGGTCTACCTTCAAAATATTTACCTTCGCAGCAGCACTGGAAGCAGGAGAGATCACGCCGGAAACCGTTATAGACTGTGAGCGTGGTTTCTATACTGTGGGTGGGAAAACCATTCACGACTACAGACCCATGCAAAAGCTGACAGCACGCGATGCATTCAAGTACAGTTCCAATGTTGGGGTTGCAAAAATAGCGGAGCGTCTTGGACCGCAGCGTTTCCATCACTATTTGAAACAGTTTGACTTTGGGGAGCAGAGCGGAATCAAGTTCGACGGTGAAGCAGGGGGTATTCTGCACCCAGTTTCGCGCTGGTTTCCCATAGATCTTGCCGCTATTTCATTTGGGCAGGGACTAACGGTTACTCCCTTACAGTTGGGGCGGGCCCTGTCTGCCGTGGTTAACGGTGGAGAGCTCTTAGAGCCACGCCTAGTTAAGAAGGTGGTTGATCGCGAGCATGCTCAGACCAATATGGTTCCACGCCGCGTAGAGCGCCGCGTTATCAGCGCTGAAACTGCAGCCGCTATGCGCGACATGATGGTGAGCGTAACCGCAGACGATGGTACCGGCTCACGCGCGCGGGTGCCCGGGTTCGTTGTGGGAGGTAAAACTGGAACGGCACAAAAAGTTGACACCGTGACGGGGGGGTATTCTCCCGATAAACGGGTGTCCTCTTTTGCTGGCTTTGCTCCTGCAGACAACCCCCGCCTGGTAGTGGTGGTAACTCTGGATGAACCGGTGGGAGATGCCTATGGCGGGCTGCTTGCAGCGCCGGTTTTTTCTGAGATTGTAGAGCAGAGTTTGCGCTACCTGCATGTTCCTGCACAGGTGGAACCAGAGCAGGTTGCCACGGTGCGCTTAACACCTCCGGTAGTAGAAAACTACTCCGCTTTAGGGCCAGAACTACTTCAAGTTGACATAGATGCCGATGCTATCCCAGACTTTAGAGGGATGAGCGCGCGCCAGGTTCTGCAGGCGATGGAACGTACGGGGCTCAACATCCATATCGAGGGATATGGTCGTGTAGTGAAGCAAACCCCCCCACCGGGGAACGCAGTTGATCCGAACACCCGTCTTAGTGTGCTGTTGCAGCCACCGGAGTAGATTTATATGAAAATCGCTGCTTTGCTGAACGAATTGAAACGCAACAATGTAGACTTTGACCTCCGTGGCTCAGTTGAGGGTGAAGTTCAGCACTTGGATTGTGATTCGCGCAGCGTAACGTCAGGAAGCATGTTCTTTGCCCTCCGTGGTACACATTTTGATGGGCACGCTTATATTCCCCAAGTGGTGGCAGCAGGTGCCGTTGCAGTCGTAGTTGATACTGTGGTGGAGGTGAAAGCTGCTGCGTGTGTGATCCGGGTAACTGATGTGCGACAAGCTATGGCATATGTTGCGCGTGCGTTTTATTCCCATCCGCAGCAGGGGATGTTTGTTGCTGCAGTAACCGGAACCAACGGAAAAACTACCCTGACTTACATGCTCGAAGCGTTGCTGCGCATGAAGGGTAAAAATCCGGCGGTGGTGGGGACTATCTCCAACCGCATGGATGGAAAAGAGCTTGAAGCCAGTCATACCACTCCAGATTCGCTGGGTCTATACCAGTTGCTCGCCGATTTTAAAGCTAACGGAGCAGACGCTGTAGCTCTAGAGGTTTCTTCCCATGCTCTAGAACAACAACGGGTTTTAGGGCTCGATATTGATCTGGGGGTGTTTACCAATCTTACCCCCGAACATCTCGACTACCACCTTGATATGGAGAGTTACTATACTGCCAAGGCGCGTCTGTTTTCTGCTGCCGCTGGCTATGGCTGTCGGCGCGCAGTTATCAACATTGCAGATCCGTATGGTGAGCGCCTTGCGACCGGGATTCCTGAAGCTTTGCGCGTTGATCCCAGAGTTGGGACAACCTCACACGCAGATATTCGTGTATCCCGGGTAGCGTATGACCTTGATGGAATTAGCGCTGAAATTCACACCCCGGATGGTGACGTAGAGATTCACTCCCCGCTGATTGGTCCATTTAATCTCGAAAACCTGTGTTGTGCTCTGGGGGCTGGCCTGGCAATGGGGCTCAGCATCCAAGATACCGCAGAGTGTCTTGCACAAGTGTTGCCGATTCCAGGACGTCTGGAGCGGGTGGAGAACACTTTAGGCGCCCTGGTCCTGGTGGATTATGCACACACTTCCGATGCGCTGGAAAAAGCGCTGGAGGCAGTAATTGCCCTCAATCCGAGGCGCCTTATAACCGTAGTTGGGTGTGGCGGCGATCGGGATAAGAGCAAGCGTCCCTTGATGGCTGCTGCTGCAGTGCGCGCTTCAGCGCTGACGCTGATCACTTCTGACAATCCGCGCACAGAAGATCCGCACGCGATTATCCAGGACATGCTCGCGGGGTTAAAAAATTCCGCGGCACAGGTGCTTACCCCTGTTGCAGTCAAACAGGGGCAAGAGGGGTACTGCGTGGTTGAGGATCGTGCCGTAGCGTTGAAGCTGGCGGCAGGGGTGCTTCAGGCGGGTGATGTATTGCTGGCGGTAGGTAAAGGGCACGAGGATTATCAGATTATTGGTACTACAAAGCACCACTTTGATGACCGTGAACATCTGCATGCCGCGCTTAAAAAGCGTGCTGCAGTGGTTTAATATGCTCTGGATCTATCGCCACTCGGGATGGATGCCAGATCTCTGAAGTAGATTGCTTTTTGTAGGGGATGCGTATGCAGTGGAATAGCGAAGATCTTGAACGCATCGTAAATGGACGTCTGCTGAGTGCTATCAATTCACCCGTTATAACCGGAGTATCTACTGACAGCAGAACTCTCCAGCCTGGCGATCTGTTTGTTGCTCTACGCGGCCCTAACTACGATGGACACAACTATCTGCGTCAGGCGGTAGAGTTTGGCGCCGCCGCGTGTTTGAGTGAAGAGGTGGTTGGCGGCTTACCGGTGCCGGTTATTCAGGTGGAGGACACCTTAGGAGCACTGGGTGCTCTCGCTGCAGCTATCCGCACTGGATTTAAGGGGCCGGTAGTTGCTGTGACCGGAACCAGCGGGAAAACGTCAACCAAAGAGATGTTAGCCTCCATCTTGACCCAGTGCTGCCCTGGGTTGAAAACCTTCGGCAACTACAACAATCTTATTGGGTTGCCGCTGACCCTTGCGCGCTTAGAACCAGAGCATCGTTGGATGGTGCTGGAGCTGGGGATGAATCACCCTGGGGAGATTCGTCGCCTCACCCACATTGCCCGCCCCAATATTGCTCTGATTACCAATGCCGGAGCAGGACACTTAGAAGGGCTTGGCAATGTTGCCGCTGTAGCACAGGCAAAGGGGGAGATTTTTGAGGGTCTGGTCAGAGGGGGAGCGGCAGTGATCAATGCCGATGACCCGGAGCTTATGGCCTTGCCTCTGCCGCAGGGAACCCGGCGCATAACCTACGGAATCGAGCGCTCCGCCAACGTGATGGCGAGCAACATTAGGCTTGGACGCCAAGTGGATTTTACTCTCCACTTGGAACAGGAGGTTGTCGAAACTCACATCCCACTTCCAGGCCGTCATCAGGTGTATAACGCTCTGGCTGCTGCAGCGGCAGCACGGGTGATGCGCGTGAAGCCGCTGCGGATTGCCGCTGGACTTCAGCAGGTTGAAATGGCAGCTGGTCGCCTTGAAGTGCGCGAGCTCCATAATGGGATAACCGTGCTGGATGACAGCTATAACGCCAACCCGCAGTCGATGGTGGCGGCGCTGGATGTGCTGGAAAAATGGCCCGCCTCGGGGCGGCGTATCGCTGTGTTGGGGGATATGCTCGAACTTGGGGATGCCGCGCCCCACTGCCATGCCGAAATTGGGGCACGCACAGCGCAGGTGGCAGATATTGTGCTGGTATATGGACAGTGGAGTGCCGAAGTGGCTGAAAGTGCGCATGCTAACGGTATGAATCGTCCTCAGATTATGTGTATGCAGGATCACGCCGAAATCTGCGCCTGGCTCCAGCGCCATATTAAGGCGGAAGATTGTCTGCTGATAAAAGGCTCACGCGGGATGCGGATGGAGAAGATAGTCGAATTTTTGTTGCATAAACTTAGAAAAGTGGCGTAAATACACCCTTTTTTGTTAAGTGACAATTGCCTGGAACTCTATATCCAACGTCAGGTACACATAAAAGCCATGCATGGCGTTAGCTGGCTCTATCGTTGCGCAAGATGTCCCTCCATTGAGCACCAATGGTTTCGCTTACTGAGCTGCGTTCAGTGGAGCCTGAATAGTTTTCTCACACAGGATCGCCATAAAAGGTCTGCCATGCTCTATCATTTGCTTTTTCCTCTCCATACTGAGTTTTCTGCCCTTTATGTATTCCGCTTTATCACCTTTCGAACCATTTACGCTACCATCACTGCGCTGCTGTTAGCGTTCATGCTAGGCCCCTGGGTCATTGAGCGTCTGAGTAAACTTCAGATCGGGCAGACCATCCGCAAGGTAGGACCGGAGTCACACTTTAAGAAAGAGGGCACCCCCACCATGGGGGGCACCCTTATAGTGATGTGTATAGTGCTGCCTACCTTACTGTGGGCGGACTTGACCAACGCCTATGTGTGGATTGCGCTGTTTGTGACGCTGGGTTTTGGTGCGGTAGGGTTTGTAGACGACTACAAAAAAATAAAACACCAAAGCAGTGACGGGATGTCAGCCAGAGGGAAAATGGTGTGGCAGGTGTTGATTGCCGTGGGCGCCGGGATACTGCTGTTTGTATATACCGACTATACTTCGGTTCTGGCCGTACCATTTTTCAAAACTGTGACACCTGAGTTAGGCTGGCTCTACCTGATGCTGATTTTAGTTGTGGTTGTGGGCGCGGGGAATGCGGTCAATCTTACCGACGGCCTCGACGGCCTTGCCATTGGCCCAGTGATTGTTGCCTCTGGCACCTATCTGCTGTTTGCGTATCTGGCAGGTAACGTCCGCTTAGCGGAGTATTTGCAGATAAACAGTGTGCCAGGATCTGGAGAATTGACCATAATGTGCGGTGCCATGGTTGGTGCCGGATTGGGGTTCTTATGGTTCAATACCTATCCGGCGCAGGTGTTCATGGGCGACGTTGGGAGCCTCTCTCTAGGTGGTGCATTAGGGATTATCGCGGTAATAGTGAAGCAGGAACTGGTCCTCGTGATTGTAGGTGGGCTGTTTGTTGTGGAGACCCTGTCTGTCATTGTGCAGGTTGCTTCCTTCCGTCTTTTGGGGCGCAGGGTGTTTCGCATGGCGCCGCTGCACCATCACTTTGAGCTCAAAGGCTGGCCAGAACCCAAAATAATCGTGCGTTTTTGGATAGTGAGCATTGTGCTGGCATTGGTGGCTCTTTCAACCTTGAAGCTGAGGTAGCATGCTGGATCTGAAAGGTAAACATATCGTCGTTGCTGGTGGCGGTTTAAGTGGAATAGCAGCAGCTAATTTCTGCTCCGGCCGTGGCGCACGTGTGAGCTTGAGTGATACCCGCCACGCCAACGAAATAACAGGTTTAACCCAACTTGATCCTTCCATAGAACTGGAGTGTGGAGGTCACACCGAGCCCTTATTCCTCTGTGCCGATCTCATCATTCTTAGCCCCGGAATTCCCCTCCATGTTCCGGTAATTAGTCGCGCGCTTCAGGCCGGAATTCCAGTGTGGGGAGAGATTGAGCTGGCGAGCCGATTTCTGAATATTCCTGTTCTTGCAATTACGGGCACCAACGGAAAGTCTACAGTCACAAGTTTATGCGGACACATTCTGCGCCACTGCGGAGAACAGGTGTTTGTCGGGGGGAACATAGGCACTCCTCTTATCGAAGCAGTGGGCGGTGCTTACAGTGTTGCAGTGGTAGAGCTTTCCTCTTTTCAGCTAGAAACTGTGACCTCCTTTCATCCACAGGTAGCGGTACTGCTCAATATCAGTCCTGATCACCTGGATCGCTATGCGGACATGTCCAGTTATATGGAGGCGAAACAGAGGATATTCTCCCAACAGGATACAACCGATGTGATGGTGCTGAATCAGGATGATCCGCACGTGTTAGCTCTGGCACAAGGGTTTCCGGCACGCCGCATCTGCTTCTCCTCTTCCCAGATCCTGACGGAGGGGTTGAGCCTTGAGCCCCCTTCCGTGCTTTGGCGCCACCGCGCTACTGAGTACCGTTTTGATTACAACGCCCTCCAATTGCAGGGAGTGCACAATCTCGAAAACGTAATGGCTGCGTTAGCAGCCTGCAGCGTGCGGGGACATGCTCCCGCTACAATGTGGAAAGCAGCATGCGAGTTTACTGCCTTACCGCATCGGATGGAGCTGGTACGCACCTTGAACGGGGTACGCTGGTACAATGACTCCAAGGGGACCAACATAGGGAGTGTAGAGAAGGGGTTGCGCAGTTTCGATTCTCCCCTGACCCTCATCGCCGGAGGGAAGGACAAAGGGGGTGACTATGCCATTTTGCGCCCTCTGCTTAAAGAAAAACAACCCCAGCTTATCCTTTTAGGCGCGGCGGCAGAAAAAATGGCGGCAGCGTGGGGGGATCTCTGCGATATCACCATGGCGGCTTCCATGCAGGATGCGGTTAAATACGCACACCAAAAGACCCATGCCCCTGGAAGTGTGTTGTTATCCCCAGGGTGTTCGAGCTTTGATATGTTCAGCAGTTTTACTGAACGCGGTGAGGTGTTTACTGCCTTGGTTCAGGCGCTGGAGTAGGCAGGATGGTGTCTAAAACGACAAAAAAAGATGAGGAGAACCTGGCCAAAAAGCGGGAGTTTAACGCTACTATTCTAATCCTGGCTATCTGCTTGACTTGCTTTGGCGTTCTCATGGTGTACTCATCTTCCTCCCTGATGGCTCTGCGTGATCACGGCGACAGCCTCTACTACCTGAAACGTCAGGCTACATATGCGGCCTTAGGGATAGGGGTGATGCTGGTAACCATGCACATAAACTACAATGTGTGGCGCAAACTCGCGATACCTCTCCTCATCCTCAGCACAATCCTGCTCGCGGCGGTGTTTGTCCCCGGGCTTGGGAGTACCGCTGGAGGGGCGGCGCGGTGGATTCGTTTCCCGGGGTTTTCGTTTCAACCCTCCGAAGCGGCTAAGATTGCTCTCATCTTCTATCTGGCACATTCGGCGACTAAAAAAGAGGACCGGATAAAAGATTTCAAGTACGGCTACATCCCGTATATGTGCGTACTCATTGTGTGGCTCGGGTTGATGCTAGCGCAGCGCGACCTTGGGGGCGCAGCGATTATGGCGGTGGTGACGGCGATGATGCTTTTGATCGCCGGGACACGCTGGCGCTTTTTGTTTCTTAGTTTGGTTGCTATTGTCCCCGCAGGGGTTGCCACGGTGATGGCGCAGGAATATCGCATGCGCCGGATAATGGCATTCCTTGACCCGTGGGCCGATCCGCTTGGCTCAGGGTTTCAGATCATTCAGAGCTGGATGGGGTTTGGTCTTGGAGGTCTTACGGGTGCGGGGTTGGGGGAAGGGGAGCAGAAGCGCTTCTACCTGCCCGAGGCACATACTGACTTCATCTTCTCTGTTATCGGGGAAGAGTTGGGTTTTATTACAGTGGTGCTTCTGATCTGCATGTATCTGTGCATTGTTGTGATTGGGTTGCGCGTCTCTATGCGTGCTAAGGATGGATTTGGACGTTTGAGCGCATTTGGGATCAGTCTATTGCTGGGGATGCAGGCATTTGCCAATATGGCGGTGGTGATGGGAATTGTACCCAATAAAGGGCTGGTGCTTCCTTTCCTCTCCTATGGGGGGAGCAGCTTGTTGTGCACTCTGTTCAGCATGGGGGTATTGATGAATATCTCCAGCTATGTGGAGAGAAAGGGCGTGCGATGAAGATTCTGCTGAGTGGAGGTGGGACGGGGGGGCACGTGTTTCCAGCGTTGGCGGTAGCGCGGCGCGCTCTGGCGCAATCTGTGGATAACACAGTATTGTTTGTAGGACATCCTCATGCCATAGAAGCCACTTTGGTCCCGGCGCATGGGTATCCCTTTGTCGGCCTTGAGTGTAGTGGGTTTGCGGCACGTTCACTGTCCAAGAAACTTAAATCGTTGTGGGATCTGCAGCGCGCAGTGTGGCAGGCGTGTGGCATCATCCGCGCTTTTGCTCCGGATGTGGTTCTCGGAGTGGGGGGCTATGTCTCCATGCCGGTGGTGATCGCTGCCGGATTGCTGCGGGTACCGGTAGTATTACATGAACAAAATGCCTCTGCCGGGTTGGCGAATCGGGTGGCGGCACGCTGGGCAAAACGCGTGTGTGTCTCGTTTCCGAAAGCACTGCAAGAATTCCCCCCATCGAAGGTTTCCTTGAGTGGGAATCCAGTCCGCGCAGAGCTGTTTTCTCTCCCCCCCTGGAGTGGCACGGCTCCCCATATTTTAATATTTGGGGGCAGTCAGGGGGCGCGTCCGCTAAATGAGTGTATGGTGCCTGCGGTAGCGCAGCTGCTGCAACAGATCCCCACCCTCCGGGTTGTGCATCAGAGCGGAAAAGCCCAGCTGGAAGAGGTTAGACATGGCTATATTCAGGCTGGATGCCATGCGCAGGTAGAGGTAGTCGATTTTATAACCGATATGCCCCAGGCGTATCGTGAAAGTGCCCTCGTGATCTGTCGAGCCGGGGCAACCACGGTTGCAGAGCTCGCCGCGAGTGGACGTCCTGCGGTGCTGGTGCCGTTTCCTCAAGCGGCCGGAGACCACCAGACACATAACGCCATGGCGCTGGTTAATGCAGGCGCAGCTGTAATGTTGCCACAAGAGGAGTTGACCCCAGAGCGGGTTGCAGCGAAGATTAAGGAATTGTTGCAAAATCCCTCTGAGTTGTCCATGATGGCGCGGCGCGCTCGCAGCGTAGCAGCAAAGGGCGCTGCAGATTTAATTCTTCACCAGTGTCGCATGGCGGCACGGAAACGTTAGAGATATGTACGGAAGGTTTCGACGTATACATTTAGTAGGGATCGGCGGCATCGGGATGAGCGGTATCGCTGATGTGTTGCTCACCCTTGGATACGAAGTAAGTGGCTCTGATCTGCGCAGCACCGAAATAACCCGGCGCCTCGAGCACTACGGCAGCACGGTATACTATGCGCATAGTGCAGAGAATGTGCATGGCGCTCAGGTGGTGGTTACCAGTTCTGCCATAACTGCAGATAATCCTGAAGTGGCCGAGGCGCAACGCCAGATGATACCCGTGATCCCCCGCGCCGAAATGCTTGCGGAGCTGATGCGTCTAAAGTACGGGATTGCCATTGCCGGAACGCATGGCAAAACCACAACTACAAGTATGGTTGCGGCCCTGCTTTACTATAGCGGTGTCGATCCTACCGCAGTTGTGGGGGGGCAGGTCAATGCTATGGACTCCAATGCGCGCCTCGGGCAGGGAGATTTTATGGTGGTGGAGGCGGATGAGTCAGATGGCTCCTTTCTGCGCCTCTCTCCGGTAATCGCCGTAGTCACCAATATCGATCAGGACCATCTGGACTACTACGCCGATCTGCAGGAAATTCGCGATGTGTTCGTGAGTTTTGTCAACAAAATTCCATTTTATGGCCTCGCAGTACTGTGTCTCGATGATCCCAATATTCAGGCGATGTTGCCTCAGGTGCAGAAACGTTTTGTCACCTATGGGATGAGCCCCCAGGCGGATTACTATGCCACCGACCTGGTGTACAAAGACAGTGGCGTTGAGTTTTGCGCCCATAACCGCGATGGGTGTCTGGGGCATATCAAACTTAAAATGCCGGGACAGCACAATGTTCTTAACGCCCTCGCCGCTATGGCGGTAGCGCGGGAACTCGATATAGAACATGCAGAAATAGAGGCGGGGTTTCTAACCTTTGAGGGGGTGAAACGCCGTTTTCAGATCAAGCATACCAACGGCTTTATGCTTGTAGACGACTATGGCCACCATCCGGTAGAGATCCGCGCAACCCTGGCGGCGGCACGCAGCGGATGGAACCGGCGTCTTGTGGTCATTTTTCAACCTCACCGCTACAGCCGCACCAAGGCGCTGTTTGATGACTTTATCACGGCGTTTAACCAGGCTGATAAGGTGTATATTCTCGATGTTTACCCCGCCGGCGAAAAACCTATTGAAGGTGCCGAGGGGGAAAACCTAGCGCAGGCAGTGGCCGAACATGGACACCGCGGAGTTTGCTATTGCTCCAGTGTGGCACAAGCTCTAGAGCAGGTGATAAGCGACTTACAACCCGAGGATATGGTGTTAACTCTGGGGGCAGGAACGGTGGGACAGGCCGGAGATGAACTTCTGGAACGCCTGAGCCGGAGCGCATGAGGTGGGAGCGCGAAAATATACCCCAGCTGGCACAGGTGTTGGAGGCTGAAACCGGAGTAAAAGTAGAGGAGCACGTGCCCCTCGCGCCTCTTACCAGTTGGAAAATCGGAGGAGCTGCGGATATCCTCGCGCGTCCGCAGAGTGTAGCAGCTGCGGGGAAGTTGTTCGAGTTTCTCCACCTTCAGCGCTGGCCCTGGGTGGTGCTTGGGCGGGGAACCAATGTTTTAGTGCCAGATGCCGGGATCCGTGGGGTGGTGGTTCAGTTGAATCATCTTGCCAACGTTGCGCACACCGATTCCGGGGTTTACACGGTGGGCGCAGGCGCATCCCTGCCAGAGCTGGTGCAGATCTGTTCTTGCCGCGGATATAGTGGTATAGAGGATCTTGCCGCTATCCCCGCCAGTGTGGGAGGAGCAACGGTTATGAATGCCGGCGCTGGGGCTCAGAGCATCGCCGATGTGTTGACGCAGATATGTGTAATTCAAGATGGGAGAATGCGCTATCTGAACCCGAGTCAGCTTAGTTTCGGCTATCGCTGTAGTGGCATTAGTTACGCGATGGTTGTGCTGGAAGTGACACTGAAGTTGCACTACGTAAGTACGCGGCACTGTCTAGCGCGCCGCACGGCAGCACTAGAACATCGTAAACAGGCACAGCAGGTTGGCATGCCCAATGCGGGAAGCGTGTTTCGCAACCCTCCGGGCGCTTCAGCGTGGAAGCTGATCGATGCATGCGGTTTGCGCGGTTGCAGCATAGGTGGAGCCCAAGTTTCTTTACACCACACAAACTTTATCGTCAACACCGGCGCAGCTAGTGCTGCCGATGTAGTGGCACTTATAACTCACGTGCAACGTGAAGTGTACCAACACTGCGGTGTCACCCTGAAGCCGGAAATTCGCATTCTCCCTGAGGAGATAAAGATATGAAACCTGAAGAACTCAAGAAAAAGTCTATAGCAGTTATTCTCGGAGGGGACTCTGCTGAACGGGAAGTCTCTCTACGCAGTGGTGCAGCAGTTCTTGCCGCGCTTAAGCAAAAGGGCTATGAGGCATTTTCCATCGATTCCGCCGAAGATGTGGCGCAGCAGCTCCTGCTGTCTGGAGCGCAGGTGGCGTTTCTGGCAGTCCACGGTCGCCACGGTGAAGATGGAACCATCCAAGGGCTACTGGAGATGCTGCAGATCCCCTATACCGGCAGTGGAGTTCTAGCTTCTGCGGTAGCTATGGACAAAGATGTTGCGAAAACCATAGTTAAGGCTGTCGGAGTTGTGACCCCGCACGCACGGGTGGTTAACCCCGAAACAGATATCACCACCTTTTGCGACACCCACATCAGCTATCCGTGTGTGGTGAAGCCAGTACGCGAGGGTTCAACCCTGGGGATCAGCGTGGCACACGCTGCCACCGAACTGCAGGAAGCGATTGTTGCCGCACGTAAATACGACCCCAAAGTTTTGGTGGAAGATTTTATCTCCGGACGTGAAGTTACCGTTGGAGTTATCGACGGCGATCCTTTGCCGATTGTGGAGGTGGTGCCCAGCAGCGGCTTTTATGATTACGCGGCTAAATACACCCCAGGACAGACGGAGTACCATGTCCCCGCATCACTGGACGAAAAGCAGTATATCGCAGTGCAGGCGGCAGCACAGAAAGTATATAGCGCGATTGGATGCCGGGGTGCAGTGCGAGTTGATTTTATGTTGCGTGGGGATGAGTACTTCTTTTTGGAAGTTAACACCATCCCCGGAATGACAGAAACTAGCCTGTTGCCTAAAGCGGCTGCGCATAAAGGAATGGAATTTGCAGAGCTTGTTGAGCAGATCCTGTGTGGTGCGACACTGGACCAGTGATCTGGGGTGGACTGTGTGTCATAGTGATGAGTGCAAAAGGCGGTATCCGATATTATGACCGCATCCAGGCGCGCAACATCAGACAAAAAGAGAAAAAACCTTAAAAACAGACGGACAGAGCCGAGAAAAGACTATAGAGGGATTTTTAGCCGGATTCTTTATCTGCTTGTCATGCTGATGTGTGGAGGAGCCCTGCTGCTGGGTGCTGGTTTCGGCATGTACATGCTGAGTATGTCCGATTCGTTCCGGATTGAGCATATCGAAGTTGATGGCAACCAACGCCTGAATACCGAAGATATCCTGTCACTGTCAGATATCCGACACGGGCAAGGCACTTTTGACTTAGATCTCGAGCTTATAGGGCAGCGACTGGAAGAAAATGACTGGATTCTCAAGGCACAAGTAGAACGGCGGTTGCCACGCGGAGTCAAGATTAGTATTGTTGAACACACTCCGTGCTGCATCATCAACCTCGATTATCTCTACTACGTCGATCTCGAGGGAAAGGTTTTTAAGGTTTTGCACCGCGGCGATCCTCTTGATTACCCCATGGTCTCGGGGATTGAGCGCGACGACCTGGGAGCAGCGGATGCTCCGGGAACACGGTGGCTCAAACGGGTCGTTGAAGTTGTAGCGCAGTTGGAAAAGCGCACTGTTTTCAATATAGACGAAGTCGCGCAGATACACGTTGATTTTGAGCGCGGCATTGATCTGTACACCCTGGAACACGGGGTTACATTACGCTTGGGGCATGATCAGTTCGGTTCAAAGTTCAATCTGCTCGAGCACATGTATCCACAACTGAAACCAGAACTAAACATACTTGAATATATCGATCTAAATGTTCCGGGGAAACTCATCGTTAAAAAGCGTGATGGGGACAGAGATTAACCCGAAGTTACTGGCATATGCCGAAAAACTCTATACCTGCGTAGTACTGTTATCCGGATGGCACAGGGAAGGACTGGAATGAGCAACCAAAAAGAAAACCTAATCGTAGGGCTGGATATAGGCACCACTAAAATTTGCGCCATCATTGGCAGTGTTACTGAAAATGATCTTGAGATTGTGGGCATTGGAACCAGCCCATCCAAGGGGATTCGTAAAGGCGCGGTAATCAATATCGAAAGCACAGTGGCGGCGATCCGCAAGGCTATCCAAGAGGCGGAGTTGATGGCCGGATGTGAAATCCATTCAGTTTTTGCTGGCATTGCCGGAGCACATATCACTGGGATGAATTCGCAGGGTGTTATTGCGATTAAAAACCGCGAAGTAACCGAGGAAGATATCCACCGTGTGATCGATGCTGCAAAGGCGATTGCAATCCCTATGGATCGCGAAGTTATCCACGTCTTGCCGCAGGAATATATCATTGATGACCAGGACGGAATCAAAGAACCTCTGGGGATGAGTGGCGTACGGTTAGAAGCGCGCGTACATGTGGTGACCGGCGCGGTAGCCAGTGCACAAAATATTATCAAAAGTTGCAACCGTGCAGATGTAAACGTGGCGGACATTGTCCTTGAACCGCTGGCATCTGCAGAATCGGTACTGCTACCCGAAGAGAAAGAACTTGGGGTCGCGATTGTAGATATCGGTGGTGGCACTACCGACCTGGCGATCTTTGTTGACGGTGCCATCAAACACACCACCGTCCTGTCTCTGGGGGGCAACCACCTGACCAACGATATCGCGGTGGGGTTACGCACCCCCATGGCTGAGGCCGAACGCATCAAGCAGGCGTATGGATGCTGTTTCACCGATATGGTGGGCAAGGATGAAACCATTGAGGTTCCCTCGGTAGGTGGACGGGAGCCGCGCGTATTGTCGCGCCAGCTACTGGCTGAAATTCTTGAGCCTCGGGTGGAGGAGATTTTCAATCTCATCAACCGTGAAATTATCAAGAGTGGCTATGAGGATATGATAGCTTCGGGCATTGTGCTCACCGGGGGTACCAGCATTCTCCCCGGGATGCCTGAACTTGCCGAGCAAGTTTTCAGTATGCCGGTACGCCGGGGCGTGCCCCAGGGGGTTGGGGGATTGATCGATGTGGTCAACTCCCCGGTGTACGCAACAGGTGTTGGTCTGGTTGTATATGGAAGTCAGCACCAGGGGATGGAGAATTTCAGCCGCGGCGAACAAGGTTTGTTTGATAAGGTGATGCAGCGTATGAAAGATTGGTTTGGAGAGTTTTTTTAACGCGTATTTTATTGCGACCGGACCCCAATCTGAACCCAGACTATGGGCGGTTCCGGGTCGGTTAAACTTCAGGGGGAACAGCAATGTTTGAATTTGACGAATCATTGGACCAGTCGGCCAAAATAAAGGTAATCGGTGTAGGTGGCGGTGGTGGGAACGTGGTTGACGCCATGATTGATGCCGAGATTACTGGGGTGGAGTTTATCGTTGCAAATACCGATGCCCAGGCGCTGAAACGAAGCAAGGCACCAACCAAGGTGCAACTCGGGACTAAACTCACCAAAGGTCTGGGTGCCGGAGCAAACCCTGATACTGGTCGCGAAGCGGCCATGGAGGACCGTAGCCGCATTGCTGAGCTGCTCAGCGGTGCTGACATGGTCTTTGTGGCCTGTGGCCTTGGTGGCGGCACTGGTACTGGCGCGGCGCCGGTAATTGCAGAGGTTGCCCGCGAGCTGTCTGCTCTGACCGTAGGGGTTGTAACCAAGCCCTTCTCCCGCGAGGGACGTCAGCGTATGGCGAAAGCAGATACTGGGGCCGCTGAACTCAAGGATGTGGTTGATTCGCTCATTGTGGTTCCTAATGATCGTCTTGTGGGTCTTGCTGGCAAGAACACCAGTATATTGGAGGCGTTTAAGCCTGCTGATGATGTGCTGCGCCAGGCGGTACAGGGGATTTCTGATATCATCACCACCAGCGGTGTGATCAATGTCGACTTTGCCGATGTTAAATCGGTTATGAGCGAGCGCGGCATGGCGATGATGGGGATTGGGGTCGCTGAAGGGGAAAAGCGTGCGAGCGAAGCGGCGCATCAAGCGATCAGCAGCCCACTGCTTGAGGAGATCGATATCTCTGGTGCGAAAGGCGTCCTCGTTAACATTACCGGTTCCAGCAACATGACCATGGAGGAGTTTGACGAGGCTTCACGCATAGTGCAGGAAAAAGTGCATGAAGATGCAAACATCTTTGTAGGGCTGGTAGTTAACGAAGAGATGGGCGATTTTCTGCAGATTACCGCTATTGCCACCGGTTTCGGAGCTTCCTTTGACAAAAGAAGCAACAACCTCGAAGACGTGAAGGAAGACGCAGCAAAGCGCATTGGCACTAATGTTGATCTCGATGTGCCAACCATTATTCGTAAACAACAGCGGGATAGCGCGCGTAAGATGCGGATGCAAAGCGTAGATGAGGACGAATACGACATCCCTACTTTTTTGCGCAAGCGTGTAGATTAAGCCTCTGTGTACATGTTTCCCTGAACACGCAACATCACTGAACAATGCAGCAATATAGTGGAGTAGACCAAGAATACGCTGTGAATCGAAAGGGGGCCGTACTTGCTTATTAAGTACAGGCTCCCTTTTTGATTTGTCTGTGTGGTGCACATTCTTGCCACACCATGGATAGGGGAATGAATGGGACCAGAATACGAACAGAGACGCCAAGAACGCCTGCGCGGAGAACATCCCCGCACGCTGCCACACGCAGGGGCACGTTTGCGCGTGGCGCTGGCATATCCCAACACCTACTACAATGCCATGAGCAATCTCGGCTTTCAGGCTGTGTTTCACTGGCTCAATCAACATCCTGAATGTGTGTGTGAACGGGTTTTCTGGCCCGATGCAGACGAGCTTCAGGCGATGCAGAGGGAAAGGATCCCTCTGTGCTCTTTTGAAAGCAGGCGCTCCATCACCGATTTTGATGTGGTTGCGTTCTCTTTTTCGTTTGAAAATGACTACCTCAACCTGCCGCCAATGTTCGCAATGATGCGCCTGCCCCTGCGGGCAGAACAGCGTCGCGCCCAAGATCCAGTGGTGCTAGCGGGAGGGGTTTGCACTCTGATGAATCCCGAACCAGTGGCACCCTGGTTCGATCTCTTCACTATCGGTGAGGCCGAGGTGCTGCTCCCTCCGCTGCTTGAGGTCCTGCTGCACGACCACAGCCGTACTGAACTGCTCCGCACTCTTGCATCCAAGCCAGGCTTTTATGTCCCCAGTTTGTGCCACCCACATATAGATGCGGCAGGGAGTGTGCGCTGGGAGGTGGAAGAGGGCGTGGTGTTTCCGGTGCCGCGGCGCTGGGTGGAAGACCTGGACAGCAGTGAATGTCAAAGCTTTATCTCTACCAAAGATACCGCTTTTGGCGATATGCGTTTGATAGAGGTTGCACGCGGCTGTGGACATGGATGTCGCTTTTGCGCTACCGGGTTTGTGTACCTTCCCCCGCGCGAACGCCAGGCTCATACAGTGCTTGAGCAATTGGGAGAGCGTGTCCAGCCAGGGACCACTGCCGGATTGGTTGGCGCTGCCGTGTCTGACTATTCAGACCTTGATCAGGTCTCCCGAACGATCTGTAGCGCGGGCGCACAGGTATCGGTAGCAAGCTTGCGCGTCGACAGCATGACCTCTGTACAGGTGGAAAGGTTGCGCGATTCAGGGCAGAAAACAATTTCTCTCGCACCTGAAGCTGGAAGTCAGCGTCTGCGCGATAGCATCAACAAACATCTGAGTGCGGCACAGATCATCAGTGCCGCCGAAATGATCGCCGCTGCAGGAGTTCCAAACCTCAAGCTCTATTTTCTCATCGGGCTGCCCTTTGAAGAAGATATAGATATTCATGCCATGCTTGAACTGGTTGAAGCGGTTCGCGCGGTGTGGATGGACCAACAACGCGCTTTGGGGCGCGCTGGAACCATCACACTGTCGGTTAATCCATTTGTTCCCAAAGCGATGACCCCGTTTCAATGGCATTTCATGGCGTTACCGAAGGTTTTAAAACAACGCATTGGGATATTGCGTAAATACGTAAACAGAAGTGCCAACGTGCGCCTGCAGGTGGAATCGATAAAAGGGGCAGAATTGCAGGGGTTTTTATCTCGAGCAGATCGACGAGGTGCCGAAGTGATCCTTTCTCTGGCAGAGGGAGCCAACCTGAAAGCAGCGTGTCGTACTAATGCTGTTGGCCTGGAGAGGATTATATATTCCACCCATCCCTTCGAACACCAGTTCCCCTGGTATTGTATCGATCCTGGGGTTAGGCGCGAATATCTATGGGAAGAGTATCAACGCAGTCGTACCCACACCCTGACTTCGCCTTGCCCCGAACCGGATAGCGGCTGTATACGCTGTGGGGTATGTGGTCGAAGAGGGGCAACAGGGGTACCCAGATAAGGAAAAGATAACTGTACAGCCCTTACTGCAAAGTTACGTCGCGCAGAACATTTATTAGCCGGATAAAGGCCATAAAGGAGAATCCATTATGAAAAAATCACTTGGAGCCAAGCCGCTTGCATTTCCAGCTCCAGTGTACCTGGTTGGGACTTATGATGCTCAGGGGCAGCCTAACATGATGAATGCCGCCTGGGGTGGAATCTGTTGTTCCGAGCCCCCCTGTGTGATGGTTTCGCTGCAGCATACGCGCCACACCTATGCAGGGATTCTGGCGCATCAGGCGTTTAGCATAAATCTGCTTGGGTGCGAGCATGCGGTTGCGGCGGACTACTACGGCATCGCCTCTGGGCGGGATCTGAACAAGATTGAGACGTGTGGCCACCACGTAAGCAAGGGGGAGTTTGTTCACGCCCCATCCCTTAAGGAGGCCTATATGGTGTTGGAATGTCGCCTGAAGACTAGCACCGAACTCGGCACTCATACCATGTTTGTGGGGGAAGTGCTGGATGTAAAGATAGAGGTGGAGTGTCTGAATAAAAAAGGGATACCAGATGTGAAAAAGATGGATCCGCTGCTGTTTATGCCAGGCGCACGGGAATATTATGGCGTCGGCAAATTTGTCGGCAAGGCTTTTGCAATTGGAACCTCAGTCAAAGAGAAAAAATAACACACCCCAGTCTTCCTGCATTGGTAAGGCGGTTCCTCAGCACTTTATCGCAGAGAACCGCCTTTTGGCTGGGTTCCATACAGCGGGACAACGTTATAACTGCATGCGGAGGGTTGTATAGTGGCTGAAAAGAAGAAGCGTGGCTGGTTAAGAACAATTGTTCGTTTTATTACCTTTGTAGATCTGCCAATCAGGAAAAAATTTTTCCTGTTCTCTACCGGGGTGCTGTTCTGGTTCTTGGTTTTGTCCAGCGTATCATTTTACGTTCTTATAGATG
>CAZDRL010000005.1:0-17270 GCA_964508035.1 uncultured Desulfuromonas sp.
CCGGGCTCCGCAGGACAGGATGGTTCCTAACGGGAACCGGGGGTGACCCCAGGGAAAGTGCCACAGAAAACAAACCGCCTGTGTTCTCTATACAGGTAAGGGTGAAATGGTGAGGTAAGAGCTCACCAGTTCCGCCGGTGACGGCGGAAGCTTGGTAAACCCCATCCGGAGCAAGGCCAAATAGGGAAGCGTTTGAGGGCGGTCCGTCCGAAGCTTCCGGGTTGGCTGCTTGAAGGCGTCGGCAACGGCGACTCTAGAGGAATGATCGCCACTGCTGCTCTGGTAACAGACAGCAGCACAGAACCCGGCTTACGGGCTTCTTCGACCCTCTTTTCCTCTGCGTTATTCTTGGCTGTTCGCCACGCGCCCCTTCGTGGGGGGTTGTAGTACGCATGGAAAGGACAGCTGTCGCCATGGAAGGTGACAGTCGAACGGCTGAACATGTGCCGTTATTCTTTGCATACATTGGCTTGTTTAATGCTGGCTGACAATCGAAATACACGCTGGAACGAGGTGCTAAACCAAGTGCGGCGCGAACTGAATAGCCTTGCGCAAGAGGATCTCCTATGGCTACAGCAGCGCAGTACCCTGATCCAAGCGGTGCAGGAGCAGATCCACACCCTGTTTCTAGCTGCAAACGGAAAAGCGCTCTGCCACGCCTGCTCCGGCTCCTGCTGTGAGTACGGGCACAACCACATCACCCTCATCAATGTGGTGGCGGCTCTACTCCAACGGAACCTCCCCAAGCCTGACTTTACCACGACGTGCCCGTTTCTAACCGCAAACGGATGCAGCCTTACGATAGCCGTGCGCCCCTTCAACTGTATTACCTTCATCTGCACTGCAATTGAAGATAATCTGCCGCTGGCGCACGTAACAGAATTTTACCGTCTGGAAAAACTCCTGCGCACCCACTATATTGCAGTGGATCAACGCTATCTTGGGTCCAGCCTGCGCGGACTTTTTATCGGCACTAGCCGCCTTGGCGCACAGCGTCTACTGGAGCGGCGCCGCTCATGGTCCTGAAACCCGTGGCCCTGAAGCCCATAACCCTGAACTCTAACCTTGAATAATGGATTACCCGCATGAATTTAACTTTTAAACGTGATAACGGCCCAATAGATAACAAAATCGATGAACTTCTCGCAGAGGTTGGGGTTCACCACCCTCGCATAATTCGCGCCATGATAATCAGCGCCCTTATGGCCGGGAACTCCAACGACTACCTTGCAGACCTGAAGATTATGCGCACCACCATGGATGAAATGCGTGAAACCAGTGATGTTTTCAGCCCTTACCGCGATCGCCGCAAGGTCACCATCTTCGGCTCTGCACGCACTCAACCCGATGAACCCATATACCAGAAATGTGTTGAATTTGCGCGTCTGCTGGCACAAAACAACTACATGGTTATCACCGGTGGGGGTGGCGGTATCATGGAAGCTGGCAATGAAGGTGCCGGGTCAGAGAACTCCTTTGCGGTCAATATCCGCCTTCCGTTTGAACAGAGCACCAACAAGGTGATGGACGGAAGTGAACGCACCATCACGTATAAGTACTTCTTCAATCGCAAAGTGGCGTTTCTCAAGGAAGCCCACGCGGTAGTACTGTTTCCTGGCGGTTTTGGCACCCTGGATGAAGCGATGGAAACTCTAACCCTGATCCAGACGGGGAAAAATCCCCCCGTGCCCCTGGTTCTGATTGACGATGAAGATGGGACCTACTGGGAGGATCTATTCCAGTTCATGCGCAATGTGCTGCTGCCGCGCAACCTGATTTCGGGGGAAGATTTTGGTCTCTTTACCATCACCAGCAGCATTCAGGAGGCGCTGGAGGTGATAAATAACTTCTACCGCGTCTATCATTCAAGCCGCTACGTGGGGGAAACGCTGGTGATCCGCCTGAACAAAAAGCTTACCGATGAGCAGATAGCGATTCTGCAGGAGGAGTTCAGCGAGCTTTTCAACAATGGGGGGAAAATCCACGCCTGTACCGCATTTGAACAGGAGCATGACGAGCCCGACCTGTGGAACCTGCCGCGTCTGGCGCTAGATTTCAACCGCCGCAATCACGGCTACATGATGGCCCTGATTCGTCGCATTAACTCGTTTTACGACGCCTGACACAGGAGGATTTTACGATGGGGTATAAAAATCTGCAGAGTTGTGTCTCGGATCTGGAGCAACACGGGCAGCTGCGTCGCATTGATGTCGAACTCGATCCGCATCTGGAGATTGCCGCACTTCAGCGTCGCGCCTACGCCGCCGGGAGCCCAGCACTGCTGTTCACTAACGTGCGCGGGTGCCGCTTCCCCATGCTCGGGAATCTGTTCGGCACTCTTGAACGCACGCGCTTCATCTTTCGCGACACTCTGCCGACGATAAAGCGCCTGGTGGAGGCTAAAATCAATCCCGCCGCGGCCTTGAAGCGGCCGTGGCAGTTTGCGCGTACCCCCATCGGTGCATTTCACCTCTTCCCGCGCAAAACCAAACGGGGACCAATTCTGGCGCGGGAGTGCAGTATCAGCGACCTCCCACAACAGGTATCCTGGCCTGATGATGGCGGTCCATTCATCACCTTGCCTCAGGTTTACACCGAAGATCCACGCCAGCTCGGGATGAGGCACTCTAATCTAGGAATGTATCGTGTCCAACTCGGAGGCAATGCCTATATCCAAGATCAAGAGGTGGGGCTCCACTATCAGATCCACCGCGGAATTGGGGTACATCATCAGGCTGCAGTTGAAAAAGGGGCAAAACTGCCGGTAAATGTATATGTAGGCGGGGCGCCAAGCTTGAGCCTTGCGGCGGTGATGCCGCTCCCGGAAGGGATGCCAGAATTGAGCTTTGCCGGCCTTTTGGGGGGCCATCGGATCGCCATGACCACAGGAGGTGCGCAAGAGATGGCGCTGCCATTCCCTGCCGAGGTCGATTTTGTGATCTGTGGCTCTATCGACCCCACCCGCACCAAGCCGGAAGGGCCGTTTGGAGATCATCTGGGGTATTACAGCCTGACCCATGAATTCCCCGTGATGGATGTACACAAGGTGTACCACCGCGCTGATGCCATCTGGCCGTTCACCAGTGTCGGACGCCCACCGCAGGAAGACACCAGCTTTGGCACCTTTATTCATGAGCTCACCGGCGCTCTAATTCCTACGGTGCTGCCGGGGGTAAAAGCGGTGCACGCTGTAGATGCCGCCGGGGTCCATCCGCTCCTTCTCGCCCTCGGTTCAGAGCGCTATACTCCGTTCCACGCGATAGAACGCCCACAAGAGTTGTTAACGCAGGCGTCCGCTATTTTAGGACAGGGGCAACTGTCGTTGGCAAAATATCTTTTTATCGCCGACAGCACAGAGAACCCACACCTAGATATCCACGCCGTATCCACATTTTTACAGCACTGTCTGCAACGGTGCGACTGGAAACGCGACCTGCACTTCCACACCCGCACCACCATCGATACCCTTGACTACACTGGCGATGGGCTGAACCAGGGCTCTAAGGTGGTTATTGCCGCGTGCGGTGAGCCCAGACGTACCCTCGCGACGCAATGTCCGGAGAATCTTGAGCTGCCAGAGGGGTTCGACAACCCTTGTGTGGCTATCCCCGGAGTGCTTTTAGTAGAAGGGCCGCCATGCACCTCCCCCCAGAGCAGTCCAACCCGCGAGCTGGAACGGTTCTGCACCAGCTTTACCCCCCAGGCGAGCATCAACCAGTTCCCCCTCGTGGTGCTGTGCGATGATAGCGCCTTTGCCGCTGCAACCTTTAACAACTTTGTGTGGACCACCTTCACCCGTTCTGACCCAGCGCGCGATATTTTTGGGATTGGGGCGTCCTGCGTCAATAAACACTGGGGCTGCGAAGGCGCCTTAGTAATAGATGCGCGCCGCAAAGCCCACCATGCGCCGCCGCTGATAGAAGATTCACAGGTGGAGGAAAAGCTTGAGCGTCTGGCGTGCAAGGGTGCCCCCCTGCATGGTATTATCTGAACCCACTTGTGTTAACTGTAACTATCCAGAAATGGCTTATATAGGCATATGAACTCCCAAATTAAACGTTCCGACCTGCACATATCGCACGCCATCGGCAACACCCCGCTGGTGGAGTTGAAAAAACTCAATCCCAACCCCGCAGTACGCATCCTTGCCAAGCTGGAAGGGAGCAATCCGGGCGGTTCCGTCAAAGATCGGCCAGCGTGGTACATGATCAAGAACGCCCTTGCCAGTGGCGAACTCACGGCGGAGCACACCCTGCTTGAGCCCACCTCAGGTAATACCGGCATCGCTCTCGCGATGATCTGCGCCACCCTGGGGATCCGCATCAAACTGGTAATGCCCCCCTGCGTAAGTATGGAACGGCGCGCGGTACTTGAAGCCTACGGCGCCGAGGTGGTTTTATCCCGTCCGGGAGAGGCCACCGATGGCGCAATCCGCATGGCGCATGAACTGGTGCAACAGGACCCTAAACGCTACTACATGCCCAATCAATACGCAAACCCGAGCAACCCCCAAGCGCATTACGAAACCACCGGACCAGAGATCTGGCGTCAGAGTGACGGAAACATTGACGCGTTTGTCGCCGGGCTTGGCACTTCCGGTACCATTATGGGCACTGGCCGCTATCTGAAGGAGAAAAACCCTTCCATCCAGGTTGTTGCGGTGGAGCCCACCTTAGGGCACAAAGTGCAGGGGTTGAAGAACATGAACGAATCGATCGTTCCCGCCCTGTATCACCCTGAAAACCTTGACGCCAAGCTGATTGTCCAAGATAATGAAGCCTTTAACTGTGCGCGCGATCTTGCCATCAATGAGGGGCTGTTTGTGGGGATGTCGAGCGGGGCAGCAGTTGCTGGAGCGCTGCGGGTTGCGGCCACGCTGGAGCGCGGCACCATCGTTACCCTCCTGCCAGACCGGGGTGATCGATATTTGAGTACCACGCTCTTTCGCTCCACTTGCGCCAACTGTCCCCCCTGACATGGAGCCAAGTTCCAGGACATTATATGCCGCGCGCGAAAAGCGCCGCCTAAGAAAAAACACCACCTGAATATCCAAAGAGGAGAGTTATCATGCAGACCTGTCAGATTCTGGGCAGTGGACACGCTGTTCCGCATCGGATTTTAACCAATGCCGATCTGGAGCAGATGGTAGATACCAACAACGAGTGGATTGTAGAGCGCTCGGGTATCCGCCAGCGTCACATTGCAGAGCCGGGCAGTTCCCTCTCCGATCTTGCTGCCACCGCGGTAAACCGGGCGCTAGAAAGTGCGCAAACCGCTGCGCAGGATATCGATCTTATTATTATGGGCACCGTTAGCGGAGACATGAAATTTCCCGCCATGGCATGTTTACTTCAGGAGAAAATCGGGGCCAACAAAGCTGCAGCCTTCGATATCTCCGCCGCCTGTTCAGGGTTTTTGTATGGACTCCACCTGGCTAAAAGCTTGATGCAGACCTGTGCCTATCAGCGCGTTCTGGTCGTAGCGGCGGAGATGCTCTCTAGCATGATAAACTGGGAAGATCGCAATACCTGCGTCCTGTTTGGCGACGGTGCCGGCGCGGTAGTTCTCGGCCCCAGCACCGACGAACGTGGCATCCTCAGCACCACTATCCACAGTGACGGTCGCCACAGCGACTTGCTGTACAATCCGGCAGGGAGTCAGCTTGTTCTGAGTGCAGAAGATCTTAAAAACAACGTTGCCACCATCCACATGCAGGGGCGCGAAGTGTTCCGCCATGCGGTCTCATCAATGACCCGCGCCCTCAACGAAGCTCTTGAGCAGGCGGGATTGAGCGCGGCGGATCTCGACTTTGTGATCCCGCATCAAGCCAATATCCGCATCATTGAAGCGATCGCAAAACGCTTCAAGGTTCCGACTGAGAAGATCATTATCAACGTAGATCGCTTCGGCAACACCTCTGCCGCTTCCATCCCCATCGCTCTGGATGAAGCTATCCGGAACGGCACCATCAAAAAAGGGGATGTCGTTGGTTTCACCACCTTCGGCGCCGGTCTAACCTGGGCCGCATCTGTCATCCGCATCTAGTTACAATAAAACGGGCACCAGCTAGGCTGGTTCTCCACATTTACGCAAGCGCAGCCATTGGAGAGCGAGCATGGCAGTAGCGTTGCGAATGCGCCCTGAATCCATCAACACCACCACCTCTTCCCAGGGTACAACCAGCACGCGGATATCTTCCGATTCATCCTCGACCCCACCAAGGGTTTCGTGCATGCCAGCGCTGTTAATCTCAGCGTAAAACAGGTGAATTTGCTCGCTGCTGCCGCCAGGGGTGAGGTAATAGCGCCCGATGTAGTGCAGCTCGCGCGGTTCACACCCTGCCTCCTCAACACTTTCGCGCCGCGCCACATCAGTCAGGGATTCTCCCTGCTCTACCACTCCGGCCACAACTTCAAGGAGCCACGCCGAGTCCGGGTCATTCACGGCGCCAATCCGAAACTGCTCGATGAGAACCACGGCATCAGCGCCTGGGTCGTACAGGAGTACTGCCACCGCCTGTCCGCGCTCTAACAGTTCACGTGTAATAGGTGGCGACAGCGCGCCACTGTAGAGGCGATGGCGCAGCTCTATTTTACGAATGCTGAGAAAACCTGGATACACCTCGGTGTTTTGCAGGATTTCAACCTTTTGCTGTTCTATCTCCATAGAGTAAGCTCTCCTTTGGACCGCTGTGGGCCCATTTTATGACCTACAGCACCCCACGTAGATATGTCCCAGTGTAGGAGCGCGTCTCCTTCGCGACCTCCTCAGGGGTGCCACTGGCAACAATCTCCCCCCCGCCAGTGCCCCCTTCGGGGCCAAGATCTATCACATGATCCGCGATTTTGATCACATCGAGGTTGTGCTCGATGATTAACACCGTATTGCCGGTGTCCACCAAGCGCTGAATCACCTCCATCAGCTTGCGTACGTCATCGAAATGAAGCCCGGTGGTGGGCTCATCTAAGATGTAGATGGTGCGTCCGGTAGCGCGCTTGCCTAACTCGCGTGCAAGCTTCACCCGCTGCGCCTCCCCGCCGGAGAGGGTGGTGGCGCTTTGCCCGAGCTTGATATACCCCAATCCCACATCCCTGACGGTTTGAAGTTTGTTATTGATGCGCGGGATATTCTCAAAAAAGCGGCTTGCCTGATTTACCGTCATATTCAGGACATCGGCAATACTCTTCCCCTTGTAGAGCACCTGCAACGTCTCACGGTTGTAGCGACTCCCGCCACACACCTCGCACTGCACATACACATCGGGGAGGAAGTGCATCTCAATCTTGATCACCCCATCGCCGCTACACGCCTCACAGCGCCCCCCCTTGACGTTGAAGGAAAAACGTCCCGGTTTGTAGCCGCGGATCTTCGCCTCGGGCAATTGGGCAAACAGATCGCGAATATCTCCAAACACTCCTGTGTAGGTGGCGGGGTTGGAGCGCGGGGTGCGCCCGATAGGGGATTGGTCGATATCCACCACTTTATCGAGGTGCTTACACCCTTCAAGGCGGCGGTAGCTCCCCCCTTTCTCGCGACTTTTATTCAACTCGTGTGCCAGTGCACGATACAGGGTATCAATAACCAGGGTTGATTTGCCCGAACCCGACACCCCGGTAATGCAGGTCAAGACGCCGAGAGGAAATTTCACATCCAGATTCTGCAGATTGTTGCTACTTGCCCCCTGCAGTTCAATATAGCGCTCGCTCTGACGCCGCTGCGCCGGCACAGGAATTTCCAGCACCCCGTTGAGATATTTTCCCGTGAGTGATTTTGGATCTGCGAGTATCTGTTCCGGCGTCCCTTGAGACACCACTTCCCCTCCGTTTATCCCCGCGGCGGGGCCCATATCTATCACATGATCAGCATCGAGGATGGTCTCCTCATCGTGTTCCACCACCAAGACGGTATTCCCCAGATCACGCAGATGCATGAGGGTATCGAGCAGACGGCGGTTATCGCGCTGGTGCAAACCGATAGAGGGCTCGTCCAGAATGTAGAGCACCCCCATCAGAGAAGAGCCGATCTGGGTCGCAAGACGGATCCGCTGCCCCTCACCGCCAGAGAGGGTTCCCGCCGCACGGCTTAAGGTGAGATAGTCAAGCCCCACCTGGTCGAGAAATCCCAACCGTTCGTTGATCTCCTTGAGAATCCGGCGTCCAATTTCGGCATCCTTGGGGCTGAGTTCAAGGTTGGTGAAAAATGCCCGCGCCTGCTTAATGGACATGCGCGTAATATCATCGATATTTTTATCTGTAATGCGCACATGCAGCACCTCGGGGCGCAGACGCGCACCGTTACAGGTGGGACAGGGCATAATATCCATATAGCGTTCCATCTTTTCGCGCAGATTGTCGCTGTCACTCTCGCGGTAGCGCCGCTCCAAGCTGGGGATCACCCCTTCAAAGGGTTTTTCATAGTAGTGGCGGCGCTCACCCTGATCATAATAAAAGCGGATCGACACCTTACCGGAACCGTACATGAGCACATCTCTGATCTCCTCCGGTAAATCCACATATGGAGTCTCCACCGAAAAACCATAGTGCTGCGCCAACGCATCCAACAATTGCTGGTAGTAATACGCGCGCCGTGTCACCCAGGGCTCAATCGCCCCCTCGCGCAACGTCATATCAGAACGGGGGACAATCTGCGCGGGATCAAAATAGTTGCGCGTCCCGAGGCCAGAACAGTCGGGGCATGCCCCTTGCGGATTATTGAAGGAAAACAGGCGCGGCTCAATCTCCATGTAGGAGAGACCACATTCGATACATGCATGTTTTTCGGAAAAGCGCAGACATTCGCCCTCCACCACCTGCACCAGTACCAACCCTTCCCCCAGACGCAAGGCGGTCTCCACTGAATCGGCCAGGCGTCCTTCGAGCCCCTCTTTCATAATGAGGCGGTCAATAACCACCTCGATGGTGTGTTTTTTGTTTTTATCCAGCTCCGGCGCCTCGACCAGCGCATAAATCTGTCCATCAATACGCGCGCGCACATAGCCTTCCGCCTGCAGCTGTTTTAATTCCCGTTTATATTCCCCTTTGCGTGCCCGCACCAGCGGCGCCAGCACCAGCAGACGCGTCCCCTCCGGCTGTTGCATCACCTGGTCTACAATCTGCTGCACACTCTGGGGTTCGATCTCGCGCCCGCAGCGGTGGCAAAATATTTTTCCAATGCGCGCAAACAACAGGCGCAGATAGTCGTAGATCTCGGTCACAGTTCCAACGGTGGAACGGGGGTTTTTCGAGGTGGTTTTCTGCTCAATGGAGATCGCCGGCGAGAGTCCGTCAATGCTGTCCACGTCGGGCTTTTCCATCTGCTCCAGAAACTGACGCGCATACGCGGACAAACTCTCCACGTAGCGGCGTTGCCCCTCGGCGTAGATGGTATCAAAGGCGAGGGTGGACTTGCCCGAACCCGACACCCCGGTGATCACCACCAGTTTATCGCGCGGAATCTCCACGTCGATATTCTTCAGGTTGTGCTCACGCGCACCTTTGACAATAATTTTATCGATCATGCCTGAACCTTCCTGTCCTGTGCGGACATCTGCACCGCCATGTTGACGGCGGCAATCAAACTCTGGGCGCTTGCCCTCCCACTTCCTGCCAGATCGTACGCAGTGCCGTGATCTACCGAAGTGCGGATTATGGGGAGCCCCAGAGTGACATTGACTCCGTCATCGAAGTGGAGCAACTTCAGCGGTATCAGCCCCTGATCGTGGTACATACACACCACCGCATCATATGCACCCTGCAGCGCGAAGTGGAACAGGGTGTCGGCGCTATGTGGACCGCTGGCCTGAATCCCCAGCTGGCGCGCGTGCTCCAGCGCCGGAACGATTATGCGCTCCTCTTCATCTCCGAACATCCCCCCTTCTCCTGCATGGGGGTTTAGAGCCAGCACCGCGATGCGCGGGGCGCTGCCAGGGGAGAAATAGCGCTGCAGCGCCGCATGTGTAACCTTGAGGGTTGCCACAATTTCTGCGGTGGTCACCGCGGTGGGAACATCTTTGAGCGCCAGATGGGTGGTTACCAGACACACCTTCAGGCGCGGCCCCGCCAGCATCATCACCACCTTCTCCACCCCGCAGCGCTGCGCCAGCAGCTCCGTATGCCCGGGGAATTCACACCCGGCAGCGTGGATCGCCTCTTTCTGAATCGGGGCGGTGATCATCCCTGCCGCCGCGCCGGCACGGCAACGGGCACAGGCCCATTCAATATAATCGAGCATTGCGCGCCCGTTAGCAGCGCTTATGTGTCCAAACGGAGTGTGTGCGGGACTAAGCTGCGACAACGGCATAACCCGCAGACGATGTTGCGCAACCTCAAGTACCTTCTCGGCTCCAACGCCAGCGCCCACTACAGGCTTGTGTCCAAAGATAGCAGCGGCGCGGCATAAAACCGCAACGTCACCAGCGACAACGAAGGTGTTGGAATCGGCATCCAGTGCCCCAGCCAGCAACGCCTGGATAATTATTTCAGGCCCGATCCCGGCAGGGTCACCCATGGTGATAATGAACAGTTTATCCATTTACCCTCCGTAGTACGTGCAAATAACAGAAAGAGTGAAAACAACTCCGAGCAAAAATGTAACTGAGTATGATAGCTGACTTAAGAGGTTGCGTATAGGAGAAAGATTCAGCAGCAAAAGCGAAACAGATAGGAGGATCTTTATTCAACAGGTATCGATAACGTCTAGAGGCACGCCACGCTAAAAGGAGCAGCTTGCATCTATACTCCCACCCCACTTGCCAAGCACCAGCTCTGAAGAGGCTCGAATTGGCGCAAGATTGCAAAAATGCCCCAATATGCCTAGTATAGACGGGATAACGTATCAGTAGCGATCAGGGCTACTGAACACACCATCCGCATTGAGATACCCGTACAGGCGCGCCAATGGCGCAAAAACATATATCTATCAACCTAAAGAGAGCTTTGCATATGAGTGACATGCCTAACTGCCCCAAATGTAACGGAACATACACCTATCAGGACAGGGATCTGTACGTCTGCCCCGAATGTGCGCATGAGTGGCAAGATAGCCCCGCAGCTGCAGATACATCTTCCCCTCTAAACGTGCGGGATGCACATGGTAATGCGCTACAGGATGGCGACAGTATCAGTGTTATTAAAGATCTGAAAATTAAGGGTTCATCGGCCGTGGTTAAGGTTGGAACAAAAGTGAAGAATATCCGCCTGCTTGAAGGAGACCACAACATCGACTGCAAAATCGATGGGATCGGTGCAATGCAGCTCAAATCTGAATTTGTGAAGAAAATATAAAAAACAACCCCATGCCTGCATAGCGCTGGCATGGGGTCTATTACACCAAAATTAGATTAAACAGCGCAGAACAACTTTGGTATGGGTGGGCAAAACTGTTCTGACGCGCATTGAATTTACACGCTTCTATCCCAGCGTGGGCATTGCGTGGGCGATCCTCTCAAGTAAACTCCGCTCTTGTTTGGCACTCGCCGCAACGGCTGCATGGAGCGCCAAACTTAGTTCTTGAATATCCTCTGCAGTTTTGGGTTCCAGCGCGTGGTAGAAGATCCCCGCGCTTCTGGCTTTCCGCAGATAGGCAACTGAATCGGTGTCTGCAAGGAGGATAATCTTCACCCGCTTGTTTACCTGCTTGAACAAGCTGATCTGCTCCAGCGCATCCTTGTTATCGAACTCCTTGCTCAACAACATGATGGGATTAGTGTATTCGCGCAGGGCATGTACCGCCTGAGTGGTATCGGTTACGATGTCGCTGTTGATGCGGGCATCGCTCACGATACGCTGCAGGGTCGCGCTTTCGGTGCTGTTGCTGGCTATAATTGTGCTGACCATGATCTCCTCCTGCAGCTAAGTAGGTTTGGCACTGAGGGGTGCGATACATCCATTTACAGAAACGCTTTCCCCGCCCGTGGGCGCTCAGCTGACGCCGTCCAAGAGCCAGAGACTCTGGTAACGAATACCTGGCTTGTACCAACCTATCTTTTTATATTCGATTACTTCTTCACCGTTACTCTGGCGTGCTGTTTCTCACTTACTGTGCTGGCGCTCTTTACTACTCCAAAAACAACCATCAGAGCAGGAAGAAGCTGGGCCACCACAATCAAGGCGCAGAAGCCAAGGAACGTCCATACCAGAATGCCACTGTGGTCGGTACGCCCTGCAGTTGAGGCAGCAAAGCTGGTGCCGTTGAGAAGCAGTAACGTGGTGAACGCTGTGATGATGTGCTTAAACATGGTAACTCTCTCCTGATTTATTGATTTGTGTAAATAATATGGGTTTTGTTGTGGTGTTATTGCATTTCTATGCGGTGGTGCGTTTCCCGTGGAAAGGGCTCTTGTCGCGGTTTGGGGCGACTAAGAGCCTCACACATGAGTTAGTGAATCCCTCTGCACGGGTGATACGGAACCGCACATACTGTTAACATTGTTACGCCTTGTCGGTCGCTTCCGCTTTGCTCCCTGCAACTCCCTTGACGATCCCGAAAGTCATCAGTACTGCAGGTACCAGCTGAGCGACTACTATCAGGGCGCAGAAGCCTAAGAATGTCCACACCAAGATGCCGCTATGGTCGGTGCGTCCAGCGGTGGAAGCTGCTACGGCGGGAAGAGTTGCGCTCAAAGTGATCAAGGCTGCTAAAACGATTTTAGTCAGTGTTTTCATGATTTTCTCCTTTTGCTATCCATTTATGTAAGTTTTATCTCAAAGACTTAAGTTTATTTTGCGGCGTATGCTTCGGTGTTCGAATCGCCGTACTCCAATTCTGCAGCATTCGTCTCCAGCTCTGGTTTAGTGCTCAGACGCTTCGTTGCTTTTGAGCCCTTTGCCGATCCCGATAAGGAGCAAGATGGCTGGAACCAGTTGGCTTGCTACGATCAGGCCACAAAGCCCTAAGAAGATCCAGGCAAGGATTCCAGAGTTAGCGGGCTGCGAAGTAGCTGCGTACACCGGAGAAGCCGCGAGCAGGGTAACGATAGTAGTGGTAATAGTCTTTTTCATAATGTCCTCCTTTTTTATGTTGCTAAATCCGTCAGTGGATATGTTGGGTTGCGTTCTTACTTCTATAATGTTGCTATTTGCGTGCCAAGATCAGCTTTCCACTTACGCAATCTTCTGCACATATCCCGCAAGTAGTTGATTTATAAAGACAATCTATGTTTATCTATTTTTATCGAGGTCAATTACTCTCCAGCTTTTGCTCTGTTAAACTACAAAATATGTCTTAAGTGTATATTTTTACTATGCACTGAAAGGGAGAATAAAACATGCACTCAACCCCTTTTCGAGAGTAACTACTTGTTTTTGCTAAACATTTTACGCAGAGCCGGGCTGTATGGTATTTATATACATGTGTATATGTTAGCGGATGGATGCAGATCGAATGGATGCGGTACGGGGGATACAGGGCTAAAATGTGGAGGGCAGTCGCATGAACATAGCAGCTAAGGGAGAGCACCTAAAGAGAGGAGGGGGAGCGGAACCAAAACACCAGAACATTAATTGTACACAAACATCTATCCCGCGCAGGTGAATGGATAGCCCTGCGCGGGATAGATTGAAGCGTTAGTGAAAGTACTTGGCGTTAACCAACATGTGCGCTGCAATGCTGGCTGCGTACCCGAGGGCAATGATGGGGGTGAAAGCAAGATGACGCCCAAAGGTGTAAATTCCGCGCGCAGTCCCCATGAGGGCAACCCCTGCTGCAGAACCAATAGAGAGCATACTCCCCCCTACGCCGGCTGTCAGAGTAACCAGCAGCCAGTGCCCGTGGGACATATCCGGCTCCATACTCAGCACCGCAAACATAACTGGGATATTATCCACTATGGCTGAAAGGATGCCAACCAGTACGTTCGCGTTGAACGCGCCTAGATCCTGATACATAAACTGGGACGCCATGGCGAGGTAACCAAACTGACCTAAACCACCAACGCACATGATTACGCCGTAGAAAAACAGCAGCGTATCCCACTCTGCGGCAGCGATGCGGCTAAACAGGTTAAAACCCTGGTTTGCCTCACCGTCGAATTCACCCGGATGTATTATATGCAAGGCGGGATCAGACATGTAGGCCGCATGTTCACGCAGCTTGATATAGTAGGAAAAGAACCCCAGGTAGCCAAGACCAAGCATCATGCCGGCTGCGGGGGGAAGAGCAAGGAAATTATGAAACGACACCGCGGTAACTATAGTGAGAAGAAACAATATAATTATCCGCTTGGCGCCAAACTTCATAGTTGCTTTCTCTTCTAGCGCGGCAGGCTTCTCTTTGCTGATCATAAAGTTCATGACTGTAGCCGGAATGATCCAGTTAACCACGGAAGGGATAAATAAAGCAAAAAACTCATGGAAAGCGACCATCCCTTTTTGCCATACCATCAGAGTGGTAATATCGCCGAAGGGGGAAAAGGCCCCACCTGCATTTGCCGCAACCACAATATTGATGCACGCTATAACTACAAAGCGCTGATTGGAGCCCCCCACTGCCATCACTACTGCACCCATTAAAAGGGCAGTGGTGAGGTTATCCGCTATGGGAGAGATAAAGAATGCAAGCAACCCGGTGAGCCAGAACACCGTACGCAACGAAAACCCACGCGATACCAACCACGAACGCAGGGCCTGAAACACGTTGCGCTCTTCCATGGTGTTGATATAGGTCATAGCTACAAGCAAAAAGAGGAATAACTCGCCGTACTCCTGCAAATTGTGCAGGATGGCATAGTGAGCGGTATCGGGTTCTCCCAGGCCTTTCAACGTAACCGCCACCAGGATCCAGATAATACCTGCGGCAACCAGAACAGGCTTGCTCTTACGCAGGTGAATCTTCTCTTCTAGAATTACCAGAGAGTACGCTGCAACAAACAATATCAATGCGGTGATACCCGCAAATGAAGCAGTCAAGTTGTGGGTAGCATTCCCCTCACTTGCAAACGCAGGCAACGCAGGGAAACATCCCAGTAATAATACCGATTTCAGCAATAGGTTCATCTTTTCCTCGTTTTTTCTATGATTAAAACAATTCTCTGGCACATCAATATTTGTACGCACGCCACTGATGATACGCCCCATTATCAAATGGTTTAAGCACAGTTCTACGCTGGGCGGAGCAGTGCGTATGTGGGTTTTTGCGGCGGAATTACTTTATTCAAACAGGAGGTGCGCGCGGACACAGCTGTGTGTGTTCCGGCAACGCATGATGTACCGCTGTGTACAGGGAGGGGAAACGGAAAAGATCTGCACCTAAAAACTCGGGGTGCAGAGTTACACCGAAGGAGTCGAACCCATGGTGTTCAGACTCAGATTGCTTGCCATGGATCTTTTGCGTAGTAGTAGCAGCGCCCTCACTATGCGGTGCTAGATTTTGCTGAATGGAGCAATCGGGGCCAAACTCTTTGCCGTGTACCGGTGGGGGGAAAGCGGACAAGAAGATGAGTACCGCTGCAAATAGATATGTTGCAGCGCGGGCACAGATATCAGCTGATCTTTTTTCAGGCATATGCCAGGGTATAGGTTTCAATTCTGCATATCTTTCGCACAAAATACCCGAGGACACCTCAGGTCGTGACCAGTTGGCGGTAGCGATGGGCTAACGCATGTGCAGGCATAGTTTTATTATGCCTGTCGCACGCCGATGTCAAGAAAGATATTTGGTATTAAATGGCATGTATCACATTTTTACCCTCACGCATCCCCAGTTATGCACAACATTTCTCTTTGCACCACAGCTCAAAGGAGATCCCACTATCTGCGCGCAATTGTTTAGCGATGCGAGTGTGATGCGTCTGATACAGATCTGCAAGGGCCTCACTGCGGTGCGGGCGTCCATATATTTTCCATAGCCGTTGCGACGCTACCGGCAACTCTGTATGCCCCATGAACGCGGCGACATCTTTAAGAGGATACCCAAGAAATACCCCGATTTCGTGTGGCACACTGGTGCCAACAAAACGCGCGCGCAATTGGTGCAAAGACTCATCTATTTCGTTTGTTATGGAATAACCAAGGGTACAAAGAAACGTTGTGGCACTGCGGCTGTGCAGCCGGCGCTGCAACAAGACCGGATCATACAACAGCAGCAGGGTAGAGGTGGGTGAGTTGTGCAGTGGCATCGCTTCAATGCGCGACTCCTGCATCAATGCAGCGCCATATTTGTGCCACAAATCGTACATGTTGCGACCACACCCAAAGGTGCGGTTGGAAATGCGCACCAGATTAGCGGGCTTGACTCCGCTCAACACTTCAGCAGAACCGAACACCAAAAATGTGGCCAGACACTCGCGTGCGTCGGGAAACTCAGTTGCCACACTCATCCACGAAATTCTGCTGGGACGGGTTTGGCGTAACTCCAGCGCACGTACTGCTATCTGTCTGCGCTTACACTCCCGCTTCAACTCACACCTGTCTTCTTGCTCCATTATATATCCCCCTGAAAATATGCCCATCCTGACCTTATCGATATTGAAAACGAGTATCAATATAGAGAGCGGGGCAAATTAAAGCAACCACTTTTTTATCTCCAGGAACCTTGTATCTTGTTTTTCGACTGCTATAGTTTCTCGCAACAGTGAACAAGCTGGGGCGGTAAAAGTGTTACCAAGACACAATTGGGATGTTTTGAGCTACAGAAGGGAGGAAAAGATGACTGAAAGACAGCTGTATATAGACAAGATGAAAGCAAAACTCGACGAGTGGAATGCCGAGATAAATAAACTCCAGGCCAAGGCAGATGGGGCGAGCGCCGAACTGCAGCTGAAGTTCAAACAGGATATCAAGCACCTGAAGGAACAACGCAAACAAATCGCCGAAAAACTGCAGGCTGTGCAGAAAGCCAGCGATAGCGCATGGGATGATTTAAAGGCCGGACTAGAAAAATCCTGGCACTCCCTGGATAAAGCGATCTCTTCCGCATGGTCCAGATTTAAATAAATGTGATCCCGCCACACACCATATGTGTTGGCATATTCCCCTACCGCTAAAACCGCGAAGGAGCAAATCATGAAAAAATTATTAGTTCTATTTTTGGCCCTGGGACTTTCACTGGCACTGGCTGCGTGTGAAAAAGATGGCCCGATGGAAGAAGCCGGCGAAAAAGTTGACCGCGCCGTTGAAAAAACAAAGGATGCGCTCAACCCAAAAGGACCCGCTGAAAAAGCTGGGGAAAAAATCGATGCAGCGGCAGAAGAAATTAAGGAAGATGCGCAGCAGGTTAAAGAAAATATCGAAGATCGCATAAAATAAGTAACCCGGAACCACGCGCTGTCGAACCTA
>CAZDRL010000005.1:17370-58764 GCA_964508035.1 uncultured Desulfuromonas sp.
AAATATCGAAGATCGCATAAAATAAGTAACCCGGAACCACGCGCTGTCGAACCTAAGCCGCGCGCAGGTGCGCCTAAAGTGTAAAAAGCTCACTAAAGAGCGCGCAGAAGTGGGTACAGGGGCAAAACCGATCAAAAGCAATTTTAATATCAGAAAGTGACGTTACCCATATGGCTGGAACTTCCCCTGTGTCAGCTGACGGCTGAGGGTAAATACTGGTCAAACCTTTACAGAAAGGCAGAAATCTGAATCGGGGCAGAAATCTGAATCGCCTGTCCAAACAGTGGAGATACTTATGTTTTTCGAAAAAATTCGCGCGGAAGGTCTGGCGCAATTGTCCTATATTCTGGGGGATGAGGGACGCGCTGCCGTCATTGACCCACGGCGGGATTGTGCCATTTACCGCCAGATAGCAGATCGGGAAGGGTGCAGAATCACCCATATTTTTGAAACGCACCGCAACGAAGATTTTGTGGTCGGATCATGTGAACTCGTAGCGCAAACGGGCGCCGAGGTCTATCACGGCGCTGATCTTCCCTTCGAATACGGTAATTCCGTTACCGAAGGGGAGATCTTTAAATTCGGCAAACTCTCGCTGCGAATTCTCGAAACCCCCGGACACACGGATGAAAGCATCTCGCTGGTGCTCGGCGATCTGGAATTCAGTGAACAACCGGTGGCGGTCTTCTCCGGTGACACTCTGTTTATCGGCGATGTCGGACGCACCGACTTTTATCCCGAGCGCGCTGCAGAGGTTGCCGGCCTGCTCTACGACAGTATTTTTGAGAAGATCCTCCCTCTTGGCGATCATGTTCTGCTGTACCCTGCCCATGGAGCCGGGTCGGTTTGCGGTTCGGGGATGGCGTCGCGTGAATTTTCTGCGCTTGGATATGAGCGCTGCTTCAACTCCGCACTGCAGGTAAAAAACCGCGCGGAGTTTATTCGCAATAAAACCGCCGAAATCCATTATTATCCCCCCTATTTCAGACAGATGGAAAAACATAACCTGGTCGGACCGCCCCTGCTGGGGAAACTGCCATGGCCCAAACCGTTTTCTGCAGATGAGTTTGCTGCGGCCATGGCAGAGGGGATGCTGGCTCTTGACATTCGGAGCCCTGAAGCTGTTTCCGGCGCCTGCATCTCGGGCAGTCTGGCCATTCCGCTGGAGATGCTTTCAGCCTATGCGGGCTGGTTTATCCCCCCTGCGCAAAAAATCGGTCTTATTGTGCAGAAGATCGCCGACATCGAACCAGCGCTGCGTTCTCTGGTGCGGATCGGCTATGAAAATGTTGTCGCCTTTCTTGACGAAGGGCTCCATGGTTGGGAGATCAGTGGACGTAGATACACGCGAATTCCATCTCTTTTTGCCGGCGATCTCAAACAATGGCAAGAGAACGGCAAGGAATTCACGCTGCTGGATGTGCGCAAACAGGATGAGGTGAAGCAGGGACAGCTGACGGAGAGTACCCATATTTTCCTGGGCGAACTGCCACAAAAACTTGACGAAATCCCGCCGCAACGCCCCATAGTAACTTTTTGCGGCAGCGGCACACGGGCCATAATTGCGTCATCACTCCTCAAGCGCAGTGGGTTTGAGGAAGTAGAAACCTGCCTGGGATCTATGCAAGCGTGCCAGGCCGTCGGCTGCACTATAAAATCCTGACACAATGGCGAGGAGCGTATGAAACACCCGAATAACAACCACAGCCTCTTGCGCGGATCATCCATCGCAACAATCACGCTTTTCAGCTTAGTGCTGGCATTGCCCGCCCTGACGCTGGCGCAGATGGATGCCGCAGATGCGGACCCCGCTCAGCTCAAAGCGTCAGGCGGGATGATCGGCTTTCTGACAATGAAGGCCTGGTCTCCCTACGCCGCCGGTGCTGGAATCGGCATCCTGAGCTGGTTTGCCTTTCTCTTTGCCGATCACCCCCTTGGGGTTTCGACCGCTTTCACAAAAACTAGTGGGATGTTGGAAAAATCCATCCGTGGCGACCAGGTGCTTAAACGCGACTATTACCAGCGTTTTGTACCGGGTATCGACTGGGAATGGATGCTGGTGGCCGGCCTGTTGTGCGGCGCGTTTCTCTCCGCCCAACTCGCACATACTTTTACGCTGAGCTTTCTACCCCCGCTGTGGACAGAGCGCTTCGGCGCCGGCATAGTGTGGCGCTGGCTCCTGGCATTTGGTGGTGGGATCCTGATCGGGATCGGTGCGCGCTGGGGCAATGGCTGTACCAGCGGTCACGCCCTGAGTGGCACCATGCAGTTGGCCGTCAGCAGTTGGATTGCCGCCTGCGGTATTTTCGGCGCTGGCATTGCCACCGCCCTTCTACTTTTCTGAGGTGATGGTTTTTATTATGTTACAACAACTGCACTCCAATAAACGCCTGCAGCTGCTGCTCGGCTTTCTAATGGGGATATTTTTTGGCTTTTTCCTGCACAAAGGGCAGGTTACGCGCTACGATGTGCTCATGGGGCAGCTGTTGCTCACCGACTTTACTGTGCTCAAAGTGATCCTGACTGCCATCCTGGTAGGGATGCTCGGCATCTATCCGCTGAAGCGGCGCGGAGTGATAAAGTTTCATCTCAAGGCGGGCTCGCTCGGCGCTACCGGCATCGGCAGCCTGATCTTCGGGGTCGGATTTGCGCTGTTGGGCTATTGCCCCGGGACGGCGGTCGGAGCTATCGGTCAGGGCTCTGTTGACGCTCTATGCGGGGGGATTCCGGGGATTATCGTGGGGGCGGGGATTTACAGCGTCATCTATCCCACGGTGCGGGATAAGATCCAGCCTCTGGGGGATTTTGGCGAACTCACCCTGCCGGAGCTTTTCAGAATGGGGGAAAAGAAGGCAGTAGCGGCCATGGCCATCTTGATCCTGTTGGTTTTTGGCGTGCTGGAGATAGCCGGCTACTGATCCTGCTGCGCGTCTGCATGGCGCTGCGGCTCCACCCTGTAATCTTTAGGGTAGGGCATCTTTTTTACAGGCGCACCTCAATATAGGCGTTTTCTCTGAGATCTTCGCGCCATTTTTCCAGAGTGCCTTCCATCTTAGCAGAGCGCAAACGTTCAACAATCTCATCCTGCACCTCGTCGAAGGGAGCAACGCCCCCCGGCGTACTTTCCTCTACCCGGAGGATATGCAGCACCTCGCCGCTCTGGAGGATATCTGTAACCTCCCCCCCTTCTAAGCCTCCTAGAGCCTCATTGAACATAGGGCTAAGCTCGCTGGGCCTGAAGTAACCCATATCTCCGCCATCTATCTCCATGGAACCAGACCAGTCTGCGATTATCGCATCCGCATCACGCCCTGATTCCAACTCTTTGCGCATCTTTTCCGCTTCGACATAGGTTTCCCTACCTTCTAGCGTTAACGGGATAGAGATGCGGCTCAAACGGATTTGTTCTGGGCGGCTGAAATCGTCTTGGTGCTCTTCGTAGTATGTCTGCATTTCGCGTCGTGTTACATCGACCTTGCTCTTGACCTCGAAACCGGTGAGCTTGAAGCGTAGGATCTGATTGTGTAGCTGCTCGCGGTATTCACGCATGGACATCCCTTGGGCGACTAACGCCTGCGTCAGTTGCTCGGTAGTTATCTCATTTTGCTCCACCACATCATCAATCGCGCGGTCAATATCTTCTTCCGATACCCCGATGCCGATTTCAGCAGCGCGTTGCTCCATAAGAATATCGGTGATCATATTCTGCAGCACCTGATCTCTGGGCATGGCAAGTTCACGCGGTTGCGCTTCCATGCGCTGCTCAAGCTGGCGGGACGTTATAATTTCGTCGTTTACTACCGCAACAATACGTCCGATTGTTTCTGCCATGGCACTTGAGGCACTGCACAGCAGCAACAAGCCAACTCCCATAGCTAGAGCGCGCGACTTAAATTTATTTACTTTTAACATAAGGATATCCCTTTATTTTTCAGAGAATTGCACTTGCGTATTTGTTACACCCCTGGGTAATTTGCGCATGAAACTACCACGCTCAGCTGAACAGCTGCAATTGCTTTCTCGCTTCTTCCAGCATCTGCATATCTTCCAGGCGAGGCATGCTGATACGCAGACGATAGTCGGGGGTGAGGCTATAGGTTTTGGGGTTTTCCTGAATCAGGCGCAGCAGTTTATCCGGCTCTACCGGGGTAGTGGAGTGAAAACCAAACACCAGCGCACGCCCATCATATTCTGCAAGATCGATGCGCAGTTTTTTCAACTCCACCCGCAGTTTCATCATCTCCAGCAACACCTGCCCCGGTTGCGGCAACCCACCGTAGCGGTCCTGCAGTTCATCTACAATATCGTAGAGTTCTGTGTCATCGGCAACCGCAGCCATTTTTTTGTAGAACACCAGACGCTGGTTGGGATCTGCAACGTAGTTATCTGGCAAAAATGCCTTCAGGCCGAGGCGAATTTCTGGGTCGATGCGCCCCAGTCGTTCTGCTCCTCTGAGCTCCTGGATCGTATCCTCCAAGAGTTCGGTATACATCTCAAATCCAATGGCAGCAATCTGTCCGGCTTGACGCCCGCCTAAAAGATCGCCAGCACCGCGGATTTCGAGGTCGTGACTGGCGACGCGAAATCCGGCTCCGAGTTCGGTCTGATCTTGCAACACCTGCAGCCGTGCACGTGCATCACGCGTAAGAGTGGTCTCGCCGGGGATCAGCAGATATGCATAACCGCGCTCTTTGGAGCGTCCCACCCGTCCGCGCAACTGATATAACTGGGCGAGGCCGAAACAATCCGCCCGATTGATGATGATGGTATTTGCACGTGGGATATCTAGGCCGTTTTCGATAATAGTACTGGTGACCAGCACCTGGGTTTCCCCTTCGATAAACGACATCAGCACCCGTTCCAGTTCGGTTTCTGCCATCTGTCCGTGCCCGACACCAACCTTTGCTTCCGGCACCAGATTCTGCACAAATTCAGCCATGGCGCTGATCGATTTTACCCGGTTATGCACAAAGTACACCTGTCCGCCACGCTGGAGTTCACGCAGAATAGCCTGGCGGATGAGGTCATCGTCGAAGCGGGTTACATAAGTACGGATAGAGAGTCTGTCCACAGGTGGGGTATCGATTACCGAGAGGTCGCGCAACCCCAGCATCCCCATATTCAGGGTGCGGGGGATGGGGGTGGCACTCAAAGTGAGCATCGCCACCTCGGCACGCATCTTTTTCAGACGCTCCTTGTGTTTTACGCCAAAGCGTTGCTCTTCGTCGATAACCACCAGCCCCAACTCGGCAAAGTGCACATCGCGCTGCAACAGGCGGTGGGTACCGATCACAATATCTACCGTACCCTCCTGCATCTCCTTCAAGGTCGCGCGATTCTGCGCCGGGGTGCAAAAACGTGACACCATTCGGATACTCACCGGATATCCATCCAGACGTTCGCTGAAGGTGGCAAAGTGCTGGCGCGCGAGAATAGTAGTTGGCACCACCACTGCTACCTGGCGACTATCGAGCACCGCCTTGAACGCGGCACGAATAGCCACCTCGGTTTTTCCATACCCGACATCGCCACAGATAAGACGATCCATAGGAGTGTCGGACTGCATATCTGCAAGTACATCCTGAATCGCCGCCATCTGGTCCGGGGTCTCTTCGTAAGGGAACGCCGCTTCAAAGGCACGAAACATCTCGTCTGGCGGGGAAAAAGGCTGTGCCTTGCGCATTTTACGCCGCGCATAGATATTCAACAGCTCGCGCGCCATCTCCTCCACCGCGGCGCGGGCGCGCTGGCACGTTTTCGCCCACCCCTGTCCCCCCATTTTATCCAGCTTTACATGCTGACCGCTGGCATCGGCGTATTTCTGTACCTTTTCAATGCGCTCTACCGGTAGATACAGCTTATCTCCACCAGCGTATTCGAGCTGGATAAAGTCCCCTTCAACCCCTTCGCTACGCACCTGTTCCAGCCCACGGTAAATTCCAATTCCATGATCGGCATGCACCACGTAGTCGCCTTCGCGCAGCTGTGCCAGAGACGAAAGCGATGCTTTTGCGCGCGCACTCTCTTTACCCCGCCGGCGCGCGCGCGCGCCGAAGATCTCCTCTTCGGTGATTATAGCTAACTGTTCATCGGGAAGTTGAAATCCACGTGCCAGATCAGCAATCCGCAACACCGTGGTCTTAGCAGACGCGCCTGCCTGATGTTCTGAAGTAAGCTCAACCCCGTGTGGACGCAGGAGGTCAGCTAGGCGCTGTGCCTGCCCCTCTTTGTGACACACTAGTTCGACGCGCCAGGATTCGCTGCGCCACGCTTTGAGCTGTTTGCTGAGAAGATCCAGACGCTCCTCAGCTTTGGTCTGCGCAAATTTAACATTAGAGCGACAGTTTACCCTGTACACCTGTTGCGCAGCATCGAGCTCATACACTTGGAGAGAGCGGATATCGATACAGCGAGGCACCGTTAGCGCCGCTTCGAGCTCCTGTACACTCAGGTAGAGCTGATGCGGCTCCACAAAAGGGTCGGAACCTGTGGCAACGCGCTGGATGCCAGCGGCTATCTGAACGCTGAACTCATCTGCAGCACGATCAGTTTCGGGCGGATCGAGACGTACAATCGTGTGCGGATTGACGTAGTCAAACAGGGTGTCGAGGGTGTCGTAGTTAAGTGGAAGGAGAAAATTGCGCCCCGGAGCCAACAACCCTTCACGTACCTCTTCGAGGACAGCCTCACGCGTAGTTCGGGGTAGTTCAAGTTCGTCGCAGCGCTGCTTGAGGCGTTGGCTGAATAGTTCCAGATAGTCTCCCGCCAGCACCATCTCATGGGCAGGGACAAGTTCCAGGCGTTCGGGACCATCCTCGGCACTGCGCTGGGTTTCGGGATCGAAATAGCGCATACTTTCGATATAGTCGCCATAAAAATCGACCCGTACCGGTTTGGACTGTGTGGGCAGATACAAATCCAGAATATCCCCGCGCAGAGAAAAGGTCCCCATATCCTCCACCAGTGGTACATCGTGATAGCCGAGCTCGTACAAACTCCGGCGCAGGGCATCACGTTCATATTCCTCTTCGAGGATCAGTTCGGTGCTCAGCGCATCCAGCGCAGTACGGGGGATTACGCGCTGCATCGCAGCTGCCGGAGTAGTGATAACGGCTTCGACACGCCCACGGCTGATAGCGCATAGGGTCTCAAGGCGGAGCGCCTCAATATCACGGTGGGGGGTGAGAGGGTCGTAGGGGGCAACTTCCCAGTTGGGAAACAGATAAACCCCCTCGGGTCTGGGGGCAAAAAACTGCAGTTCTTGATGCAGGCGGCGCGCCTGATTGAGATCGGGAGCAATAAAAAGCAGCGCCGGTTGCCCCGCACGCAGGAGCGGAGCGAGAAAGCGCCCTGCTGCGCTGCCACTTAAACCGAGCAGTGTAGCTGAGCCTCTAAAGCTATCCATCTCAGTGCAGAACGACTGCACCGTAGTGTGAAAGCGTTCCTGTATCGTGTCTTCTTCTGGGGTCACGGAACCTCCAACAGCAACGGGCGCCTGAGCGCCCGTTGCTGCATATAAATTTAACTGTATTAGCGTACCAGAGAGAATCTTAGCTCTTGGTTTAATCCCTGGGGATTGCGAGCATACGCGCCAGCGCACGGTGCGCATCGCGGCGGATATCCTCCGGAACGGTAATGCGATGTTCAAATGTGTTCAAACAACGCTCAACATCGTCGATAGTTACACGCTTCATATCTTCACACACAAACTCGTAATCTGGGAAAACAAAGGTTTTAGTAGGGTTATCTTTGCGCAACTGGCACGCAATTCCGCGCTCAGTGGCAATGACAAAGGTAGAATGGGAGCTGGTGCGCACAAACTCCAGCATCCCTCCGGTGGAAAGGACGTGATCAACCTGCTCCAGCACCTCAGGCGTACACTCAGGGTGTGCCATACTTATAGCATCCGGGTGAGCACTGAGACACTCACCCATGGTACCGGCATCAAGCTTAGCGTGAATAGGGCAGCACCCTTCCCACAGATGACACACCTTATCCACCTTAGAGGCAATATAACTGCCCAAATTGCGATCCGGCACAAGGATAACTTCTTTTTCCTCCAGGGAATTCACCACCTTCACCGCATTTGCACTGGTGCAGCAGAGGTCACTGGCGGCCTTGGTTGCGGCAGTGGTATTGACATATGCCACTACCGGAGCACCCGGATACTTGGCCCGCATCAGTTGAATCCCTTCCGGGGTGACCATATCGGCCATAGGGCAACCCGCTTCCATATTGGGTAGAAGTACAGTCTTATCCGGCGCAAGGATCGCGGCACTCTCGGCCATAAAATGAACCCCGCAGAACAGGATTACACTCTTCTTCGTCTCCGCTGCCGCGATAGAAAGGGCGAGAGAATCGCCGGTGATATCTGCCAATTCCTGAATTTCATCATTCAGGTAATTGTGCGCCAGAATCAGGACATCCTTTTCTTGCGCAAGGGTGCGAATATGTGCAATCTGTGCGGTATGGTCGGTAATGGACTGAGTCATGTAGGCACTCCTGTAAAAATTGCACTTTGGATAGTAGTGCAAAAGCAGATTAACTGTCAAACGGACATGGATGCTAGCATATATTTTTTTACCGGGGGAAGAAAAACCACCCAAAACCGTTGGGATTACTGTTTTAATCCGATCTTAAGCATAAACACTCCCCACGCCCAGATCAAGGAGGCCTCTTATGCGGGAAAAAACTGCAGGACCCAGAAGAATAGTCCAACATATGTGGACTTTCAGCGCCTTAATTATGCTGCTCGGCTGTCAGAGCACATACTACGCTGCCATGGAAAAGATAGGGATGCATAAACGCGATATCCTGGTTGATCGAGTGGAACAAGCGCGCACCACCCAGGAAGAGACCAAAGAGCAATTTCAATCTGCGCTAGAGGCGTTTTCCTCTCTGACCGATTTTGCCGGGGGTGACCTGGAGGATAAATATACTGAGCTCAGCAAAGTGCTGGGGCGCAGTGAAGATAAAGCAGACGAACTCCACCAGCGTATCAAAGCTATAGAAGATGTGTCTGCGGCTCTGTTTCGCGAATGGGAAGCGGAACTGAAGCAGTACTCTAACGCGAACCTGCGGCGCTCTAGTGCACAACAGTTGGACGCCACCAAAGAACGTTACCAGCAGCTCATAGGAGCGATGCGCCGCGCCGAATCTAAAATCGAGCCGGTGTTGCAACCGCTGCGAGATCAGGTATTGTATCTCAAACACAACCTCAACGCGCGGGCGGTGGCAGCACTGCGGCAAGATCTCAATAATATGCGCGCCGATGTATCGAGCTTAATCCGCGAGCTGGAAGAAGCGGTTGCAGAAGCAGATCGATTTATCACCTCCATGGAACAGGATGGCTAGCGCTCCTGATGGAGGTACAGATCACAAACAAAAAGGAGGGTTTATGCCACACGCACGTCTGTCTATATGGACCATGCTATTGGTATTACTACCGCTACCGTTCCATCCTGCAAGTGCAAGCGGGAGGAGTAATAACCCTGATCTGGAACTGGCAACCTTTGCCGGCGGGTGTTTTTGGTGTATGGAGCACCCATTCGCTGAGATCGAAGGGGTAAAACAGGTGGTCGTTGGGTTCAGTGGCGGGGATGAACCTGATCCCGATTATGCTCAGGTGGCCGCTGGCACCACCTCGCACCTTGAGGCGGCACAGATAACCTATGACCCATCCGTAGTAAGCTACGCCCAACTGCTGACTGCCTTCTGGCGCCAGATTGATCCGACAGATGCCGGCGGACAGTTTGCCGACCGCGGTCAGCACTACACCACGGCCATCTTCTATCATAATGCGGCGCAAAAACGCGCTGCACTTGAATCACTGGAGCAACTTCAAAACAGCGCGCACTTCGACGCCGAAATAGCCACAGATATTCGCGCCTACAAAAACTTCTATCCCGCCGCTGCCGAGCACCAGCAATATTACCGCAAAAGTCCTGTACGCTACGCACAATACCGCGCAGGCTCGGGACGGGCGCATTTTCTGGCACAGACGTGGGGAGAGGGGAAGGATTCTTCGCCCCGCAACCCACAGCAACATGAGAATTATTCCCGCCCTTCCGATGCACAACTGCGCCAGACCCTCACGGAATTGCAGTATCGGGTTACCCAGAAAAATAGTACAGAGCCTCCATTTACCAACCCCTACAACGACAACAAGCACGAAGGTATTTACGTTGATGTTGTATCGGGCGAAGTTTTATTCAGCTCAACGCACAAATTTGATTCCGGTTCCGGGTGGCCGAGCTTTTACCAAGCGCTGGACCCTGAGGGCATTGTTGAGAAAGAAGATAACCAACTTTTCATGCGCCGCACCGAGGTACGCAGCCGCAAGGCTGATTCCCATCTAGGGCATGTATTCAATGATGGCCCCGCCCCTACTGGGCTACGCTACTGCATCAATTCTGCTGCCTTGCGCTTCATTCCGCGCGCCGAGATGAAAACCCAGGGATATTCCGCCTGGTTGCATGTGTTTGCTGAGAAGGAAAAATAAACCTGTTGAAAGGTGGAATACTGCTATAAAAACACTATAGTTGTTTGTCTTTTTTATTCTTTTCTGTATACTTACATGGACAAAATGTGATTCAAATTTTCAATTAAACTATGTTATGGGAGATTGGTACGATGAGACTTTTCAAAATGTTGCCACTATTGGCTCTAATCGTTTTACTTGCAAGTGGTTGTGCCAAGAAGGTGCAGGAAGACGAAGATGGTTCTTATGCTGTAAGCGAGACGGTAACTGCAACTGAAGATGCATATGATAGTAGTTACGCAAATACTGGCATTATCGAAGATGAAGTAAAAGACTCTGCTTATGATGCAGACGCCTACGCAGACACGCAAAAGCAAGTGGAACTGGAGCGCATCCACTTCGCCTTTGACAAGTACGATCTGGACACCAATTCGCGCCAGATTCTGCAGAACAACGCCCTCTATATGGAACAGAACCCACATACAAGTATCATCCTTGAGGGGCACTGTGACGAGCGCGGCTCTGATGAGTACAACCTCGCTCTAGGGGAAAGACGCGCCCGTGCTGCAGCTCAATACCTGATAAACCTCGGGGTAGAGAGCAGCCGCATCCGCACCATCTCCTACGGGGAAGAAAAACCCCTCAACCCTGCTTCCAACGAAGCGGCCTGGAGACTTAACCGGCGCGCAGAGTTCAAACCACAACAGTAGCGGATACCACCAGCGCAGCATGTTGTTGTGACTGTTGCTAACATGGGCCGTACAACTAATCTGTTGTGCGGCCTTTGTTTTGCACCACTCAATACAAATCAGGAGTATGTTTCCCATGAAGTACAAGCTTACCCGGTGTGCCACAATCCTGACCCTAGGCTACCTCAGCGCCTGTGTCCCTCTACAGGGGAATCAGACTCTTAATCAAGATTTGATTAGGGTGCAAAACAAGGTTGCGGCTCTGGAACAACGTACCGCAGGGCTTGAGAAAGACTCCGGGACCAAGGAGGTTCTGCGCCGTCAAGCAGAACAACGTGCCGAACTCGATAGCACCCGCATCGACCTCCAGAGTTTCAGCGGGCGCATAGATGATCAGGAAGAGGTGCTGAAGCAACTACGTGAGCAGATCAGCCTACGCCAGTCCGACCTTGAATTCCGTGTAGCGGAGCTGGAAGATCAACTACAACGCCTGGCAGAGAAGACTACATCTGCCCCAGCCATCCCAAGGCAGGACCTCGCCCCACCGCTCACTGCACCTGGGTCGGTTAAAACAGGCCACACCAGCGCTTCTGCAACCACTACACCCCCGCCGGCAAATAATCAAAACGCCTCTGTCACTGCAGCAGAAGAGTTATATAACGAAGCGCTAAAACTGGTGCAACAGGATATGCAGTTTCGTGAAGCACGGGATAAATTCACCGCTTTTGTGGAAAAATATCCACAACACGAGCTCGCAGTGAACGCCATGTACTGGATCGGCGAAACCCTATACGGAAATAAAAAATATGAAAATGCCATTCTCCAGTTTCAGGATGTAATCCAACTATATCCGCAACACCCTAAAGTACCTGCAGCACTGCTGAAACAGGGGCTGGCGTTTTACGGTCTTGGGGATCCACGCAATGCCAAAATCATTCTGCAAAAGGTAGTGGATAAATATCCCAACAGCCCAGAAGCGAAGAAAGCGCACGAGCGCCTGGAGGAATGGTAACCATGAATTCTACGCATTCTGGTGTGGATACCCTGGTTAGAGGGATGAGCAACGACGGTTCTTTCAGGGTTGCCGCAGTTAACGCCACTACCCTCTGCGCTCAAATCTGCAAGCTACAACAAACAGACCCCACAGCTAGTGTTGCACTCGGGCGTGTTGTATGTGCGGCCGCGCTTATGATAAGCCAACTAAAGGGGGATCAACGCCTTGCCCTAAGTGTGGAAGGTAACGGTCCCTTAAAAAAACTCCATGCCGAAGTGAATGCACACGGAGATGTGTGTGCAAGCATAAAAAACCCCATAGCAAACCTTCCTCCACGAGATAATAAATTTGATGTTGCGGCGGCGGTGGGGCGGGCAGGTTTTTTACGTGTGGTAAAAGATCTGGGGATGAGAGAACCCTACAGTGGCATGGTACAGTTGTGTACCAGTGAGATAGGCGAGGATGTAGCACAGTATTTTGTAGAGTCGGAACAGACTCCTACCTCGGTAGCACTAGGCGTAATGCTGGAGCGCAACGGACACATCAGCGCCTGTGGCGGGGTAATGCTCCAAGTTATGCCGCAGACAGAAGCAGAAAAGATCGACGCGGTGGAAACCCGCATTAAAGCGCTCCCTTCTATCTCTGACTTAATTGCGCAAGGTACAACTCCAGAAGATCTGATCCACCACATAGTTCCAGCCGAGAACGTTCACGTATATCCTGCTACTCAACTAAGATTCAAATGTCGCTGCAGCAAGCCCGGAGTTGCGCGTATGCTTGCTACCTTAGGAATTGATCAATTACACGAACTGCAAAACAGCCCAGATGAAAACACTGTAACCTGCGAGTACTGTCGCACCCGGTATAACTTCACTGCTGAAGAGATAGGGCAGATCATCGAAACTCTGCAGGAAAGCAAACACTAAGTTCGTATTTAGATGATTGTAGCAGGGGGAAAACTATGACAAACAGCGTATAATTGTATATGCTGCTTCTGTCCTACAACCCACACGGAGACTGGCAATGACGGGAAAAAAGCGCAAACGTTTCGGAGAGGTGCTCCTTGAAGCAGGAATCATTACCCAAGAACAGCTCGAAAGTGCACTAAGCGCGCAAAAGAAAAGCGGCAAAACCCTGGGCAAGATTCTCGAAGAACAAAACATCATCGAACAGAAAGATATTGCCGCGACCCTGGCACGCCAGTTCGGCTTTAAAACCGTGCGCAACATTTCGCAGCACAAGTTTCCTGCTTCTATTTTAGAACTAATCGACAGTCAGAAAGCGCTGGAAAAACAGGTGTTCCCCCTGAAAGTGGAAGATAAAAAGCTGTATCTGGCGGTAGTCAACCCTCTGGACATCGAAACTCTGGACACCCTCTCGTTTGCTACCGGCATGCATATCGTGCCGATTGTTACCACGCCGGCGGAGATACATGCCGCCGTAAACACCCACTACATAAGCAACATCGCTGAAGATTACGATGACAAACACTGGCGCATCCTGGTTATTGATACCCCCCAGATGGTAAACATCACGGCGGGGATTCTGCGTGAAGCGGGCTACAGTGTGAAATCTGCCACCACTAGCACTGATGGATTAAAAATCTGTTCCAGCACCCGTCCCCACCTTGTAATTATTGAAACTCAAACCCCCGGTCTAGATATAACCAGTTTTTACAACACCCTAAAACTTCACCCCAGCACGAAGAATCCTCCCCTACTGGGGCTTTCATTTCGCGCCACGGCAGCGGAAGAAGCAAAAATCCTGGATATGGGATTTATCGATTTTATCCCAAAGCCGGTTAATGCTGTGCGCCTCCTCGCCAGGATACGTCGCGCTCTACGTGTTCTGTATCAGGATAAATTCTGACGTAAAATGCCGCGTGCTACTGCATCCTGAATCCATGTAGCTGTTTCGACCACATCTAGTGTCCCATATTGTGCTGGCACCTGTGTGGCCCCCTCACACGCACGCAACAGTGCAATAACTTCAATGGGGACCATCCTACATTCAACCTCAGCATTCAACCCACGCGAAAACAGCGCACCACAAGGTGACGCTGAATTCAGGTACTCAAATTCAACCAAGTCCTCCACTCCGCTGCAATGATAGAGCTCTACCGGATAGGAAAACTCGCCCATGTGCACCCCTGCGGCAACAGTCCAATGCCCCGTTCCATCCTGGTTAGTCTGCTCAGTTGCTGGAGTTAGGGGCGGTGCAAGGAGGGTTTCTGCGTACAGGTAGTGGTAGCGTATAATATCCACCGCTGCAGGGAGAAGGTTTTCCAACTTCAGATGTGAAAAATATGTGCGGACAAACTGAAGCTGTAACTCGTGCGCTTGCTTCACTTCCCAGTTCGGCCTGAGGGCTGTATTGCGGATATGCCCTTCCTGTTCCAGCCACATGGCAAGCTGCTGCAAAAACTCAACTCCACTTTGATTACACCCACTGCAGAGGAGTTCAAAGTAAGCTACAGCACGCCCCGTGTTATAAAACAGGTCTAACGCCGAGGCTAGAACCTCTGCGCGCGCAAACGCTTCTTCTCCCATGCTGGCGGTGGCCGTAACCGTGTAAGGAGGTTCGGGCAGTGCGGTTATACCAAAGGTGATGCGCTGTTGTTCCAGCGCCGTGCCTGGCAACAAAGCCAGGGGGAACAGCTCAACCTGGTTGGGATAAAACCCCAGGGTATGCTCCAGGCTCGCACACAGACCAGCATATGTATCGCCAGGCAGACCGTAGATCAGGTCAATCCCGTAGGTAACTCCATGTTGATATAGTTCAAACAACCCCGCTTCGAAGCGCGCTATATCCATGGTGCGGTTCACATTTTTCAGTACCTGCGTATCCACCGACTGGAGACCAACCTGTACCGAACAAGAAAGTTGCGCCAGCAATTGTGCTGTTTCGGTGTCAATATATTCCCCTTTTGCTTCCAAGTGGTAGTGCAACCCCGGTGCATACTGCAAAAACATACGGAGTAATTCTTTACCGCGAGAACTTGGCACATTGAAGCTTGAATCGAGCACCCACACCTGTTCCACTCCGCGTGCTGCAAATAATTCGAGTTCTTTACGCACGCGCGCCAGTGGAATTTGTCTTACAGTGCGGCTGCCACGCGCATCAAAACAGTAGGCACACCGAAACGGACAGCCGCGCGCAGTCTCAAGCAGCACCCCACGCTGGGGCGAAATGATATTTTTAAGCCAGGGGGATTCAGAGATCAGCGTTGTGCCCGCATTTCTAACTTGGATCTGAGGTGAAGAGACAAAAGAGGCTGCAAGAACCTCTGCAGCCAACTGCCGAAACATCTCCTCCCCATGGCCCTGAATTACTACATCAAACAGCGGTTTTGAAGCGGAAGAAAGTTCCAACAGATGTGTGTCACAGGAGACCTCAGGACCGCCAGCAACGAAGATCGTCTGCGGCAGAAGGGGTCGAAGCGTCTGCGCCAGATGCTGTAACTTAACCCGATTCCACACATACAGGCTAAATCCGATGAGCTTTGGCTGCAGCGCCGCTACCGTTTCAGCTATGTGTACACACTCAAAATCGGGGGGAAGATTCAGGATTTCGTACCCGCAAGCAGAAGGCAGTGCCGCGCACAATGAGGCAACCCCGAGAGGGGTAGCCTGCAGGAGACTTCCGTTGTGGCACGCGAGTAAAACTATCTTCGCCTTATTGCCTGGCGTATTTTTCACCGCTTTATCTTTGCTTTAATTTTAGGCCGCCCATTTTCGTTGACCACGTTGAAGCTACACTGTACGTTTCCATAACGTTGCCGAATTATCTCCTCTTTGTTGCGTAGAAAGGTCTCCATGGTGTTAATTCCATCGATGGAGGCTGGGACCTTACATTCCATACACATGTGTAGATAATCTCGATATAATTGGGACGGAGCGGTAGCGAACCCAGAACTGGAGCGCACTCCATTCTGTGACGCTGTGGAGGCGCCCTTTTTTATATGGCGCGGATAGCGACCCTCATCCATCTGACGCTGGGTTCGCTCCCACATCCCTTTATAGGAGTGGAAGCTACTGGACAGATTCTGTAAACGGTAACGCAACTCAGTCTGAATAATTTTCCGGCGTCCTAACAAACGCAATTGGCGCTCCAGATCGTCCCTGGCTTTGATCGGCGCAACTTTTTCCACCCCGATAAAGTACTGTTCATATAGCACCCGCAACTCCTTGAGCATTTTCTCAACTTCGTCGAGCTGACGGGAAATTATCAGGCGTTCATTTTTCATAAATAAGTGTCCCACCGGTGTTGAACTTGACTGGGTCATTAATTTCAGTTAGAAGAGGCATTTTAACATATACTACAGGGGATTACGAATGAAGAGCGATAACCTCGGAGCGATTGTTCTTGCCGCAGGCAAAGGAACCCGCATGCGCTCCAAATATCCGAAGGTACTCCATCCCATTGCCGGTTATCCTATGGCGGCATATCCTCTTAAGTTGACCCAGGATCTAGGGTGCGCCGAGACTATCATGGTTGTCGGGCACGAGGCAGACCTGGTCAGGGATGCATTTTCCACCTATGGGGTAGATTTTGTTCATCAACATGAGCAACTTGGCACCGGACACGCTGTTCAGGTTGCGTGGGAGAAGTTACGCAACTTCACAGGAACGGTCCTGCTGCTGTGTGCGGACGTGCCCTTATTGCGGCGAGAAACCCTCGAAAAGCTGATTCAAACCCATCGTGCAACCGATGCCTGTGTTTCTGTCCTCACTGCTGCAGTGGAGAATCCACACGGATATGGACGTATCGTGCGCGATAATGGTTCAATCCATTCCATTGTAGAGGAAAAAGATGCCTCCCCAGAGCAAAAACAGATAACGGAAATAAACACCGGTATTTTTGCCCTGCAAGCACCCGAGGTTGCCAACCTGCTCGCGCAACTGGACAATAACAACGCACAGCACGAATACTATATTACTGATATCATCTCCCTTGCGGCCACCGCAGGTCTCAACGTCAGCTCTGCGATACTTGAAGATGTCGCTGAAAGCATGGGGGTCAACGATCGGGTCCAGCTCGCGTGTGCCTGTGCACACATGCGCTCGCGCATCAACCGCGAGCACATGCTGGCCGGGGTAAGCATGGAAGACCCAAGCTCCACCTATATTGATGCGGGGGTACGTATTGAAGCCGACACCTACATCCAAACCGGGGTACATCTCCACGGCAATACCCACATCGAAGCTGATTGCATTATAGAAAGCGGCACCGTTATCAGCAACAGCCACATCGGGATGCGCAGCCTTATCCGCTCAGGCAGTAACATTGAAGATTCAACCATTGGGCAGCAGTGCAGTATTGGCCCCATGGCGCACCTGCGCCCCGGTACCCAGCTGCGCGGGTTTAATAAAATCGGCAACTTTGTTGAAACTAAGAAAGCCGACATTGGGCTGCGCTCCCAAGCAAGTCATTTAAGCTATATCGGCGATGCCGAACTGGGAGAGGATGTCAACATCGGTTGTGGAACAATCACGTGTAATTATGATGGCATAAATAAACACAAAACTACCATAGAAGACAAAGTTTTTGTCGGCAGTGACACGCAGTTTGTCGCACCCGTTACTATCGGACGCAACAGCCTTATTGGCGCTGGCTCCACTATCACCAAAGATGTCCCCCCCGACTCGCTGGCTTTAGCGCGTGCCGAGCAAAAAATAATTCCGGGGTGGCGTAAAAAACGGCAAAGCTAACAAACAGATCAACGCTTTAGATACTTGATTGAAAACACTAAAGTAATATGGCGTAGCGCAATATCCCCCTTAACCTGGAGAAATTGACCCATATGTGCGGCATTGTTGGATACATAGGAAAACAGAACGCGGCTGAGATAATCCTGGACGGATTGAAAAAGCTTGAATACCGCGGCTACGATTCAGCAGGGATAGCCACCTGTGAAAAGGGGCAATTATACAGTGTTAGAGCCAAAGGCAAACTGGTGAACCTGGAGCAGGAGCTAAAGAAAACTCCGCTCTGTGGTAGCCTTGGCATTGGACATACGCGCTGGGCCACCCATGGAAAACCTTCTACAGAAAATGCCCATCCCCACCGCGCAGGGGGGTTTATTGTGGTGCACAATGGCATTATCGAAAACCATCTAGAGTTAAAACATGAACTGATCCAGGCTGGACATAACTTCAAGTCTGAAACTGACAGTGAAGTTATCGCGCATCTGATCGAAGAGCGCCACAAACTTGGGGCAACTTTTGCGGATGCGGTACGCGAATCGATTCACATTCTCGAAGGCGCATTTGCGATTGTGGTTATTTCGCACAACTATCCAGATCAGATGATTGCCGCAAAGTCCGGCTCTCCGCTGGTTGTAGGGCAGGGAGTTAACGAACACTTTGTCGCGTCCGATATTCCAGCCATGCTTAATCATACGCGTGAAATGATTTTTCTCCACGATGGAGAGCTGGTTATCTGCAGCAGAGAAGGGCTGGAGTTTATCGATTTTGACGGAAACAGACTCGATAAAATGAGCAAAACCATCACGTGGAGCCCATTAATGGCGGAAAAAGGTGGATATCGCCATTTTATGCTCAAAGAGATCCATGAGCAGCCACGTGCGGTGGCAGACACTATCGCGGGGCGCGTGCACAAAAACAAAAATTCAATTGTGCTCGACGACATGGGTATTGATGCTGCAACCCTGCGTGACATCGAGCGTATTTACATTATCGCGTGTGGGACCTCATGGCATGCAGCGCTGGTGGGAAAATTTCTATTGGAGAAACACGTTAAAATCCCGGTAGAGGTGGATATTGCGAGTGAATTCCGCTACCGCAACCCCCTGGTTACGGAAAAAACCCTCACTATTGTGATAAGCCAAAGTGGCGAAACCGCTGACACCCTCGCGGCATTGCGCGAGTGCCACGCTAAAGGGGGAAAAGTTTTAGCTATCTGCAATGTGGTTGAATCCTCCATTGCACGCGATAGTGACGGGGTGCTCTACACCCATGCCGGTCCCGAAATCGGGGTAGCTTCCACCAAGGCTTTCACTACTCAGCTAGTTGCCCTTTTCCTGTTCACCCTATACTTAGGCCAGGAGCGGAAAAGTATCGCTCCAGAGATACAAGCAGAATTGATTGGGGAACTCCTCACCCTGCCGCGCAAGATGGAGGAAACCCTCGAACTGGATACGCACATTGAAGAAACCGCAAGAAATTACATCCATACGCGTGGTTTTCTTTACATTGGGCGGGGCAATCAATATCCCATAGCCCTTGAAGGAGCGTTAAAACTCAAGGAGATCTCCTATATCCACGCAGAGGGATACCCCGCCGGAGAGATGAAACACGGTCCCATTGCCCTGATAGACGAAGATCTGCCCGTGGTGTGTATTGCTCCCTACAACCACATCTTTGGTAAGGTTGTCTCCAACATGGAAGAGGTAAGAACGCGGGGAGGACAGTTGATAACCATTACCGACAGCATCCTCCCTTCGCTGCAGGACAATTCGCATTATCTGTTCACGATCCCAACCATTCATGACGATTTAATGCCGATTTTGACCTCAATCCCGGTGCAACTACTGGCCTACCATATAGCTGTTTTCAAAGGGACAGACGTGGACCAGCCGCGTAATCTGGCAAAATCTGTCACAGTGGAGTAGATAAAACCGCAGTGGGAGAATGAGATGTAATTTGCTCAATGCCAAAAGTATGGAGATCATAAACTAGGTGCAAAGGACTCAAGGCGCAGACGCTTCATCCGCGTAGCAAGGGGTTTTATTGATTTTTATATAGGAATGGCGTATCTTTAATATCCTAATTTAATTATTGTTTTTACTTGGGAGCGCCAGGTGCAAATCAGGACGAAACTGTAACAAACTAGGGCCGCACGCCTGCATGTAAAGCAGGCGTGCGGCTTTTTTGGTTGGGTGGTCTAGTTAACGCGACAGGTATAAAACCTCGCTGCGTGTCTCCTGAAGAGCTCCAAAGCAACATCTGCACGTAAAATTTTTAAAAAAATGACTACAATATCTCCCTCAGCCGCTACATCCACACCAGTGATGCCGAAACCTACCGCCCCATTGCGGAGATCGTCGAGGAGTTGAACGCGATTGAGCTGGAGGCGAAGGAAACTGACGCGGCCCTGCGGAACATTCTCAAACAATTGGGGGTGGTCAAATGAGCGAACTCGTTCTCTACACCTCGGACGATGGGCGCACGCGGCTCGATCTGCGCATCGAAGGGGAGACTGCCTGGCTCACCCAGCTCGAAATCGCTGAACTCTTCCAGACGACCAAACAGAACGTCAGCCTCCACGCCAAAAACATCTTTGAGGATGGCGAACTGGTGGAGAATTCAGTTGTCAAGGAATCCTTGACAACTGCCGCCGACGGAAAACGCTACCAGACCAAGCTCTACAATCTCGACCTCATCCTCGCCATTAGCTACCGGGTCCGCTCCCCGCGTGGCGTTCAATTCCGCCAGTGGGCCAGCACCCATCTTAAGGAATATCTCGTCAAAGGTTTCGTCATGGACGACGAGCGCCTCAAGAATCCCGGTGGGTGGGATTATTTCGATGAACTGCTCGCCCGCATCCGCGAGATCCGCGCCTCGGAAAAGCGCTTCTACCAGAAAGTTCGCGACCTCTTCGCCCTCAGCAGCGATCGTTGTCAATAAAGATGTCGTTTTTTCTATGCCGCTTTGCGCTTGATTGTGGTCTCCTCCTGAATCGGTTTTTTCAGAGGATTCAGACTTACCGTTTCCAAATGATCCCAATTGCGGCTGCTTCCTGACCATCGTTGCGGACATGCCGCTTTTGCCTTTTCGTAAAGGGTTTTCCGTTGTGCCAGGATCGCAACATCTTCACCACGGTGGCGTTGCCCTGGGGTCACAAACTTTATTGCGCTGTGCCGATGTTCTTCATTGTACCACTGCTGGAATCCGGCAACCCATACCCGAGCCTCCTCCAGTGAGTCGAAGGGCTTCTCAGGGAAACATGGGCGATATTTCAGTGTCTTAAACAGCGATTCTGAGTAGGGGTTATCGTTGCTGACCGATGGACGACTGAATGACGGTGTTACACCAAGTTTCTGCAGGGTTCCCAACATGGTTGCGCCCTTCATCGGCGAACCATTATCGGAGTGCAGAACCAGCGCATTGCCCGCGATCCCTTCGCGTAAGTAAGCTTTGCTGAAGATATTGCCAGCATGTTTAGCGGATTCTTCGGCGTAGATATCCCAACCGACAATCTTGCGGCTATAAACGTCCATAATCAGGTACAGATAAAAATAGATCCCTTTGACGGTTGTTGATAAATACGTGATATCCCAACTCCAGAGTTGATTGGGGGCTGTGGCCTGAAACGGTTCAGGTCGCTTACGCGTGGGAGCTTTGGCCCGACCACGATGCTTCAGCTGTTTCTCTTCACGTAATACCCGGTAGAAAGTTGATTCCGAGGCCAGATAGCAACCGTCATCGGCCAGTGCGGGCACGATCTGGCTGGGCGGCAAATGGGCGTATTGTGGCTGATTGGCAGTTGTTAAAACCTCTTGGCGTTCTTCATTGCTCAGGCGGTTCGCAGGCACTCGGCCAACAGCGGCGGCTTTGCGACCATCAGGTTTAATGGTTCCACCCTGACGATAGCGTTGTATGGTTCGTGGTGATAGTCCGACAATCTGGCAGGCCTTGGTCAAGCGCGCTCCAGAGGCGCAGGCATCTTCAATTAAACAGATCATTTCTTGGCGCTCTCGGAGTTCGATTTTTCGTCCTCGGGATCCTCCCAGAGCGCTTGGAACTTTTTTTGCAGAACCAACAACGCAGCCGCTTCAGCTAGTGCCTTTTCCTTACGTTGTAGCTCGCGCTGAAGGTTCTTGATGGTTTGGCTCTGTTTGCGCGATTGCTCGCGGTCTGCTTTTTTTGTATCGGCGCCGTCTCCTTGAATGATGGATTTCTTCCAACCGGAAATCTGTTCGGGATAGAGCCCCTTAAGGCGACAATATTCGCCCAGTTCCAGTTCGTTGAGACCGGCAGTCTCGATTATTATGGCCAACTTTTCTTCGTTGGTGAACTTATCAGCTCGACGACCAGAACCAGCAATCGGACGGTTCTGTGAATTGCGATACTGAATTCGCCAGGTATAAAGGGTATCTTTAGGCACCCCAGTCTCTCGGGACACGTCCGGCACGCTAGCATTCTGCGGCGGCAAAAGCCGGGCAATTATGCTCTCTTTAAACTCTTTAGAGTACTTGGTTTTCATTGCCTATGCCGTCCTCTCTTTTGCCCCGTAGATTAACACAAAGTCTCTCGACTAGAGGCGACATCTATCCTGACACAGGGGGGCAGCGATTACCAGACCCGCGAAATAGATAAAAGGAGGGCGGACATTCCTGTCCGCCAGGCGGGTTGGAAAACCCGCCCGCCCTTAAAGACGATTCTGGAGGGGATTGGGGTATGATCGACTGGCAAACATGCGCCGTCTCCGATTCGTTCGTTAAAAACAAAGTCGGTCGGCAAAATCAAATTCCAGCGAAGGACATCTCTGAAGTTGGTCGTTTTCCGGTCGTCGACCAAGGACAGGAATTTGTTGCCGGTTATTGTGATGACGAGAACAAGGTCATTGACTTCGACTTGCCGCTGATTGTCTTCGGCGACCACACACGTTGCTTCAAATTCATAGACTTCCCTTTTGTGCTAGGGGCTGACGGAACCAAGGTTCTCCTTCCTGATAAGAAGCTCTATGATCCAAAGTTCTACTACTTCGCTTTGTTGGCGTTGGAGCTTCCAAGCCGTGGTTACAATCGTCACTTCAAAACGCTAAAGGAGCGGAGCCTTCCACTCCCCCCACTCCCCGAGCAGAAAAAGATCGCGTACATCCTATCAACGGTGCAGCAGGCGATCGAAGTACAGGAGCGGATCATTAAAACCACCACCGAGCTGAAAAAGGCCCTCATGCACAAGCTCTTCACTGAAGGCCTCCGCAACAAACCCCAAAAACAAACCGAAATCGGACCGGTGCCGGAAAGCTGGGAGGTGGTGCAGCTTTCAGATGTCTGTCGATTCCAAAGTGGAGGAACTCCGTCCAAGAAGAACCCAGAATTTTGGAAGGGTACAATTCCTTGGGTTTCGCCGAAGGACATGAAGCGGCCCCGGCTCAATGACGTTACAGACCATATCTCCCAAGAAGCGCTCGAAAGTGGAAGCAAACTCGCACCCGCAGGCTCAGTCTTTGTAGTCGTGCGCGGAATGATCTTAGCAAAAACCGTCCCGGTCGCGCTCGCAGAAGTTCCCATGGCCATCAACCAAGACATGAGGGCCATCGTTCCTGGACCAAAGCTTCGCTCCGACTTCCTTCTTTATGCTCTGGAAACACTGCGGGACAACTTGTTCAAGAAAGTCGGACGGTCGGGCCACGGAACCGCGACGCTGATGAGCAACGAAATTTCGGAGTTCAAAATTCCGCTTCCCGATTTGGTAACCCAAGAAGAGATTGCTCTAGCAATACAGAGCCTTGAGAGGAAGAAGGCGCTACACGAACAAAAACACGCAAAACTCAAAGACCTCTTCCGTACCCTCCTTCACGAACTGATGACTGCAAAAATTCGAGTTGACAATATTGCGTTGTCGCTATTGACTGACGATGCGGTGAACTTGTGAACCACATCGATCGCGATCCATAGGGGATATCAAATATGCCCAAACCCTCCGAACACAAAACCGTCCAAGCCCGAATCCTGAAATATGCTCAGGAAATAGGCTGGACAATAGTCCCTCGCGAAGAAGCCGAGCAAAGGAGAGGGGGCATTCCTGCCCCCTCTGGATCAAAGTACGGGGGTTGGAAAACCCCCGCTCCATTGTCCCTCTTCTTCCATGATCTCCTCGACGAAAAAGTCCGCGAATTCAACCCGCGCTACAGCGACGCCAAAGGCGCTCTCATCGGTAAATTCCGTCACCTCCACGCCGACATCTACGGTAACCGCGAATTTGTCGATCACCTGCGAAATCGGGGCAAATATTTTGACCACGAAGAAAACCGCGAGCGCGATCTGATCCTGATCGATTATCGGGATGACTTGTCTTTGCCGAAGCACAAGTGGCGAAATCGCTACGAGGTGACGGAGGAATTTACCTTCCACAACGGCCATTACGGCGCGCGCGAGGATGTGGTCTTTTTGATCAACGGCATCCCGGTATTAGTCATTGAATGCAAGAACGCCAACAAGAACGAGGCGATTGCTCTGGGGGTTGATCAGATCCGCCGCTATCACCGCGAAACTCCGGAACTGTTCGTGCCAGAACAGATTTTCACCGCCACCGACGCCATCGGTTTTTCCTACGGGGCGACCTGGAATACGGTGCGCCGCAACATCTTCAATTGGAAAAAGGAGGGGGGACTTTCCAGTCCCCCGCGGGGGTTGGAAAACTCCCGCTCCTTTATTGACCCCGACGCTAAAATCGATATGCACAAGAATCGCCTTCCCCACTGGCAGCAAGGGTGCGTTTTCGTCTTCGTTACCTGGCGTCTGGCCGATTCGCTGCCGAAGGGGAAACTGGAGCAGTGGACGGAGGAACGCGCAATATGGTTTTCACATCATCCCAAACCCTGGGATGAGAAGACCGAGGCCGAATACCACGCCCGTTTTTCCAGCCAGATCGATGCGTGGCTTGATCAGGGGAGCGGGTCGTGTGTGCTGAAAGACCCGGCTAATGCCGGAATCGTGACCGATGCCCTGCGCCACTTCGATGGCGAGCGGTATGAGATCGTGTCGTTCGTGGTGATGCCGAATCACGTGCATGTGTTGTTCCGGCCATTGGGTTCGCACCGCATTGGGGACATCTTGAAGTCATGGAAAGGCTTCACAGCGCGGGAGATCAACAAACAGAGCGGCAAGTCGGGTCCGCTTTGGCAAGAGGAGTACTGGGACCGGCTGATTCGGAACGAGCGGCACTTTTTCAAAGTGGCGGAATATATCAGAAAGAATCCGGTGCAGGCTAAGCTTCGCGCAGGGGAGTTTGTTAGCTTTGAGGCGAAAACAGGGGACGAGGGACCTGAAATCCCTGGGGCACAGGAATGTCCCCCCTCCTTTGAGACCAAGGTGAAGAGCTTCTGCGCTATCCCGCAAGTTCTCGCTTTTATCAAGGATTACATCATGTTTGCCGAGAAGGATGAGGAGCTGAATAAATACATCCTGCGCCAGCATCAAACCGGTGCAGTGGAGGCGGTGGTTGCGCGGGCCCTGGCGCCTGAGCGCAAACGTGGCCTGGTCTGGCATACGCAGGGCAGTGGCAAGACCTTTACCATGATCAAGGCTGCAGAGATGGTGTTCAAAGCACCTGAGGCCGACACACCGACGATCTTGCTGCTGATCGACCGCAACGAACTGGAAGATCAGCTGCTCAAAAACCTGGCTGCGTTGGGGCTGGGAAATCTGGAGCATGCGACCAGTATCACCCGCCTGAAAAAGCTGCTACGGGATGACTATCGCGGGATCATCGTCACCATGATCCACAAGTTCCGCGACCTGCCTGCTGATATCAATCTTCGCTCCAATATCTATGTCCTGATCGACGAAGCCCACCGCACCACCGGCGGCGATCTCGGTAACTTTCTTATGGCTGGGCTGCCGAATGCCAGTTACATCGGTTTCACCGGCACCCCGGTCGTCAAGACGGCTTATGGGAAGGGGACGTTTAAGACCTTTGGCTGCGAAGACGACAAGGGCTATCTGCATAAATATTCCATTGCCGACAGTATTGAGAATGGCACCACGCTACCCCTCTACTACAATCTTGCTCCCAATGAAATGCTTGTGCCCCACGACATCCTCGATAAAGAGTTTCTTGCTCTGGCTGAAGCTGAGGGCGTGGCAGATATCGAAGAGCTGAACAAGATCCTGGAGCGGGCGGTGAACCTGAAGAATTTTTTGAAAGGTGGCAACCGCATCACCAAGGTGGCCGAGCACGTAGCCAGCCATTACCTTCAGAACGTTGAGCCGTTAGGCTACAAGGCGTTTCTGGTTGGTGTCGATCGGGAGGCGTGCGCGCTGTATAAGAAAGCGCTGGACGAGTTTTTGCCGCCGGAGTATTCCGCGGTCGTTTACACTGGCAATAACAACGACTCCGAACTGCTGAAAGAATTTCATCTCGACTCGAAGAAAGAACGCGCCATTCGAAAAAGCTTCACCAAACTCGACCAACAGCCGAAGATTCTCACCGTTACAGAAAAGCTTCTCACCGGTTTCGATGCTCCGGTACTATACGCAATGTATCTCGACAAGCCGATGCGCGACCATACCCTGCTGCAAGCCATCGCCCGCGTGAATCGTCCTTACGAAAACGAGATTGAGGGGATGGTTAAGCCGCACGGCTTTGTGCTGGACTTCGTCGGTATCTTCGACAAACTGGAAAAGGCGCTGGCTTTCGACAGTGACGAAATCAACGCGGTGGTCAAGGACCTGAAACTGCTCAAGGTGCTTTTCCAGAGCAAGATGGAGGAAAAGTCGCCCGACTACCTGGCTCTGATCAAGCACAACTTCGATGACCGGGATATTGATGGCCTGGTCGAGACCTTTCGCGATCCGGCCCGTCGCAAGGAGTTTTTCCGCGAGTACAAGGAAATCGAGATGCTCTACGAGATCATCTCGCCTGACAAGTTCCTGCGCCCCTACCTTGATGACTACGCGACCCTCTCGGCCATCTACCAGGTGGTGCGTAAGCAGTACACTAAAAAGGTCTACGTCGATCGCGACTTCCAGAAGAAGACCAGCGAACTGGTGCGCGAGAACATCGACGCCTACGGCATCGAGCAGGTTGACGAGTTCGTTGAGATCAACGCCGAGACCATCGAATTGATCAAGAACAAGCAAGGCGGTGACGGCACCAAGGTTATCAACCTGGTCAAGAGTATTGCCAAACAGGCCGAAGAACAGAGCGATGATCCTTACCTGATTGCCATGGCCGAGCGTGCGCAGGCGGTACAGGAGAGCTTTGAAAATCGCCAGACCAATACCGCCGAGGCTCTGGCTGAGTTGTTCAAGGAAGTTGCGGCCAACGAACAGCGAAAGAAAGAACAGGCTGAAAAAGACTTCGACGGGCTGACCTTCTTTGTTTACTGGACACTGCTGGATGCCAAAATCGAAAAAGCTGAAGATGTGAGCCGGAAGATCAAAGAGGCCTTCGTTGAGTTCCCTAACTGGAAGAAGAGCGAAAACGCGTTGCGGGATTCACGCCAGAAGGTGACCTTCGCCATTTATGCGCAATGCGATGACCTGGATCAGGTCACGACCCTGATGGATGATCTCTTTACTCTGCTGGAAAAAGCGGATCGAATTTAAATAATGGACGTCATTCATAGAAAAAAAGAGTTCAAGTCCAGAGTTCATCATTGGGCCGAGAAACTCAACGTCAATATAGTCTGGCTCGGTGTGCGTGTTATGTCGAACAAGTGGGCCTCTTGTTCGACCAATGGACATTTGAACTTTAATTCAGAGTTGCTCGAGCTCGATCCGAAGTTGTGGGATTACGTCATCGTCCATGAGCTGCTTCACTTCTCCGTGCCGAACCATGGCAAGCTGTGGCAGAGCTTGATGCGAGCGCATTTGGGGGATTATGAGGTGTTGGCCAAGAGATTGGCGGATGTTGCGTAGCCAAGGCACCTTTACCCTTCGCTCCAGCGGTTGTAAATATATGTGCACCTAGCCGCACTACACCAACGCAAGCACAACCAGACGCAGGGCAAGCAAGGTGAGCACTAGTTTCAGCAGCCGGACAAATTTCTGTTCTGGAATATATTGACGCACTCTGGTACCACACCATGAACCTCCAAACACCGCACATAGAAGTCCGATAAGCAGCCATGTATAGGTGACAAAGCTAAACCCTGCGCCTACAAAAATTGCAATTTTGGCCAGGCTAACTCCGGTCATCATCATGGCCGAAGTAGCGACCAGTTGATCGCGTTTTAGCTGTTGCTGGAGCAAAAAGGGCAGGTTAAGGGGTGCGGATGATCCTACAAATAGTGTTATAAATATCTGAATAAATCCCAGCAACCCAAATCCAACTCCGGTATAGCGGCTCTTGCATACTTCAGGTTTATCTCTGCTTGAGATTTTTTTAGCTGCGCCAGGACCTTTTCGTTTGAGCACTGATGCTATTTTATGCGGCGGTATCCACACCATCATCAATACAAAAATCCCGAGAGGTAAGGCGGAAAATTTTGCTGCATAGATCGTGTAAACCCCTATAGCGCCTGGCATCCCTATAAGCATCCCTAACATAAATGGCACTCCGATATGCCACGCAGTGGTTGCGGGTGAGAGTATTGCTCTACTGAAGTTACTTGCCAGTTGCGTAACCGCGTGAATGGGGATAACAATGTGCACAGGTAAAAACAGCGCCATGGCGGAGATCAGCAACATTCCACCTCCGGCAGCGGTTATCCCACTCAAGGCAGAAGTAAAGAACGCCAGGATTATCAACCCGATGTTTGTATTCAATGGCAACTCCACTCTGACAATGTAGTTATGCTTCTGATATACTACGCTTCTATTTTACCCTCACATAACACACTATAAACCAGAGGTTACACTCTCAGCAGCAGCGGAAAACCATATATGTTTTTAAAATTTATTCGCTTTTTTCTCATTGCTATTGTGGCATGCGTAATCATCGGCGGTTCCGCCCTTGCAGGAGCATACTATTTTGTCTCCCGTACTCTGCCGCAGTTAGATAAGCTTGAAGATTACAATCCTCCGGCCGTTACGAGTGTTTACAGCTCTGACGGACACAAAATAGCGGAGTTCTATCGCGAACGCCGCATTGTGGTTCCAGTTAATCGGATGCCGCAGAAATTGATTCAGGCTTTTGTAGCGGCAGAAGATGCGGCTTTTTTTGAGCACGACGGATTGGACTTTGCGTCTATATTTCGTGCAGCATTAAAAAATATCCGTGCCGGGGGGATAGTTCAAGGGGGGAGTACCATAACCCAACAGGTGGCAAAAAGCCTTTTGCTCACCCCAGAACGCAAGTTTTCGCGCAAGTTTAAGGAGGCTATCCTTGCGTGGCGCATAGAGCAAAACTTTTCCAAGCGGGAAATACTCCATCTGTATCTCAATCAGATATATCTCGGTCACGGTGCATATGGGGTGCAAGCTGCGGCAGAAAACTACTTTGCCACCGATGTTGAAAATCTCACCCTCGCCCAGTGTTCTATGCTTGCGGGGTTACCCCAGGCACCAAGTCGTTATTCCCCTTATCGCCACTTTGAACGTGCACGCAGGCGTCAGACATACGTCCTTGAGCGCATGCTCGTAAACGGCTTTATCAATGCGGCGCAGTTAGAGCAGGCCCGAAATGAGAAACTATCCATCCATCCAAGGAGAAATAATACTGCGGCCGGAACGGGATATTTTACCGAACAGGTAAGGCGCTACCTTGAACAAGAATTTGGTGAACAACAACTTTACACCGGTGGGTTGGAGATTCATACCACCATAAATCTGGATATGCAGCAGGCAGCGCAGGCTGCCGTGCGCAAAAATCTGCAGGCCCATGATCAGCGTCGAGGGCTGCGCCCTGTGCAGCGTGTCGTTGCGCCGGAGCTGTGGGAGCAAGAGTTTGACGCCGTACCGGAACAACTGGAAACAGGAAAAATTTATCCCGCAATCTTAAGTGGCAGCACGGCTGAGGGTGATCTTACGGTGCAGTATGGTAAACACAGTGCAATCATCCCGCGCTCTACCTTGAAATGGGGTGAGCCGTTCAGCCTGGTTCCATACGCTGAGCACCGTGCTGGCGAAACGCAACCAGCGGGTAGAAATATCGATCTACCCATGGGTGCGCTTATCCACATAAAGGTTTTGGACGCAAAAGCGCAACCAATTCAAGCAACATATTTCCAGTACCCAGAAGCGCAGGGAGCACTGCTGGCAATGGATCCGTATACCGGGCAGATCCGTGCCATGGTTGGTGGATATGACTTTGCCACCAGTCAGTTTAACCGCGTACTTCAGGCTCGACGCCAAGCTGGGTCTGCTATTAAACCTCTTATTTATGCCGCCGCTCTGGATAAAGGCTATACCCCAGCATCCATTATTGTGGATAGCCCGCTTATTTATAAAGATACAGATGAAGAGGGGGAAAAGCGGGAATGGAAGCCGGATAACTACAGCAATAAATTTTATGGCGCTACCACCCTGCGCGAAGCGCTGGATAATTCATATAACGTCATCTCGATCAAGTTACTTAAAGAGATCGGCATCCGCTATGCTGCTAACTATCTGCATAAATTGGGGATAGAGTCTGATATCAATATGGATTTGAGTATGGCTTTGGGTACTAACACGCTGGCTCCACTTGAACTGGGAACAGCGTACTCGGTGTTTGCCAATGGGGGGATCCTTATTTCACCGGCATACATAGATAAAATATATAACAGACATGGCAAGGTTCTAAAATCCTCCGATCCGGCCGATTTCCCCACTGGGCCTAAGCAAGGGCAAGAGCTTATAGCTCCACAAAAAAAACGGGTAATGTCAAAGGAGATCGCCGCGCTGATAACCAATATGCTCGAATCTGTAGTGCAAAATGGAACCGGTTGGCGTGCCAAAGCGTTAAAACGCCCCGCAGCAGCAAAAACTGGTACCACAGATAATCTATATGATGCATGGTTTGTCGGGTATCTGCCTCAGTTGGTTACGGTTTCATGGGTTGGATATGATCAGCAACAGCCGTTAGGGCGACAGGAAACCGGATCCAAGGCGGCAGCTCCGGCGTGGGTTGATTTCATGCAGCAGGCATCCCCAGCACTGGAACAGCGCAACTTTTACATTCCAGACAACATGGAATTTCATCCAATTGATCTGCAAACTGGACTTTTGGTGCCAGAGGACAGCCAAAATATGCGCATTGAAATCTTTGCCCCCGGAACTGCACCTGCTACCTACTCAATCGATACACAGAAGAACCAGGCAAAGGATTTTTTCCGGTTGAATTAGAGGCGCGCTACCCTGAACTATAGGCGCTGCAGACAGATATCGTGTAACAGACACGTGCTGCATGCAGGGGTTCTGGCCTTACATACAGCCCGTCCGTGATAAATTAACAGGTGGGATAGCAGCCCCCACGATTCGGGAGCGACTATAGCGCACAAATCCTGTTCCACCGCGTGCGGGTCGGTATTATCTGTCAGCCCTATACGCCTGCTCACCCGTTTCACATGGGTATCTACCGCCAAACCAGGGATATTAAAGGCATTGCTTAACACCACATTTGCGGTTTTGCGCCCTACCCCTGGAAGGGACACCAGGGCTTCCATATCAGCAGGTACTTTACCCTCAAAGGTTGTGGCTATTTGTCTGGCACTTTCAATGATGCGCGCTGCTTTGGTTTTGTAACACCCTATCGAGCGGATAATCTCTTCGATACGCGCCTGTGACGTGGAGGTATAACTATGCGCCTCTGGATACTCTTTAAACAGGGTTTTAGTTACCTGATTCACGCGCACATCGGTAGTTTGTGCGGAAAGAATGGTTGCTATCAGGAGTTCAAAAGGGGAGGTATGGTCGAGGGAACATTTAGCCTCAGGGTATTCTTGCGTAAGCCGTTTTAGGCATGCACTCGCACGTTGTACTCTGTTCATAATTTTAGGTTTCACTCTTCAATAACAGCGCTATTCTGCAATTACCAAATCAGTTATCAATACAATTAACAGGGTTATCCACAGGCTGATCTCAGTTGCACTTAAAAATGGACGAGCTGGAAAGGGCCTGATCCAGCTTGCCGCGGGTTTTCATTTCAGTGCGGATAGCGCTTTCGCCGGTATGGACACTAATATCCATAATCAAGGGGAGATGGGTGAGGTTTTTACGCGTGCGCGCGCTATTGTCAATTTCGACGTTTTTCACCTCAATACCGCCGATAACATAGAAACGATCACGACTTAAAATAGGGCAACACGCGGGGTAGGTACCGCGCAGGATGGTGGGAGAAATGCGCTGAAATCTGCTCTGAAACTGCGGATGGCCAGATATCCACAGGGTATCCATAAAATCGCCTGCCACAATGGTTGGCAAGAGCATATCATAACGTCCAAGCAAATCTGGACTGAGAAGCTTTTTTATCTGCCCTGGACGGCGAAAGAAATTTCCCTTCAGACATACATTGAAGAATAAAAAGCGCTCTTTATCCACGCTGACGTCTGCTACCAGACATTTCGACCTATCCCCTAGGTCGTACTCTTGAATCTGTCTGAGGGGAAAATTCCAGCTCATAAATGCCATACTATGACTCCCACCGCTGTTTACCCCTGAGGCGTTTACTTTTTGTGCCAGATCAGGAGCTGAAATACTGCGCAGGAGAGCAGAGGTATTCTGTAAGGCAAGCAAGTTGGGGGCTACATCACATACGTAGCTGCAAAAAAATGCTATATCTGTGCATCCGTCCATATTTAACGAAAGAATGCGTAGCGTTCCAGACATAACATCCCCCTCTTAGGGAAAACTGAACAGGTGGGTTTACAGGCGCTCTACGGATAGAATGATAACAGGCTTTATGGGTACATCACGCATCCCTTTGACGCTCGTAGTCGCAACTGCGGTTATTTTATCTACTACATCCATCCCCGCAACAACTTCACCAAAAACTGCGTAGCCATAACCTGCTGCAGAGGTGTTGCGGTGATCAAGAAACCCATTATCCACTACATTTATAAAAAACTGGCTTGTAGCGCTATTAACTTGGTTGGTTCGCGCCATGGCAATAGTACCGCGCTTGTTTTTTAACCCATTCTCTGCTTCATTGATAATAGGCTCTTTAGCTATTTTTTTAGCCATATTTTTAGTGAAGCCACCACCCTGGATCATGAACTTTGGGATAACGCGGTGGAAAACAGTGCCCGCATAAAACCCACTATCGACATACTGCAGAAAATTACTGGTGGTGATGGGAGCTAGTTTTTCATTGAGAGCGATCTCAATACTACCATGGTCTGTATGGATAACTACATCTGCGGCTGCATAGCTCAACTGCGTAAAAAGGAGTAAAACCAGCGTTGCAACACTGAACAGAGCAATAATTTTTGTGCGCATAATTTATAAATCCTAGAAGTTAAACATATTCCGATTTAAGGGACCGCTGCATCAACTCAATCACAGCTGCGCGCGGATCTTTGTCATCATACAGAACCGCATACATCTGGTTTATTATCGGTACATCAATCTTAAGTTTTTGTGCCAGTTGATACGCTGATCGTGTTGTCTCCACACCCTCGGCAACCATATGCATCTGCGCGAGAATATCCTTAAGTTTCTTTCCCTTTCCTAACGCAATCCCTACAGTGCGGTTACGCGAAAGTTCTCCAGTGCAGGTGAGAACAAGATCCCCCATCCCTGCAAGACCAGCAAAGGTTTCAGCCCGGGCACCCAGAGCGAGACCAACCCGTTTCATCTCCGCCAACCCCCGAGTGATAAGAGCAGCGCGGGTATTATTCCCATACTCAAGCCCGTCGCACACTCCAGCTGCCAGGGCAATAACGTTTTTGAGCGCACCACCGATCTCGGTGCCCACCACATCGTCGTTACTATAAATGCGGAAGTATTCAGTGCTGAACATATCCCGCGCCATAGTAGCGACCTCATCCTGTGCTGATGCTACAACAGCAGCAGAGGGGAGCTCCTGCGCAATTTCACGCGCAAAAGTGGGACCAGATAGAAAGGCGGTTTTCCCCGTATGCTGCCCTTCCAAAGCCCCTTTAATAACCTCTGACATCAGTTCAAGGGTGGTGTTTTCGATCCCTTTGGAGGCAGAAATTATAGCCGCAGTGGGATTGAAAAACGGTGCTGCCTGTTTCAGAACCGAACGCATCACTTGTGAAGGTGGCACCAACAGCACCACCTCATGGGTAACCACTTCCCTTAACGCGGAAGTGAAAGATAAATTTTGGTGTAAGTCAATACCGGGAAGGTATCTATTATTCTCCCGGTGTTTCCCCATATATTCAGCAAGCTCTGCTTCATGAGACCACAGTTGAACCGGATAGCCTTTTTTAGCTAACACATTAGCTAGGCTTGTACCCCAGCTGCCGGCGCCAACAACCCCTATATTCATACTCGTACCTGCAAGTATTTGCTGTTACTCGTCTGCATCATCGTTCAACTCTTCAGCGTCTATTTCCTCTTCATCGGGCAATTCATCTTCCGATTTTTCGGCTAAAGTAGCAACAGCTCCAATGCGCTCTTGCGGGTCTAGCACCATCAAGCGCACCCCTTGGGTGTTACGCCCGATAATGGAGAGAGCGTCTACACTGGTGCGTAGAACTTTCCCCTTGTCGGTGATAAACATCAGATCTTCTTCGGTGCTTACCAGCTTAATATCTACAACACAGCCATTGCGTGCTGATGTCTTGATAGTGATGATCCCTTTGCCACCGCGGGACTGGGTTTTGTATTCATCAATACAGGTACGTTTGCCATATCCATGTTCTGTCACGGTAACCAGGGTTGCAGAGGTCGCATCAGTAACCACTTCCATCCCCATTATACGGTCGCCGTCCGTAAGGTTCATGCCACGTACCCCACGTGCAGTACGCCCCATGGGGCGCACATCTGTTTCCGCAAACCGGATCGATTTTCCGTGCTCACTTCCCATGAGAATATCCATACTCCCATCGGTGATACGGGTCGCGACTAGAGCATCCCCTTCGTCGATGGTCATCCCTATAATTCCACCTTGACGCGGATTGGAATAGGCCATCAATTCGGTTTTTTTGACCACCCCGTTGCGGGTACACGCAATTATATATTTATTTTCCGTGAATTCTTTCACCGGCAAAATGGTCATAATACGTTCACCTTGTTCCAGTTGGAGCAAGTTGACAATAGCTTTCCCGCGCGCGGCATGACCACCTTGGGGAACTTCATGCACCTTCAACCAATACACCTTTCCTTTATCGGTAAAAATAAGAATATAGGAGTGGGTTGAGGCCACAAATAGATGTTCTACAAAATCTTCCTCTTTAGGTTTTATGCCGGTACGCCCTTTACCGCCACGGCGCTGCGCACGGTACAGCGAAACAGCATTGCGCTTTATATAGCCTGAGTGGGTGACAGTAACCACCATATCCTCTTCAACAATCAGGTCTTCTACGGAAAAATCTTTAGTTTTAGGTATAATTTGAGTTCTGCGCTCATCTGCAAAGCTCTCTTTAACCTCTGACAATTCGGTCCGAATAATTTTGAGGATTTCTACATCACTGCCGAGAATCTCTTTAAGACGCGCTATTCTAGCCAGAATTTCATTGTATTCGGTAATAATCTTTTCGCGCTCAAGCCCGGTAAGACGGTGGAGACGCATATCAAGGATGGCCTGGGCCTGAATATCGGAGAAACTGAAACGCTCTATAAGTCTGGCTTTGGCACTGGGTGAGTTTTCTGAACTCTTGATTATCTGAATTATTTCATCCAGGTTATCTAGAGCTTTTTTCAGCCCCTCGAGGATATGTGCCCGCGCTTCAGCTTTTTTCAGTTCAAATACACAGCGGCGCGTGACAATATTTTTGCGGTGCTCGATAAAGTGATCTAGAATCTCGCGCAGGCTAAGAATCTTAGGCTGTCCATCTACTATGGCAAGCATAATGATGCCGAATGAAGACTGCATTGCGGTCCTTTTATACAGTTGATTTAATACAACTGCAGCTACCGCATCACGCTTAAGCTCCACCACAATCCGCATCCCATCACGATCAGACTCATCGCGTAGGTCGCTTATCCCCTCAATCTTCTTCTCTTTAACCAGCTCGGCTATTTTTTCGATTAGGCGCGCCTTGTTTACCTGATAGGGAATTTCATTAACTATAATACTTTCCCGCGAGGTGCGGCTGTCAATTTCAATTACCGCCTTCGCACGCATCTGGACTATCCCTCTACCGGTGCGATACGCGTCATGGATATCGTCATACCCCAGGATGAAAGCACCGGTAGGAAAGTCGGGTCCACTTATTTTTTCGGTAAGTTCCTCAAACGAAAGGGATGGATCTTCGATAATAGATATCAACGCATCTATAACTTCCCCAAGGTTATGCGGCGGGATTTTTGTTGCCATCCCCACGGCAATACCTTCTGAGCCATTAATAAGCAGGTTGGGAAATTTACACGGCAACACAGACGGTTCTGTCTGAGATTCATCATAGTTGGGGGTAAAATCAACAGTTTCTTTATCCAGGTCAGCTAGCAACTCGTGGGATAACTTTGACATCCGCACTTCTGTGTAACGCATTGCTGCTGCCGAATCACCGTCGACAGAACCAAAGTTCCCTTGTCCATCCACCAAAGTATGCCGCATGGAAAAATCCTGCGCCATACGGACAATGGTGTAATACACTGCTGAATCACCGTGGGGATGATATTTACCAATTACATCACCAACTACACGGGCCGATTTTTTGTATGGCTTATTGTACTCATTCCCAAGCTCATGCATGGCGAAGAGAACCCGTCTATGGACCGGCTTAAGTCCATCACGGATATCTGGAAGTGCACGTCCTATTATTACGCTCATAGCGTAATCCATATAGGATTTACGCATTTCATTTTCTATATTTATACTTGACTTATTTTGTTGAGATAACATCGGGCGTTCCTTGCGATACGTTTAGATTACCTTAAATATCCAGATGGGAAACATTGAGCGCATTACGTTCTATAAATTCGCGGCGCGGCTCCACCTGATCTCCCATGAGAACAGTAAATATTTCATCTGCAGCAACGGCATCTTCAATCTTAACCTGCAACAAAGTGCGTTTTTCCGGATCCATGGTAGTTTCCCATAGTTGATCTGGATTCATCTCTCCTAGTCCTTTATAACGTTGAACATACTGCCCTTTTTTTGCACGATTCAAGACAAAGTCCAACAACTCGCCGAATCCGTTGGCAGTGCCCACTATGTTGCCGTCCTGGAGCAGACTTATATCTTCATCGTTTAAATATTCAATATTTCTATATAATTGTAATAGATACTTGTATTCCTGCAGGGTAAATTGCTCCAATACTTTCCGGTCAATTCTTGCCCTGGTACTTCCTATAGAAAACAGAATACGAGAAGGATTATTGTAAAGGGTGAACTTTGCTTCAGGAGCCACCTCTTGAAGGGTATTGAACAGGTCGGTGAGATCTTCATTATCTATAAAACCGTTCTGGAGTTTATTTTTAACAAAAATCTCCAAAAGTTCCCGTTTAATGCCGCGATTCACCAATTTATCAAACATATTGTTGAAGTTAACAATAGAATTCAACGTCGGGATAGCCTGCTTGCCACGGAGTTTTTTTCCGCTTTTATCCATACTTATTTCTAACGAATCAACCCCCAGATTCAGGAGATAATCCAATAGAGTATCTTCATCTTTGAGGTAGGTTTCCTTTTTACCTCTTTTTATTTTAAACAGAGGGGGTTGTGCGATATACAGATAACCTTTTTCAATAATATCTGGCATTTGGCGAAAAAAGAATGTCAGGAGTAAAGTACGTATATGGGACCCATCGACATCAGCGTCAGTCATTATAATGATACGATGATAGCGTATTTTATCGATATTAAATTCATCTTTACCGATTCCAGTACCCATAGCCGTGATGAGAGTGCGGATCTCGTTAGAGCTGAGCATCTTGTCAAATCGAGCTTTTTCTACGTTCAAAATTTTGCCTTTTAGAGGCAAAATAGCCTGAAAGGAGCGATCACGCCCCTGCTTTGCACTTCCACCCGCACTGTCACCCTCCACTATGTATATTTCACATAGCGCCGGATCTTTTTCCTGACAATCGGCCAATTTCCCTGGAAGGGAAAGACCATCCAGAGCACCTTTGCGCCGGGTGAGATCGCGTGCCTTACGTGCTGCTTCACGCGCTTTTGAGGCTTCAATCCCCTTTTCAACTATTTTCCTGGCAACAGCAGGATTTTCTTCCAGAAAAATACTTAGTTTTTCATTCAGGAGGATCTCGACATAGCCTTTTATTTCAGAGTTACCCAGCTTGGTTTTAGTTTGTCCTTCAAACTGTGGATCTGGAACTTTTACAGAGATTACCGCGGTGATACCTTCGCGCAGATCTTCACCTGAAATTGTAGTTTTTATGTTTTTAAGTAAATTGTTGGAAGAGGCATAGTTGTTCAGCGTGCGGGTAAAAGCTGTTTTAAACCCTATAAGATGGGTTCCCCCCTCGTGGGTATTGATGTTGTTAGCGAATGAAAACAGTTTTTCATCATAGGAATCGCTGTATTGAAAAGCGATCTCAATCGCCACATTCTCCTTTACCCCCTCTAAAAATATTATCTGTGGATGCAGGGGCGTTTTTGCACGATTCAAATATTCTACAAACGAGGATATTCCCCCTTCATAGAGGAACTCGTGTTTTTTTTCGTTTATAAAATCATTTATTTCAATTTTTATTCCAGCATTAAGAAAAGCCAGTTCGCGCAGCCGTTTACTCAACACTTCAAAGGAAAATATCGTCTCCTCAAAAATTTCCGCGTCGGGCCAGAAAGTGATCCGTGTTCCACTTTTGTCAGTGGTGGACACTTCCTGGAGGGGGGCTACAGGTTTCCCTTTTTCGTAGCACTGCTGGTATTTTTTCCCGCTACGCCAAATGGTTAACTCAAGACGTGAAGATAACGCGTTTACAACAGATACCCCAACACCGTGAAGACCACCAGACACCTTATAGGTGTCACTGTCAAATTTTCCTCCAGCATGGAGAACAGTCATTACAACTTCAGCGGCAGATTTATTTTCTGATTTGTGGTGGTCAACCGGAATTCCACGGCCATTGTCTATTACAGTAACCGAACCATTTTCGTTCAGGTTTATGACTATTTTATCGCAGTGTCCAGCTAAAGCTTCGTCAATTGAGTTGTCTACAACTTCGTAAACCAAGTGATGTAAGCCAAGGCTGCCTGTGGAGCCTATATACATAGCTGGACGTTTGCGTACTGCTGTTAGTCCTTCTAAAACTTTTATATTATTTGCATCGTAAGTTTGGTTCATTTTTTCTTCCACCATTTACACACTAATAGGCATTAAAACAGCACAATAGGTATCACTTTCTGCGGGTACAATAAGGCTTGGTTTACCTCCAGAGTTTAAAAACAACTCAATTTGTTCACAATCTATACTGTTTAAGATATCCAGCAGATAGTTTGCTTTGAATTTTGAATTTTTTTCCTCAAAAGGATAGTTTATTTCCAACTCCTCCGTCGCATTGCCATACTCATTTTTGGCAAACACCTCCAGATTATTCTGCTGCACGGACAAATTAACAGTGCGATTTTTTTCGTCAGATATTATTGAAACGCGTTTTATCGCTTCGAAGAGTTGTTGAGTGTTGATGCACGCTTTAGTTTGTGTTTTTTCAGGGATAACTCGACGATAATTTGGGAATGTTGCGTCAATAAGGCGGATGGACAGGGTGATATTATCTATATCGAATATCAATTTCCCATTAACTACCTGCATTTCAAGTTCTTTATCAGTATTTTCACATATCTTTTTAATTTCCAGCAGCCCTTTTTTGGGAATAATGATCCCTTTTCTAAGGATTTCACTTTCATGCTCAAATTTTTCTTTTAAACATACAAGGCGGTGTCCGTCAGTAGCGACGTAATGTAGCATTTTTTCTTCAGTGTGAATATACAATCCATTTAGATTGAATTTTTTTTCATCATTAGATATGCAATTTATAGTTTTATCGATAATATCTTTTAGGTCTTTATGATTGTAAGTCCTTATTATCTCATCATTTTCTTTCTTTATATTCGGAAATTCACTTGGGTCGATAGCAGCCAGGTTAAATTCTGATTTTCCGCTTCTGATATGTATCCAGTCATTTTCTTTTGTTTCTATATTAATTTTAGGTCCTGCCATTTCTCGAACTATTTCAAATAACTTTTTAGCCGGTAGAGTTGTTGTACCAGATTTAATCACATCTGCTTCTAGCTCTATTTGAATACTGATCTCTAAATCTGTTGCGGTTAAATATATACTTTCATCTGCTGTTTTTATCAAAACATTGGCAAGAATAGGCAGCGTCTTTTTCTTTTCTACAATTGATTGAATAAGAAGTAGGTTTTTAGCTAACAGGTCTTTTTTTATCTCTATGTGCATACTTGGGTCTCCCTACTTTTATGTTTTTAAAAAGGATAGTAATAGATAATAAGAGCTGTGGATTGTTGATAAGTTTATATAGTGCTGTTTTTATGGAATAAATTACTTGAAAAATAATCCAATTTTTGTGGATAACTGTTGTGCCCTGTGCATATTTTTCCGCGCACTTTTTTATTAACAGGTTTTTCCATAGCATTTGAACATCTAATGTTCGTGCAAACCGCAAATGTCTAGCTCGGTAATAATGTATTTCTTATATTTTTTATACTTTGTTTAAGACTGGTGTTGGTTTCCAGTTCGGCCTCTATCTTTTTTATTGCGTGTATTACAGTTGAATGATCCTTGCCCCCAAAATATTCCCCTATTTCCGGGTAAGAGTACGAGGTAAGTTGACGACATAAATACATGGCAATCTGGCGTGGGTAGACAAACTTCTTGGTACGTTTCGCTGATTTTATCTCTGATATCTTTATGTTGAAATAACTAGTTACTTTTTTCTGGATATCTTCTACGGTAATTTCCTGGTTGTATTCAACAATTATATCTTTGAGGATCTCTTTAGCCATCTCAATGGTTATAGGGGTAGAGGTTAAACTCGCATACGCGCCAATTCGTACCAGGTACCCTTCTAATTCTCTGATGTTACTTATAACCGAGCTGGATAAAAATTCAGCTACATCTTCAGGGAGTATGATGTTGTTTTTTTCTGCTTTGGCTTCAAGGATTGCCTGTTTTGTTTCTTTATCTGGAGCTTGAATGTCTGCTATGAGTCCCCATTCGAAGCGTGAGCGTAAACGCTCCTCTAAACCTGGAATTTCTTTGGGGAATTTATCTGAGGTAACGACTATTTGCTTGTGGGAATCGTAAAGGGAGTTGAAGGTGTGAAAAAACTCTTCCTGGGTTCTCTCTTTTCCGGCAATAAACTGGACATCATCTATCAGGAGTACGTCAATAGAACGGAATTTATTTCTAAACTCCTCCATTTTTCCGTAGCGGATTGCGTTAATAAGTTCATTGGTGAATTTTTCTGACGAATAATAACACACTGCGGAATCAGCTTGATCTGCAATAATTTTATTACCAATAGCATTTAACAGATGTGTTTTGCCTAAACCTACTCC
>CAZDRL010000005.1:58864-88173 GCA_964508035.1 uncultured Desulfuromonas sp.
CAATAATTTTATTACCAATAGCATTTAACAGATGTGTTTTGCCTAAACCTACTCCGCCATATATAAAAAGGGGATTATATATTGTTGCAGGATTGTTAGCTACTGCCATAGCTGCAGCGGAAGCGAACTGATTTGAATTACCTGAGATGAAGTTTTCGAACTTATATTCACTGTTAATATTGCTGTCCGGGGTGTTTCTTTTGACTTTTGGTTTTTCGCTGATTCTTTTTGGAGTTGTGCTTATTTCTGGGGCTTTTTGGTTTATTTGGGCACCATTGGTGTCACCTATTTCAATTTCTACAACTGTGCTTGTGCCACTGATTTCCTCAGCCACCGTGTGTATTTTTGCAAGGTAGTTTGTTTGTATCCATTGTCTGACAAAACGGTTAGATGCGTGTAACTTTAAGTATCCAGCACGCGTTTCTGCACACTGGAGTGGCTGTATCCAAGTTTTGAAGTTCTGGGCAGATATAGCATTTCTGAGTTCTGCTTTTATCTGCTCCCATATTTGACTATCTGAAGGATTATTTTTCATTTCAACATTTTATCAACAGGTTGTTTTTAATATTTATATGTAATTTCAGTAAGTTACATGATTTTTAAACTTATCAACAATTTAGCAGAGGCTGTTGATCCAAGCAAGCATTATATATTATCATGCTTAAGTAGGATTAAATGCCTGTTTATAGAACCTTTTTTCTTGAATAGGTATGTGTGAGCGTGTATGTTGTCGGTTTGTATCGGGCTAAACAGATTAACTATGGAGACAAATAATGAAAAGAACATATCAACCGAGTCGTGTAAGTCGTAAAAGAACGCATGGATTCAGAAAGCGGATGTCAACTCCAGGTGGGCGTAATATAATAAAAAACAGACGTGCGCGTGGAAGATCAAGACTGGCTGCTACAATCCCTGTCAAATAATTGCAATCGTACAGTTTGCCAAAGCGCCACCTTGTAAGGCGTTCGTGCGAGTATAAACGTATATTTTTGAGTGGCAAAAAAAAACAATTTTCCACTCTATACATTTATGTTCTGGCGAAAGAAAATGGCCCCACTCGGTTAGGACTAGTTGTTAGTCGTAAAGTCGGTGGGGCTTTTTTGCGTAATCGATTCAAACGCATCATTCGAGAGGTTTTTCGGCTCCATTATCCAGAATTTTCTTCGCATATAGATATAATTGTAGGTGTTAAGCCCGCTGCTGCGCGCGAGGATTTGACTGAATTTAGATATAAACTGAAGAAAATTTTTGAGCAACTTTAACTATGTTAAATAAGATTGCCATAAAACTTGTCCTCTTGTATCGCGTTTGCATTTCTCCGTATTTTCCTCCTTGTTGTCGCTATATGCCAACTTGCTCAGATTATAGTATTCAAGCATTTCAAAAGTATGGTGTATTAAAGGGTGGATTGCTCTCTGTTGTCCGTTTACTCAAATGCAATCCCTTGTTTAAGGGTGGTTACGATCCTTTAAAATAGTAAAAGGTTTAGTTATGGAAAATAAGAATACCATTTTAGCGTTGATTTTAATGTTGGTTGTGTGGACTGGATTTACTTTTTTATTTCCTCCTCAAAATGATGACAAAACTGATATTCCGCAGTCGACAGCGCAAAGCACTGATGTTGTTGTAGATAAAGTACAAAAGAGCCCAACAGTTGTGTCTTCTGCTGCTGAAGGAAACAATATATCTGTTGGCAGCCACAAGACACTTACATCGGATGAGCTTGTTCCTTTTGAAAACAAGTTCTTTGCCTTAAATTTCAATAAACGTGGTGGTGTCATATCCTCTATTGACTTGCTTGAGTATCGCCAGGAAAACTCGCCAGAGTCTAATCCAGTTCATCTGTTGGATAGGAGTAAGCGTGTTTCTACCTTAAATGTGTTATCCGGCAGTGGTTTTGGGTTAACGGGCGAAGAAATATATACTGTCCATAAGCAATTATCTGATGGGAAGCAGGAAGTTCAGTTTTCAACGCAGCTAGATAATGGTTTAGAAGTAAAGAAAGTATTCAGTTTTTTCTCCGATTCCTATCTAGTCAATGTTGATATAAAGCTTATAAATAATTCGGCAGTTACTTTGACGGACGCAATTCGGGTACGCTTGAATAACTATTGGGAAGATGCGTTTTCTGAAAATAGATTCGACTATGTTGGTTTTACCTCATATGTAGGTGGGGAATTATATGAGGATAAAGTTAAAGATATAACTTCGGCAGCTAAGACTTTTACAGGGAATATTTCCTGGTCTGGGTATACCAATAAGTATTTCCTTTCTGCATTGGTTAATAGAGAAGATGTTTTTGATGCAGTTGCTTTAGAGCGCAACGCAGAGCTTATAAGCAACACCGCACGTATCTCTGACGTGAGTGTACCTGCCAATTCAGATATATCTATCTCTTTTGATGTATATTTTGGTCCAAAGAATATTGATTACTTGCGTACCGCGGGCGAAAATTTGACTGAGGTAGTTGACTTTGGTTTTTTTGCTTTTCTATCTAAGCCACTCCATCTATGTCTTAAGTTTTTCTATAATTATGTACACAATTACGGCGCAGCAATCATAATCTTGACAGTTATTATAAAACTACTGTTCTGGCCGCTGACGCAGAAGAGCTACACTTCCATGAAGGCGATGCAGACCCTGCAGCCTGAAATGAAGAAACTGCGCGAAAAGTATCGCGGGGATAAAGAAGGTTTAAATAGAAGTATGATGGAGCTCTATAAAGAGCACCGGGTCAATCCACTTGGCGGTTGTTTGCCTATGTTAGTTCAAATACCTGTGTTTATAGCACTTTACAAGGTTTTGCTTGGCACAATAGAGCTTCGGCATGCTCCTTTTGCTTTTTGGTTGACCGACCTTTCTGTTAAAGACCCATATTATATAACCCCTATAATTATGGGTGCCACCATGTTTATTCAGCAAAAAATGACTCCGAGCACGATGGATCCAATGCAAGCTAAGATGATGCTAGCTATGCCAGTGGTATTCACATTTATATTTCTTAATTTTCCTAGCGGGCTAGTGTTGTATTGGCTGGTCAATAATCTCCTTACCATTTTTCAGCAGTATCTGATTTATCGTAAGCCAGCCACTATTTAAGTGATGGTTTCACTGTTTTACTAACCATTTCCAGTGTATTATTCAAATTCCCTTCTATGCTACTATAGGAGGGAATTTTTTATGGAGAATCATTTCCCATGTATCCTGATTCTGACACAATAATAGCGCCAGCAACTGCTGTTGGTGTAGGTGCTATAACTATAATTAGGTTGTCGGGTCCTCATGCGCGCGCATACTTAGATGTATGTTTTATCCCCTATAAACACGCGAAGTTAATAAGCCATCGCCTAACATACGGGTCTATTGTGGATAACGCTGGGGGTGTCTTAGACCATGTGATGGCTGTACTTATGCAGAAACCAGCGTCTTTTACTCGTGAAGATGTTGTCGAAGTTCAGTGTCATGCCAATCCATACATTGTAAAACGGATTATCGCGCGTTTTACCGCCCTGGGCGCACGACTTGCTCAGCCTGGCGAATTTACCTACCGTGCCTTTATGAACGGGCGTATCGATCTTGCAGAAGCAGAAGCAATTGCTGAATTAATTGATGCCGGTTCTGAAGCTTCGGCACGTATAGCTGTGCATCATTTAGAGGGAAGCGTCTCTACGCTGGCGCATGAACTGCGTGAGCACTTATTTCAGATGTTGGTTGTGGTTGAAGCGTATTTGGATTTTCCTGAAGATGAAGTTGATAACGTGCACATTGACATGTTGCATGATTCTGTTGACAGCGTACTTAAAACGACACACGCACTTTTACACTCTTTCCATACAGGCAGGGTCTTGCGTGAAGGTTTATCTATTTTGATCTTAGGTAAACCTAATGTAGGAAAGAGTTCTCTGCTAAACTATCTGCTCGGGCGTGATAGGGCGATTGTGACTGAGATCCCTGGTACTACGCGTGATTTTATTGAAGAGCACATTACTTTGGGTCATTTGCCCGTTAAAATAATTGATACTGCAGGCTTGCGAGAATCTGCGGATATTGTAGAGCAGGCAGGGGTCAAGCTAGCCTTGGATAGAGTAAGGGATGTTGATTTAGTCCTCTATGTTGTAGATGGCTCTCAGTTAGATGTTTCTGAATTAAATATGCACGGCCTCCCCTTACATGGTACCCCTTCTCTGCTGGTGGTAAATAAAGCTGATAAGTTTGATTCTTCAACCTTAAGGATTGAGCGAGAGCATGTTTGTATCTCTGCCGCCACCGGTGAAGGGATCGAGAGATTAAAGAATAAAATAGAATCTTCTTTTACTTTCCCGGAGAATACTGATACTCATGTTATAACGGAACAGCGCCATTTTGATATTTTTTCTTGTGTTGAGCGCGAAGTTAATGATTTTAAGGCTGGGTTAGCCTATGGTTTGCCAGGTGAATTTCTTGCCTGTCATCTCCGTGATGCCATGAGTGCGCTCGGAAAAATAACTGGCGAGACGGTTCCAGAAGATATTTTAAATCATATTTTTTCTAAATTCTGCGTTGGAAAATAATGTTTCACGTGAAACATGGATGGTAAGTATGTCAACTTACGGTAAAAAATACGATGTAATAGTAGTGGGCGCTGGTCATGCAGGTTGTGAGGCCGCTTTGGCTGCTGCGCGCATGCAAGCTAAAACACTATTGTTAAATCTGAATTTAGACAATGTTGCACAGCTGTCGTGTAACCCGGCTATAGGTGGATTGGCAAAAGGACATCTTGTGCGTGAAATTGATGCTTTGGGTGGACAGATGGCTTTGGCTATAGATGCAACCGGCATACAGTTTCGTACCCTGAATACAAAAAAAGGGCCTGCGGTGAGAGCCCTTCGCGCACAGGCCGATCGCATGGCGTATTCACGCTATATGAAGAATGTGGTGGAAAATTACCCTTTGCTTGATTTGAAGCAGGGTTCAGTTAAAGCTTTAAAGATTGTAGCTGGACGAGTGTGCGGCGTAGTTACGAAAGATGGGATTGACTTTGAAGGTGAAACAGTTGTTTTGACCACTGGCACCTTTATGCAGGGGTTAATACATGTGGGTTTAGATAGTTATGCGGGTGGAAGGGGAGGTGAACCATCGTCCGATGGCCTCTCTGCGCAACTTAAGGCATATGGGTTTGATGTCGGTCGACTTAAAACGGGAACACCACCGCGCCTTTCAAGTAGAAGTATAGATTTTTCTAAAACTGTAGAACAGGCAGGAGATGAGCCCGCCCGTCCTTTTTCATTTATGAATAAAGATCTGGCGTTGCGCAACCAGGTGTGTTGTTTTATGGCAGAAACAAATGAAACAACCCATGCCGCAGTGCGCAGTGGCTTGGATCGCTCTCCTATGTATAGCGGAGTAATTGAAGGGATAGGCGCAAGATACTGCCCGTCAATTGAGGATAAGATTGTCAGATTCCCAGAAAAACTTAGTCACCAGGTATTTTTAGAGCCCGAAGGGTTACATACGACAGAAATATATCCAAATGGTCTGTCAAGCTCGCTTCCCGCGGATATTCAGCTTAAATATCTTCGCACAATTCCAGCCCTGGCGAATGTAGAGATAATGCGGCCTGGTTACGCGATAGAGTACGACTATATTGATCCTGTGCAGTTGAAAAGCTCCTTAGAAACCAGGGCTATCCGGGGATTGTTTCATGCAGGACAAATAAATGGCACTTCAGGGTACGAGGAGGCGGCAGCACAAGGGCTTGTTGCCGGAGTAAATGCGGTGCAATATCTGCGCAATGCTGAACCTTTAGTGTTGGGCAGGGATGCCGCCTATGCTGGAGTTCTGATTGATGATCTGGTAAGTCTCGGAACAAAAGAACCTTATCGTATGTTTACCTCAAGAGCTGAGTACCGTCTCCTTTTGCGCGAAGACAATGCGGATCAACGTTTGACGCTACGGGGTAGAGAGTTAGGGCTGATAGATGATAAGCGCTGGCAACAATTTGCGGAAAAGATGGAAGCGATAGAACGGGGACAAGAGATTCTCGACCGTTCGCGCGTGCGTCCGACAGATGTAGATGTGTTACATCAATTGGGGGTGGGTGAGATTAAGAATGGACAAAGTTTCTCTGATCTGCTGAAACGTCCTGATATGACTATTGCAAAACTTGCACGCGAGGATAAAAGACTCCAGGATTTATCAGAAGATGTCCTCAATCAGCTCGAAGTAGAAATAAAATATGCGGGTTATATCTCAAGGCAAAAAGAACAGGTGCAACGAAGTAAAAAAACTGAAGCTATAAAAATCCCCCTTAATTTCGATTATTCGCAAGTTCCAAGTTTATCTGTTGAGGTTAGAGAAAAATTGAATGCAGTGAAACCGGAAAACTTGCGCCAGGCATCTAAGATTTCTGGTGTCACTCCTGCTGCAGTATCGGTATTGGCAGTGTTGTTAAAAGGGCGGAATTGAGCAAATTCGATGGATGAATACAGACAATATGTGTACACCCAGCTTGAGGGGCTTTCTGAAGCCCCTGACGTGGTGGTGGAAGGGTGTGCGTGGTATATAAATGAATTACTGAAGTGGAATAAATCCATAAACCTTACCTCAGTCACCACTCCACGTGAATGTTGGGAAAAACATATTCAGGATTCTCTCCTTGCGCTCCCATATGTGTATGCAGCACAGAATATGCTCGACATAGGATCTGGAGCAGGGATCCCTGCGATTCCACTTAAGTTGAGTTGTCCCAATCTGCATGTAGTTGCGGTAGATAAGGCGAGAAAAAAAATAAATTTTCAGAATCACTGTAAACGTCAGCTGAAATTGCTTAAGTTTGAAGCCATTTGTGCAAATATAACTACCCTCAATAGGTTCGAACATACATTTGATGTTGTAATAGCGCGCGCCTTAGCACCACTTGAAACAATAATAAAGCTTGGCGCTATCTATATTAAGCCAGGAGGTATGTTGTTGGCATTGAAAAGTCATGTCGATAAGGAAGAACTAACAGCAGGCATAAGTGCAGCCCAACCATATGGCCTTGTGTTAGAACAGACGCTCGAAACTGCACTTCAACCATCGCTGGCAAAACGCAAGATTCTAATATGGCGCCGAAATAATCAGCCCCATAATTAACCTATATGTTTGCTATACGCGCTGGAATTGTTCACAACGTAATATTATGTAGTTAACGCATTGGAGAGAATATGGCAGTCATAATAGCCATCGCAAATCAAAAAGGGGGGGTGGGAAAAACAACCACCTCGGTCAACTTAGCCGCCTCATTGGCTGTGGCGGAACAAAAAACCCTCCTTATAGATATGGATCCGCAGGGAAATGCATGCAGTGGTGTAGGGATAGATGTTAATCGCCCCGAGTACACTGTCTACGATGTGTTGATGAATGCAGAGTTAAGTGCGAAAAAAGCAGTAGTTAGAACACAAATTCCACAATTAGATTTAATCCCGGCAAATAGTGATCTGATTGGCGCAGAAATAGAGTTAGTTGGGGAACACGACCGCGAGAAAAAGCTCAAACATAAGCTCCTCCCCCTCGCCCCAGACTACGATTATATAATTATCGATTGCCCCCCATCTCTTGGGCTCCTTACCGTCAATTCCCTTGTTGCCGCGGCAACGGTGATTGTCCCTTTGCAGTGTGAATATTACGCAATGGAGGGGCTCAGCAGATTAACGCAAACTATTTCTTTAATTAAGAAAGAGTTGAACATTGAGCTAGAGATTGAGGGAATTGTGCTGACAATGTTCGACCGACGCAATAATCTTTCGCATCAAGTTAGTGACGAGGTGAGGGATCACTTCAAGGAACAGGTGTTTAATACTGTAATCCCGCGCAACGTTCGCCTGTCAGAGTCACCAAGTTTTGGGATGCCAGTACTTATGTATGATATTGGGTCAAGTGGCGCCAAAGCGTACCTTAAATTGGCGCAAGAGTTAATGCAGAGGAATACACATCATGGCTAAACGACCAGCACTGGGTAAAGGGATGGGTGCACTCTTAGATTCAGCAGTTCAAGCAGGTAGAGGGCAGTATTTTCTTTGCCCCATTGAGGAACTCAAGCCACATGAAAACCAGCCGCGCAAGTATTTCGACGGGGCAAAGATGGCTGAACTTGTAGATTCTATAAGGGAAAAAGGGGTTATTCAGCCTCTCGTCGTACGGCGCGAACAAAATTTTTATCAAATAATTGCAGGAGAGAGACGTTGGCGCGCAGCGCAACAGGCCGGGTTAAAAGAGATTCCTGTAACAATACAAGATGTATCCGAAGACTGGGCCCTTGAGATAGCGCTGATAGAAAATATCCAGCGTGAAGATCTTAATCCTATAGAGGAGTCGCGCGCATATAAATATTTGATGGATAATTTTGATCTGTCGCAGGAAGAGGTAGCGAAACGGGTTGGGAAGAGTCGCTCAGCAGTAACAAATGCGTTGCGTTTGTTGCGTCTTCCGCAACAGATCCTTGAACAAGTAGAAAGCAATACTTTAAGCATGGGGCATGCGCGTGCACTGCTCGCACTGGAGCACGAAGACGACATGCACGAAGCGGCAGAGCAAATAGGGAAAAATAAACTCTCGGTACGTGAAACGGAAAAGCTTGTAAAAAAGATCAAAACCTTTGACCACGCAGGGGCAGAGCAGAAAGTAGCGCAGGCAGTAGATCCTGAACTGTTAAAACTTGAGGATATTTTACGAAAAAACCTTGGTACTAAAGTTAAAATAAGCCCTAAAGGTAATGGGGGAAAAATAGAAATAACATACACCAATAGCTCAGAACTTGAACGGCTGCTAGATTACCTAAACCTGGTGTAAAATTAGACCTCACTTATAAAGATGGTGGACAGGCCGGATAGCTTGGGTAAGGCGCGGCTAACGCGAGTGGATTCTTTCCCATCTGGAGTTGTGAAGCGGATAAAAGGCGGTATAAAAGGGTTAAATCTTGACTTTCGTCTAATCCCTGTGCTAAGTCTTCCGTGCTCTGCGCTGCAGGGCTTTTTTATTGAGTAGCGTACCACGCCTAAATGTGTGTTTTTTTATGTACCAATTCAGGCATATGTCGAAACAAAAAAAGGGGTAGCGCCGTGATAAGCATTGATTGGACCATCTTGGTGCAGTTCGCCAACTTTCTGGTACTGATGTATATACTTAATGTATTACTGTACCGTCCGTTACGTAAGGTGATGGCGGAACGTCAGGAAGGAATTGCAGCCAAACACCAAAGAGCTCGTGATCTTGAAGTGTCTATCAACGAAAAGATGGAACGCTATGAGAAACAGCTACATGAAGCCAAAGTGGATGCCGCACAAGCAGCAGCTGCAATTCGTAAAGAAGCAGCCAAACGTGAAGCGACAATCCTTGGTTCAGCACGAGAAGAAGCCAACGGCCATCTGGATCTTATCAAGGTTCAGGTTAGTAAGCAGGCTGAAGCGGCACGAAACAGCTTGAAACAAGAAACACAGGATCTTGCCGCAGCTATCGTCGGAAAGGTGCTGGGGAGGAAAGTAAAATGATTTCGTTGCAAGCAGTGAAAAAACACACTATTGCATGCCTCGCCGCTGGAAGTGTGATCGCTCTGTCAGCAGGGGCTGTATGTGCCGCTGGTGATGCTAGTCAGGTAGAAAGTGGTGTATTACTAAAGGACTTTCTCTACCGGGTACTAAACTTCACTCTTCTAGCTGCTGGACTCGCCTATTTTGTAGCCAAACCCCTTAAAAACGCTTTGGCTAGTCGGCGTGAAGGGCTCGAACGAGAACTCAAAGAAGCCCGCGAAGCAGCAGAAAATGCAGAAAAACGTTTTGCAGAGTATGATGAAAAGCTTACCCGTGCGGAAGAAGAAATTGGTCAGATTAAAACCAATATAAGAGATGAAGCAGAGGCAGAGAAGCAGCGTATTGTCGAAAATGCAGAGAATATGGCGGCTAAAATAAAGGCAGACTCTGGGAAAATCGCAGAAAATGAGATAGAAAAAGCGCGTCAGATTCTGCGGCAGGAAGCAGCGGAGTTAGCGGTAGAACTTGCAAGCGATCTTCTGAAGAAGAATTTCAATCGTGAGGATCAAGCTCGTCTGGTTGAGGAATACAAGCTTAAAGTGGGAGAACTGCATTGAGTAAAAGTGCGATTTCGAAACGGTATGCCAAAGCTTTGGTAGAACTGGCGGTAGAAAAAAATCTTCTGGATTCCTACGCTAGCGAGCTTGGCCAAGTAAACACCCTGCTGAAGCGTGAAAATGCGCTGCGATTGCTGTTGGAGAGTCCGACTCTGGCAGTTGAGAAAAAAACGGCAATCATGGCTGATGTCGGCAGGACCATGGAACTATCAGACGGAATTAGAAACTTTATCTGTCTTCTAACCCTTAAACACCGTATTCAGCATATACAGCAAATCGATACTGAATATACCAAGCTGGCAGACGAAATCAGTGGTGTTGTGCGAGCTAGGGTAGAGTCGGCAACCAAGCTAACGAAGACCCAACGCGAAAAAATAAAAGAAGGCTTGGAGCTACAGACCGGTAAAACCGTTAATTTAAGCACCCACGTGAATGCAGCGTTGTTGGGCGGACTTAAAACCGAAGTTGATGGCAAAGTATTTGACGGCAGCATTAAAACCCAGTTACAGCGGATTGAAGATACCTTAAAGAAGGGGTAAGCGTACTCATGGAAATCAAAGCAGAAGAAATCAGTGCGATAATTCGAAAGCAGATTGAAAACTACGAAGGTGGAGTTGAGGTTAGCGAGACCGGCAGCGTAATCTCCATCGGTGACGGTATTGCGCGTATCCACGGCCTAGATAAAGCCATGTCTGGTGAGCTTCTCGAGTTCCCCGGCGGAGTTATGGGCATGGTTCTGAACCTGGAAGAGGATAATGTTGGCGCCGCAATCCTTGGAGAATCTCAGCACATCAAGGAAGGCGACACCGTAAAACGGACTGAGCGCATTGTTGAGGTCCCCATCGGTGACGAGCTGCTTGGGCGTGTAGTAAACGGTATCGGAATTCCTATCGACGGTAAAGGGGATATCAAAACTGACAAGTTTGGTCAGGTTGAGATCAAGGCTCCTGGAATCGTTGAGCGTAAGTCGGTACACGAACCGGTACAAACTGGTTTGAAAGCGATAGACTCCATGGTGCCGATCGGACGTGGGCAACGCGAGCTCATCATTGGCGACCGCCAGACAGGTAAAACTGCTGTTGCGGTAGATACCATCATCAACCAAAAAGGGGAAGATGTTGTCTGTATCTATGTTGCTATTGGCCAGAAGCGTTCCACCGTTGCACAGGTAGTAGATAAACTGAAGCAACACGGTGCTATGGACTACACCATTGTAGTCGCGGCTACAGCATCAGACCCTGCACCGCTGCAGTATATGGCTCCATACTCTGGAGTTACGATGGGCGAGTATTTCCGTGACAACGGCAAGCACGCGGTAATCATCTATGATGACCTATCCAAGCAGGCGGTAGCTTATCGCCAGCTCTCACTGCTCCTCCGTCGTCCACCCGGACGCGAAGCCTTCCCAGGCGACGTCTTCTATATCCACAGTCGTCTGCTTGAGCGTGCTGCAAAACTCAGTGATGAGCGTGGCGCCGGTTCACTTACTGCACTACCAATTATTGAAACACAGGCAGGTGACGTCTCAGCTTATATTCCAACTAACGTTATCTCAATTACAGATGGGCAGATTTTTCTTGAAACAGATCTGTTCTATTCCGGCGTACGTCCGGCGATCAACGTTGGTCTCTCGGTATCCCGTGTAGGTGGTAGCGCGCAAATTAAGGCGATGAAGCAAGTTGCAGGAACATTGCGCCTGGCCCTTGCACAGTATCGTGAGATGGCAGCATTTGCTCAGTTCGGCTCCGATCTGGATGCCGCAACGCAGAAACAACTTCAGCGTGGTGAGCGACTGGTTGAGATTCTTAAGCAACCTCAGTACAAGCCGCTTACGGTTGTAGAGCAGGTTGTTGTCATTTATGCCGCAAATAACGGCTATGTAGATGACTTCCCGGTAAGTTCAATCCAGAAATATGAGCGTGAGCTTCTCCCTTTTATGCATAACAAGCATGCAGATTTCATGCAGGAGCTGCTGGAGAAAAAAGCTATAGACGATGATCTCGAAGGACGCTTAAAGAATGCTCTGGAAGAATTTAACGGTCAGTTTGTAGCATAAGCCATCATCTGGGGATTCAATCATGGCAAATCTCAAGGAGATAAAAAAGCGCATAGGCTCGGTGAAAAACACGCAGCAGATTACCAATGCAATGAAAATGGTATCTGCTGCAAAGTTGCGCCGCGCCCAAGATGCAGTAATTGCAGCCAGGCCTTACTCGAGCAAAATTAAAGAAGTCCTGACCAGTATTGCAGCGCGAGACATAGAAACATCGCACCCACTGCTTGAGCAGCGGGAGAAGCGCAGTGCATTAGTACTTCTGATAACAGCGGACAGAGGTCTTTGCGGCGGATTTAATAGTAATGTTGCCAAGGCAGCAATGCAGTTTGTGGAAGAAAAGACAGACGCTTTTGAGAGTTACACCCTCAGAATTGTCGGTAAAAAAGGTAATGATCTACTCAAGCGCCGTGATGGAATGAACATCGATAAGGTGTATGAGAACATAACCGGAACTATTACCTATGCCACAGCGTCATTGCTGGGGCAGGAAATTGTTGAAGACTATAATGCTGAGAAGCATGATTCGGTCTATATTATCTACAATCAGTTTCATAGCGCCATCAACCAAGAGGTTAGTATAAATAAGTTACTTCCCATTGTTCCAGAACAAGAGGAGGCGCAAGAGTCGCACACCGACTCTTATGTAGCTGATTATATTTACGAACCCAGCGCCGAAAAAGTGCTACATACTATCTTGCCCAAGTACATTGAGGTACAGATTTTTGAAGCGTTGCTGGAGTCGGTAGCTTCAGAGCATGGTGCGCGCATGAGTAGTATGGACAGTGCAACGAAGAATGCTTCTGAGATGATTGACAAGCTGACGTTGCAGTATAACCGGGCCCGTCAGGCAGCGATAACTAAAGAATTGATGGAAATCGTATCCGGTGCTGAATCGATTAAATAGAAAATTTAGGATAAAACTCTCCACATAGTGGTGCAGAAGGAGTAATTCATCATGAACAAGGGTAAGGTAGTTCAAGTTATCGGGCCGGTTGTTGACATTCAGTTTGAAGCCGGCAAACTTCCTGAGGTTTATCATGCGGTTAAGATTACAAATCCAGCGATCAGCGATCAGGAATGGAATCTGGTTTGTGAGGTAGCTCAGCATCTAGGTGAAAATACAGTACGCACCATTGCAATGGATGGTACTGAAGGCCTTGTTCGTGGGCAAGAAGTTCTGGATACAGGTAAACAGATTGTTATGCCCGTTGGCAAGCAGACTCTGGGCCGAATTATGAATGTTATCGGCGAACCTGTTGACGAAGCTGGTCCCATTGGTGCTGATGAAGAGTGGGAGATCCATCGTCCTGCGCCTGAGTTTGTCAAGCAGTCCACTTCCGTTGAGTCATTTGAGACCGGAATCAAAGTTATCGACCTTCTCGCACCCTACGCACGTGGGGGCAAGATTGGGCTCTTCGGCGGTGCTGGGGTGGGTAAAACCGTATTGATTATGGAGTTGATCAATAACGTAGCCCAACAGCATGGTGGTTTTTCCGTGTTCGCTGGAGTAGGTGAGCGTACACGTGAGGGTAACGACCTGTGGGAAGAGATGAAAGAGTCAGGCGTACTGGATAAAGCTTCCCTCATCTACGGACAGATGAACGAGCCTCCAGGTGCGCGCGCACGCGTCGCGCTGTCTGCTCTTACCGTTGCAGAGTACTTCCGTGATGAAGGTGGGCAGGACGTCCTTCTGTTTGTTGACAATATTTTCCGTTTCACGCAAGCCGGTTCTGAGGTGTCCGCACTGTTGGGTCGTATCCCCTCTGCGGTTGGTTACCAACCGACACTGAGCACCGAGATGGGTGAACTGCAGGAGCGTATCACCACAACAGATAAAGGCTCTATTACATCTGTTCAGGCGGTATACGTACCTGCGGATGACCTTACTGACCCAGCGCCAGCAACTGTTTTTGCGCACTTGGACGCAACTACCGTTCTGTCCCGTTCTATTGCAGAGCTCGGCATCTACCCTGCGGTAGACCCCCTTGACTCAAGTAGTACAATTCTTGACCCACAGGTAGTAGGTGAAGAGCACTATGAGTTGGCACGTGAAGTTCAGTATGTTCTGCAGCGCTATAAAGATCTACAAGATATTATTGCAATTCTGGGTATGGATGAGCTTTCTGAAGAAGACAAACAGGTTGTTGCACGTGCACGTAAAATCCAACGTTTCCTCTCGCAACCATTCTTTGTCGCAGAAGTGTTTACTGGTTCACCCGGGAAATATGTCGAGCTAAAAGATACCATCAAAGGGTTCCGCGAAATTCTTGATGGTAAGCATGACGACCTGCCAGAACAGGCCTTTTACCTCGTTGGAACCATTGAAGAGGCTGTAGAAAAAGCTAAGTCAATGGCGGCGGCGTAACCTGGATCTGTTTAAACGTAAGGTTGTTTTGCACGAATAAAGGAAGTCGCACATGGCTGAAAAATTAAAACTAGAGATGGTTACACCCTATAAACAGGTGTTGTCAGAAGAAGTTGATGAAATCATTATGCCAGGGCAGCTCGGTCAGTTAGGTATCCTTCCTGGGCATACACCTCTTTTGACTACCCTTAAAATGGGAGAATTTACCTATCGTAAGGGCGGATCTTCATTTCATGTAGCGGTTAACTGGGGTTATGTTGAGGTTGAAGACGATACCGTTATCGTTTTGGCTGAGACCGCTGAACCTGCCGATGAAATCGATATGGCCAGAGCTAAGGCAGCCATGGGGCGAGCAGAAGAGGCGCTTAAAAGGCTAGATCCTGAAGATAAGGAATATCACATTATGGAAGCAGCACTGAAGCGTGCTCTTATCCGTATCCAGGTTGCTGGAGATAATTAAGCCCTTCCGCTCAATACCGCTCAATTTTAGAAATAAAAAAGGCAGCTCCGTGATGGGCTGCCTTTTTTATTAATTCCTCAGTCCAGCGCAAAATTATGCTCTAGTACAGGGCACAATCAATTGTATGTCTGTCCCCTAAACCAACAGTGCTACATGCAAGCGGTGTATCCTTCTGAAGCAATCAGTAACGCTGTGGCTAAACAAGCTAAGCGTTTATCTCCAGGTGCACTGATAGTTATCCAGATAAGATCTGTATATTTTCACCTGCTTTGCCTGTTACAGCTCCCTTCCCTCCCCTTTAATTCCATCAAGTCGTTCTTGAATAAGCATTAATGTGCAAACCTGAGTCAAGTAGACGGATAAAAAATATTGCATTCCACTGTATACTGTATACAATATACCGAGAGTAAGTGTGGGCAATAATAGTTGCTTTTCGAATATAAATATTGAGATACACGAAGTGAATGGAGATTTAACAGTGCAGCATCAAACCTTGCGCGAAAAGATCTTAGAAAATATACGTGATGCGATCCTGAAGGGGGAACTCAAGCCCGGAGAGCGAGTTTCTGAACCAGATATAGCAGAACGCTACGGAATTAGTCGCACACCCATACGCGAAGCTTTTCGGCAGTTGGAGTCCGAAGGCTACTTGACCGTAATCCCGCGCAAAGGGGCTATTGTTGCCAAGCTTAGTGAAAAAGATATTGAGGAGTTTTACTCCATCAAAAGTGTCTTGGAAGGTTACGCTGCACAGTTGGCGGCAGAAAAAATGACGCCGAAAGATGTCGATAAGCTCGAAGCCATAAATGCGCGCCTGGAGAAATTGAGTAAAGGCAAAGATGTGAAGACCTTTTTCCGTATACATAATGAGTTTCATGAATACTTTATCCGTGCAGCGGGAAATCAAAAACTCTTGGAATTGATTCAACAATTGCTGCAAAAGTTTGAATATCTGCGCGTCGCATCTCTCTCACTTCCAGGACGGATGGAGATATCCGTACAAGAGCACAAAAAAATTATCGCGGCGTTTCGCAACAATGACGGCCACACTGCGGATCTATTAGTGCGTAAAAATGCCGCCTATGGAGGTCAGGTGTTACTGCAAAATAAAAACATAGAGAAGCTGAAAGAAAACAAGGCAGGATGTGTCTAACTTTTTTGGCGGGGAGAAAGGCAGTAATCTCTATGCACGAAAACGTTTACTGTGTTCCAGCAGATGAATTGTTACTCCCATTAGCACTAGGGTTAGCCCTCCGCTAAGAAAAAATGCCAGCCCTATAGAGATGTCACCAACGCCTAGGAGTGCATGCCGAAAGCCATCTAGGATGTAGAACAGGGGGTTGCATTGTGACACGTGGCGCCAGAACGGCGGAAGGATAGAGATAGGGTAAAAAACCCCACCTAGAAACACTAGGGGCAAGATTACAAAGTTAATATACAGCGAAAGACCGTCAAAGCTGTTGGCAAAGGTTCCAGCTATGAGACCCAACAGGGAAAAAAGCATGCTGGCAATAACTGCCATGAGTAGCGCATACCACGGGTAAACCCAGGGCAGCACAGCAAACTGGGTTGAGATAAGCCCAACTGCCCCACCTACCAGCAATCCACGCACCATCCCGGCCAGAGTATAGGCCGCCACAATTTGCTTCGATGATAGTGGCATCACAAGTAAATCAGCGATGCTTCCTAGATGACGTGACATAAAAAGTGATGATGAGGTGTTGGAAAACGAATTGTTAATTACACCCATCAGAATAAGTCCCGGGATAACGAACTGAGCGTAGCTGAATCCATCTACGACACTGATTCTCTCTCCCAAAGTTGCCCCAAATACAAACAGATATAGTGACGCTATCAGAATCGGCGTTATCAGGGTTTGAATCCACACGCGCAGAAAACGGCGCACCTCTTTGCGTAAAAGGGTTAAAAAAGCGCGCACACCGGAAAATTCATGGTCATTTGAATAAAAATGCATGTCTGCTGTTGCCATTAAAATGTTAAAGGGTGTCCACTCATGGTTGCGTAAGACGCAGGAAAATTTCTTCCAGAGAGGGGGCAGTAGAGGTGATATCATGGACTACGACATCGATAGTAGCCAACTGAGTTAAAATGGTACCGATATCCTCTGCAGGGCCAGTTTTAAGGGTGATCCTGGTGCCATTCTGCTCCAGCCTTGGTTCAAAGGGGCGCAGAAATTCAGGCACTTGTTTCAGGGTCTGGCGCAGATGGAGGTTAAAGCTCCGTGTGCGTTCACATTGCATAAGTTTTGTAGTTTTTTCCAACGCAACCAGCTTCCCATCCTTTAAGATAGCAATGCGATCACACATGTGTTGTGCTTCTTCAAGATAGTGTGTAGTCAGAAGAATTGAAGTGCCAGTTGCGTTGATATCGCGGATGAAGTCCCATAAGGTGTGGCGTAATTCTACATCCACCCCGGCGGTGGGCTCGTCCAAAATTAACAGCCTGGGTTTGTGGATAAGGGCTTTTGCCAACATGAAGCGCCGCTTTAGACCACCTGAGAGCTGATGCATCTCTTTATGGATGTGAGGAGTTAGTTGGAGTCGCTCAATCAGGTAATCGTGCCAGCGTGGATCGCGCTTGATACCAAAAAAACCGGGGTGTAAGACGAGTGCTTGCTCAATGGTGAAGAAAGGATCGGCGACAATTTCCTGATGCATGATTCCGGTCAAGCGCCTAGCCTTTGGAACTACAGGGGCCTGCGGAGTTACTGTGTGGCCGAAAATATTAAGTTCCCCGGCATCAATCCTAGTTACACCGCTGATCATGTTGATGGTGGTGCTTTTCCCCGCGCCGTTGGGTCCAAGTAAGCCAAACACCTCGCCAGGCGCAATAGAAAAACTAAGATGATCAACCACATTAGATGAAGCGTAACTCTTGCATAGGTTTTTAATTTCCAGGGCAGGTTTCATCCCTGTACTATAGCCTAAAAGGTGCTGACCTGAGAACCTTTCATTTTTAGTGGTGATTGTGTAGAGTGGCGCATTATGCTGCAGATAGCAGCAGGTACATACTCTACTGAATCCTGATTTAATATTTAAAGATATTCTCTCCAGAGAGCGATATACTCTTATGAAAAAAGCAATAGTTTTATACAGTGGCGGTTTGGATTCAACCACCTGCGTTGCTATAGCCAGAGCGCAAGGGTACGCGATATACGGGCTTAGTTTTTCCTACGGTCAACGCCATAGTGTTGAACTGGAAAAAGCTAAGGAGTTTGCCCCTAAGCTTGGAATTGTACAGCATCTGGTGCTGGATGTGGATATGGGCCAGATTGGGGGCAGCGCTTTAACTGCAGATATAGATGTGCCGACCGCAGAGCTAGACCACACACACATTCCTATCACCTATGTGCCAGCGCGGAACACGATTTTTCTATCCTACGCCCTTGCGTGGGCTGAAGTGCTGCAGTGCTTCGATATCTTTATCGGAGTAAATGTGGTGGATTACTCCGGCTATCCTGACTGCCGTCCAGAGTTTATCGAGGCCTTTACCCGCATGGCAAATCTGGCGACAAAGGCAGGTGTTGAGCAGCAGGGGGGATACACTATCCACTCTCCTCTTATCCACATGAGCAAGGCTGAAATTATCCGTACCGGGACAGATCTGGGGATAGATTTTGCCCATACTCATTCATGTTACAACCCCGACTTACAAGGGCGTGCGTGTGGTAAATGCGATTCTTGTGGCCTGCGTCTGCGAGGTTTTCACGCTGCAGGGTTGGAAGATCCGCTTGAATATCAACCCTGAACCGGAGAATGATATGCCCACCATGCCTGACGTACAACAGTCCCCCGATACTCGTCGCATTGCTATCGATAAAGTGGGGGTAAAGAATGTACACTATCCCATTGTTGTGCAGGATAAAAACAACGCACGCCAACACACCATTGCGCGGGTGAATATGTATGTGGAACTGCCTCATCAGTTCAAGGGCACCCACATGAGCCGCTTCCTGGAGATCCTCAATCACTATCGGGATGAAGAGGTCACCCTGGATGACATGGAGCCTTTACTGCGCGAAATGCAGTCCAAGCTTGGCTCTGAAAGTTCCCACATAGAGTTGAGTTTTCCTTACTTTATTGAGAAAGCTGCTCCTGCCAGTGGCGCGAAAGGGCTGATGAGTTATGAGTGCCGTTTTATTGCCACCCTGCGCCAAGAAAAGGATTTCATTCTCGAAGTCAGTGTACCGGTAACCTCCCTGTGCCCTTGTTCGCGGGAAATAAGTGCGTATGGGGCACATAACCAGCGCAGCTGCGTTACCGTTGCTATCCGTATGGATGCAATGATTTGGATCGAAGACCTTATTGCGCTCATTGAGGAGTGCGGCAGTGCACCGGTGTATTCACTCCTGAAGCGTGAAGATGAAAAGATGGTTACTGAGCAGGCGTATGAAAACCCCATGTTTGTGGAAGATATCGTAAGATCGGTGACCTTGCGCTTGCAACAGATTGAGTCGATTAAATGGTTCAGGGTGGAATGTGAAAATTTCGAGTCGATTCACAACCATTCTGCCTACGCAACCCTGGAAAGCAAACAATCCTGTGGACAAGCCTGTTGATTCAACAGAGTTATCCACAGAGGTTGTTACTAAATAGTCCCGCCACTACGCGGGTTAATGTACCTACAACGCTAAACTTATATTTCGATGGAGTTAGCAGTGATTGAATTACTCTCAAATGCCGGCCCAGTAGTGAAATTGGTGCTGCTGATACTCGTATACTTTTCTGTCGTATCGTGGGCGATTATTTTCTATAAATGGAAATCTCTCCGCCAGGCACTGCGTCAGAGCAGCGCATTTCAGGAGTTCTTCTGGCAGAATCGTCGCTTTGACCAAGTGGCCCAGGAACTCAAGCAATACTCTGGCTCTCCTTTAAGCAATGTATTTCGGAGTGGGTATCAGGAGCTGGTACGTTCGCAGCACGCCCAAGGGGAAGAGCACGCGCTGCCCTCGAATGTGGCAACAAATATTAACCGCGCCATGGAGCGCTCGTGTGGCACGGAGACCGAACGGCTGGAAAAACATTTAACCTTCCTCGCTACGACCGGGTCAGCAACACCGTTTATCGGATTGTTCGGTACGGTGTGGGGAATTATGAGCTCCTTCCACGGCATTGGTCAAAGTGGAAGTGCTTCGCTGGCCGTCGTAGCTCCGGGGATTTCCGAAGCCCTCGTTGCAACCGCCATGGGGTTGATGGCCGCTATTCCTGCGGTTGTGGCGTATAACCATTTTCTCAACAAGGTTAATATCCTGCTGGGACAGATGGACAGTTTCAGGCAGGATTTTCTCAATGTTTTAGAAAATATGCAGCGGAGAAGCTGATGAACAATAGATCGACATCGCGGCGCAGTGCGCTGGCAGAGATCAATGTTACCCCTTTTGTGGATGTAATGCTGGTGTTGTTGATTATCTTTATGGTGGCAGCGCCCATGCTGGAAAAAGGGGTGGATGTGGATCTGCCCCAGGTTGAGCAAGCACCAAATCTAAAGGCCGCGCAGGAATCATTGATTGTAAGCATCGACGCACAAAATCGCCTTTTCGTGGGGCGCCAGCAGGTTGATTCACCGGCAAAGATGGTGGCAGTGCTGCAGCAAGTGCTTAAAGATAAAGAAAATAAAGAGGTTTATCTAGAGGCGGATCGTACGGTGGCTTATGAGCAGGTGGTTAAGGTGTTGGCGGCAGTACGTAAAGCCGGGGTTACCCAATTGGGTATGATTGCGACAGAGCCTGAGTTGTAGATTTTATGAAGTCCAACATGGCACAACGACATAAGAGCAATATTCCCACAACATCAGAGCCCGGTTTTGGACGCATGTTGACATTTTCGGTGCTGCTCCACGTGCTTATTCTGGTGTTTGCCTCTGGGGCTCTGTTTAATCAAAAGCGCGAACCAGAGCGCCTGAGCTACAAAGTCAACCTGGCCAATAAACCAGTAGCGCAACCACGTCAGGGGAGACCAGATGTGCAGAAACAGGTGGAAAAACCTGCTCCTAAACAACCGGCACCGAAGCCAGCACCAAAGCCGGAACCGAAGCCAACACCAACACCAAAACCAACGCCAAAGCCGGAACCAAAACCAGAGGCAGTGAAAAAGGTTACATTGCCTGCTGCCGAACCCAAGAAAGTGAAACCGGAACCTAAGAAGGCGACGCCTGCACCTGCACCGCAGCCTCCACCTGCTCCGGCGCCAGTCGTGCAACCTAAGCAACCCATGCTGAGTACTGCTGAGATAGAGAACCTATATCAACAGGACACGCAAGAGCGCATCGATGCGATGCGCCAGGAAAGGACCTCGCGCACACGTATTGAGCAGCTTAAACAGCAACTTGCTGCAGACACACAGACACAGAGCCCCACCACTGTGGTAGCAACGGGGCAAGTTGGAAGTATCGGCGGAACTGGCACGCAAGCGGGCGTAGATTTTACCGAGTGGATCAAGGGCTACCTGATGGAGAACTGGACCCTGCCTCTCACCCACTGGAAAAAAGAACTCTACAGCGTAGTGGAATTGCGCTTTGATCCCCAAGGGAGGCGGCGCGGATTCAGGGTTATCCGTGCCTCAGGAGACAGTTTATTTGACCAAAGTGTGGAAAAAGCTGTTACCAAGCTGGATAAGCTCCCCAACCCACCTGGGAAGGAGTTGTCCTTGAGTGTTAAATTTGACCCGAAAGAGAAGTATTAACCTATGAGATACATAGTTTTTGTGTTGCTGTGGGTGCTTCTTGGCTCAGGAGCTGGCGCGGCGTTTGCGGCGGATATCGTAATTACCACTCCAGGGCGGACGGCAATCCCCACGGGACAACCACAGTTTCTACCCCTTGGTCCGAGTGACCCAGAGGTGGAGCGCACCATAGGTGAAGTGCTCGCTTACGATCTTGATCTAAGTGGAATGTTTGAAATTATTCCACCTGAAGCATACCTTGACGATGCACGGCGTCTCACCTTGACCAGTGGTGAAGTGAATTTCCCTCAGTGGGAACTTCTTGGCGCCCAGTTGCTCATCAAAGGGGCATATCAGCTCAAGGGGGGGCAAATTGAACTCAAGGTTCGGCTGTTTGACGTGGATAAACGTCGCCTGCTTACTGGGCACAACTACAAAGGGAGCAAAGAGGACCTTCGGCGTATGTTGCACCGCTTTGTGGATCAAATCATCGAAACCCTGACTGGCACCAGAGGGGCATTTGACTCCAATATAGCGTTTATTTCCACTGCAAGCGGGCACAAGGAACTCTATTTGAGTGATGTTGACGGTTACAACGTAAGACGGATAACCAATCACCGCAATTTGGTGCTGAATCCAGATTTTTCCCCCCAGGGACGTGAGGTGGTGTTTACCTCATACCGCGAAAACAATCCCGATCTATACCGCCGGAGTATATTTAATGCCACGGAGGCGCGCATCTCCGCGCGCGAGGGGTTAAATATTGCCGCACGTTACAGCCCAAATGGACGAGAGCTGGCCGTGACTCTGTCAAAGGATGGAAACTCGGAGCTATATCTGCTCGGTGCCAACGGTAAGATCCACAAGCGCCTCACTAACGCGTGGGGTATCGATGTCGATCCGAGCTGGAGTCCGCTTGGGGATAAAATTGCCTTTGTATCCAACCGTCACGGCAATCCTCATGTATTTATTCTTGATCTCCTCAGTGGAGAGGTGGAGCGTCTGACCCGCAATGGGAGGTACAATGCGACTCCGGCCTGGAGTCCCGATGGGGAGTGGATTCTGTTTAGCCGTTTGGAAGAGGGGGCATTTAATATCTATCGCATTCGCCCCGATGGTAGCGATGAGCACCCCATTACATTTGGCCCTGGAAATAAAGAACATCCACGCTGGAGCCCAGATGGACGCCTGGTGGTGTATTCTAACGATGCTTCAGGGATCAAGCGGCTATACATTATGCGTGCAGATGGGTCCGGGGCACGTCAGATAGCTTCGCTGCCGGGTGTATGCAACCATCCAGCGTGGGGGCAGCGTTAAACACTTGCGGGCGCTCAGTCACGCGCCATTGACAACAGCGTACACTTGCTCTAGATTGAAAATTCGACAACGTCATTATCCAGAGTGGTGGAGGGAACTGGCCCGATGAAACCACAGCAACCGGCCCGATGCGGGTGACAGGTGCTAATTCCACTCTTCAATAGAAGGGAAAGATGGGGCGAAGTCTGACAATACTTGGTTCTGCTCTTGTATTGAAAGACCCTTTCCCCTTCGCTGGATAGGGTCTTTTTATATATTCGGGGGCCAAATCATTGGAACAGATCGACCTTGTAAGTACTAGGTATGTAACCTTTGATACCGACCTGCGCCTAGAGAGCGGGCGCCTGCTTGGTCCATTTACCATCGCTTACGAAGCCTATGGCACCCTCAGCCCTGCGCGAGATAATGCCATCCTGGTGACCCATGCGTGGACTGGAGATTGCCATGCTGCAGGGCGGCATCATCCTGACGATCGCAAACCGGGGTGGTGGGACAACCTCATAGGGCCAGGTAAGGTTCTCGATACGTCACGCTTCTATGTGATATGTGCCAACGTCATTGGCTCGTGTAAAGGTTCTACCGGTCCTGCGAGCATCAATCCCAAAACCAACCGACCATATCGCCTGAGCTTCCCCCTGGTGATGGTAAGCGATATGGTGCATGCACATAAGCATTTGCTCGACCATCTAGGGATAACCTCTCTGGTTACAGTGATTGGAGGGAGCATGGGCGCGATGCAGGCGTTAGAGTGGGGTATTCACTACCCAGAATTGACCCGTTCTATCATCCCTATTGCCGGAACGGGACGCACATCGCCCATGGCTATCGCCCTTAATGCGATAGCGCGCCAAGCGATCTATAACGACCCTCTGTGGAAAAAAGGCAACTACAAGCCAGAACATCCCCCCGCGAGCGGATTTGCTCTCGCCCGTGCGGTGGGACATATCTCTTTTTTGTCAGAAGCATCGATGGAAAAGAAATTTGGGCGCCGCTTTTCTGTCCGCGACGGAGTGTTTGATTTTTTTGGCCAGTTCGAGGTGGAGCGCTACTTGGGTTACAATGGGAGTAACTTTGTCTCTAGGTTCGATCCTAACTCGTTTCTGTATTTAGCAAAGGCGCTGGATCTTTACGATGTGAGCTGGAACTTTCCCTCCAAAGAGGAAGCCCTTTCGCGCTTGGATTGCCCGTCGCTGTGGTTTGCATTTACCTCTGATTGGCTCTATCGCCCCGAGCAAACGGAAGAGCTGGTAGAGATCCTCACTAAGCTCGGGAAGCCGGTATCTTACCACCTTATTGATTCAGACTATGGACACGATTCATTTTTGGTGGAGCCAGAGAAATTTACTCCATACGTGGTGGATTTTCTGGATAAAATCGCGAGTGAACATGGGGTCTAAGCACTGTATCTTCCCCCTTTGGGTTAGTTTTGTGCTGTGAGGGTTTTGATAGCCTGGATTAGGGAGGGATGTGACGCGGCAAAAGGGTCCACCTGGATATCTATGCGGGTTTCAGGCTTGGTGTGGGCGTACAGAGGATCGTAGTATTGCAACATCAGCTTTTCGATCAGTTCTCCCCAGGTTTTGCGTTCCAGTAACAGATGCAGGTGGCACACTTGTGCATGTCCAAGGCGCGGTATTAAGGCGTTTATGGCGCCTGCAAAAGCTTGTTGAGGCAGATGTTCTACATCATAGTCTTCCTCGATCACTTTGATGCGGGTGGAGATATCGGTCTCAAGCCAGAGAGTGGTTTCTTCCTGGAGCGCTGCGTAGAGGCGCTTTGGCAACACTACCCGTCCAATGTGGCGACTTTCTCCCTCTGTGAGAACAATGTCTTGTGCTTCGGTGCGGCGCAGTTCGTTCCACAATAGCGCTTCAAATTGTTTCTGGCTTGGCTGGCGGGTACAGCCGATGGCTCCAAAGGCGCTGCCACGGTGGTTTGCAAGAGCTTCTAGATCCAGTATCGGCCACCCCTTCTTGCCCAGGTGTTGCAGAATCCGCGTTTTACCAACCCCAGTAAGGCCGCGGAAAACCAACATCCGGGCCCACTGGGCGTGCTCAAAATAGTCAATTACGTGGTGCCGAAACCCCCTGTGCCCGCCGCTGAGTTGATATGCCGGCAGACCACACAAGTGGAGGAACGCTGTCATTGCCGTACTGCGCAGACCGCCGCGCCAGCAAAACACAATGATGGGACACCTGTGTTGTTGATGGAGTTCTCTGACCTGGTTTATAACCTCAGGTAACCGTGGCGATATTAGTTCCATCCCCCGTATGCGCGCCTGGGTTGGACCTTGCTGTTTGTGGATAGTGCCCACCTCAACACGTTGCTCTTCGGTCAAGATCGGGACATTAAATGCCCCCGGGATGGTGGCCTGGGCAAATTCACCTGGCGTACGCACATCGATAAAAATAGAGCCTTTGTCCAAGTGGGTAAGAGCTTCTTGTATATCGAGCAGTAGATGTGGGTTGAGCAGAGATGTTCCGCGCTTCATAGAAACCTGAGGGTAGGCTGGAGATTAATAAAAATTGTAACGTTAAGTGGACGTCAGTTGCATGGAGATAGTTTAGCATGTGCCTGCAGGTGCATAGCTATCATAGCTGCGATACTAACTATAATGTACCTCAATACGCGCCACAGCAGGGGTAATGTAAAGGTAATTTGCCGGAAAAGCAATTGACACTTACTAGGGTACATGGTAGAAGAATCCGGTTGAAAAAGCATACGCAATATCAATAAAAAGGAATTTCATGGCTGAAAGCCGCAGAGAATTATTTAAATCCCTCGGTTTTTTGTCCAGCGTCGGCATTAGCATGGTTGCTTCCATCCTTATCGGGATGGCTATGGGCTACTATCTTGACCAGTGGCTGGGGACAAAACCGTGGATGCTGTTGATTTTTCTGGGGTTTGGTATTGCATCCGGCTTCAGAAACATTTTTATCCTGACTAATCGAGAGCTCAAACGCCAGCGCACTCAGGATGATGCAGCACAAGAGGATCAGGCTTGAGTGAGGAAGATCAAAATCAGCTTGCGCAGATGGCGCGGCGGAACTGGATCATTCTGGCTCTGTTGCTTGCAGCTAGCACCTTAGCACACAATCCCGCTTTTACTTTTGGGGTTTTGTGGGGCGGTCTTATAGCTGTGGCAGGATACCACTGGCTCTACAGTGCACTGGTTAAGGTGTTGAGCCGTGCAGAAACAGACACTGTCCAAAGCTTTCAGATGGGATATCTATTCCGTCTGTTTGCGTTGGCCGCGGTTCTAAGCTTGCTTATCGCCGTGCTTAAGGTCAACATAGTAGGACTGGTAATAGGATTATCGGTTGTGGTTATCAATATTTTCTGGACCACAGTGAAGCGCATATTTTAAGCGAGGAGGCCCGTTCTCAAAATGACTCATCCTTTTCTAATCTTTCAGTGGCTTGAACAGCAGCTGAATACCCATATGGGCGAGCATGTGACCTACACATGGTTCGTGATGCTGTTGCTGACGCTGTTGGCCTTTGTTGCATCCCGCCAGATCAAAGAAGTGCCAAGCGGGTGGCAGAATCTCATGGAAAGTGTAGTTGGCGGAATTGAAAATCTCGTCGATGAAATCATGGGGCCCAAAGGGAAAAGCTATTTTCCCCTTATTGCGACACTGGCGTTATTTATTCTGGTGTCAAACCTGATTGCACTGGTGCCGGGTTTTTATCCCCCTACCGCTAATCTCAACACCAACGCTTCCATGGCATTGTCGGTGTTTGCAATGACACATGTCATCGGGTTTAAAGAGCACGGTATTGGCTATTTCAAGCACTTTATGGGTCCAATTATGGTTCTTGCACCGCTTATTTTCATCATTGAGCTTATCGGACATATGGCGCGCCCCATTTCCCTGTCGCTACGTCTGTTTGGCAACATGTACGGACATGAAGTGGTGCTGATGATCTTCTTTGCGCTGGTTCCTTTTTTGCTGCCAATTCCCATGATGTTGATGGGGGTTCTGATTGCGTTTATCCAGGCATTCGTATTTACCCTGCTGGCGATGATCTACATTGCTGGATCCCTGGAAGAAGCACACTAAACACGTTTATGCAACCGCACTGGCGGTTAATTGGTCCTATATTGTATAGGAAGAATAAACTCACATTGTAACAAGGAGAACGAAAGATGACATTTTTTGCATGGTGTATGATTGCAGCAGGTTTCGGTATGGCAATTGGTTCTTTTGGTACCGCTCTTGGTCAAGGTATTGCTATCAAATCAGCTGTTGAAGGTGTTGCACGCAACCCCAGCGCAAGCGGTAAGATTCTTACCACAATGATGATTGGTCTGGCGATGATCGAGTCACTGGCGATCTACGTATTTGTTGTTTCCATGATTATTCTGTTTGCTAATCCGTTTACCGCTCAGGTTATGGAACTCGCAGGCAAGTAAGTCCAACTTATATTCCAGGATAAGACTAGAACAGGCGCTCCCCAGTTACGGGTGAGCGCCTGTTCTATTTAGAGCCTAAGTCAGTCGTAGGAGGTTTACTTCTCCAGTTCGTAGGGCCAGCCCAGTACTCCCCCTTCCATATAGCGCACATTGCGGAACCCCGCATGCTGTAGAATTAACTGCGCCTCATAGCCGCGCAAACTCATCTTACAGAAGGGGACGATCAGCGCATCAACGGGTAATTCAGTAAGTTTCTGGCGCACCGCCCCGAGCGGCATCATAGTTGCGCCTTTAATTCTCACCTCTTCTTGTTCTGCAGGCGAGCGAACGTCTAGCAGGATGAACTCCTCGTTGTTATCCATCATCTTTTTGACTGCAACAGCACTCATACTTTCTGCCAGACCATCGAGTTTATTCCGCATCGCGTTGGCGGTTTGGTGCAGGGCATCCATGGCATTCGAATAGGGTGGGGCATAGCATAGGTCCAGTTGTGCTATCTGATCCACTGTGGCTCCTAGTGAGATCGCAGTAGCGATAACATCCGCGCGCTTATCTACTACACCCGGACCGACAACCTGAACCCCTAACACCTTGCGGCTGGTGCGCTCTACCACAAGCTTGATAACTATGGGGTTGTTGCCAGGGTATACATGTGCAAAGTCCGGCCCGGAAACTACGATGCTTTCAGGTTTCAGGCCGATGAGCTGCGCATCTCTTGATGACATCCCGGTACGCGCGACATTGAGATTAAACACCTTCACGGCAAGGGAGCCAAGAATACCAGGGAACTGTTCCTCCCGTCCGGCTATGTTGTTTGCCACCACACGTCCGTGTTTATTTGCCGTTGAGCCCAGCGGGATATACACCTTTTTATTCGTAAGAAGATCTGTACACTCGGCACAATCCCCGGCTGCATAGATATCTGGATCTGAACTTTGCATATATGCATTTACCGCAATAGCCCCAGTTGCGCCGAGGGTTAGCCCCGCATCTTTAGCCAGTTGCACCGCTGGACGCACCCCAATCGCGATCAGAACCAGGTCAGCCGGGTAGGTCCCTTTGGTGGTTACTACTTGGGTTACATGTTCAGCCCCCTCGATCCGCTCTAAGGGTTCGGCTAGACGGAGGTTAACCTTGTTACGCTTCAGTTCGTGATGTACCATGGCGGCGATGCTGAAATCTAACGCTGTAGCTAAAACTTGATCTTTCATCTCGATGATAGTGACGTTGAGCCCCCGCGCGGTCAGAGCTTCGGCGACCTCGAGGCCGATTAGCCCCGCTCCGATGATCACCGCATTCTTACCCCTGTGAGCTAGACGGTCTATTTCCTGCGCCTGCTCCATAGTTTTAAGCGGCAACACCCCGGAAAGCTCCATTCCTGGAAGTGGCGGGATGGTTGGCTCATTCCCTGTCGCCAACACGAGTTTATCGTAATCCAGCTCAAATTCTTTGCCACTGTCAAGGTTGCACAGCCGCACCTTCTTGTCTGTGCGCTTGATCTCAAGCGCCTCGGTACGGGTAAGGGTTTCAAACCCCTTTACCTTGGCGAAAAACGTTTCGTCGCGCAGTACCCCAGTAGGGGTTTTGCGAACTTCATTGATGTCATCAAACAGCCCCTCGATATAATACGGCAAGGGGCAAGCTCCGTAGGAGATATTGCGGGTGCGGTCAATGACCGTTATGCGCGCAGTGGGATCCAGCCGGCGCAGGCGACATGCGGTTTTCATCCCAGCAGCAACGCCGCCAATGATCACAATGCGCTGTTTGCTTCGTTCCATAGGGCCTCCTTACATTGATTACTATTAAATAACATGAATAATATAGCTTTGAGCCGCATACATATAAACATAAAAGTTTTCATATGTCACTGGTTCATGCGCATGGAACTTCAAGATAAGCAACAGCCTTTAACT
>CAZDRL010000006.1:0-8296 GCA_964508035.1 uncultured Desulfuromonas sp.
AGATAGAGCTGATATTGATCAGACGTCCGCCTTTACCCCGATGCAGCGCCGGAAGTAGCAGGGTGGTGAGTTGGTGGGTGCCAAACACATTCACCGCAAACTGCTGTTCCAGCTCAATACGGCTCAAATCCTCAACTGCGCCCGGTTGCGCATAGGCCGCATTGTTAATGAGGCAGAACAGATCTCCATCGCAGAGTGTAAGAATCTGTGCTGCCGCAGTTTGCACCCCATCCGCTGCAGCCAAATCCAACACCAGCGGGTAGAAGTTTTCCTGCGGCAACGCGTCTAACCCCTGCAGGGTTCGCGCGGTACCAATCACCCTGTAACCTGCATGTAACAGATGTGTGGTCAGATTTGCACCGATCCCGCCCGAAGCGCCACTTACCACCACCCAGGGTTTTATTCTTCCGGTTCTATCCACCGTCGTCAGGGGGTTCATTTGGTGAGAATCCCCTCTATTTCACTTGATATCTGGATGGCATAGTTGTCGGTAAGGCCGGAGACAAAGTCAAAGGCCTGGCGCAGCCACCACTCGTAGGATTGCTTGCGGTGTGCATCAATATAGGCAGTGTCCCATGCCAGGTCGAGGCACTTGCGCGAGATGAATGGGGCGGCGTCATAGTCTTGATGCTTACACAGTGACTGCAGTGCGAGGGAAAACGCCTTGATGATGCGTCCCACCATTTTGTACGCTCCCAGTTCGTAGCGTAGCTTGGCACGGTGGGAGAAAATTTCTGTATATAGCTCTGCAATCTGTGCAAAGCCTTCATTGTAGCGGGTGGAGAAATCCATTTTCAGATCGCGGGTGTGTTCCCCCGTCATAATCTGCGCATAGTGGTTGCAAAATACGCGCAGCGACTCATCGATGAGTGCGGCGATTGCCATTCCCCGTGCTTTAGAAATGGGGATGTCGTTTTTCCCTTCCAGTCCGGCAAGTTTTAAAAACAGCTCTTTTATCGGCCGTTCTGGGAAGATCCGCATCGACACCGCGTCTTCCATATCGAGCATGCGGTAGCAGATATCGTCTGCAGCTTCGCTCAGAAATGAAAGAGGATGGCGCGCCACTGTGCCGTCGGTTCCCACCAGCCCCATAGTGTCCGCCATACGCATAAAGATCTCTTCTTCGCTTGCAAACACTGAGAACTTTTTGTTTTCCGCTGCGCGCGCATCGATGCTGGTCCACGGATACTTGATCATGCTCCCCAGGGACGCAAAGGTGAGGCGCATGTATCCACTGCAGGGGTTGTCAGAGCGTGCTGCAAGGCGAAAACCCTGGGCGTTGCCCTCAAACAGCAACAGATCTTTGCGGGTAGCCTCAGAAACCTGCGGAGGGCAGATCATGTCAATATGCGCTGCCATCCATTCACGGATGGCGTATTCCCCTGCGTGACCGAACGGTGGATTGCCGATATCGTGGATGAGGCATCCCACCTGAACCACCATGGGCAAAGATTGAAACAGGTCGCCGTGTTCAGGGTGTTGTTCCTGCAGAAAATACTGCACCTTTTTAGCGATGGAGCGCCCCACACTTGCAACCTCCACAGAGTGGGTGAGCCGGTTGTGGATGTGATCATTGGGGGCTAAGGGGTGAACTTGAGTTTTCTTTGCCAGTCGCCGAAAGGGTTCACTGAACACTACGCGGTCGTAATCGGCTTCAAAGGTGTTTCGTTCCGCACTGTCAAATGGTGCAGCTACAGGCGCAACTTCGCCTGGTTTTCCCATCCGTTGGGTTGAGAGGAGTTGCGGCCATTTAAGATGTGCAGACATGGGAAGGCTCCTTGCGGTTAGGTTCCTCCCCATCTGATAGGGGGGGACCAGGGTGGGGTAATGCTCAGAAAAGCATTGTGGGGCTAAAATATCCCCCCACTCCAACCTGCCCCCGCGGTGGGAGAGGGTTGGAGTGGGGGGGATAAGGGGGGATTAGACGATGTTCTTATGGTACTCCTGCAGGCTGCGCACTTCCCCTTTGCCATCGCGCCGTGCCTCTATCCCTTTTGCGGCAGCCACTGCAGCTGCGGTGGTGGTCATATAGGGAACCTTGTACTTGATCGCCGCTTTGCGGATATATGAGTCATCGTAGGTGCTCGGGCGGCCGGCCGGAGTGTTCACCACGAGTTGGATCTCTCCGTTGGTGATGGCGTCAGTAATATTGGGCCGTCCCTCGTGGACTTTGTAGATAGTGTCTACCTCAAGGCCGTTATCCCGCAGATATGCTGCGGTTCCTGCAGTGGCAACAAGGGAGAAGCCGAGATCGGCAAATTGACGCGCAGCTTCAACCACGCTTGCTTTATCTGCCTCTGCCACCGTGATTAGGACGGTGCCTTCGCGCGGCAGACGTCCATATGCGGCGTCCTGGGCTTTGAAAAACGCAAGACCGTAATTGTCCGCTAAGCCAAGAACCTCGCCGGTAGAACGCATCTCGGGGCCGAGGACTGGGTCCACTTCGGGGAACATATTGAAGGGGAAAACTGCTTCTTTTACGCCAAAATGATTTATTTTGCGCGCCTTTAATCCCATGTCGACCAATTTTTTGCCCAGCATCAGCTCCACCGCAATTTTAGGCATGGGGATGTTGCACACCTTGGAGACCAAGGGAACGGTGCGGCTTGCACGGGGGTTGGCTTCGATGATGTATACTTTACCATCTGCAATAGCGTACTGAATGTTCATCAGTCCGACTACCCCCATCTCTATCGCAATGCGGCGTGTGTACTCTTCGATGGTTTTTATGTGCTCTGGAGCAATGTTGACCGGCGGGATTACGCAGGCAGAATCGCCGGAATGGACTCCAGCCATCTCAATATGCTCCATCACTGCAGGGACAAAAGCGTCGTATCCGTCACAGATGGCATCGGCTTCTGCTTCGATAGCGTTTTCCAGGAAACGGTCGATGAGGATGGGGCGCTCGGGCGTCACCACTACAGCTTTTTCCAGATAGGTGCACAGCTCTTCCTCATCGTGGACAATCTCCATTGCACGCCCCCCCAGCACATACGACGGGCGCACAATGAGGGGGTAGCCGATGCGCGCGGCAATCTCAATTGCCTGCGCAAAAGTGCGCGCCATGCCACATTCCGGCTGGGGGATATTGAGCTTTTGCATCATGGCATTGAACTGATCCCGATCCTCGGCCTGGTCAATGGTGGCAGGGGAGGTGCCAATGATTTTCACACCAGCCGCTTCAAGTTCAGCCGCAATGTTAAGCGGAGTCTGCCCCCCAAACTGTACCACAACCCCTTCAGGCTTTTCTTTCGCATAGATAGAGAGGACATCCTCTACTGTCAGGGGTTCGAAGTAAAGCTTGTCCGAGGTGTCATAGTCGGTGGAAACAGTTTCCGGGTTGCAGTTTACCATGATGGTTTCATACCCCGCCTCGCGTAGCGCCATGGCGGTATGTACACAACAGTAGTCAAACTCAATCCCTTGTCCAATGCGGTTTGGTCCGCCACCAAGCACCATAATCTTCTTGCGCGTACTCGTTTCCACCTGATCTGGAGCATTGTAGGTGGAAAAGTAATACGCTGCATTTTCCACTCCACTTACCGGGACCGCTTCCCACGCCTGGACCATACCCAGGTCCTGGCGGCGGGTGCGCACCTGAATTTCAGGGATCTCTAACAGCTGCCCCAGGTATTTGTCGGCAAAACCATCACGCTTTGCCTGCAGCAGCAGTTCGTCTGGCGGCAGTTGCCCTTTGTGCTGCAAAATCTGCTCTTCAAGCTCCACCACCTCGAGCATCTGCTCCAGAAACCAAGGTTTGATGTGGGTGCGTTTAGCCAGCGTGTCGACCCCCGCTCCCTTGCGCAGCGCTTCGTAGATGATAAAGTGGCGTTCGCTAGAGGGTTCCGCCAGTTTTTGCAGCAACGCATCTAAGCTCAAGGAGTTGAAGTTGGATGCAAACCCAAAACCGTAGCGATCAATCTCCAGGGAGCGGATCGCCTTTTGCATTGCCTCTTTGTAGTTTTTGCCGATGCTCATCACTTCGCCAACGGCACGCATCTGGGTGCCAAGTTTATCCTGCACCCCTTTGAACTTCTCAAAGGCCCAGCGCGCAAACTTCACCACCACGTAATCGCCGCTGGGGGTGTATTTATCCAGGGTGCCGTCGCGCCAATAGGGGATCTCGTCCAGGGTGAGGCCCACAGCAAGTTGTGCAGATATCAGGGCAATGGGGAACCCGGTTGCTTTGCTTGCAAGGGCAGAAGAACGCGAGGTGCGCGGATTGATCTCAATTACGATGATGCGATCATCGACAGGATCGTAGGCAAACTGTACATTGGTGCCTCCGATCACTTCGATCGCCTCTACAATCGCGTAGGCGTGGCGCTGAAGTCGATCCTGCAGATCTTTGCTGATGGTGAGCATGGGGGCGGTGCAAAAGGAATCACCGGTATGCACCCCGACAGCGTCGACATTCTCAATGAAACACACCGTGATTTTATGCCCTTTAGCGTCGCGCACAACCTCCAGTTCCAGCTCTTCCCAACCGAGGATGGATTCCTCAATCAGCACTTGACCCACCGGGCTGAGGGAAAGGCCACGTGCGACAATGTTTTCATACTCTTCCATGTTGTAGGCAAACCCGCCTCCAGTTCCCCCCATGGTGTATGCGGGGCGGATTACCACTGGAAACCCGATATCTTTAATGATCTCCTTAGCTTCAGCCATGGTGTTTGCAATGGCACTGCGCGCCATTTCAATCCCCAGGCTATCCATAAGGTTTTTGAAAATATCGCGGTCTTCGCCACGCTCGATAGCGCGCAGATTGACCCCAATCACCTCTACGTTGAACTTATCCAGAATACCGCGGCGCTCCAGTTCCATCGCCAGGTTCAGCGCCGTCTGCCCGCCGAGGTTGGGGAGGAGGGCATCGGGACGCTCCCGTTCGATGATTTCGCCAATAATTTCAGGAGTGAGGGCTTCGATATAGGTAATATCTGCCATTTCCGGATCGGTCATAATGGTTGCGGGGTTGGAATTCACCAGCAGCACTTCGTACCCGAGCTTGCGCAACGCTTTACATGCCTGTGTGCCGGAATAGTCAAATTCGCATGCCTGACCGATAATAATGGGACCTGAACCTATAATAAGAATCTTATGAATATCGTTGCGCTTGGGCATTAACCCTCTCCTTACATGGTGTGTTGATAAGCTTGGACAGCAAGATGCTCCAGAATCTGCTGCACTATGCCAAAAAGTACCCGCTGTGACAAGGCAAGGGTGCAGAAATAAGCGTTTATTTTAGCGTACAGAGCTGAAGCGGGGGTTATACTTGAGTGTTTCTGTTTTGGACTTGGAAATTAAAGAGAAAATTGGTGTGCTGCGGCAGTGGGGTTAGGTGCCCCCATGATTGCCGAGATCAGTGCAATGCCAGTTGCGCCAGAGCGAAGCACCTCCGGGTGACGCTCAGGGGTGATGCCGCCAAGGGCAAACACCGGAATTTTTATCTCTGCACAGACTGCGCGCAGTTTCTCCACCCCCTGCGGCTCCCCGTATTTTGCTTTGGAAGGGGTGGGGTAGATGGGGCTGAAGGTGAGAAAGTCAGCCCCATCCTCCGCTGCATTGCGTGCGCGTTGCAGGCTATGGGTGGAAACCCCGATCAGACGTTCAGACCCCAGCAGGGCGCGTGCGCTGCGTATGTCCATCGATTGTTCAGTCAAGTGGACGCCGTCTGCGTCCGACGCCAGCGCAATATCGACCCGATCGTTTATAAGTAGCTGCGCCCCATAGCGTGCGGTTAGGGTGCGCAGCTGGCGGGCGCGCCGGAGCAGTTCTTTAGGCGCCAGATCTTTCTCGCGCAGCTGCACTGCGCTTACCCCTCCCTGCAGCGCTGCTTCAACAGCACTAAGCAGAGTAAAGCCAGCGGCACATTGGTGCCGATCTGTGATGAGATAGAGGCTGAAAGCGATCTCCATGGTGTGTTCCTAACCCTTGAGCCAACCAGTTTATGTGCATGAAAATGCAAAGTGTCCCCTGGAACGGGTGCCACAAGTTCTTGCTGAACAGCTCGATGCGGTTCACTGCCGTTCATCGACAGCCTACAGTGAGGTGCTGACCCCCAATCCTTCCGTTGCACCCACACCGCGGTTAAGAAACGCGCTGTCCCAGTCTTTCCATACCGCTTCTAAGCCTTTGGCGCGGATGATGGTGCTCATCCCTGCGGGGGTACGGTCATCGTCAATGGCAAACTGCTGGGTGGATTCCACCTCTTTGCTGTGTCCGCCCGGAGCAGTACACGAACCTGCACTCATATGGGTGATCCCCAGCGGCATGAGGTTGTCACGCAGAGTAGCATTTTCGCGCGTGGATAGATACAGCGCTGCATCTGGGAGGAGCAGGCGCATGGCGCACACCATCTGCACCAGTTGCGCATCGCTGACAATCTCCAGCGGGGCAAAACCGCCATCGGCAGGGCGAATCCGCGGAAACGACACACTTACCTGGCTGCGCCAGTACCGTTTTGCTAAATAGCGCGCATGCAGTCCGGTATAGAACGCCTCGCGCGCAAAGTCGCCCAGCCCTAAGAGCGCCCCAATTCCGATGCGGCGCATCCCTGCACTCCCTGCCCGGTCTGGCGCTTCGAGGCGGAAGCGGTAGTCGCGCTTGTTTCCGTAGGGATGGAGTTCGGCGTACAGCTCAGGGTCGTAGGTCTCTTGATACAAGGTCAGCCCATCCACCCCGGCATCTACCACCTGGGCGTAGCCCGCGTTATCCATGGGATACACCTCAATGCTGATAGAGCTGAACAGCGGCTTTATCCGCTGTATCGCCTCCACCAGGTATTGGTTGTCCGCCAGTTTTGCCGCCTCCCCAGTGAGGAGGAGGATATGCCGGAACCCGTAGTTGTGGATGATCCGTGCTTCCTTTTCAACCTCCTCCATGCTCAGGGTTGCGCGCGGAATTTTGTTGCTGGCATTAAAGCCGCAGTATTTGCACCCGTTGCTGCATTCATTGGAAAGATACATGGGGGTGTAGAGGTAGATGTTGTTGCCAAAGCGCTGGCGTGTGATCTGGTGGGAACGCTGCGCCATCTGTTCCAGATAGGGGCGCGCTGCCGGAGAGATCAGTGCCATGAAGTCGCGCATATCCAGACGGTCCGCACTCAATGCCTGCTCCACCTGGGTTGCATTGCAGGTGTGAATCTGTTCCAGCAGCTCTTCTCTGGGGTATTGCATCATTTCATCGCTGAAGGTCATGACTAATCCCTTAAAAATCCGGTTAATGGGCTAGAAGCTTCAGCGCGCTGTTGCTGTTTCCCCAGCCCGGCGAGAAACCCCTCGCGGCCTGCCTCTACCCCTTTGGCAAACGCTGCCGCCATCGCGGCAGGGTCAGCAGCCACCGCCAGAGCGGTGTTAACGAGCACCGCATCCGCACCCATCTCCATCGCCTCCGCGGCATGCGAGGGCGCACCCAGACCAGCATCCACCACGACCGGCACAATAGCTTGTTCTATTATGATGGCGATGTTGTCCCGTGTGCGGATCCCCTTGTTGGTGCCGATGGGGGCACCTAGAGGCATCACGGTCGCAGTGCCAACTTCCTGCAGATGCTTGGCCAATACCGGATCGGCATTGATATATGGAAGCACTACAAAACCCTCTTTGACCAGAATCTCTGCGGCTTTTAAGGTTTCGATAGGGTCGGGGAGGAGATAGTACGGGTCGGGGGTTACTTCAAGCTTCACCCAGGGTTCACATCCCGCTGCACGCGCCAGCCGCGCCAGACGTACGGCTTCATCTGCATCGCGCGCCCCGCTGGTGTTAGGCAAGAGCAAAAAACGCTTTAGATCGATATGTTTGAGCATATCGTCATCGGGATTGTCAATATCGACACGGCGCAGAGCTACGGTGACAATTTCGCTCCCTGACGCGTTCAGTGCCGCAGCCATGGCGGCGTTGGAGGAAAACTTTCCCGTTCCCACCATCAGGCGCGAGCGAAACGAGCGCCCCGCAATAACAAGTTCATCCATAATGTTTCCTTTCCCAAAGACGCCGTCAGTAGCGCCGTGAAATGTAGAGGTGTAAAAATATAAGTATCTATGCGCGCAAATAGAGCTAAAGATTACGCCCCGGCTCTAACTAGCCACCGCCAACAAAGCTGACAATTTCCACTTGGTCGTTTTCCTTCAACACGGTGGTATCGAAGTTGGAGCGCATAACGACCCTGCGGTTGTGTTCTACTGCCACTTTTTCGGCATTGAGGTTCAGCAACTGCAGGAGCTGCGCCATAGTGCAACTGGATTCAACTTCGCGCTCTTTTCCGTTAACTTTAATGTGCATATCTCTCCTCTGTCTGG